>NZ_JACCDE010000002.1 GCF_013415125.1 Vreelandella glaciei | reverse complement strand
GAACCCATCGGAAACGTTCCACCAGCAGAACGAGAAAGGACGTATTATCGTCAACTGGAAGAGTCGGGTGAAGCTGCTTGACTCAAACAAACCGGTCTCCGGAATAACCGGGGCGGTTCAGAAGCGCTGAATGGTAAGACGCGGACGATACGGATGCGCATCAAGCTACCGGAGCAATGAGCGTTTCAGGACAGCCGTTCTATTCCATGCCAGCGACCTAGGTATGCCACCTAAACTACTGAATTAAAAGAAGAGCCGGATTCGTCCTTACGCGTAGAGATGCCCAGCTCTGAAGCTTTCAAGGTTTATCATTACATCCAACACGGTGACAGAGAGTTAGAGCACGCAGTAGTAGAAGATTATTCGTTCCTCTATGCGTAGTACTACGTATAGAGGAACGTGGTGCGTGCTGCTAATCTCAAATGATGAATCAACATTAGATTGAAGCGTGTAACTAAAAAAACAAGTCACGCTATCAAATTACTAGATGATGCCGCCTATGATCTCTATGCTTAGTGATGAAGATGAGAAACTGGTTTTTGAATATGCTCCTGTTGCCCTTGTGCTGACCGAGCGTAGATCAATAAAAACTTGCAACATAGAATTTTGCGAGTTGTTTGGATATGAAAAAGAGGAGCTGTTAGGAGAGCTGATTTTGAAGCTTTATCCCTCCGTTGCCGACTTCAATAAAATTGGTGAAAAAAGCTATTCAGAATTGATGGAGTCCGCCTCTTATGTAGACGAGAGATTTATGCAAACCAAGGGGGGGAAGGTCTTTTGGGCTAGAGCTTCGGGTAGAACATTAACTCCACAAGATCCTTTCAAGCTGGCAGTTTGGAGCTTTTCTGAAGCTGAAGATTTCTCTGGGCCAAGTAAGATCTTATCAGCTAGGGAAAGAGAGGTTTCGGGATATATTGCTAACGGGATGACGTGTAAAGAAATAGCTAAAGAGCTTGGTATATCCTACAGGACAGTTGAAGCGCATAGATCAAAGGTTATGAAAAAGCTTGGCTGTCGAAATATGGCTGAAATGATATCAAAAATCATCAGACTTCAATAATAATTTTTAAGGAGGCGGGGTGTGATTAGTTCTTTTTCAAATTACGAAGATATTGTAAGCAATTTCTCTTGGCCAATTTATGAAGATTTTAACATCGCAGATGTTTGTTGTGATAAATGGGCGAACAAGGATGCTTCACGAGTTGCCCTGATAGAGGTCAACGGGCACGGGGAGAGTAAAGAAGTCACCTACAAAGAGTTGCAGGAGAAGTCAAATAGGTTGGCAAATAGTTTGGTTGCAAAGGGTGTTGCGTCTGGAGATAGAGTTGGCATTTATCTGCCACAGTGTTCTGAGACGGCTGTTTCACATTTTGCTTGTTATAAATTAGGTGCCATTGCCGTTCCTTTGTTTAGCTTGTTTGGTCCAGATGCTGTTTTTCATAGAATGAATGACTGTTCCATGCGTGTGGTTATAACAGACGCTAGGGGGTTGGAAAATTTATCATCCATTATTGATGACCTTAATAGTCTAGAGGTAGTCTATTCAATAGAACCCTGTGAGTCAGGTGTGAATTCTATTGATTTCCATAAAGATATATCTCTGTTTGATGAGCGTTTTTCAGCGAAGAAAACATCAGCAGATGACCCGGCAATGATAATTTACACATCAGGCACTACAGGGAGCTCGAAAGGTGCGGTTCTTTCTCATAAGGTGCTGGTTGGCCATATTCCTGGTGTTCAAACTTCGCATGATGGGTTTCCAAAAAACGGAGATGTGATGTGGACGCCTGCTGACTGGGCATGGATTGGCGGCCTATTAGATGTCTTATTGCCATCACTGTATTTTGGTGTTCCTGTAGTTGCTAGACGAATGTTGAAATTTAATGCTGAAGAAGCTTTCTCTCTCATTGAAAGTTTTGGGGTAAAAAATATGTTTCTTCCTCCAACAGCACTTAAGATTATGCGACAAGAAAAAAATCCTAAGAGTAGATGGGAACTGAATGTTAGGAGTATCGCAAGTGGGGGAGAGTCACTAGGGGACGAACTTCTCGACTGGGGGCGAAAGACTTTTGGTGTAACAATAAATGAGTTTTATGGACAGACTGAATGCAATATTGTGGTTTCTTCTAGCACACAGATGGGCATTCATAAGCCGGGATATATAGGTAAGTCTGTACCTGGTCATAAAGTTGCAGTTATAGATGACAAAGGGAACATTCTAAAAAGTGGTGAGTTAGGAAGTATAGCTATTCAATCTCCTGACCCTGTTATGTTTATTGGGTACTGGGACAACCCCAAGGCCACTAAAGAAAAATTTATTGGCGATTGGTTGGTAACCGGTGACTTGGGTGTGCAAGATGAAGATGGTTTTTTCAAGTTTGTTGGAAGAGATGACGATGTCATAACTAGTGCTGGTTATCGAATTGGCCCTGCACCAATTGAAAATTGTTTGCTTAAACACCCATCTGTACGTCTTGCTGCTGTAGTAGGAAAGCCCGACGAATTGAGGACTGAAATAGTAAAGGCATTTATTGTGTTGGCCGAAGGGCATGAGCCAACTGAGGAACTTTCTGAAGAACTTAAGAGCCATGTTAAAAAACATTTAGCAGCACATGAGTATCCGCGTGAAATAACATACATAGATGAGCTTCCTCAGACGGCTACGGGAAAAATCGTACGTAGAGAACTAAAGAAAATGTAACTAATATTTATTTTATTTTTAATTTTTAGTGAGCATTCACAAGAGCTTTAAAAATAAATATCATTTCTCATGACGATGATTTGCAGAACAATGAGTCGACGATTAGCTTAAATTCAGTCGAAGGCTCTATTGTAAATTAAGTAAAGATAGTCGTTAATCAAAATTTTGATTAGCAATTAGTTTTGTAAGCAAATGAATTAGCCCCCATCATAATGGGAAATTGCACGACAAATGATACATTATAACAATTTGAGGTGATCATGAAAAAAACAAACTTCATCACAGCGATCAGTTCAACAGCTTTGCTGACTTTATCGGCAGCAGCAAATGCTCAAGAAACTTGGACTATGACATCGACTTGGCCAGATAGCTTGGGGTTAATTGAGATCGATCGACATTGGGTCGAGACTGTAAATAAGCTTACGGATGGTGAGTTGTCTATTGAATTTCGTGCTGGCGGTACCCTTATGCCAAGCACAGAAGTCTTCGATGCCACAGAAACAGGAAGCATCGAAGCTTCTGGTGATTGGCCGGGTTATTGGGCAGGTACTGACTCGGCCTTTTCTCCTTTAGGCACTACAACCATGTTATTCAATGGTGTCGACTACCTTAATTGGATAATGCAGTGGGGCGGCTGGGAGCTCTATCAAGAGGTTTATGGGGAATATAATTTAGTCTATCTCCCTTATGGAATTGTTGGTAGCGAATCTGGCTTGATGGGAGGGGTTCCAATTACTAGTTTAAATGACATTGACGGAAAAAGAGTTCGCCTAGCTGGGCGAGATCAAGGAAGAGTTTTGAGTGGCCTGGGCGGTTCTCAAGTATCGCTGTCTGGCGCTGAAATTTACCAAGCTATTGAGCGAGGTGTTGTAGAAGCAATGGAGTTTAATACTCCTGGAGTAGATTACGACGCTGGGTTTGCAGAAGTCGTTGAACATTGGACTGTTCCTGGCTGGCATCAAACAGGAAGTGTTCTGGGCGTAATGATCAATAAGGATGCATGGAATAGTCTTTCAGAGCAAACTCAAGATAAACTGAAGATTGCCGCTGAGTCCACCATGGCTTGGTCGCTCTCATGGCTTGAAAGAAAGTCAACTGAAGGGGCTGAAAATTTTATTGAGGCTGGAGTTGAGATTCATAAACTATCAGAGGAAGACTTAGAAAAAATCCAAAAAATCACTAATCAAGTTATTGTTCAAAGTGCATGTGAAAATCCAATGACAGCACAAGTATATCACTCCATGGTCAGCTATCTGGAGCACTACTCAACCTGGCGCGACTTGACTGTGCCCTTCAACATGAGTCGTACCACGAACAACCTACCCTCCCTCGAAGAACTTGAAGCTTGCATAAACCAGTAATCAGGTCGGGGCTTACGTGCCCCGACCTCTTTCTGGCACCCGAACATCTCTTTTCGTTTGATTCACCCGTTTCTGAGAGCTTTTTCATGAACACCATTGCCAGGGCTATCGATGTCCTCAACGAGTGGTTCGGCCGCCTGATTGCCCCGCTGCTTGCTGTGATCACGCTGATCGTGATCTATGACATCGCCGCACGCTTCTTGATCGGACGCCCCAGTGACTGGGCCTTCGATGTGACTAAAATGCTGTTCGGAGTCCACTTTATGCTGATGGCGGCCTTCGGACTGCGCCATCACGCCCACGTGGAAGTCGACGTGCTCAAACGCCTACTCTCCCGACATAAGCAGGCTGCACTCGACCTGCTCGGCTATCTGATTTTCTTCGCGCCCTTCATTTGGATGCTGTTCACCTTCGGCTGGGCCTTCTTTGAACGCTCATTCAGCCGTGGTGAGACTACCAATGGCATGGTAGCCATTCCTGTCTACCCATTGAAAGGAGTAATTATTGTAGCCGCCGCGCTACTGCTGCTCCAGTCATTAGCTGTCGTCATCCGCGCCTTTGGTGAGCTAAGCAAGGAGAATGTTGCATGAGCCCTGAGATGCTCACCCTGTTTATGTTCGTCGGTCTACTAATCGGCCTGTTCATAGGTCATCCGCTGGCCTTCGTGCTTGGCGGCGTCGCAGTACTCGGTGCCTGGTTAGGACCCGGTGCCAACACGTTAGGCATCCTGATCAATAACATTTACGGCAACTCTATGGACAACTATGTTCTAGTTGCCATCCCACTGTTCGTGCTGATGGCGCGCTTCCTAAATGACTCCGGTGTCACCGAGAAGATGTTCGATACCATGCGCCTGCTGCTCGCTAATCTGCGTGGCGGCTTGGCTCTTACTGTGGTTATCGTCTCGGTGCTTCTGGCCGCCACCACCGGAATCGTCGGCGCCTCCATCGCTGTGATGGGCATGGTCGCCCTGGTGCCGATGCTCAAGTATAACTACAACAAGGAGCTAAGCACTGGGGTAATCATGGCCAGTGGTTGCTTGGGTATCCTGATCCCGCCCAGCATCATGCTGATCCTAATGGCCAGCTACTCGCCAGTCTCGGTAGGCGCGCTGTTCGCCGGCACCTTAGTGCCGGGGGTGATGCTGGGCGCGATGTATGCCCTGTACGTGCTGGTGATCTGTCATCTCAAACCGAGCTACGGACCAGCAGTGCCCGCGGCGGAGCGCGCCGAGGTCTCCACCGGCCAGCTGCTGATCATGCTCGTCAAGTACGTGATGCCGCCGATGTCGCTAATCCTCGGCGTGCTGGGTTCGCTGCTCCTGGGCATAGCCACCGCCACCGAGGCCTCGGCCATTGGCGTGGCTATCGCCTTCGTTCTTTTCCTGATCTTCGGCGATCGTAAGGCCTCGACCTGCTATCGCACGCTGATCGAGGCCAGCAAGACCACCACTATGGTGATGCTGGTGGTAGTGGGAGCCACTGCCTTTACCGGAGTGTTCTCCATCGGCGGCGGCCTGGACGTCATCCACGAGGTGGTGATGGCGATGCCCGGCGGCACAACCGGGGCACTGATCCTGATGCTGTTCCTGGTTTTCATCCTGGGCATGTTCCTGGACTGGACCGGCATCGTGCTACTCAGCTTCCCTATCATGCTGCCCATCATCGAGAGCATGGGCGTAGACGTACTGTGGTTCGTGGTGATGGTTGCCGTGGTGCTGCAGACCTCCTTCCTGACGCCGCCCTTCGGCTACGCGCTCTTCTACCTCAAGGGGGTGGCGCCGCCTGGGGTGGAAATCGTCGACCTCTATCGCGCGGTGATCCCATTTGTGGCGCTGATCGTGTTGGCCTGTGGGCTGATGGCCCTATTTCCATCAATCATATTATGGCTGCCTGGAATGGTCTTTAAGTAATTTTCCGTTTTTTAAATTCAACATAATTTCTAGGAGTAGTTATGATTACTTTACACCACTGCATGAGTGCTAGGTCATTTCGAATTTTATGGATGCTGGAAGAGCTGGGGATGGAATATGATTTGATTATGCATGATTTTCCCCCAAGGCATTTAGAAAAAGATTACAAAAAAACAAATCCCTTGGGAACTGTTCCAGCATTCTATGATGATAAAACCTTTATGACAGAGTCATCGGCAGTGTGCCAATACCTAGCCGACCGCTACTCTGCTAATAAAATGGGGGTTGGAGTAGCGGAACCAAGTTATGGCTGCTATTTGAACTTTCTTTATTTCGGTGAAGCTACACTTACTTTTCCACAGACTCTTATTCTTAGATACAAGCACTTTGAATCGTTAGAGAGAAGAATAGAGCAAGTGGCGACTGATTATGAACGCTGGTTCCTTTCTAGACTTAAATTTATTGATGAGAGACTATTATCCGAAGATTATATTTGTTCCGGAAGGTTCACAGCTGCCGACGTATCAGTTGGTTACTCTCTGATGCTAGCCTCATATTTAGATATGGAAGAAAAATTTGGAAATGGTATTAAAAAGTACTGGGATAAACTAAGGAATAGAGAAGCTTATATGAGGTCATTAAAAATACAAGAGAGTGAAGCTAAAAAGCAATGTGTTTCATTGACTGCTTCTCCTAGAATTAGGTAAAAGCAAGCTCTTCCACTAGGTGATGGTATATTTAGCAATTTATTGTCAGGAGATTTAGTATGAAAGATACGGTCATTGTGTCTGGAGTTAGGACTCCCATTGGCTCATTTGGTGGAGCTCTTTCTTCCTTTTCATTGGGCGATATCTGCACTAGCGTGACAACGGAGGCGCTGTCTCGTGCAGCCGTTCCACATGCAGATGTCGGGCATGTTGTTTTTGGTAATGTCATCCATACCGACCCTATGGATATGTATTTAGCGAGAGTCGCGAGTGTTAACGCTGGAGTTCCTCACAGCGTTCCGGCTCTGACCTTGAACAGATTATGTGGGAGTGGTTTGCAGGCTGTTATAACAGCCTCTTCCTATATATCTTCAGGTGAAGTTAAGTGCTGCATTGCGGGAGGAGGTGAGCTAATGAGCCAAGCACCTTATTGGCTAAAATCGAATAGGTGGGGGCAGCGAATGGGCGATTCTACTGCGGTTGATGCTATGGTTGGGGCTTTGACAGATCCATTTGATAAATGCCATATGGGTGTGACTGCAGAGAATATTGCAAAGAAATGGAAAATTAACAGAGAAGAGCAAGATAACTATGCACTTGAAAGTCATCGGCGTGCAATAGCAGCACAAGATGCTGGTTTTTTTGAACATGAGATCCTTGCCTTAAAAAATGAAAGCCGGCGCAGTGAAACTATTATCAACGAGGATGAGGGACCGCGACGAACTGTTGATTACGCCAAGCTAGCTTCTATGCCCCCTGTCTTCAATAGGAAGAATGGGGTTGTTACAGCTGGCAACTCATCTACTATTAACGACGGTGCAGCTGCGTTGGTGCTGATGGATAGAGAACATGCAGATAAAAGAGGTTGTGATTATTTTGCCCGTATAGTTGATAGTGAACTTGTAGGCGTGGACCCTAAATATATGGGAATAGGGCCTGTTCCAGCGATTAATAATATAATTCTACGCAACAATATTTCAGTTGAAGATATCGATCTTTGGGAAATCAATGAGGCTTTTGCGTCGCAAGTAATCGCTGTTATTAGAGAAATTGGCATTAACCCTGAAAAGATTAATCCCAATGGCGGAGGCATTTCATTAGGACATCCGATTGGAGCAACTGGTGCTATTTTGCTCGTTAAGTCAATATATGAACTTCGCCGTACAAGTGGACGTTATGCCTTAATAAGCATGTGTATTGGAGGAGGACAAGGAATTGCCATGTTGATTGAGCGTTGTTGAGCTCATTCTTAAAGCCACGCATTTTTATTTTTAAGGGGTGGTGGATGCAGACTCCAAGCGCAACACTTTAGTAAGGTTTATCCGCTGACATCGCGCCCAGTACTTTGCTCTGCTAGCTGTTTGTGTTTATGAATTTTGGCCTTCTACGCTTCATCTTGCTGGTTTCTCAAGCTAGCTAACCTTAATTGCCACTCGTAATCTTTTACTCGCATGAAGTGATAAGCCTCTTTTGCTCTTGTATCCAGGTACTAAATGTGAGGTTTCACTAGCTGCTTAAATGCTTAGTCGAACCCCCGTTGGCTGAAAACCATGTATTACTTTTACGTAGACGTAAGATAGAAACTAGCAGTCAATTGTAGAGCATTACAATTACATCTTTGGTCTATATCTATTTAAATTAAGCACTATTAAAAGTATAAAATTTATATTTTTCATCACCTTAACAACACTTTAAATATCACATACGTACAACTACTACCTTTACGTTAACGTAAACTTGTTTTAGCCTCATATCAGTGTTCCGTAGGGACCATTCTCCTACCGACAAGAGTAGCGATCATGAACATAACCTACACAATCAGTGAATTGGCCAGCGAGTTTGACGTCACTACCCGGAGCATTCGCTTTTATGAAGACCAGGAGTTATTGCACCCTATTCGCAGTGGGCAAACTCGAATTTACAGCAGCGAAGATCGAGTGCGGCTCAAGCTAACGATTCGTGTTAAACGACTAGGCTTTTCCCTGGCAGAAACTCGTGTGCTCTTTGAACTATGGGATGAAACCCCCAGCGGCTGTAAGAAGCAACTGTACCTAATGTTTAACAAGATAGCCGATCTTCATGCAGCGCTCGATCAGCAGATGAGAGACATTACGATGGTGCAATTAGATCTTGAAAGTGCCGAGATTCGTTGTCGTCAAACCTTGGAAGCACTACTTGAAAAACAAAACCCTGAGAAGATATTAAACTCAATCGCTCACACTTCGCCCCTTTTCCCACCACGATGCACTAATTCGGTGCCTTGTTTACATACTCTCGGCACGCCTAGCCGACACAGCTAGCTAATGCTATTCGTAACAGGTGATTGAACATGTTTTCACACTACTCAGAACTCAATTTGGGCCTCGATGACGAACTGAATATGCTGCGCGAGCAGGTCAACGCCTTTGCCACCAGTGAGATTGCCCCACGCGCTGCCGAAATCGACCGCAACAACGAATTCCCCAACGATCTTTGGAAGAAGTTTGGCGACATGGGCCTTCTGGGCATCACCGTTTCCGAGGAAGATGGCGGCAGCGGTATGGGCTACCTCGCCCACTTTATCGCCATGGAGGAAATCTCGCGGGCCAGCGCATCGGTTGCGCTCTCTTACGGCGCCCACTCCAACCTGTGCGTGAATCAGATCAAGATTAACGCCTCCTCAGAACAGAAAGCCAAGTACCTGCCTAAGCTGATCAGCGGCGACCACGTGGGCGCTTTGGCGATGTCGGAACCCGGCGCAGGCTCTGACGTGGTCTCAATGCAACTGCGCGCCAAACAAAATGGCGACCACTACATCCTTAACGGCAATAAGATGTGGATCACTAACGGTCCCGATGCGGATGTTCTGGTGGTCTACGCCAAGACTGACCCCGAAGCCGGTTCCAAAGGCATTACCGCCTTTATTATCGAAAAAGGTATGCCTGGTTTCTCCACCGCCCAGAAGCTCGACAAGCTGGGCATGCGCGGCTCCAACACTTGCGAGCTGGTGTCCCAGGACTGCGCCGTGCCCGCTGAGAATATCCTCGGCGGCGCAGGCAAAGGCATTCGCGTGCTGATGAGTGGCTTGGATTACGAGCGCACAGTCCTAGCCGCGGGCCCGATTGGCATTATGCAGGCGGCAATGGACGTGGTGATGCCCTATATCCACGAGCGTATGCAGTTCAACCAGTCGATTGGCGAGTTCCAGTTGGTGCAGGGCAAGGTAGCGGATATATACACCACTTTGAACGCCTGTCGTGCCTATTTATATGCCGTTGCAGGTGCCTGCGATCGCGGCCAAACCTCGCGCAAAGATGCCGCTGTCGTCATTCTCTACTGTGCTGAAAAAGCGACGCAAGTCGCGCTGGATTCTATTCAGTTGCTCGGCGGCAACGGCTATATCAACGAATACCCTACCGGGCGCCTGCTGCGCGACGCCAAACTGTATGAAATTGGTGCAGGTACCAGCGAGATTCGACGGATGTTGATTGGCCGCGAACTCTTCACCAAAAGCAAGTAAGGATCGCGTTATGAGCATTATTAATAGCAAAATCAATCCTCGCAGCGATGTGTTTCAAGCCAACGAAGCCTCAATGCTGGGTGAAGTGAATAAACTGCGCGAACTGACCGCCGCTGTAGCCCAAGGTGGCGGTAGTAAAGCCCGTGAGCGCCACGAAAGCCGCGGTAAGCTGTATGTGCGCGACCGCATTGATCACTTGATCGATGAAGGCTCACCGTTTTTAGAGTTTTCTACTTTGGCCGCACACGAAGTATATGATTTTTCGGTGCCTGCTGCCGGTGTAGTCACCGGCATTGGCCGGGTGTCCGGGATCGAGTGCGTGATCGTCGCCAACGACGCCACAGTAAAAGGCGGCACCTACTTTCCGCTCACGGTAAAAAAACACCTGCGTGCTCAGAAGATCGCCCGCAAGCATCGCTTGCCGTGCATCTATCTGGTCGATTCCGGTGGTGCTTTTCTACCCCGCCAAGATGAAGTTTTTCCCGACCGCGACCACTTCGGGCACATCTTTTATAACCAGGCGACGATGTCTGCCGAAGGTATTCCGCAAATTGCCGTGGTGATGGGTTCCTGCACCGCGGGTGGAGCTTATGTCCCCGCCATGGCGGATGAATCGATTATCGTCAAAGAGCAGGGCACGATTTTTCTGGGTGGCCCGCCCTTGGTCAAAGCCGCCACCGGCGAAAGCATTAGCGCTGAAGATTTAGGCGGTGCAGATGTTCACGCCAAAGTCAGCGGGGTGGCCGACCACTACGCCGAAAACGACGCCCACGCACTGCAGCTTGCCCGCGCCTGCGTATCGCGGCTGAACTGGCAAAAGCGGGGCAAGCTCGCCATGCAGGCGCCTAAGCCGCCCAAACTCGATCCTTCCGAGCTGTATGGCATTGTCGGTACCGACCTAAAAAAACCCTACGACGTGCGCGAAGTGATTGGCCGCATTGTCGATGACTCCGATTTCGACGAGTTCAAACGCTATTATGGCGAAACCCTGGTCACCGGCTTTGCCCATATTCACGGCTACCCGGTTGGGATCGTCGCGAACAACGGCGTGCTGTTTTCCGAAAGTGCCGTGAAAGGCGCCCACTTTATCGAGCTCTGCGCCCAGCGCAAGATTCCACTGATCTTCCTGCAGAACATTACCGGCTTTATGGTCGGCTCCAAGTACGAGCACGAAGGCATTGCCAAGCACGGCGCCAAGCTGGTGACTGCCGTGGCCTGCGCCAAAGTGCCCAAGTACACCGTACTGATTGGCGGCAGCTTTGGTGCCGGTAACTACGGCATGTGCGGCCGAGCTTACGACCCCAACCTGCTGTTTATGTGGCCCAACGCGCGTATTTCAGTGATGGGTGGCGAGCAAGCTGCCAACGTATTAGCGCAAGTTAAACGTGAACAGATAGAGAATGAGGGAGGAAGCTGGAGCCAAGAAGAAGAGGCATCTTTTAAAGAACCTACGCGCAAACAATATGAAAACCAGGGTCACCCTTACTATGCCAGTGCCCGGCTGTGGGACGACGGCGTTATTGATCCCACACAGACCCGTGAAGTGTTAGGGCTTTCTCTGGCTGCCGCAATGAATGCTGAGATCGCAGAGACTAAGTTCGGCGTTTTCCGAATGTAAGAGGGTAATAACGATGACTTATTCAACACTGACTATTAGAGATCGCGTGGCGCGCTTGAACTTAAACCGGACTGAGGTGCATAACGCTTTTGATGATAACTTAATCGCTGAGCTAAACCTTCATTTAAATCAACTACATAAGCTCGCTGAAAACGGAGATGTAAGGGTAACAGTGCTGAGTTCAGAAGGTAAAAGTTTCTCCGCAGGCGCTGATTTGAACTGGATGAAGCGCATGGTCGATTATGACCTAGAGGGCAACGTCGCTGATTCTCGCAAGCTCGCTGCGCTGATGCATGGCCTGGACACGCTGCCATGCCCCACGATTTGCCGTGTGCAGGGGGCCGCTTTCGGCGGTGCCGTTGGCCTTGCCGCCTGTTGCGATATCGTAATAGCTTCTGATAAAGCTAAGTTCTGCTTATCGGAAGTAAAAATTGGGTTGGTTCCAGCCGTTATTAGCCCTTATGTGCAGCGTGCCATTGGCAATCGACAAATGCGGCGATATGCACTAACGGCTGAAATAATAAATGCTGTAACTGCTCTTAAGTTGGGTCTCGTGCATCAAATTATTCCACACAATGACCTAGATGAAGCTGTTGATAGCATGCTCGAAGTACTTCGAGCAGGTTCGCCTCAGGCACAGAAAATTGGAAAACAGATGTTCTCCCAGGTTGAGCGTGAGCCAGATAGCCCTGAGACCCGCGAGTATACCTGCCAGATGATCGCCAAGTTGCGGGTAAGCCAGGAAGGCCAAGAGGGTTTATCCAGCTTCTTTGAAAAGCGCCGCCCCGTCTGGACGTCATCTGAAGAACACAATAACGCTGCGGAGCCACGCTCATGACGCTTACCCCAACCAAATTCGATACCTTGCTGGTGGCCAATCGCGGTGAAATCGCCTGCCGCGTAATGCGCACCGCCCGCCGCATGGGTTTAAAAACCGTGGCCGTTTATTCTGATGCCGACGCCAGCGCCCGCCACGTACGTGAAGCCGATGAAGCCGTGCGCCTGGGGCCTGCCACCTCACGCGAAAGCTACCTCAATATTGAGGCAGTGATCGACGCCGCCCAACGCACCGGCACCGGCGCTATTCACCCCGGCTACGGCTTTCTTTCTGAAAACGGCAGCTTCGTCAAAGCCCTCGAAGAAGCCGGTATTACCTTTGTCGGCCCACCGGCTTCAGCCATTGCCGCCATGGGTGATAAATCCGCTGCTAAAGCGCGCATGGCCAATGCCGGTGTGCCACTGGTGCCGGGCTATCACGGCGACGATCAGGACGATGCTCTTCTGCGTAGCGAAGCCGACAAAATCGGCTACCCTGTCATGCTCAAAGCAAGCGCAGGCGGCGGTGGTAAAGGCATGCGCGTTGTTGAATCCGGTGATGGCTTCCAGGCAGCGTTAGACGGCTGCCGTCGTGAATCCAAAGCCGCGTTCGGCGATGACCGCATGCTGATCGAAAAGTACCTGGTACAGCCACGCCACGTGGAAGTGCAGGTGTTCTGCGACCGCCACGGCAACGGCGTCTATCTGTTCGAGCGGGACTGCAGCGTGCAGCGCCGCCATCAAAAAGTCCTTGAAGAAGCGCCTGCCCCCGGCATGACCGCAGAGCTGCGCGGTAACATGGGCGACGCCGCCGTGCGTGCCGCCCAGGAAATTGGCTATGTGGGTGCGGGTACCGTCGAGTTCCTGTTAGACGCGGACGGTTCGTTTTACTTTATGGAGATGAATACCCGTCTTCAGGTCGAACACCCGGTCACTGAGATAATCACCGGTCAGGATCTGGTCGAGTGGCAGCTACGTGTGGCCATGGGCGAACCGCTCCCATGCAGCCAAGACGAACTAACCATTACCGGACACAGCTTTGAAGCGCGGATTTACGCCGAAGACCCGGAACAGGATTTTCTGCCCGCTACCGGCCTGCTCACCCGCTTTGCGCTGGATTTGGAAGGCGCGGGTCTGGGTGCTGACCAGGTACGCCTGGATAGCGGCGTAGAGAGCGGCGATGCGGTATCCATGCATTACGACCCGATGCTCGCCAAACTGATTGTTCACGGCCCCGACCGCGATGCGGCGCTGGCCACGCTTAACCGCGCCCTAGCAGCGCTGGACGTTCAAGGCGTGGTCACTAACCGCGCCTTCTTGATGCGCCTAGCAACCCACCCCGGCTTTAAGAACGTGGAGCTGGATACGCGCTTTATCGAGCGCAACGAAGCCACCCTATTTGCCCCGCGCACCTACAGTATGGAAGCCTACGCCAGTGCTGCGTTAATCGGCCTTCATCAACTAGCCCAAGAGTGTGAAAGCGATTCACCTTGGGACCGCCACGATGGCTTCCGACTCAACGCGCCCCACACCATTCGCATTGCGCTATGTGACCCCGCAAGCGTAAAGGCCGCTGATAGCGATGATGCAGTGGTGATCGTTGAAGGCAAGCGTAGCGCGGGGGAGACACAGTGGAACCTCACTATCAATGATAAAACTCTCACTGCGAGCCTCCAGCCGCTGACGGGTGATGCTGTCGCCGTCACGTTGAACGGCCACCGCCGTCGCCTACAGGCGAACCGCGACGGGCATGTCGTCGTCATGGCTGACCCGAGCGGAGAAACCCGCCTGTTCTGGCGGCGTATCGATGCCATCGACCACGGTCACCATGAGGCGGAATCCACGCTCACAGCGCCCATGAACGGCACCGTCGTTGCCTTGCTGGTAGAGCCGGGCGTGGCAGTCGAGAAAGGCATGCCGCTAATGGTGATGGAAGCCATGAAGATGGAGCACACCATGACGGCCCCCGCCGATGGCAGCGTGGACACCTTCCACTTCCAGGCCGGCGACACCGTCAACCAAGGCGCCGTGCTGCTCGACTTTGCAGCCAACGACTCTGCGACTAACCAATAGGAGCTTATCCCTTATGCCATTGCCTTCGTCCGTTCAGTTGTTTGAAATGGCCCCCCGGGACGGCCTGCAAAACGAGCCGGGGGCCATCGTGCCTACCGCGACTAAAATTGCCCTGATTGAGCGACTGGCCAAGGCGGGTATCACGCATATTGAAGCGGCCAGCTTTGTATCACCCAAATGGGTGCCGCAAATGGGCGACGCCGTCGAAGTGATGGCGGGTATTAAGCGCCAGCCCGGCGTTGTCTATTCGGCGCTAACGCCCAATCTGAAGGGGCTCGAAAACGCCCTATCAGTAGGTGTGGAAGAGGTCGCCGTGTTTGGTGCCGCGTCAGAAGCCTTCTCGCAGAAAAACATCAACTGCTCGATTGCCGAGTCGCTGGCACGCTTTGAGCCAGTGTTAAAGCGTGCTGGGGATGCAGGCGTTCGTGTACGCGGCTATGTCTCCTGCGTATTGGGTTGCCCCTACGAGGGTGAGATAGCGCCTAGCAAGGTAGCCGAAGTAGCCAAGGCGCTCTATGAGATGGGCTGCTACGAGGTGTCTCTAGGCGACACGATTGGCGTCGGCACACCACTGGCGGCCAAACGTATGATTGAGGCGACTCGCCAGCAAGTGCCCATTGAGTTCCTGGCGGCGCACTTCCACGACACCTACGGCATGGCGCTGGCCAATTTGTACGCGGTAATGGAAGAAGGTGTTAGCGTGATTGATGCGGCGACGGCGGGCCTGGGCGGCTGCCCCTACGCCAAGGGCGCCTCCGGCAATGTAGCCACCGAAGACGTGCTTTACCTGCTTGAAGGGCTAGGCATTGAAACGGGCATTGACCTACAGGCCGTGATTGATACCGGTTACTGGATCACCCATGAGCTAGGCCGCAAGCCGAGCTCAAAAGTGGCGCTGGCAAAAGGCGCTAGCCGATAAGATTCGTCGTTAATAATAAAAATGAAGCAAAACAGCTCAACCTTCTCTGCCATCATGTTCAGACAAGGAAATATCGGAGAGACCTGAAATGTCTTCACACACTGACTCTACCCAGGTCATGATCCTCTCCTTAGTAACACATGGGGGCAGCAGATTATTCGGAATATCCAGGATCAAGCTACTCATACCCTTGGCTGGTCTGGAACCCCTTGGCATTCTGATGACTTACCTATGGCGTTGGCAAGGTACTCTGATCCAGAAGGGCAGCTGATCTGTGACTATCGTTATGACTTACAAAACGCTGTGAACGAGGGCGTTTGCAGAGCCCCACGGATTACGCTAATTGATAATCCTTTAATCAGGCTCGTCGAGGAAAAAGAAAACACTGAGTCTGTTCGAGGGTTTTCATGCTTCTCTCAACTACTCAGTGAGTCACCCGTTAGCTATGAAGACCTGTTGCGCCATGACGACATCCTCAATGCTGTGCTGGATATAGGTATTCAGCAGCTGAGTGAAACCAGGCATAAGACCCCACAAGCTGGTGGGCTAGTAGTGGCGACGGATATAGAGCATGCCCACCAAATTGCTGGAATACTGAATGCTAAGCATCAAAGCTATGTCGTGGCCACCAGTAAAACACCTCGGGCTCAGCAACTAATCGACCGGTATCGACATGACAACACCTGCTGGATTGTAGCGCGGTGCTTGAGTGGCAAAAAGAAATTGCTATTCGTAATGGCGTCCCACCAAGGTTGGTCGAACGCTTGAGCGAAGCGTTCAATCACGCCCCCGTTGGAAATTCCTCAACAGATGGCTGGGTCAATTGGCTTTTGGACATAGTCGCTGAATACCCTTTGGACTTAACAATTTTCGTAAAGGAGACAGCTCTCATCTCCGTGTTTGGTCGCGCCTATACGAATACGTCAAATCCCGAAGCAACTGCCAAGCGAATACTAGAAGCGCTTAAGGTTTTAGTTTCCAAGTGGTGCCGAGGGTGCACACTAGCCCAGATCGAAGAGTGGCTTCTCGAATTCATTAGAAAGCACGAAGAAAACGTTAGCCAACAAGCAAACCAAAGCTCAACAGCGCAGCACGCCCGCCGATTTGCGATACGCATTGCTCCTGACATTGGCTTTCTTTGTGGGTTACTTGGACAGATCTCCGCTTATAAGGTCGCCGAAGAGGATGGAATCATGCCTCCTCTGATCGAAATGCTGCCACAGATGGTGCGAACTGGTGATTATGATCTCCATCATACAGCCCTGAGACAAATGAGTACTCACCCTTCGCGGGTAGAGCTTTTTGAAATGCTTTTTGAACTGAATTTGCCTTCCATTGCTAATGCATACGCCACAATGGATGTTGTAAGAGAAGAAGTCACCTCCGCAGTTATGCTCAAATCATTCACGGCTTTAGTTGACAAACAATAAATTTAGAATTCTTTTAAGGACTGGTTTTACACTTGGCCGTTGCAATGTCCACGTTCGACGCTACTGTTCGTCTATGGGTATAACTTTAAAAGTCTTATTGAGAGCTTGGCAGCCAATATTTACTGCCTTCTAAAGTAACCCAAATGCCATCGTCTTTGGTTTCTATCTCTTGCTGGCGGATGGCTTTTTTTGAGATTTTCCTCTCATGGAAATACTCCATGCCCAACATCAACCATTCCCACTGCCAGGCCTCATTCTTTTCAGGCTGTTTGGCCATTTTCATAAGTGAGCGAGCCAGCTTTTCCTTTCGCTGTTTGCAGATTCTTGCGGCGTTGACAACGGGCTTCAAGGCGGTGCCCTGCTGCTGATTAAGAAAGTTCGTAAAGCCAGTCAGGGTAGCGGCCTGGCCGGGTGCAGCGTCTAGGTAACTCTCGACGTCGCGCTGAGCGGGGAGCCTTTGTCCCGCTGTATCGGTGTGGCGCAGTAACGAGGCAGCTACCCGTAACGCCAGCCTTGCGGAGGTATAAGAGGTCTTGCCGCTCTTGATCCGAGACTCCAGCTGCCCCCAGTAGCTGTGAAGCGCTTTATTCGCCTGCGAACTAGGCGGTAAGGAGGCAAGACATTCACGAATGCGCCGTTTGTCCGAATGAAGACGCTTGGCTTGAGCATTGGGCTTGATCCCTTTTGCTTCATCTAACCATCGCATAGGGAGCCTAACACGGCGCAGCCCTTCAGCTCCGAAGTGATGGAGCAGTTGTGAATAGCTCGGTACTTGCTGCCAGGTTGTTTCGATGTCGAGGAAAAATGCGAGGTAGTTATTGATCTTAAGCGCCGCTTTTTTCGATCCTACGGTATGCATCAGCCATGCCCCAAACTCTACAAATAACCGACTCATTTCAGGTTCTTTGAATGCTGCTTGGTTAATTGTTATCCGCTTTCGGCACGTCCTACCCCAATAACAGGCCTCGCAGACATCACCTCGGCCCGCAGGCATGGTGCCGTAACAGGAAGGGCAGGTAATGTCCCCCTGCTCGTGGCACGTGTGACAAAGTTTTTGACCTTCTGGAGCAATGGTCAATAATCGATGGCGGCGACAAGCGGAACAGGTTCCGTGATCTGCCGAAGCACATGACGGACACAGACGACGATCATGGCCCTGACGTTTTACCCTCGTCAGTCGTCCTGATGGCGTCCCACAGTCCTCACACGGCTTTGGCTCCCGAAAGTGAGGGGAGCATGCGTTACAGACCGGTCCGTAAGGCGTGATCTTTCCTATCCTGTATTCAGCGCTTCCACATCGTGCACACGGTTTGTCGATCTCGCAGCGACGGCAGACCGCCTTAGGATCATCGCGTGGCAAGCGGGCCAACTCACCGCATGGTGGGCACAGCCGTCGCTTAAAAACACGTGCGTAGCAGGTGGAACAATAACCATGCCCTCGGTGTCGGCGCGTTAGCTTAAGAACTTCACGCCCGCACTCATCACAGCATATTTCCGAGCGTTGGGTCATGGCATTTCGGTCTTCATTCTGCGCTTCAAGCGTGCCCATGCTGCCCTGACGGCTCGCTCTGATTTCGGTTGATGGCCACTTTGAAGATCGCCACGCGAGGTTTTCTGTCGAGGGGAACCGTTGACCATCATTGGCCGGATTACCTCTGGAGGCGATTTTCGTGGATCATGAAGAGCGGTCGCCATTACCTCATTCCTATGGAACGCTTCAAACATCTCATCAAGACCAATATCCAGCATGCGCTGTATCGTTGTGAGCATTGCGCTTCGTTCAGAAACGGGCAACAGCTCGAAGGATAGGCCCGTCACCGGCAAGAGCCTCTCAGTGACCGAAATGCCAAGAGACTGGAGAGCGAAAGTCAGTTCGGATGCTGGCCAACGACTTGCTCGGCGTATCACACCAAGGAGAAAGGCATTGACCGCAAACCATTCGGAGGCTGAAATCGCTTTGTCGCCAAGGACAGCGTGGTCCCTCTGCAGAACCTCATCCGCAAGCTGTTGGAACCTCAGTGCGTCTTGGGAAATGGGTGTGCAGGCCACATGGCGCCAGTCA
Source organism: Vreelandella glaciei (assembly GCF_013415125.1). Lineage (GTDB taxonomy): Bacteria > Pseudomonadota > Gammaproteobacteria > Pseudomonadales > Halomonadaceae > Vreelandella > Vreelandella glaciei. The sequence goes on along the minus strand of NZ_JACCDE010000002.1, from coordinate 242,547 downwards.
AGCTTACATCGTGCGCATTGAGCTATGTGCTTATCCTCTGCTACGAGCCGGTGAGGTTCGATAGGAGCATGGCAAGTAGGGCAAGCATCAAGGAGCAGCACGTCATGCAAAGGGCATCCCACGTGCCAGGCCATCCGCCAGGCGCGTCGGAAGTAGGGAGTGATATCCTGAGTGAGGCACAAGGAGCAAAACTGCTGGCCCCCGTGGTGAACTCGATTTCTGGTGCCCAAAGCCAACAGCCAAGGCCATGAGCGATTTTCCGCTAGCGGGTGGCCACTGATCTGTTCATAAACGCCACGCAATGCGGCTTGCTCGAAATCGGACGCAGGAATACCTGATACCTGCACCAGAGGATCCAGACGGGCATCAGGAATACCTCTGTCGATATCCCGCGTCCATACCCGCCATCCTGGCCAAATAGCTCCCGTGAGTGCCAAAGGATCACAGCCCTGTCTTAAGGCAGCCTTGGCCAACCAGGATGAAAGTGCTTCATCGGCCAGGAGAGGAACCCGGAGTGTCCAGGGCATCAGAGTGTCACTTCCCTAATCCCGCGTGTCGGACGCAGCCATGCCTTGCTTTGAATGATATCTCCATCAATACGCTCTTTGCCTGAAAGGATCGCCTCATTAGCACATTCGATTAACAACCGGTGCAGGTCGCCCAGGTTACCTCCGGATACTGCATGAAGGGAAAAGGCCAACTCAGGCTTATGTAATTGCGATACCTGCTTGAGCGGCAGGGTTTTTTCAAACCCAGCCAGCAACTTCTGAAAATCTTCAGTGAGTGTCCACGCCGGTAAGGTAACCACATCAAAACGGCTGGCGTGCTGAGGGTCTGAGTGGAGAACGCGCACAGCATCCCGAGTACCGACGCCGACAATCGGCAGCATAAGTTCGTTACAGAGGAGTTTGATGGCATTCATGGTTTCCCGCTGCTTTACGGCACCCCCTGTCAAGAGTGAGTGAAACTCATCAATAATAAGGAGACGCGTGTGGCAGGCGCGAAGCTGGTGAATGACCTGATAGCGAAGCTTGGACACCGGATCAGTTGGGCGATACGGCGCCCAAAAGCTTTCCAAGATGGCAATGTAAAGCCCTTTTTCGTCGGCACTAGGAGGGGACTGAGTGACAATGACGGGTTTGACGGGATCAGCGTCTTCGTTGACATAGCCCTGGCCGTGCAACTTGGATAAGCGCTGAACTATGGTTGTTTTACCGTTATTGGACTCACCGACAATCAGCAAATTGGGCATTCTCGGACGGCTTGGTTTTTCCATGAGTCCGCGCATGGCCTCAATAATCCGGTTAGCCAATGGGTAGCCGATCCAACGAGGCTGATCCATAAATGCGATGCGCTCTTCGGCAGATAAACCAAGGACGTAGCGAAGGTCCGGGTGCAGGTGTGTGCTCATTCGATATCCCAATTCACTTCGATGTCGCCGGACAAAAGTCCATCAAAACTGGACTGCGGCGCTATAGGTGGCTGAGCTTTAGCGGTATTAGCAAGCGGGTCGGCAGGTGTCACCTTCTTCTCATGCTCTTTACGTCGTTGAGCTTGCCGACGACTTCTTTTTGTCCGCGCCTTCGACTCCTCTACGTGGCTTCTCATTTCGCTGATAGTCCGCAACAGCTGGCTCTCGTCCGTAGAGTCGATGCCTTCCTTGCGAAGACTTGCTCTGGCCTGGGCATGCTCCCAAATACTCATCGAAGGGAGAGACAGGTTGGCAAAGGGTATTTTGAAGTACTGATTCAGCGCGGGATCTTTGAACCAAATAGCACTAATGTCCCTGGGGTCGCGCCGGAAAACAAATGACCGCTTGTTAGTAGGGTTATCCGACTCAACTGCATTTATCCAAGCTCGAAGGGCTTCATCGTAGTAGCGCAAGCCATCGATGGTGACACCAAAGGGCTGAATGGTGCGCTGAAAACTGGGCAGAAAATCGAGCAGTACAGATAATCGATCTACGGGTCGCGGTGCTAACCCGACTCCCTGTATCTCTGCATTACCAAAGACACCGATCTCCCACTTTTTCATAGGCGACATTCCAATTCCAGAATGCCGTCGCTGGTGGTAGACCTTGCAGATCAAGGTAACAAGCCACTCTTCAAATTCACTTTTTGTCATGGCCGCGTGCTTTTCCGGATCGTACCCCTCCTTTTCTTTGATGGATGAGAAAGTGGTGCCCGGGAGATCATGGATCTCCTTGAGGAGTGAGCCCAGCAATCGCTCAATGTGGCCACCATAGCGAGGCTGACGAACTGGCCGAAATTCGAGATTGATCCCATAGGCCAAGCAAGAGCGTCGAAATGACTCAGAACGGAAGTCTGGGCCATTATCAACGTGGATCGTCCTTGGTGTACCCCATACTGGCCATTCAGCCTCCACGTTATGCAGCAAAAGCCATTCGTCCTTAGGGAGCATAGACTGAGCTACGCACATCCCGACAGACGTCTCAGAGGGTGCATCAAAGGACAGATAATACCCAGTGACAACGCGACTAAATACGTCCATTGCCAGCGTTATCCAGGGCCTTCCAATAGGCTTGCGATGTACATCATCCACCAGAATAATATCCGCTGGTGTATGGTCAATCTGCATAACCGCAAGAGGGTAGTCAGCGTTAGGGAAGTGGCCAGCAGCAGGCTGGAACCGATTGATAGCCTTCTCTCTGAATCCATGGGCGCGCAACCTGTCGCGCTCCGGAACACTGCGAAGACGGGAGCGTACCGTGCCGGGACTGGGAGGGTCGATTTTGCGCTCATGACATCGACGCATGACCTCCAAAACCACTTTTTGTGCCGTCGAGCGCTGCGGCGTCAAATAAACCTCGTTAATAACTTCCTTGATCACTGCTTCGGCATGAGCGGGAATGCGTGTATTGCCTTTTTTCCAACCCGGTTTTTGCGGGATCAACGCCAGGACAGTTCCCATGGCGCGGTAACGCTGCAACCACCGATAAATCGTTGCAGTATCAACCCCTGTCTCCTTTGCTCGCGCACTAACCACTTCCCGGCCTATCAGTAATTGGTCGACCAGCGGCTGAATAATGGAAAAGCGCCGCTCAGCTTCATGCCAGTCCGAATCTCCCACCTCGGTCAAATCAGGAGCAGGACCGGTAAGATTGCTATCGATAGGCATCAGCTCAGTTACCGGTAAAGGGCTACTTCGTCCTGTCTCAACGGCAACGCCGATAGCTGTGGAGAAATCTAGCACTTCTGTGATTCGATAGACGGTCTCTCCCTTCTGTACGTACTCACCGACCACGACCTTTACTTGCTGGCGAGTTTGCGTGACTCCACTGTCAGGACTAGGTGTATTGGCACTATTTTCACTCATAATTTGGCACCCAGACTTCTGTGAAAGGACTAAAAGGAAGAGCCATATGGCAATCTAGCTGCCGAGTAGCTAGCAGATGCCACAAGTGAGAGATGCCCTCAGCGCGATAGATGCCCATGAAGTGCCGGGCTAGCAGGTAGTCCAAAGTGACAACCCCCATCTTATGAGCTGTTTTCAGCACTTCCTGACTTTCTTCGGGTGAAAACGTCATGCGCTTGTAGCGCATCAGGAAAGTGATGTTGTCGAAGGTTGCGTCTCTGATGCGGCTTTCATCAGCAAGGCGAAATGTCCAACCTTGGTCCTTAGCGTATCGTAACGCCGCTTTCCACTTAGGGAGCCAATCACGCCATTGTTTACGCCATGCCGCCTGTGGCTTGACCTCAACCAGTAAAGGTTTCGGATAGTCCTCATAATGACGATTTCCTAGCTGGTAATAGACCAGATAGTCAGGCGTATATGTATAGCATCGGCCTGTGATGGGATTTTGGAAAGGAATCTCGCAAGGCTGCGAGATGACCCCAAGCACATCTAAATCGAACTCTGCCCGAATCAGAAAGTCACGCTCCAGCGTCGATTCAAAGGCAATGGACTCTTCACCTCGAAAAGCATGGTAACCAGACACGCTTCGTCGAGTCGGGCCGATTTTGCGTACTGACGCTGGCAGCTTCATGGGCAGTCGCTCCAATTATTGAAATTCTTAGAGGCAGTCGCAACAATTTGCCTCATTTTCATCGCATTGAATTCTAAAAATTATACCATAAGGTGTTGATATTGCGTTTTCATTGTCGCAGCAATTGCTGAAAATGACAGCGGCTCAAAACCCAAACCCGGCGAGATTTCACTCGCCCACCACGGCGTGCTGTTTTTAGACGAACTCCCCGAGTTTTCCCGCCATGTATTAGAAGTGCTTCGGCAGCCACTAGAAACCGGTACGATCCATTTAGCCCGCGCCAGCCATGAACGCCGTTATCCAGCTCGGTTTCAATTGGTAGCCGCCATGAACCCTTGCCCCTGCGGCCACTTAGGCGATCCGCGCCAGCGCTGTCAGTGTACCGCCAGCCAAATCCAGCGTTATCAAGCGCGGCTTTCTGGGCCGCTGCTGGACCGTATCGACCTTCAAGTGGAAGTGCCCGCGCTGCCACCCGAACAGCTTACTGCGCAAACCCAAGGCGAATCATCAGCAGCGGTGCGTGAGCGAGTAATAGCCGCCCGGGAGCGACAAATGGCCCGCGGCGCGCTGAACAGCCAGTTAAGTGGTAAAGCCCTGGAAGCCGCCTGCGACCTGAATGATGAAGAACGCGCCTGGCTGGCGGGCGTGCTCGAAAAGCTCAAGCTTTCTGCCCGCGCCTACCACCGCGTTTTGCGGGTGGCACTTACCCTAGCCGACCTGCAGGGTGAGCCCAAACCCACTCAACCGCACTTTATTGAAGCGATTGGCTACCGGCAGTTGGATCGGATGTTGAAGGGAGCTTAACGAAAAGCGGCACTAGGATTGATTCTCGCTAAGCTGGTCTACAAACCCATCCAGCGCTTCAAACAGCACCTCCCGGATGGGATCGGCTTCATTTACCAAGTGGTGGCGAGCTTCCGGGTGGCGGTGAATTTCGGCATTGGGAAACTTCTTCGCCAGAATCGCTAAATTCCACTCCCAATCGACGGTCAGATCCTGCTCGCCCTGGAGTATCAGGGTAGGCAGCGGGTTGGGCTCCTGGGCCAGTAGGCGGGGCATCCAGCGGCGCATAGCGCTCACCCAGGCAACGCTCAAGCGCTCTGGCTGCAGCGGGTCACCCTCGCGTAGAAACTCGGTGAACTGCTCGTCGGTAGAGTTGGGGCGATATTTACGCGGCAACTCTTTTACAAACGGGCTGGCAATCAAGTGCAGCCAGCTGGTTTGGCTCCATCCCCAAGGCCGCACCAGGGGCGCCAGCAGCACCAAACCCGACCAACCGGAAGCCTCACGGCGGGTGAGTGCATCGGTAGCTAAAATCGCCCCACCGGTACTCTGGCCCACGCCTAACCACGGCGCAGGCGCCATGCCTTGGCTCTTTAGGGTCGTCTGCAAATGGGCCAGGCAGTGCTGATAATCATCGAAATCTTCTATTGCCGCCCGCGCACCGCTGGAAAGGCCGTGGCCGGGAAGATCCCACAGCACGACTCGCCAGCCTTTAGCCAGCAGGCGTTCAAGCAAATGGCGATATAACCCCATATGATCGAAATAGCCATGTACCACAAAGGCAGTACCCACTGGCCGCGGGGGGCTCCACACTTGGCACCACAGCGCAAAGCGCCCCGTATCGATAAAGCCTGCATGCACTTCACTGGTATCTAACAGCAGTGCTTCTAAGCCATAGTGGTGGAAATAGCCTTGCATGGCGTCTGCCAATACTTCCCCTGGCAACAGGCGGCTGAGGGCGGTATCGCCCGAGGCGTGGCGAAACAAGCCTTCCAGATGTTGGAAATCACGCATCGTTGTTTCTCCATAACGCCATTTTCCGTTGGCCTAGACGCGGCTGATGAGCCGCGTTCCCAAACCCTAATACCTAGTCATTTGGTCGAGCATTTTAGCGCATTAGGGTCTACGCTGTTTACATGCCCGAGCAGGTGTGGAATTATTTTCCATAAATACATTTTACTCTGACCGTGGCCAACACATTCCCCCCACGGGCATCCTCACAGGAGAAACCCCATGAGCGAGCGTATCACGCGCCACCGTTTACAGGTGGCAGCCGATTTAGATCGTTTTATCAATGAGCAGGCGCTACCGGGAACAGGCGTTGATGAAAATGCCTTTTGGGCCGGTGTGGATGCCCTGTTTCATGATTTGACCCCGAAAAACCGTCAATTACTGGAAGAGCGCGACACGCTGCAAGAGAAACTCGACGTATGGCACCGAGAAAATCCCGGCCCGGTGACCGATATGCCGGGATACCGCCGCTTCTTAAAAGAGGTTAACTACTTGGCAGAAGCGCCGGCTAACGTCAAAGCGACCACCGCCAACGTTGACCGGGAAGTCGCCGTTCAGGCAGGCCCGCAGCTGGTGGTGCCGGTGAGCAATGCACGCTATGCGTTGAATGCGGCTAACGCGCGCTGGGGCAGCCTTTACGACGCCCTGTACGGCACCGATGCGATTTCCGAAGAGGATGGCGCGGAAAAAGGCACCAGCTTCAACCCGAAACGTGGCGCCAAAGTGATTGCCTACGCCCGTGGCGTGCTTGACCGCGCGGCACCGTTGGCCACAGGTTCTCACCGTGATGCGGTGAAATACACCATTCGTGATGAGCACCTGGTGGTGTCGTTGGAGGGTGGTCGTGAGACGGGCCTTAAGGATTCCGGGAAGCTGATCGGTTTTACCGGTCAAGCGGCTAAACCCGACGCGATTCTGTTGGGTAACAACGGCCTGCACCTGGAAATCCAGATCGATCCCAACGACTCCATCGGCAAAACCGACCCGGCAGGCGTTAAAGATGTCGTGGTGGAAGCTGCACTGACCGCCATCATGGATTGCGAAGACTCCGTAGCGGCTGTGGATTCAGAAGACAAGGTCGGTGTTTACAGCAACTGGCTGGGCCTGATGAAGGGCGATCTGGAAGAGAAGATCGAAAAAGGCGGCAAGACGTTTACCCGCAAGCTGAACGCCGACCGCACCTGGCAAACCACCGATGGCAGCAGCGTCACGCTACCTGGCCGCTCGCTGATGTTCGTGCGTAATGTGGGTCACCTAATGACCACACCAGCGATTCTGGATGAGAACGGCAACGAGCTACCGGAAGGTATTCTTGATGCGGTGGTTACCTCGCTGCTCGCGCTGCACGACCTGAAGAAAGACGCTGACCAGCCGCGCAACTCGCGCACTGGCTCGGTTTATATCGTCAAGCCGAAGATGCACGGCCCTAAAGAAGTTGCCTTCGCCAACGAGCTGTTTAGCCGCGTTGAAGACATTTTGGGCATGCACCGCGACACCCTGAAAATGGGTATCATGGACGAAGAGCGTCGCACCACCGTTAACCTCAAGGCGTGTATCGCTGAAGCGGCTTCACGGGTGGCGTTTATCAACACCGGCTTCCTCGACCGTACCGGCGACGAGATGCACACTGCCATGGAAGCGGGCCCGATGGTGCGCAAGGGCGATATGAAAAGCGCCGCTTGGATTCAGGCCTACGAGAAGAGCAACGTGCAAGTGGGTCTTGCCTGCGGTCTGCGCGGTCGTGCCCAGATCGGTAAAGGCATGTGGGCCATGCCTGACCTGATGCACAACATGCTGGAGCAGAAAATCGGCCATCCTAAAGCCGGTGCCAACACCGCTTGGGTGCCTTCGCCCACGGCTGCTGCGCTGCACGCGCTGCACTACCATCAGGTCAACGTCACCGACGTTCAGCGCGAGCTGGAAGCGTTGGGCGAGCCCGACTACCTGGACGACCTACTCACCGTACCGGTAGCGGAAAACGCCAACTGGTCGGATGAAGAGAAGCAGCAGGAGCTGGACAACAACTGCCAGGGTATTCTCGGCTACGTAGTACGCTGGGTAGAGCACGGCGTGGGCTGTTCAAAAGTGCCGGATATCCACAACGTGGGCCTAATGGAAGACCGCGCCACGCTGCGTATCTCCAGTCAGCACATTGCCAACTGGCTACACCACGGCATTGTCGATGCACCGCGAGTGGAAGAAACCCTTAAGCGCATGGCCAAGGTAGTCGACGAGCAGAACGCAGGCGACCCGACCTACACCGCTATGAGCGCCGACTTTGAAGGCTCTACCGCGTTCAAAGCTGCCTCAGACCTGATCTTCAAAGGTCGCGTACAGCCCTCCGGCTACACCGAGCCACTACTCCACGAGTGGCGCCAGGTGCACAAAGCTAAACGTGCATAAGATTAAGTAAGCCCGCTCGCTTACTCACATAGCCCCAAGGCTCGCGCCTTGGGGCTTTTTATTTAGGCTGATTGACGTTAACGTTAAATAAAACGTGAGGAATAATAACAATGACCGTAATGACGGCTGAGCAGATTGAGCACTTCCTGGATGAGGTCTTTCCCCAGCGAATGGGCAAGATAGAGAATGTGGGCGAGATGCGCGCTACGATGCGCTTAGCGATCGGCAATGAACATCTTCGCCCTGGGCCGCGGGTTTCCGGGCCCACGATGATGGGTTTTGCGGATGTGGCCATGTATGTCGCTATTTTGGCCCAGATTGGCCCCGAAGCGATGGCGGTCACCAGCGACCTTAACTGCCACTTTCTGCGCGCGGCTTCCGGTGATCACGACATTATCGCCCACGCCAAGCTGATCAAACTCGGCCGCCGCCTAGCGGTGGGCGAAGTACAGATTTTTTCAGCCAGCGATGACACGCGCCCCGTGGTGCATGTCACCGCCAGTTACGCTCTGCCAGACGCACCGCTAGACAACGCTTAATGCAACCGCTGGTTAAGGCGCTAGGGTCATAAACGGGGTATCTTCCTGGTCGGTAAACGCATACACATTGTAAGGGGCCTCTTGCGGCCCCGGCATACCCGGCGTACCCATGGGCATCCCGGCCAAACCAATGCCGTCGATATCAGGTTGCGTTTCAAACAGTGCCTGCACCGCGTCCATCGGCACATGGCCCTCAATCCAGTACTCGCCTATTTCGATGGTATGGCACGACCCTAAACCATAGGGAACACCCGCCTGTTGCTTGATATCACTCAGTTCAGCGTCATCCACGATAGTGACATCAATGCCCAGCTCTTCAAGATGGCGTGCATAGGCATCGCAGCAACCGCACTGAGGGTTTTTGTACAAGGTCGCCTCGGCAGGCAGTGCCGCGTGCGCCGAGGTCGCCCCGAGAACTAGAGCGCTAGATAGTAATATTGAGGTGGTTAAGCGGCTCATAAATACCCTCCTGATTAAGAGCGAATAAAGAAACGTTGGTAAGCGACGCAGCATCCAATTGAAAGCTTACAACCTATGTGTCGCCCCAAGGTCAAGCTAGCTCAACGCTCAGTGCTAGGGAGTTGATCGATCATGCGATCCAGCGTCATCGGGTACTCACGAATCCGAATACCGGTGGCATTGTAGATCGCGTTGCCAATCGCAGCCGCTACGCCGCAAATACCCAGCTCACCCACCCCTTTTGCTTTTAGGGGCGATGAAGCAGCATCGGTGGTATCTAAAAAGATGACCTCCTGTTCGGGAATATCCGCATGTACCGCCACTTCGTAGCCTGCCAGGTCGTGGTTGACGAAGAAGCCGCGCTCGGTATCCACGCTCATGCCCTCGGTCAAGGCAGCGCCTACGCCCATGGTCATGCCGCCAATTACCTGGCTGCGCGCCGTGATGGGGTTGAGGATGCGGCCTGCATCGCACACGGCCAGCATGCGCCGCACGCGGGTTTCCCCGGTATAGGCATTCACGGCCACCTCGACAAAGTGCGCGCCGAAGGTACCAATCTCCAGCTCGTCCTTGAAGTCGCCAAAGTTGATCGAATCCTCAGCCACTATCTCTTCGCCATCGGCTATGTCGGCCAGCGCCATATCTGTCTGTCCGGCGACCACGCGGCCCTTTTCAAAGCGCGCCTCGTCAACGTTCAGGCGCTTGGCGATCTGCTGCTGAAGCGCCACACAGGCAGCATATACGCCAGCGGTGGCGCTAGTCGCACCAAACTGCCCGCCTGATCCGGAGGAGGTTGGGTAGGCGCTATTGCCAAGACGCACTTCTACGTCCTGCATCTCCATTCCCATGGTTTCTGCCGCCGTCTGGGTCAGGATGGTGTAGGAGCCGGTACCGATATCGGTCATATCGGTTTCCACGATCAGGCGCCCGTTCTGCAAGCGCACCCGCGCGCCTGAGGTCATGGTGGGCGCGCCGCGATAGGCACCGGCCATGCCGTGGCCAATCAGCCACTGGCCTTCGCGCCGACCGCCCGGCTTAAGGTTACGCTCAGCCCAGCCGAAGTTGTCGGCGCCCTTACGCAGGCACTCCACAAAGTGACGTTCGGTGAAAGGCTTAGAGGGCTCCTCGGGGTTGACCTGGGTGTCGTTGAGAATCCTGAACGCCACGGGGTCCATGCCGAGCTTCTCCGCCATCTCGTCCATGGCGATCTCCAGCACCGCCAGCCCCGAGGCTTCACCAGGGGCACGCATGTCCGCCGATTCGGGCAGGCCCATATCGATAGGATGGTGCGCCACGCGACGATTTTCGCCAGCGTAGAAGCAGCGGGTCTGGTTGACCGCGTCTTCACCGCTGCCGCCGAGTAGCGTATGGGAAACGGCAGCATGTTCAAAAGCGGTAATCTTGCCATCTGACCCGGCCGCGATGCGCAGACGCTGAATGGTGCCGGAACGGTGCGTGGCGTTGTTGAAGATCATCGGGCGCGGCAAGGCAACCTTAACCGGCCGCCCGGTCTCGCGCGAGCCAAATGCCGCCAGCACCGCATCGGCGCGTAGCCACAGCTTGCCGCCAAAGCCACCGCCCACATAAGGGCTTTCCAGGCGGATTCTGCCAGCGTCGATATCAAAGGTGGTGGCGAGCGCCTGGCGCGTCCACTGGATCATCTGGTTCGACGTCCATACCGTCATCTGGCCGCCATCCGACCAGTCCACGATAGAAGCGTGGGGCTCCATCATGGCGTGGCTTTGCGACGCGGTGCGGTAGGTTTCATCCAGTGTGACCGGCGCGGCAGCAAACGCCGCATCTACATCGCCGACGTTAGCCACCGGCTCGCCGGTGCTCTGAAGGCGCGTCCAGGCGTCTTCAAGATCAAACACGCCTTTCGCCTCTTCGTAGCGCACCTCGATCAATGACGCCGCCCCACGCGCCTGCTCCAAGGTATCGGCGACCACCACCGCGATGGCCTGATGGTAGTGCTCAACGGTGGCGCCGCCGAACAGGTGGGCCACATTGCTGTCGGCACGCGCCAGCGGCTCAAGCTCCAGGGTGGTAATAACGGCCGCCACGCCGGGTGCAGCGCGGGCAGCCGAGGCGTCCATATGAGTGATTTTTCCCCGGGCAATCGTTGCGCACACGGGGTAACCCACCAGTTGGTTGGCTGCCACGTCATGCCGCTCGTAGGCATAGGGTGCGCGACCGGTTACCTTGAGCAGACCGTCGATTCGCGCGTGAGGCTTGCCGATAACGCGAGCATGATCGAACAGATTATCTTCCGTTGATTGATTAAAATCCATGGGTCACTCCTGAGCCAGCAGCGCGGCGAGCGTTCGTTCTGCTAGGGTAAGCTTGTAGGCGTTCTCTTGCGTTGGGCGGGCGCCGTCCAGTAAGCGGGCCATGACAGCCGATGCGCCCTGCGGTAATGCCGCATCGGCGTCATCACGGCGCCAAGGCTTGGGTGCCACACCGCCTAGGGCAACGCGCCCCGTTCCGTCGGGGGCTTGAATCAGCGCAACGGACACCAGCGCAAAGGCGTAAGAGGCCCGGTCGCGCACTTTGTAATAGGCGTGGCGGCCCTCAACAGGAGGCGGCAGCAGCACGGCGGTGATCATTTCGCCTGCTTGCAGAGCAGTCTCCACCTCCGGCGTATCGCCGGGTAGTTGATAAAACTCATCCAGCGTCAGTCGACGTATTTCACCGGTTGACGTCACGGTTTCTACTTCGGCATCCAGCACGCAAAGGGCAACGGCCATATCAGAAGGGTGCGTGGCAATACACGCATCGGACGTGCCGATAATACCCAGTTGGCGCGTGGCGGCGCCTTTGCTCAACGCTGCGCAGCCCGCCCCGGGCGAGCGCTTGTTGCAGGGCATGCCAGTGTCATAAAAGTAGCCACAGCGCGTGCGCTGGAGCAGGTTGCCGCCGGTGGTCGCCTTATTACGCAACTGGCCGGAGGCACCCGACACCAGCGCCCGGCTCAATACCGCGTAGTCCTTACGGACCCGGGTATCCGCCGAGAGCGCGGCGTTGCTGACCAGGGCACCAATGCGCAGGCCGCCCTCATCCGTCGGGGTAATCTCGTCAAGACCCGTGCCCCCTACGTCGATCAGGTGCTTGGGGATTTCGATCTCATGTTTCATCAGGTCCAGCAGGTTCGTACCGCCGGCAATAAACTTGGCGACCGGCACTTCCGCCGCACGGGCCGCCGCCTGGGCCGGGTCGCTGACGCGTTCGTAGGAAAAGGCTTTCATGAGCGCACCTCCGCAACCTGGTTGATGGCTTTGAGAATGTTGGCGTAGGCGCCGCAGCGGCAAAGATTGCCCGACATCCGCTCACGAATTTCCGCATCGCTGATCTCAATAGGCGCATTCAAATCTTTGGTAACATGGCTTGGCAGCCCCGCTTGAATCTCTTCAAGCACCGCCTTGGCCGAGCAGATCTGCCCCGGCGTGCAGTAGCCGCACTGGAAGGCGTCATGATCGACAAAGGCTTGCTGCATAGGATCAAGATGACCGACCTCAGCTGCCCCTTCGATGGTCGAAATATCATCGCCTTCATGCATGACCGCAAGGGACAAGCAGGCGTTGATACGTTCGCCGTTCACCGACACCGTGCAGGCGCCACACTGGCCGTGGTCACAGCCTTTCTTGGTGCCCGTTAGCTTAAGCTGCTCACGCAGGGCATCCAGCAGCGTTGTGCGATTATCCAGGGTTAACGTATGCCGTTCTCTATTAACGGTTAGTGAAAAGGTGCTGCTATCGGGGTTCACGGTCTTGGGGTGTCTTTCGACGTTATTAGAGGAGTTCATTGCTATATGCCTTCCTTGCGCGTTGCTTTCGCTTATTTAGTGCCATAAGGCCTTTAGCATAGACACTATTCCTTCAGGCAGCCCAACTGCGTAAGGTGCGCTACGCTATGACACGTCTATCCACGCAAGCGAGGCAATGGATGCCGCTTGCTCACTACTGGAATCGTTTGAAATGCAGCATTTGGACTTGCAGGTTATCGATCAAGCGCTTACCTGGTCCCGAGAGGGCGAAACGGTCTGGCTGTGCACCGTGCTCGCCACGTTTGGATCATCGCCCCGCGCGCCCGGCGCTTGGATGGCGGTGACCAGGGATGGCAGACACCTGGGGTCGCTCTCCGGCGGCTGTGTGGAGGATGACTTCATCAAGCGCCTGGCCGAAGGGCAGTTTGAACAACCGGCGGTCGTTATACGCTACGGCGATGCAGACGACGCTCAGGGCGGGCATATTGCACTGCCCTGCGGTGGCATTCTAGAGGTATTGGTGGAGCGCCTACCTGCCACGCCGGATATACGCGAGCACCTTGGCACGTTGAAGGCGACGCTTGAAGGCCACCGCCAGTTGATGCGCCATGTCGATATTCACGCTGGTACGCGCTACTTTTCCGACGACACCACATTAGGGCCGCGGGTGGTCTGGCCCAGTGAAGTGAGCGCGCCGCACCGGCTAAAAATGCGACTCGCGCCCGCACGACGGTTGATCATTGCCGGCATTTCGCCCGTCTCCAGCGCCTGCGCTTCGTTTGCCGCCACATTAGGGTTTGAGGTGATTGTCTGTGATCCCGACGAAGCCGCCTGCCAGGCGTTTGATGTTCCAGGGGTCACGGTCAAGGCGCAACTGCCTTCCCAGTACATTGCCGCCAACGGCTGCCACGGCGCCACGGCCATTGTGGCACTCACCCACGACCCGCGCATTGACGACCTAGCAATGATGGAAGCGGTGCGCACACCCGCCTTCTATATAGGCGTCATGGGCTCAAAGCGCACATCAACGGCGCGCGCCGAGCGGCTGATTCGCTCAGGAGGGCTGACCGAAGAGCAAGTCGAGCGACTGCATATGCCGATTGGCCTAGCGCTTGGCAGCATGACCCCGGCGGAAATTGCCCTCGCAATCATGGGGGATATCGTCAGGGTCCAATACGGAAAAGCTACCAATGAGCTCTAGCAATGTCGTCGCCCTGGTGATGGCAGCTGGCTACTCGCGCCGATTTGGTGAGGATGACAAGCGCTGCGCAACTTTAACCGACGGACGCTCGCTGTTGGCAGCCTCTGTCGCGAATGCCGAGCAAGCCTTTCCTATACTGCGCGTGGCAATCCGTGAAGAGGATGATGCGACCCTGCTAGGCCTTGCAGAAAGCACGCCTCTGGTGCGACTTCATCAGGCACATCTTGGGTTAGGGGCAAGCCTCGCCGATGCGATGGCCGCGCTTAGCCACGACGCCCGCCTGAAAAGCGTCGAGGCGGTCGCGATTTTATTGGGCGATATGCCCTGGATTCACCAGAAGACGCTGCTGTCGTTACAGCGGCAAGCCACTCGCGATACCATCGTGCGGCCCTGCCATGAAGGCAAGCCGGGGCATCCGGTTATCTTTGGGCGTATGCTTTGGCCCGCGCTTGAAGCGCTAAGCGGCCATACAGGGGCCAAAGAGATTATTCGCCACAACGCCGCGCACTACCGTGAGTATCAGGTGCAGGATGTGGGTACGCTGATGGATATCGACGAGCCCGCTCACTTAGCGTTATCAACACACGCTACCCCTGGCGGAGCGTAATGCGGGTTAGCTCGGAGGGCTTGCCGAGACGTAAAGCAAACCCTGGCCATAAGCCTGTACCGTTATTGACGTAAAGCGTCATGTCTTGAACATTATAAAAGCCTGAGACGAAACCATTGTTAGCGCTGGCAACCAGTCGATCGAAACCAAGAATCATCCCCCCGTGAGTATGCCCGGAGAGCTGCAGATCCACACCGGCAGCAGCCGCAGCCACCGCATTGCGGGGTTGATGATCCAGCATAATAATCGGCGAGTCGCTCGGTGCCCCTGCTATCGCTTCCTCGACATTCGGCGCAGCAAAAGCGTGCCTGGCGGCCGTAAAATCCGTCACTCCCGCAAGGACTAAGTTCGCCCCCTCGTTGTTGATCACAATGTGTTGATTTGCCAATACCTGCATGCCGAGCGACTGGTAATACTCCATCCACTGCGGGTAACCAAAATAGTACTCATGATTACCCGGAATGGTATAGACGCCGTCGGGCGCTGAAAGCGCTTGTAAAGGGGCCACATCTGCACGACGCACATCCAGGTCGCCATCGATCAAATCCCCGGTGATGACGATTAGATTTGGCTCAAGCGCATTGGCCTTTGACACCACCGCTTCAACCCAAGGGGCTTCAAACAGCCGGCTGATATGCAGATCAGTTAACTGCACAATCTCATACCCATCAAACTCCGCTGAAAGCCCTTGAATGGCCACCTCGATATCCTTAACCGCAGGAATTCTAGCTGCTTGGCTGACGGCAAAAGCAGCCACGCCTAACGCCAACGCTCCCATGCTGTAACGCAGCGAAGAGGGAATGGCGACACGCCTTCTTTTTACTGCCATTAGCATCAGCGCTATCGCATCAACCACTAGCTGAAACACTGCTAGAAACAGCATCGTGCCGAAAATCCAATTGACGACCAGCACAATAGCTCTTGGCACCTCAGGAGAGAACATGGAGCCAAAAGCCATCAAGGTAAGCCAATGATGCTGAGCCACCAGCAACAGCGCAACGCTGAGGAGAGCTTTAAACCAGAGCGGCCATTTGAGTGGCACTAAATAGCGAAGAATAACAATCAGGCAGGGTATGGCGACGACAAAATGAAACATAGAGATGCTCATGAATGGGAAGAAGCGCGGCGCACAGCCACGCGAATATTTGGCCTACAAAGGTGCCTACTGCTTGGCCATCAGTGCGACGACCGCAACCGCCAGCCACCCGGCCATTAACAAAACGCCGCCAATGGGCGTCACAATGCCGAGGCTTAGCCCCGCCAAGGCCATTAAGTAGAGCGAGCCGGAAAAGCACACAACCCCCAATGCCCACAGCGCCAGCACCCAACGCTGACCTGCCAGCGGATGTACTCGACGCCACACCAGTACGATCATAATGGCTAGGGTGTGCCACGCCTGGTAAAGCACGCCGGTCTCGACGGCACTCACCATGGCCTCGGTCGTGCGCGCCGCCAAGCCGTGTGCCGCATAGGCGCCCAGTATTACCATCATGGCGCCTGATAGCGCCGCTATACACCACCACACTTTATCTGTTTGTTGCACACTGCTCTCCTGCTTCAATTTCATCTCTCACTTTCACTTGGTCCATCGTGCTGATTATACCCACGGCGTACCTTGCGCGGCGCTAAACCGCTACAATAGAGCACGAACTGCCACGACGAATGAGACGCGCCTATTTATGTCTATCCAGATACGTCTAAACGGTGAACCCCATACGCTGTCCACCGGCCTCACCGCCGCTGACTTAGTTGAACAGCTGGGCCTTAGTGGTCGTCGTATCGCCGTCGAAATTAACGAAGAGATCGTCCCCCGCAGCCAACACGCCGACACCCGCTTGGTCGATGGCGACCACGTAGAGGTTGTCCACGCGATTGGCGGCGGCTAAAGGAAATACTATGACCCAACTAACTGATACACCGTTAACCATTGCTGGGCGCGATTTTCACTCGCGCCTGCTGGTTGGCACAGGCAAGTACAAAGACTTTACCGAGACCGGCGCCGCCATTGCCCAAAGCGGCGCTGAAATCGTCACGTTTGCCGTACGCCGCACTAATTTAGGCCAGGACGCCGATGCGCCCAACCTGTTAGACGCCATCTCCCCCGAGCGCTACACCCTGCTGCCCAATACCGCCGGCTGCTATAACGCTAAAGATGCTGTGCGCACCTGCCGGTTGGCCCGCGAACTGCTCGACGGTCACAATCTGGTCAAGCTGGAAGTGCTCGGCGACGATCACACGCTTTATCCCAACGTGGTCGAAACGCTAAAAGCCGCTGAAACGCTGCTTGCTGATGGCTTTGACGTCATGGTGTACACCAGCGACGATCCTATTGTGGCACGCGAACTAGAAGCCATGGGCTGCTGCGCCATCATGCCGCTAGGCTCACTGATTGGCTCGGGCCACGGCATTCAAAACCCACACAACGTGCGCTTGATTGTTGAACAGAGCAAGGTACCGGTACTAGTGGATGCGGGCATTGGTACGGCGTCAGATGCTGCCATGGCGATGGAGCTAGGCTGTGACGGCGTGCTGCTGAATACCGCTATTGCCCACGCTCGCGAGCCGCTTCGCATGGCCAACGCCATGAAGCTGGCCGTGGAAGCCGGACGCGATGCGTTTCTAGCCGGCCGCATGCCGCGCCGCCAATCTGCCGATCCCTCTTCACCTTTCGCTGGCCGTATTAACGGTTAATTGATTCGAGACCCCATGACTGAACCCAACGATAGCGTACCCGAACGTCACGCCGCGCCCGAAAGCAACGCCACCACAGGGCCGGAAGGTACGGATGCACCGCTGCATCGCCGCGGCATTAAAAGCTATGTGATCCGCGCGGGCCGTATGACCCAGGCGCAAAACCGTGGCTTAGAAGATATCTGGCCGCGTTTTGGCCTGACCATCGCCGACGGCCGCCAAGACCTGAACGTCCTGTTTGGCCGTCAGGCACCGCGGGTAGTAGAAATCGGCTTTGGCATGGGCAACTCGCTGATAGAACAGGCTGAAACCCATCCAGACACCGACTTTATCGGCATTGAAGTCCACGCCCCTGGCGTTGGCAAACTGCTCGATGAAGTTGATAAGCGCGGCCTGACTAACCTGCGCGTTTACCGCGAGGATGCCCTGGCGGTGCTGGAGCAGTGCCTGCCCGAAGACTCTCTGACCACGCTGCAGCTGTTCTTCCCTGACCCGTGGCCGAAGAAGAAGCACCATAAGCGGCGCATCGTGCAGCCTGCATTTGTTGAGCTCATTCGTACTCGCTTAATGCCGGGCGGAACTTTCCACTTAGCTACCGACTGGGAAGCCTATGCGGAGTGGATGGCCGAGGTAATGGAAGCGGCCCCTGGTTATGCCAACACCGCCAGCGCAGAAACCGCCCCGTACGTGCCACGCCCGGCGTTCCGCCCATTGACCAAGTTTGAAGCCCGCGGCGAGAAACTCGGCCACGGCGTGTGGGATTTGATTTATCAACGAAAGGGGTGACTTACTCAAACGCCGCTGGCAAAGCGTCATTAAATCTAATAAAAGCACGTATTAGAAAAAAGAAAGCCGCTCCAAGGGAGCGGCAAAAAGACCGTGACTAGCAATGAGAGGGAGAAACCATGACAGTAAACTGGCGGTTTCTGTCGTGGTTGCCAACGTCTCATCAAACGCTGACAATAACACTATAATCATTCTCATTTACCTCGTCAATACAAATACGAATATTTTTTATTTACTTTTTTGTCGTAGCAACCTCGCGCCTCTATCTGCATTGTTTCTCAGCGAACAGCGATTGTTTAGATGGTTTAACTGGCACGCGAGGCATACAAACACTTAATGAGCATTTGCCCGGATCTTCATTTCGATTGACACAAGATGATAAAAAGAGAGATCCACAAAAAAAGAAAGCCGCTCCAATGGAGCGGCAAAAGACCGTGACTAGCAATGAGAGGGAGAAACCATGACAGGAAACTGGCGATAATTTTGCCGAGCAACTGTCGTGGTTGCCAGCGTCTCATCAAACGCTGATAAACACACTGTAATAGTTCTCATTTACCTCGTCAATACAAATACGAATATTTTTTATTTAAAGCCTGAGTCTGCCTATCCATCAGCTTACCAATCGCAGCCAAAACGGTAGCGTCGCCATGGCCAATAGGGTTTGTCCGGTGATAATGGCCGCCATCAGTTCAGCATCGCCGCCCAGTTGGCGGGCTAAAATATAGGCAGACGTAGCGGTGGGCAGCGCTGCAAACAGGAGCGCCACGTCACGACTGACCGGATCTAGTTGCAGCACCCAGGTTAATGCCAAGACAAACGCGGGCAGCAGCAGCAGCTTAACGCTATTGGTAGCCAGCACGCCGCGGTCAATACGCATCAACGCCGCCGGGCGCAGCGCTACCCCCACCGCTACCAGCCCCAGTGGCAACGCCGCACGCCCCAATAACTCGACCGTGTCCTGACTCCAACCAGGTAGACCGACACCGGAAAGGTTCAGGCCAATGCCCGCCAAGCAGGCCAGAATTAGCGGATTTTTAATCAGCGCCATTGCGCTTTTACCCACGCTAGCGCCGCCCAGAGTGCCAGCGGCCACAAAGCTAGCCACACACATCACGTTAACCACCGGTACCATTAGTGCCACAGCGACTGCTGCAGTGGTCGCTCCCAAGCTGCCGTGTAGCGCAGCGGCACCAGCAACGCCCACATAAGTATTAAAGCGTACCGCCCCTTGAAACACCGAGGTAAACGCAGCGGGCGTAAGCCGTAACCAGCCCCGTAAACGCCAAAGCAGTATGCCAAACAGCACCATCGCGCCCAGTAATACCAGTGCTAGGCGGCCTACCGGCACTTGGCTCACATCGGCAGTCGCCAACGTTCCCACCAGCATGGCGGGGAACAGTACAAAATAAATAAGCCGCTCCATCTGCGGCCAGAAAGTATCGCTAGGCCAACGCCAATAGCCGAGCACGGTGCCCAGTAAAATCAATAAAAACAGGGGGCCTAAAGCGCCAGTGATACTCTCCATTTGCGTCCCTTTTGCCTGCGACATCCCAGCACAGCGATATCGGCTCGATTACTGTTACCATGGCGAAACACCCGCCTCACGGCTTGCGTAGCGATTATTCTGCCATGAAGATGATATCAAAACCTGCACACCCGGCAGGCTTTCCTGCTTTAAGGGTACTGATACTGGTCACTGGTATAGCGCTGGCTGCCTGTGCCTGGTATGCCTTTGCCCATTGGTTGCACCGCGATAGCGATGTGACTTGGTTTCCCCCCGCTGCAAGCTGCAACTTGCATACAGCGCCTTGTTCCGCCACGTTGGGCGATAAAGGCAGCATCACCCTCCATGTTCAAGCGAGCGGGCGGATTGATGCATTAGAGGTATTACCACTGGAAGTTGAGGTTGATGGCGTTACGGCCACGCAGGTTGACGTTTATTTTGTTGGCCGTGATATGGACTTAGGGCTGCACCGTTTTGCCCTCAGTGCAGGTGCGCCCGGCCATTTTCAAGGACAAGGCCAAGTGGGGATTTGCACCCAAACCGTTATGCCCTGGCGAGCGCGTGTCATACTGGACACTGCAGAAGGCAAAGTGGGTAGTTGGTTCGATTTTGACGTGATTCGGAGTTAACGTATATGGCAAGGAAACCGTTATGGCTAGGCGCGGGGGTGATCGCAGTCTTGCTGGTGACCAGCGGCATAGGCCTCTATCATTATGCTTTCGCCCCCAAAGATGGGGAGCCCGTGGGCGGCCCGGTTGAACTACCCTCTACCCAGGGTGATTTTTCGCTGACCCAGCTGGATGACGATCAGCTAGCCATTTTGTCGTTTGGTTACACGTTCTGCCCTGATATATGCCCGATGACCCAGTCGGTCAAACGCCAAGCCTTGGCTCAACTCTCTGAGGAACAGCGCGAGCGGGTGGTGCCGGTGATGATTACCGTTGACCCCGAACGCGACACCATTGAGCGCATGCAGGAGTACATGGGCTTTTTCGGCGAGGAATTCATTGGTGCGGTAGGCAGTCAGGAGCAGCTTGAGGATGTTGCGTCGCGCTATGGCGTGATATGGCGAAAAGTCGAAGCGCCGGATTCTGCAATGGCATATACCATTGATCACAGCGCCTCGCTCTTTTTAGTTAACCGTGAGGGCGATATTTTGCAGCGAGTGCTCTATTCGCCAACTCCCCATGGGTTAGTCTCGGCATTAGAGAGCGAACTGGGCAGTTAGTCCACTCACTCTGATGCGCTTTCGGGAGCAGTTTGCAAGCGATCCAGCATCGCCAGCAGCGCGCCAATTTGGGTACCGCTACGGGTATCGTGCTGCGGGCTTAGTTGCCACGTACTTTCAGCAAACCCCCACCAGTCCCAGCAGCCCTGCGGGTTCGCCATACTGCTCTCCGCCTGGGGATAAAGCACAATTTGCTGATGCGCTGCCGCCCAGGCATTTAGCCCGGTATAGCGTATGAACGTATCGCCAATCGCTTCTTCATTCATTTGGCAGCCGTGCAGTGCCAGCGTTACCGGGCACTCGCCCGCTTCGCAGCCTTCAGGTATAAACACATAGCCAGTGTCGGCTAAGCCTTTTACCGCAAATTCTGACTGATCAAAGGCAACTAGTTCGCCACCCTGCTCGCCCTCTGGCTGACTACTAGGCTCGCCAGCGTCCGAGGCCTCACGTTCGGGGTAGAGCCAATCCAGCATTTCTCCGGCAATATCTTCATCGCAAGATAATAAGAAACTACCGCCCCCCTGACGACAATCTCCCCACTCCTGGGGCCCAGGGGCGGCTTCACTGGGTAACCGTACCGGCCAACCATGCCCCGCATTTTCGCTGCGCGCAACGCGTAGCTGGTCAGGCGAGTCAAGCCACTGCTGCCACTGCTCGGCGAGCAGGTCGCCGAGCAGTGGCTCAACCACTTCGTCCTCTTCACCGTGCCACAAATAGGCCCTGAGCTGGCTAAGCGCCTCGGCGCTACCTACCTGTTCAAGCCCGAGATAGCGCTGGTGGCGAGACTCAAGCTCATCTAATGAAGGCGCGCCGCGGCGCGTCATCATGCACTGGTTAAGCGCCAAACTCAGCGAGCCTTGTGCACAACTCCAAGGCCCCGCCGCCAGTACGCCCAGGCCACTAAACCGTTCTGGCCAAGCGACCGCCAGCTGGGTCGCCATATAACCGCCCGACGACACCCCCACCACGCTGGCCTGCTCACTCGCAGCACTCAATGCAGGCAAATCTTCGGGCTCACTGGCCGTCTCGGCTTGTGCTAGTAGCGGTGTGCATAGACCTAAGCAAGCTACTGCCCGAGCAAAAGAATACAGGCTGGAAGAGGGGGTTGAAGTCATCGCTTATTCGACGCCTAACAGTTCAACGCGAAAGGTCAGTACTTCATTGGGTCCAATCGGCCCTTGGCCATTCTCGCCATAAGCAATATTCGCAGGGATGTATAGCATCCAGCTATCGCCAACGCTCATCATCTGCAGCGCTTCCTGCCAACCTTCGATCACTTGGTTGGTTTGGAAACTGACTGATTCACCGCGCTCAAAAGAGCTATCGAAAACGGTGCCATCCAGCAGCATGCCTTCATAGTTCACTTCGACGGTATCTTCAGGGCCAGGCGTGGCACCATCACCAGATTCAAGCACTTCATACTGAAGGCCAGAGTCCGTCACTGTCACTTCTTCACGTTCGGCGTTTTCAGCCAGGAAAGCTTCGCCCTCTTCGAGATTGTTCTGCGCCATCTCTTCAGCTTCGGCTTCACGTGCTTGCATTGATTGCTCTTGGAACGCCATCAACGCTTCAGTCATCTCTTCTTCACTAAGCGCTAAATCATTACCTTCAAACACGTCACTCATACCGTCGTGAAACGCATCCAAGTCGAGGTCTTTGATATCGGCCTGCATGCTTTCACCCAGAGTGACACCCAGGCTGTAAGCCAAACGCTGTTCATCGGTTTCGGGCGCTGCCGCTGCAAAAGGGGCGACCAAAAGCAAACCTGTCAAAGCCGTGGTAGAGAGCAGTAGTTTCATGAAAGATCCTTTTATCTTTTATATAGCGGCGCCGAACGCCTATCTGGGTCACTTAAAGATTAACACCCACCGCCCCAAGCTGCATCTTTAGGGCGGTGGGTGTTAATAAGACCATAAAGCAAGCAAGAGGTTTAACGGATTTAGACGACCAACGTAGGACAATGAGCGGCGCCAGCAACCCGTTGAGAGACACTCCCCAGCAGCGGATTCTTTTCGCCGTTGGTGCCCTGGGCGCCAATCACGATCAGATCGCACTCTCGTTTACGGGCGAAACGCACAATAATTCGCGAGGGGCGCCCGCCTTTTACAAAGGCACGCACGCGGGAGTCATCAGCGCCCAGCTCAATAGCATGCGCTTTCGCATGTATGGCGATCTCGGTGGCGTACTCTTTTAACGCATCGTCAGGAATATCCAACTGATTGGGCCGCACCATGGAAAGCGAGGCTTCCAACAGGCTGTGGTGTTTAAACACGCACAGCAGATAAAGCTCGGCGCCCGTTAGCATCTGCAAGCCTACCGCCTTCTCCAGCGCCCTTAAGGCGCCTTTTGAGCCATCCACCGGGACTAATATGCGATTAAACATTCGCGTACTCCTTGTGGCTGTTTAGCGGAAGGCAACATCGCGCAGGAACAGTGCAATTTGCGGGAACATAATCAACAAGGCGGCCGCTAAAATCAGCATGAAAATAAACGGCGGTGTGCCTTTTATCACATCCCAGTAAGGACGTTTGAAAATCGCAATCGCGGTGAAAATATCGCAGCCGAAGGGCGGCGTTGCCGAACCTATCGCCACCTGCAGTGTTATCAAAATACCCACCAGCACAGGGTCTAAGCCTGTTGCGGCAATAGCCGGTGCGAAAATCGGTGTTAGCACTAGGATGACCACAATCGGGTCAACGAACATGCACGCCACAAAGAAGGAGATACAGATGGCAATCAGCACACCCGTCGGCCCGGCGTCATTGACCCCCACGCTCTCCAAGATCATCTGCGGGATCTGAGCAAACGAAATAATCCACGAGAAACCATTGCCTACGGCCACCAGAATAAACACCACCGCGGTGATCAAGCCGGTTGATTTTGCGATGGCATAAATATCGTGCATTTTGAGCGAGCGGAAGACCACAAACTCTAGCAAAACGGCATACAGCACGCAGGCGGCAGCGGCTTCCGTTGGGCTGAAGATACCGCCGTAAATACCGCCAACGATAATCACCGGGAAACCGAGCGGCCACAGCGCTTGCTGCACGGCCACGGCACGCTGTTTCCAGCTTGACTTTGGTTCGGTAGGTACGTCTTTTACGATGGCATAAATAATGCTGTAGGCCGAAAACATCAGCAGGATCATTAAGCCTGGCCCAATCCCGGCAATAAACAGCTCGCCAATTGATGTACCCGAGATAACCCCGTAGATAATCATGCCGATACTAGGTGGGATCAGAAAGGCAATATCACTGGCATTAATGATTAGCGCCAGCGTAAACGAGTCAGAGTAGCCCGCTTTGAGCATTTTGGGTCGCAATGGTGAGCCCACGGCCACCACCGTGGCCTGGGTAGAGCCTGAGACGGCGCCGAATAGCGTACATGAAGCTGCGGTGCTCACCGCCAACCCACCTTTGATATGACCGATAAACGACATCACCATATCAATTAAGCGATTCGCGGATTGCCCGCGGGTCATAATGTCGGCAGCAAGAATAAACATCGGCACGGCAATCAACGAAGCAGGCCGAATCCCCGCCATCATTTGCTGGATGAGCGTATCCATCTGACCGAAGCCGTTAAACATCATGTAAAAGCCAATTACCGCAGCGGTAATCAACGGGATCATCATAGGAAAGCCCAGCAACAGCAGGGCAATCATAGTGGAGACCATTATTGTCGTCATAGCTATTCCCCTAGAGTGCAGTGCTCTGCATCAGACTTCAGTTTCGGTGTCTTTGTAACCATCCACCACGCCCGTCGAGAGATACACATCGTGAGAGGTGAAGTTTTTAACAGCGGTCAGCAGGTATTGAATACCGGTAATCAAAAAGCCTATCGGCACCCATAGGTAGATAATCCAGATCGGCAAGCCCATGGAAGGCAGTACGCGACCTTTGCTATACAGATCCAGAATATAAACAACCGAATAGTAGAGCAGGAAAAACATCACTAGCGCTGTGAACAGCGCAATGCAGATCATTAGCACTCTGCGCCCACCTACCGGCAATGCATCGTAGATCGCCGACATGCGAATATGGCGACCATGACGAGCTGCATAGCCAATACCCGCAAAGGTAATCATGATAATCAAAATCCGGTTTAACTCACCGGAAAACATGATGCTGTTGCCAAATACAAAACGGGCAACCACGTTGGTGACCGTATTCAGCGCCATTAGCAAAACGCCCATCGCGAGGATCACGGCTTCCATTTTGCTAATTACAGTGTCGATCACACCTAATATCCCCGGCAAACCGGAATGGTAACTATTTTCCATCTCTTCGTCGGTCATGGCCGGACTCCTTCCTTACGGCTTTAACGACATCTGTTCAATGCCGCCAGCACAAATTAACACAGCGCTATCTCAGACCTATCAATTGCAAAGCTATCTCGCGCTATTCAGCGCGGTTCCCACTCTAGCGTAACGGCATGCCGCCGCCGGTGATTCAACGCTGGATGTACGTAACTAACGGTAACCTGCTGTTCTCCTCACCGATGACCGACTCTCACCAGCGCAACAAAAAAGGGGCAGCCGTTGCTGCCCCTTGATACATCACCTATGCCAGAACGGCTTAGGGAGATTACTCGTTAGTGACGGCTTCAAGGTCAGCTTTAAACTGCTCAAGTAGCTCTTTGCCATCTTCACCGGTCATTTCCAGGAAGGCTTCTTCAACCTGCGGGGCACGGTCACGGAAGACTTGGATCTGCTCTTCGTCAAGACGTGTGACGGTCACCTCGTCGGAGGCTTCCTGAATCTTCGCTAGCGACTCTTCCGCCAAGCCTTTGATGTGATCAATGGTGTGATCATACGCGGCTTCAGAGGCTTCGTTCACCAACGTTTGGTCTTCTTCAGACAAACCTTCGTAGAAATCCTGGTTGGCCATCATCGCCGTAGTGAACCAGCCGTGACCGGTAAAGGTCAGGTGCGGAGACACTTCGTACAAGCCGCCGGACTCGATCCAGAAAATCGGGTTCTCTTGGCCATCGATGATACCGGTCTGCAGGCCACCGTAAACTTCACCCCACGGCAACGGCGTCGGCGTTGCACCAAAGGCGTCGTAGGTTTCCGTCAATAGCGGGTTAGTCATGGTACGAATTTTTTTGTTATCCAGCTCCTCCGGCGTTGAGAAGGGCTCATTGGTCGTAATAACCATTTCGCCTTCTGGATACATTTTCAGTAGCTCTAGACCTTGCTCGGCGTAAAGCTCTGGGAACATCTCGTTGATGGCTTCACTTTCGTCAAAGAACTCAAGTACGGTTTCTTCGTCGGTAGGCAGTAGGTAAGGAATGAAAAATATCTGCGCTTCAGGAATCAGCGCGCCGGTAAAGCCTGGCGACTGGTTTACAAACTGCAGAATACCGTTCTGAGTCTGCTCCATTATGTCGTCAGACTCGCCCAGCTCACCAAAGCGGTAAACCTGAACCGTGTGATCGGAATTCTCTTCGATATGCTCTTTAAAAGCATAGGCAAAGACATCCTGTACGTCGCCTTCATACTCTTCATGAGCGTAACGCCAGTTGTCCGCCTGCGCGACAGCCGTCATGCCCATCAACAGTGCACCCACGCTTGCCGATGTGGCTAATTTGGTGGTGAAAGAACGATTAAATACGGGTTTGCTTGCCTTCATACGGTGTTCCCCTTTCAGTGGTAAGCGCGCTATATAAGTGCGCAAGAACCTAGATAATCCACGCGTATCTCAACACGACACTGTTATCCGCTATTCAGCGTTCACTAACAGACAATGGCGCTGCTTTTATTGTGTTAGCCAACGAATAACGCTAGGTATTTTAAAATCAGCTTAAATTCAGGCTAGCGCGCTCCTTGATGAGGGTCAAGCTGACAAGTAAGCGTTTGTAGCGCCTGACATAGTGCCGGCGCGGTATTTAAGCTACTCTCCGAGTGGATATTAGGTTTGCTAAAAAGCAGCTGATTTCGCAGCCATTTAGCCGAATCTTGCGGCATTTCGACGATATTAATTACACGTTGCTCATCACTATGCGCTTCTAAAACCCATTCTTGCCAACGTTGAAGGTTCTCACGCTCGGCCATTAGTTCCGCCTGCTTAATGGTTTCCCGCAGCGCAGCCACAGAGTCACTAGACGCTGCCGAGGCTTTTAAATCGCGGCGTAAACCACGCAAAACTGCTGTTACACTGCTCTGCCATTGGCGACGCTGCTTGCGCTGGCGAGCAGCCGCACGCGGGATCGCTTCTAAACCATATGAGTAGAGCCAGCAATGGAATAGTAGCTCGCAAACATCCAGCTCAGCTTCCTCCTGGAGCGTCAGGCAAGCAGTCTCAACACCAGGTTTTGCGTAAAGTGCCAGCGCAAATTCCCATAACGGTGTCTGCTGTAGGCGCTGCAATCGGGTAGAATCAAGCGTATTAGAATCTCGCATCAAATGACCCACTTTCTTCGGGAGAAGGCATGATCGCACTGCGCCAAGTCGCCCTGCAACGCGGCACGCAAACGCTACTCGACAACGCGGACGTTACCCTTAATAACGGGGTAAAGGCCGGGATTATCGGGGCAAACGGCGCCGGTAAATCGAGCCTATTCAAACTCCTGCTCGGCGAGCTTGCGCCCGACCAGGGCGAGGTAGAGATGAGCGGCGGCCAGCGCATCGCGCATATGGCTCAGGAAGTTGACGCCCTCGACCGCCCGATTATCGAGTATGTACTCGATGGCGACTTGGCGCTACGCCAAGCAGAAGCTGACTTACTGGCCGCCCGAGAAGCCGGGGAAGCCCACCGCGAAGCCGAACTGCACGGCTTGATTGAAACCCTGGATGGCTACCGCGCCGAGTCGCGAGCGGCGCAGCTGCTGGTGGGGCTGGGCTTCCTTCAGACCGATCTCACCCGCCCACTCTCGGCGTTTTCCGGCGGCTGGCGGATGCGGGTCAACCTCGCCCGTACGCTGTTTATGCCTTCTGACCTACTATTGCTGGATGAGCCCACCAACCACCTGGATCTGGACGCCCTGCTATGGCTGGAGCAGTGGCTGACCCGCTATCCGGGCACGCTGCTGCTGATTTCACACGACCGCGACTTTTTAGATGCCGTGTGTGACCACATCGTGCATATGCACCACCAAACCCTGGAGCTTTACCGCGGCAACTACTCCCAGTTTGAGCGCACGCGCGCTGAAAAGCTCGCTCTGCAACAGGCTGAAGCCGCCAAACAGCAGGCCCGCCGGGAAGAGATCGAGCGCTTTATCGCCCGCTTTAAAGCCCAGGCAACAAAGGCGAAGCAGGCACAAAGCCGGGTTAAGATGCTGGAGCGGATGGAAGATATCGCTGTAGCCCATATGGATTCTCCCTTCCACTTCACCTTGCCTGCTGCCGATAAAACATCGCGTCCGCTACTGGTGCTTGATCAGGCGCAGCTAGGTTATCGCGGTAAAAAGGGCGACGGAAGCGACGACAACATCCAGTTGGACAAGGTCAACGTTACCCTGCTGCCCGGCAGTCGCATTGGCCTGTTAGGCCCCAACGGTGCAGGTAAATCGACACTCATTAAATCACTCACCGGCGAACTCGAGCTACTTAACGGCAAGCGCGTGCCCGGCGAGCATTTGGCGATTGGCTATTTTGCTCAGCATCAGCTTGAGAGCCTGGACGTATCATCGACGCCCTTTGTGCACGTGCAGCGTCTCTCGCCTACCGCCAGCGACCAGGAGATCCGCAACTTTCTGGGCGGCTTTGGCTTTAAGGGCGACGACGCCTTCGGCACAGTCGCCAACTACTCAGGCGGTGAAAAAGCTCGCCTGGCGCTGGCGCTGGTCGCTTGGCAAAAACCCAACCTACTACTGCTCGATGAGCCCACCAACCACCTGGACTTAGAGATGCGCGAAGCGCTGACCCAGGCGCTGGCAAGCTTCGAAGGCACGGTGATTCTGGTTTCCCATGACCGTCATCTGCTGCGCGCCACGGTCGATGAGTTTTGGAAGGTGGCGGATAACCGCGTCGAGCCCTTCGATGGCGATTTGGAAGACTACCGGGTTTGGCTCAAAGCACGCCTGGAAGAGAGTCGTCGGGATTCACGCGGTGAAAAGGCCGAGCGCCAGAACCAGCAACCCAGCGGCGACAGCCGCGAAGCACGCAAAGCGTCACGCAAAGCGGCCGCTGAGTTGCGGGAGAAGCTGCGCCCGCTGAAAAAGCAGCGCGACCAGGCAGAAAAAGCCATGGAGAAGGCCCAACAGGAACTCGATAAGGTAGAGCAAGTGCTGGCAGACCCAGAGCTATACACCGACAGCGGCCGCAAAGCCGAACTGACTAAGACACTTGGTCAGCAAGCGGAGATTAAAGCGCGTCTGGATGCGTCAGAAAGGCAGTGGCTGAGCGCCGAAGAGGCGCTGGAGACAATGGAAGCAGAGCTTCTCGCCAGCGAAGAGACGGCTAGCTAGCAAAAAGCGAAGTCTCTAAAACCGGGCTAGCTTTCCAACAAAAACGTCACCGGGCCATCGTTGATAAGCGCCACCTGCATATCGGCGCCAAATTCACCGGTCGCCACGTGCGGCCAGGCAACGCGGGTCTGGGTAACCAGCAAATTGAACAGCGCTTCACCGTGGGCTGGCGGAGCGGCGCTGGAGAAGCTGGGCCGTAGCCCTTTATGGGTATCCGCCGCCAGGGTGAACTGGGAGACAAGCAGCAAACCACCGTTCACCTGCTGCAGGTTGTGATTCATCTTGCCGTCCGCATCGCTAAATACCCGGTAGTGAAGGAGTTTATGCAGCAGCTTTTCCACGTTGGCCGCGTCATCGTGTTTTTCCACACCTACCAGCGCCAACAACCCGTGGTCGATACTCCCGACGATATTGCCTTCCACTTCCACGCTGGCGCGCTTAACGCGCTGGATGAGTGCCTTCACAAAGCTTCTCCGAACTGACAAACGGCCATTATAACGACCGCTTGTTAGTTTTTCCCTAGCAGCGCATCGCGAAAGTCGTCATCCAGGGGGCGCTCGCCCAGCCATATACTGAACATGGCACTGGCCAGTTCTGCGTTACCGCCCTCAAATAGCGTTTCGCCATTGAGCGCCAGGCGCAAAGCAGCGCCGTCCCAACTCAACACATAACGATCTTGCGGCTCGACGTCCTGATAGCTTCGATTAAAAGCGTTAATATCGGCTTCTAGCTGCGAATACTCATAGGCAGTGAGGCTCTTCTTAAGGCTTTCTGTGGTGGCTTCGGCGAAGTCCGGGGCGTCGATGGCGTGAAAATAGGCAAGCTCCAGGCGCCTTGGTACGTCACCCAACGGCTGCGGCTGGGTTTCTTCTACCGCTTGGTAATAGGCGCCCGCATAGGCAGTCCAAATCATGTAACGAAACACACCGCTACCGATAAGACTATAGCGCTGGCCGTGCTCCTCTACCGTGCGCTCAAACGCTTCGCCTTTCTCAGTCACACTGCTGGCCATCGCCCAAGACATTAGCAATAGGCCAGTTAACAGCAATGATATTTGTACGGCGCGCCTAGCGCCTAATAAGCGTGTGGGCATAGAACCTCCTTCTGGCAGCATAACTATACATACCATTGCGCCAAATAAAGGTTCCGTACAATAATTTATTGTTGCCCGTACTCTCTTGAAATACCCGTATTCTGTTGAATAAATAGTGCCCGCTTACCAAGCGCGGCAGAGCATTAAATCGCAGTGCGGTTCACTTAGCAGCATCTCGGTTAGCAAGCTGGTGTGATGGGGCTGTCCACGGCTGCCGATCATCACGAGATCGGGCGAGTGGCGTTTCATATATGCCTGCAGCACATCGCAGGGTGTGCCTTGCTCTAGCACCAACTCAACATCGGGCACCCCGTCTAACTCGCGCATCAGGCTATCGACTTCGTTACTCAACTGCTCGCGCAGTCGCTGCACTTCATGTTCACGCCAATGGGCGTAATAGGCCTGCGAACCCAGTTCACGTTCGCCGGGCAGTGTCCAGGCGTGCAGCAGGGTGAGCGCCGCTTCAGGAAAGCGGATTAGCGCCTCTTTCAAGGTATGTCGCGCCGTTAGCGAAAAATCGATAGGCACCAGGATATGTTGCCAGGGCTGGGTCGGCTGGTGAGAAGAGACCACCACAGGACATGGCGCACTGCGCAGCACGCGCATGGTGGTGGTACCCGCCAGCAGGTCTTTTTGCCCACGCTTGCGATGCATGCCCAGCACAATCAGCTCGGCGTTACGCTCATGGGCTTCGCGGACGATTTCAACGTGAGGCGAGCCGGTCACGGTTTGGATCAACGTTTTCGGCGCCTCTAGGGCGTAGTCTTCGCGTAGATCCGTCAACATAGTGGTGATGTCTTCCACTACCGCGCTCTCGACATCCAGTAGTACTCGCCTGGGTAGGTAAGGGTCCAGCACGTGCAGCACGTCGAGCTGAACGCCCTGGGCATAGGCCAACCGTAGCGCCCGCGCAAAAGCGGCGCGATTATCAGCGGAAAGATCGGTGGCAAACAGAATAGTGCGAGGCATGGCGAAACGCTCCTCGGCTGAGCAGCTCAGCCTTACAAGCCGTTAAGCAAACACTCTTTATCATGGTGCGCAATATCCATTCTCGCAAGCTAACTGCTGCCCAAATGCTTCAAAGCAGTACACTCAATCACCACCAAGCGTGAAAATGGTGCACCGGGCCGCGCCCTTTCCCCACATTCAAGCGTACGCTCGCCTCCAAGGCCGCATGCAGCCACTGCTTGGCATCGCTGATGGCAGTTACCGGGGCATCCGCATCGGCATCCACGGGGAGCTTCGCCAGACAGGCGGCAATCGCCGAAGATAGCGCGCAACCGGTACCGTGCAAATTGTCGGTATCGATGCGCGAGGCGGGCAACCACTCATGGCCGTTGGGGGTTGCCAGCAGATCCGGACAGGTCGCTCCACGCAGATGGCCGCCTTTCAGCACCACATAGGGTGCACCCAGCTGCGTTAACCCCGGCAACATCGTTTCCATGGCGTCTAAACTGGTGGGCGACGATGTATCGAGCAGTACCGCTGCTTCCGGTAGGTTGGGGGTAATCACATCGGCCAATGGCACGAGAATATCGCGTACTGCTCGAATGCCGGCGTCATCGACCAGAATATCGCCGCTCTTGGCGACCAACACCGGGTCGAGCACGATCCAGCGTGGGCGCCGCTGACGCAGCACATCGGCTATCACCTCGGCGACCTCGCGGCTGGCCACCATGCCAATTTTGACCGCGTCTAGCGAGACATCATCCAGCAGGTGTTCCAACTGCTCGCGAATAGCCTGGGGCGAGACGGGGTACACCGAGGCCACACCACAGGTGTTCTGAGCGATCACTGCAGTAATCACGTTGGTGCCGTAAACGCCAAGGGCTGAAAAGGTTTTCAGATCCCCTTGCAGCCCGGCGCCCCCCGAAGGATCGGAGCCGGCGATGGTAAGCACATTGCGAAGACGGGAATGGGTAGACATGGGGCTCCTTCACGGCAAAAACGTCACTATGCTCCTAGGATACCCAAGCTGCGCGCCTTATGCTGCCGAAAACGTAAATGCCAAACACACAAAAGCCGCCCGAAGGCGGCTCGTTAATGTGCGTCAAGCACCGGCAAACTATTGCGCGGTATCACCTTCCGGGTTGCGGGCGTTGTAGTACGCCTGCTCGGAGATGGCGTGGTAATCCTCGACCTTCTCTTGGAACGCCTGATAAGAGTCATAGATACGCGTAGCTAATTCGCTCGATTCCGCTAACTCGGCAACCACATCTTGCGAGTGCTCACGCGCCTGGGCCAGTACGTCGTCGGGAATGCGGCGTAGCTCAACATCGTGCTCATTCACCAGGGTTTCCAGCGCATCGTTGTTACGTGCGGTGTACTCATCCAGTACGCTTTGGTTAATGTCGCTAATAGCGGTTCGCAGGATCGCCTGTAGATCCGCTGGCAGCTCCGCGAAAGCTTCTTCGTTAACGATTGCCTCGAACATGACCGTGGGCTCGTGCCAGCCTGGATAGTAGTAATAATCGGCGGCTTGGTGCAGGCCGAATGCCAGGTCGTTGTAAGGGCCAATCCACTCGGTTGCGTCAATCGCACCAGATTGCAACGAAGTAAAGATCTCGCCGCCCGGCATGTTCACAATCGCGACACCCATACGGCTCATTACTTCGCCGCCCAGGCCCGGCATGCGCATTTTCAGGCCGTCGAGATCGTCAACCGAGTTGATCTCTTTGTTGTACCAGCCGCCCATCTGCACGCCTGAGGCACCCGCCACCATGACGTCAACGCCGAAGTCATCGTAGAGCTCGTTCCACAGCTCCATACCGCCGCCATAGCTTAGCCAGGCGTTCATCTCTTGAGCATTCATCCCAAACGGCACGGCGGCGAAGAACTGTGCGGCAGGCGCTTTGCCCTTCCAGTAGTAGGAAGCGGAGTGGCCTAGTTCAGCGGTACCGTCAGAAACAGCGTCAAACACCTCAAACCCCGGCACCAACTGGCCAGCACCGAAGACTTCAATGGTCAGGCGGCCATCCGACATTTCGTCGACCAGCTGCGATAGACGCTCTGGACCCTGGCCAACACCTGGGAAATTCTTTGGCCAGGAGGTGACCATTTTCCAGCGGAACTCGTCCTCTTGCGCCTGGGCGTGATTATCGAAGCTAGAAACCACCAGCAAACTGGCGGAGAGAGCGGTCGTCATCGCGATGGCGACTGGGAGTGTTTTGGCTTTCATACAATAACCCTCTTACTTTCTATTATTACTATTATGAGTAGGGAATACCCCGCCTAGCGTAGAACGCTAGGCGGTTTGCTACAGTCCATTATTTGCTATAAGACACTAATGGCTCGTTGCTGCTTTTTAGTTAGGTTGCCACATATATTCGTTGATAACTGCGTTGACCACAGCAATGCTTTTCAACTTACCTCTTGTTGACTAGAACTGCGAGGGAAGCCAGGTTGCCAACTGCGGGAAGAAGCTAAGCATGAGCAACATACCCAGCTGCATCAGGATAAACGGGATCACGCCACGGTAAATAGCCGAGGTAGATACAGACGGTGGCGCTACGCCACGCAGATAGAACAGCGCGAAACCAAACGGCGGCGTTAAGAACGATGTCTGCAGATTGATAGCAATCATGATGCCCAGCCAAATCGGGTCAAGCCCCATGGCAAGCAGAATTGGCCCGACAATCGGCACCACCACAAAGGTGATTTCGATAAAGTCGAGAATGAAGCCGAGCAGGAAGATCACCAGCATCACGATGATCGTCGCGCCGACCACGCCGCCAGGCATACCCTCGAACAGCTCGGTCACCATGTGTTCGCCGCCGTAGGCACGAAACACCAGCGAAAACAGCGCTGCGCCGATCAGGATCAGAAACACCATAGTAGTGACGTGAGTGGTCGAACGCAGCACGTCTTTCAGGGTCGCCCAATCGAGCTGACGATAAGCCAGCGCCAGCACCAGAGCGCCAAAGGCGCCTACCGCAGAGGCCTCTGTGGGTGTGGCAAAACCGCTTAGAATCGAGCCTAGCACCGCCACAATCAGCACCACGGGAGGCACCAAGCCTTTGAGCAGCAGCATGCCAATGCCTGAGGTGTGGCCAAGCTCAGCCATTAACTCTTCGCGGTCAGCAGCAGGCGCCATGTGCGGGCGCAACCACGCCACCAGCGCCACATAGATCATATACATCACGACCAGCAGTAGCCCAGGCACCAGCGCGCCCATAAACAGGTCGCCCACGGAGACCGTTTTAGGACTGAAGATCCCCATATCCAGCTGCGCTTGCTGATATGCCGATGACAGCACGTCACCGAGCAGTACCAAGGCAATGGAGGGCGGAATAATCTGCCCCAGCGTGCCGGTAGCACAGATAGTACCGGTCGCCAGTGACGTGCTGTAACCACGCTTTAGCATGGTGGGTAGCGACATCAACCCCATGGTGACCACCGTGGCCCCCACAATACCGGTAGAGGCGGCCATTAGCATGCCCACCAGCGTCACCGAAATACCCAAGCCACCGCGCATAGCGCCAAACAGCAGGGCCATGGCATCCAGCAACGTTTCCGCCACTTTGGATTTTTCCAGCAAGACGCCCATCAGCACAAATAGCGGCACCGCCAACAGCGTTTGGTTGGTCATAATACCGTAGAGCCGATTGGGCAAGGCGGCGAGATAGCCGCTATCAAAATTGGCGTCGATACCAATGGCTTCCAGACCCAGCCCCATACCGGCAAACAGCAGCGCCGTTCCCGCCAACGAAAGCGCTACGGGAAAGCCGAACATCAACACAATGCAAATGACGGCAAATAAAATAATCGGCATGAATTCCAGCATCAAACACGCTCCTCAAGATGGTTGCCGCCAGCAGCAGCCGGCACTATCCGTCCAGCCATCACATAGCCATTACGCACGATCTCAACCACGCCTTGCACGATCATCAGCACGGCAAACAGTGGAATTAAGGTTTTCAGTGCATAGACAGCCGGAATGCCACCGTAATCAGGGGAGGTTTCCAGAATGCGCCAGGAGTTGGCCACGTAGCCCAGGCTGGAAGCGATGATAAAGACCATCACGGGAATCAAAAGCGTGATAATACCTACAACATTGATTAACGCCTGACGGCGCGGGGTCATGCCTCGATAGAAGATATCCACTCGCACGTGGCCGTCGTGGCGAAAGGTATAGGCAGCGGCAAGCATAAAGACACTAGCGTGCATGTACATCACTAGTTCTTGCATGAAAATGCTGTTGATACTGAACATATAACGAAGCAGTACAATCGCGAACTGAATCAACATCATAATGATGATCAGCCACGCAAGGGTACGCCCGAACCACTCTGAAGCGCGGTCCAGCGCACCAATAAATGCAGGTAGTTGTGTTGTGTCCGACATGGAAGTGTCTCGCGTAAAACGACTAAGGGGAGTCAGCGCCCCAGACAATAGCGCATATACGCGGACAATGCAGCGCTCACAGACGACAAAGACAAGCTTGTTAGCCTAAACACTTAGCCTAAGCGCTTGAGCGAATAGCCGCTAAACAAGCCTCAGGCAGCGGAAGATTGACGGCTATCGGCAGATGATCAGAGAACAGATGATCCAGCACGTGCACTTCCGCGGCCTCTAGCGATTGCGACAACAGAATATGATCCAGCGCATGGCGCGGTTGCCAGGAAGGATAGCTGAAAAGGGGTTTAACCGGGTGCAGGGGCAGCGACAAACTAAAGCGCTTGTGAGCGTGTAGTTGGTCAGGCGTACAATTGAGATCGCCCATCACCACTACGTGGCGCAGCGGCTGAATAATATCGCTTAGATAGTTGAGTTGGCGCACACGACCGCGGTGGCTAAGCGCCAAGTGAGCAACAAAAATATGCAGGGCATCCGGGCCTTCGCCAAAGCGGGCATGAATAGCGCCTCGGCCAGGCATTGCGCCCGGCAAGCGGTGCTCAACAATCTGACTAGGTACCAAGCGCGACAGTAACCCATTGCTGTGCTGGGCAATACGTCCCAGGTTGCGGTTTAACTGCTGAACATGGTGCGGAAATCCCGCTTTGGTAGCGAGATACTCCACTTGGTTAACGCGGCTGGAGCGAAAGCTGCCGCCATCAACTTCTTGTAGCCCAACTATGTCGAACTTACTCAGTACTTCGCCCATCATGTCCAGCCGCTGCTGGCGACGGGGATGCGGCAATAAGTGCTGCCAGCTGCGCGTGAGATAGTGATGATACGCTGACGTCTGGATGCCCACCTGCAGGTTAAACGTCAGCAAACGCAGATGGCCATCTTCCAGCAGCGTCGAGCGTGGGCTGCTTACCTGCGAGTTATCACGCTCTCTCGCTTCACGCAACACGGTTATTCTGCGCGCTCTGCACGCACCTGCTCGACCAGCGCATCAGCGATTTTAGGCATATTTTCCAGGCTACCGGCTGAACTCGGCGAAACAACGTAGCGACCATCAATCACCAGCGCGGGCACACCCATCAACTTCATCTCACGCATACGGTTGTTGGCTTCATTGACATCGCTACGAACACTAAAGTCGGTCAGCGCTTTTTTGGCCTCTTCTTCGCTGACACCGTAGTTAGCGAAGAAAGCGGCAATCTCATCGGCCTCGGTGAGCGACTGATTTTCCTGATGGATAGCATTAAAAAAATCGGCGTGTAGCTCCTCTTCAATACCCAGCGACTCAGCCGCGTAGAAAGCGGTAGCGTGGGTATTCCAGTCGCTGCCCATGGTAGCAGGCATATGTTCTACGCTAACGTCGTCTTCCAGCGTCTCGTACCACTCATTAACCGGTGTTTGTAGGCGGTAACAGTGCGGGCAGCCAAACCAGAACACTTCAGTAACTGCAATTTGCCCGTCTTCAGCGTGGGTTTCTACCGGGGACTCAAGCACTTCATAGTGCTGGCCTTCAACGACATCCTGAGCACTCACTAGCGCAGAAAAACCTAGACCGGCTAGCGTAACCATTAGCGTTTTAAACACTGTTGTTTTAAACATTGTCGTTTTAAACATCGTATAAATTTCTCCATGGGTAAGCGAGGACTAAGACCGTGGTTATATTAGCGGGTTCCCTCATTTCAAGCACATCGGCAAATGAGGGAACCAAACGGCACAAGGAGGTATAAAATTTTGCAGCCTTAATTCAGTCCTAAAACGTAGTTCGCCACAGCTTCCATATCCCTGTCACTCATTTTGGAAGCAATATCGCCCATAATATTATTGGGGTCATTGGTGCGATCGCCGGACGCAAATGCCTGCAGCGTAGAAACCGTATATTGAGCATGCTGCCCGGAAAGGCCAGGATAAACGGCACTGCCAATGCCTACCCCGGTTGCCGTGTGACAGGCTGAACAGGCAGGGATACCCTTGGCCATATCGCCAGCACGGTAAATCTCTTCGCCGCGCGCCAATAGTTCAGCGTCTTCGTCGTTGGTTTGACCCAAGTTAGCGTCTTGTTCCGCAAAGTAGGCCGCGGCATCCCAAGCATCTTGGTCAGAGTAGTCATCCACGATGCCCGCCATTTGAGGCACCACGCGTTCACCGTCGCGGATATCCATAATCTGCTTGGCCAAGTAAGACATTTGCTGCCCCGCCAGGTTAGGGAAAGCGCCCGATGGGCTAATGCCCTGTTGACCATGACAGGCGGCGCAGGTTTGGGCCATTTCCTGGCCAGCGGATGCGTCAGCATCGGCTTGGTAGTCCGTTTGAGCGTGGGCGATGCCAACGGCGCCCATGGTAATTGCCAGGCTTGCCAGTAACTTTCTCATTGCTATTCCACTATGCCGTTTTATGTTTGACTGGTACGCACCCTGGGCGCTTCCCAGGCTCCACAAATTACCAGGGTTAGCTCCGCCAAAACGAACAACGTATCGCATTGGTCGCTGTCGGCTAGAGGGCGATGGTACACTAGCGCCCCAGGTCGCAGATATAAACCGCTTGCATTATAACGAATCACCCCAGCGGCGGGAATGCAAGTCCTGGTCTGCTTTAGGGGTAATTCGTCGCAGTCCTGCTCTCATTTCTCTATTATGCGTCACTACCAAGCGTTCTACTTTACGCGCTGAAGAAGCCATGCTGGGTTGATAGTACGTTGATGATAGCGCATTGATGAGAACATTGATGATAGTGCGTTGAGTAGGCCGCTTTTATGTTCGTTTTTCAGGATTAAGTCCATGACTACCCCCCACGATAGCCCAGTCCCTCGGCTGAACTACCCGACGGCAAGTTTTATTATCAGCGCGCCTACCTTGGCTTTGTGCCCAGATGATACCGGCGCAGAAGTCGCCTTTGCCGGGCGCTCTAACGCGGGAAAATCAAGCGCTATCAACGCCTTAACGCAACAAAATGCGTTAGCGCGCACGTCGCGTACACCGGGGCGCACTCAGTTAATTAACTTCTTCAGTGTCATGAACGATGAGTCGCTGCGTTTGGTTGACCTGCCCGGCTACGGCTACGCCAAGGTGCCAGAATCGGTCAAGCTAGAATGGCAAAAGCACTTAGCAGAATACCTACGCAACCGCTTTAGTCTACGCGGCTTAGTACTGCTAATGGACGTGCGCCACCCGCTCACTGAGTTCGATCAGATGATGCTCAATTATGCCGACCAGCGCGAAATGCCGGTGCATATTCTGCTGACTAAAGCGGACAAGCTTAAAAAAGGGCCCGCCAGCGCTTCGTTGCAGAAAGTACGCTCGCGCTTGAAGGAGTGGGAAGACTTGGTCTCTGTACAGCTGTTCTCTTCGCTTAAGCGCGACGGCGTCGATACACTATCCCAGAAACTCAATCAGTGGCTGTATACACCGCCTGAATGATGCGTTTCCAAGCCCGCCTTTTCTAACATCTCAAGCACGCGGGGCAGCTCTTTCACATGGGCAATACGGTGTACCCGCGGGGGAAGCGGTTGATCCTCCGCTTCAGAAATCCATACCGCGTGCATTCCCAGCTGCTGGGCAGGGAGCACGTCCTCCTGCCACGAATCGCCCACGTGCATGGCGCACTCAGGGGCGACTTTTAAACGCGACAGTGCGGTGAGGAAAGGCTTCGGGTCGGGCTTGGGCGCCAGTAACTCGCCCGCAGCAATGGCGACCGGAAAATAGCCAGCCAGCGGCTGACGTTTAAGATGTATATTGCCATTGGTAATCGCCGCCAACTGATAGCGCTCCGCCAGGGCAGCCAGCAGCCCGGCCGCTTCTGGGTGTGGCGTGACCTGCACGCGTAAGCGGTGAAACTCATTCATCGCCGCTGATGCCCACATCAACGCAGCACTGCGGTGCAGACCTGCGTCTTCTAACTGGGCCTCCAGGGCGCGCAAACGTAGCCAGGTAAAGTCACCGCGCCGTTCAGACACCTGTTTGGCTAACTGTTGACGGCGCTGAAGGTAATCTCGCCCGCCGCCTTCGTGGGTTAGCACCAAGGCAGGCTCCTGACGCGCCGCACGCCAAGCCTCAAGGGCTTCCAGCAGCCAGCGATAGTGCCCCTCTTCGGTGCGCGCCATCACCCCGTGGTTATCCCAAAGCGTGTCATCCAAATCGAAGGTAATCGCCTTCAGCATCGTCATGGTTTGCTCCTGGGGCTATTTTTGCGGTCGCTGGGGCCTCGTTTGGCGCGGGGGTGGGCGGCATCGTAACTGGTTGCAAGATGCTGCCAATCAAGTCGGGTATAGATTTGCGTGGTCGAAAGATTGGCGTGCCCCAGCAATTCTTGCACGGCGCGCAGATCCTGGCTCGACTCCAGTAGATGGCTGGCAAAGGAGTGGCGTAAACGGTGGGGGTGAAGATGTTCGGGTAGGCCACGGGCAAGCGACAGCTGCGCTAAGCGCTTTTGGATGGCGCGATGGCCTAATCGTTGCCCGCGCTGGCCCACAAATAGCGCCTGCTCATTAATGGGGGCTAGCGCTGAGCGGCAACCCAACCACTCAGCCAGTGCCTGTTGAGCGCGACGCCCGACGGGCACCTGGCGCGGCTTCCCCCCTTTGCCAATGACCCTTACCCGGCTATTTTGCAAATCACCCAGATCAAGCCCGGCAAGCTCCGCTAAACGTAGGCCGCTGGAGTAAAAAAGCTCAAGAATGGCCTGATCCCGGGCACCCAGCGGCGAACCATCGTGGGGGGTATCGAGAAAACGCGCCAGGGCGTCGACATCCACGGGGCGTGGCAAGTGGCTAGGCTGTTTGGGCGTGCGCAATAGCCCGACCGGGTTATCGTTCAACACACCCTGCTTGACCAGGTAATCCGCGAACCTGGAAAGCGCCGCCCTTCGCCGGGCAAGGCTTCGAGGCGCCAAGCCCCGGCTGCGTTCTGCGCCCAAAAACGCCCGCAGCAGTGCGGTATCTAACGCCGCAGGATCCGTCACCTCACGGCGATCAGTAAATACGCATAGCGCGGCTAAATCATGCCGATAAGCCTCTACGGTGGCAGGGCTAGCATGGGACGCCAGCGCGGCCAGAAAGGCCTCCACGCGCTTGGCGATCATGGTTTCCACCAGCGGCGTTTCAACCATGATCGCCGAGACGCACCAAAAGACGCGCGACGATATCACCCAAGTACTCGGTGAACAGCGTGTCCATGCTGGCGCGATAGGCGTCAGGGCTGGGGCTGGCCAGCAGCAGATAGCCCAACGGATCACCGGCTGAAAGGCGTGAAATAGCGCAGGAACCCGCTTTACGGGGTGCTTTCACGTGGGGCAGCAGGCACTTCCAGTCACTGACGCTGAGCTTCACGCAGCGGCTGGTGCGGCCATCCAACAGCGCCGCTAGGCGCGCACTCGCGTGCTGATCCAGTACGTGACGCGGCGGCTGGGGTGGCGTTGGCTCACTATCGCTTAAAGAGGCCGGACACCATAGCGCCATGGCCGGGGTTTCAAAGCGCTCGCTAAGCTGAGTGGCCAACGCCTGCGCCAACGCATCGCGATCCGGCGCTTCCACCAGCGCGATTAGCGTTTCCCGCAGCCGACGGTACTGGGACTCGTTATGGCGGGCGGTTTCCAGCAAGTGTTCCAGGCGGCCTTCCGCGGTTTCCGCACGCTTACGCAGATCAAAGACCAAGCGCTCCAACAGCGATACCGCCCCGTCGATGTTCGGGTGGGGAACCTGCAGCTGTTGCAGAAGTCCTTCGCGACCGACGAAAAAATCGGGATGACGCGCCAGCCAGAACGCCACTTGATCAGGATCGAGCGTTTTGCGGGGTTCGGGGGCTTGAGACATCGCCGTTCTCCTCGAATTAATTGAGTGCTACGCGACCATCGAAGACGCGTGTAGCCGGTCCCACCATCGTCAGCGCCCCTTCAGGGTCAGGCCACTCAATGCTGAGCTCTCCACCGGGTAAATGGACTTTTACGGGGCTTTTTAACAGCCCCTGGCGAATACCGCTGGCCACTGCCGCACAAGCGCCCGTGCCGCAAGCGAGCGTTTCGCCGCTGCCGCGCTCGTATACGCGCAGGCGTATTTCGCTGGGTGAGAGTACCTGCATAAAGCCCACGTTAACACGCTTGGGAAAACGGGGATGCGCCTCTACCAACGGCCCGAGGCGTTCCACCGGGGCGCTATCAACGTTCTCAACCTGCATCACCGCGTGGGGGTTGCCCATGGAGACCACACCGATCTGCAGCGTTTCATCACCCACTTGTAGCTGATGTAAGGGCTGATCCCCTGGGGCATCGAACGGCAGCGCCAGCGGGCTAAACCGCGGGCGGCCCATATCCACTCGCACCATGCCATCAAGCTGTACGGTCAGCACCAACGGGCCACCGGCGGTTTCTACGTGGATTTCATGCTTGTGAGTCAGCCGCTGATCGCGAACGAAGCGGGCAAAGCAGCGCGCCCCGTTGCCACAGTTCTCCACTTCACTGCCGTCAGCATTATAAATGCGGTAGCGAAAATCCATCTCGGGGTCGCGGGGCGGCTCGACAACCAACAACTGGTCAAAGCCAATGCCGAAACGCCGGTCTGCCAGCGCGCGGATCTGGGCTTCGTCCAGCCGGGCACGCTGAGTGACGAGATCCACCATGACAAAGTCATTACCCAGGCCGTGCATTTTGGTGAAGTGTAAAAGCATCAGCGCTCCCCTTCGGGCAGCAGCGCTTCACCTGCCCACAGACTGGCAACGGTTTCCCGTGCACGCACCACGTGGCAACTGTCGCCATCGACCATCAACTCGGCGGCGCGCGGGCGGCTGTTGTAGT
Source organism: Vreelandella glaciei (assembly GCF_013415125.1). Classification (GTDB taxonomy): domain Bacteria; phylum Pseudomonadota; class Gammaproteobacteria; order Pseudomonadales; family Halomonadaceae; genus Vreelandella; species Vreelandella glaciei. The sequence goes on along the minus strand of NZ_JACCDE010000002.1, from coordinate 199,935 downwards.
TCGACGCCATGACAAAGCCGTAGGCGCCTGCGGAGCGAACCGCCAGTAAATCGCCTTCGGCAATGGCCAGCTCGCGCTCTTTACCCAGGAAGTCACCGGTTTCGCACACGGGGCCCACTACGTCGTAAAGGGCGCTTTCGCGCGTTTGGCGAGTATCCACCGGGACAATCGCCTGCCAGGCTTGGTACAGCGCCGGACGAATCAGGTCATTCATGGCCGCATCGACAATGGCGAAGTTCTTGGTCTCACCAGGCTTGAGAAACTCTACCCGAGTGAGCATAACGCCAGCATTAGCGGCGATGGAGCGGCCAGGTTCAAACAGCAGCGTCAGCGCTTCACCACCTTCCCAACGTGAAAGCCGCGCCAACAGCTGGCTGGCGTAATCAAACGGTTGGGGCGGCTTTTCATCGCGGTAAGGCACGCCCAGACCGCCGCCTAAATCGAGATGTTCGATTTCGATGCCGCGTTCACGCAGGCGCTCCATAAGCATCAGCAAGCGATCAAGGGCATCCAAAAAGGGTGCCGTTTCGGTGAGCTGTGAACCAATGTGGCAGTCGAGCCCTTTCACCTTCAGATTAGGCAGACTCGCTGCTAGTTCGTAAACATCCAGCGCTTCATCCACTGGAATACCGAACTTATTGTCCTTCAAACCGGTGGAGATATACGGGTGGGTTCCCGCGTCGACATCTGGATTGACCCGCAACGAGACAGGGGCGATTTTACCCAGCTCCCCCGCAACGCGATTCAAGCGCTCAAGCTCCGGGCGTGACTCAACGTTAAAGCACTTAATGCCCACTTCCAGCGCACGGGTCATTTCATGGGGCTGCTTGGCAACGCCTGAAAACACCACCTTCGCCGGGTCACCACCGGCTTTAAGCACCCGCTCAAGCTCACCGATAGAAACAATATCGAACCCGGCACCCAGCTTGGCCAACAGCCCCAGCACCGCCAGGTTGGAGTTGGCCTTCACCGCGTAACAAATCAGGTGCGGATGGCCACCCAGTGCTTCGGTATAGGCGCGAAAGTGACGCTCAAAAGTGGCTTTTGAGTAGACGTAGCAGGGCGTGCCGTGTTCGTCGGCAATGCGTGATAGCGGCACGTCTTCGGCATACAGCACGCCATCGCGGTAATTAAAATGATCCATGGTGCTCTCCCCTTCTCCTGGGCCTGCAGCTATCTATTCAGACGCCTGACTAGACTGCTCATCAGCAGGTGCATCGTCCGGCAAATAAAGCGGCCCTTTTTGCCCACAGCCTGCCAACCCGGTTAACAGCAGTGTGGTAAGGGTCAAAATTGCCAATGTTTTCATGCGCCCGCCTTGAGTGCGCTGAGTGCCTCACGCGCTCGTTGGGCGGCAGCCCGCACTTGGTTTGGCGCCGTGCCGCCAATGTGGTTGCGGGCAGCTACCGAACCTTCCAGGGTAAGTACCTCGAACACATCCTGCTCGATGGTAGCGGAGAACTGCTGGAGCTCATCAAGGCTCATTTCAGACAGATCTTTTTCGGTTTTTAGGCCATAGGCTACTGACTGACCAACAATTTCATGAGCGTCGCGGAAGGCCACACCTTTGCGTACCAGGTAGTCAGCCAAATCCGTCGCGGTGGAGAAGCCGCGCCGCGCCGCTTCATACATGCTGGCTTTTTTGGGTTCAATCGCGGGCACCATATCGGCGAAGGCTTTTAAGCAGTCGCGTACGGTATCCACCGCATCGAACAGCGGCTCTTTATCTTCCTGGTTGTCTTTGTTGTAAGCCAACGGCTGGGACTTCATCAGCGTGAGTAGCGACATCAGGTGACCATATACCCGGCCGGTTTTGCCACGCACCAGCTCGGGCACGTCAGGGTTCTTCTTCTGCGGCATGATCGAAGAGCCGGTGCAGAAACGGTCAGGCAAATCGATAAAGTTGAACTGGGCGCTGGTCCACAGCACCAGTTCCTCACTCATGCGCGACAGATGCATCAGTAGAATGCTGGCAAAGCTGGTAAATTCAATCGCGAAGTCGCGGTCTGACACGGCATCCAGAGAATTCTCTGACGGGCGGTCAAAGCCCAGTAGCTCTGCGGTCACATGGCGGTCAATGGGGTAAGTGGTACCGGCCAGGGCAGCCGCGCCTAGCGGCATCACGTTAACGCGTTTGCGACAATCCAGCAGGCGCTCGTGATCCCGGGCCAGCATCTCTTGCCAAGCCAATATATGGTGGCCAAAGGTGACCGGCTGGGCGGTTTGCAAGTGGGTAAAACCGGGCATAATCGTCTCGGCTTCACGATCAGCCAGTTCGATCATGCCTTCGCGCAGGCGCTTGAGTTCCACTTCGATAACATCGATCTCATCGCGCATAAACAGGCGAATATCGGTGGCGACCTGGTCGTTACGCGAGCGCCCGGTGTGGAGTTTTTTGCCGGTAATGCCGATCTTTTCGGTCAGCCGCGCCTCGATATTCATGTGCACGTCTTCTAACGGCACCGACCAGTTAAACTCGCCGCGCTCGATTTCGCCCTGAATCTCGTTCAGGCCGTTAATAATCGCATCGCGCTCGTCATCGGTAAGCACGCCGACCCTAGCCAGCATATTGGCGTGGGCGATAGAGCCCTGGATGTCCTGGGGGGCCAGGCGCTGGTCGAAATTAACAGACGCGGTGAAACGTGCGACAAAGGCATCGGTGGGCTCGCTAAAGCGACCGCCCCAAGACTGATTCGTAGCTTGGCTCATCGAAGGTATATCCTGCTGACAAAGCGTAAAAGTCGTTATGGAAAGTGGGAGTCGTTGGGGAAAGTGTACCAGAGTCGCCGGTCAGCGAGCAGCAAACACAGGGGGAGATGCCAAAAATGCGCGGAGTGCGTCTAAGGGCATAGGACGAGCGAAGTAGTAGCCTTGAAAGTAGTGGCAGTGGCACTTTTCAAGGTAGGTAAACTGCTCCAGCGTCTCTACCCCCTCCACTAGCACCCCTAGCCCCATTTTTCCCGCCATGGCGACAATACCATCGATAATGGCCGCATCGTTGTGATCGGTAATCACATCGCGCACAAACGAACGGTCAATTTTGATTTTATTAATCGGCAGGCGCTTAAGGTAGCTCAAGCTAGAGAAGCCGGTGCCAAAATCGTCTAAGGCAATATGAACGCCCAACGCAGACAAATCCTCTAATGCCTGGATTGCTTGTTCGGCGCTGTCCATTAAAACTCCCTCGGTAATCTCAAGCTCTAGCAGCACTGGCGCTAAGCTACTCTGGGCCAACACCTGTTCAATAGAGGCCAGAAAACCGGGGCGTTGAAACTGCATCGGAGAGATATTGACCGCCATGGTGATCGGGCCAACACCCATGGCATTAAGCTGCTGGGCATCCCGGCAAGCGGTCGCTAGCACCCAATCACTGATCGGTATGATCTGCCCGGTATCTTCTGCCAAGCTGATGAAATCAGACGGTGGAATATTACCGCGCTCCGGGTGTTGCCAGCGGATTAATGCTTCCACGCCCACTACGCGCCCACTCGGGGCATGGATTTGCGGTTGGTAATACAGCGTAAACTGCTGTTGCTCAATGGCCTGCTGAAGCGCGCTGCGCAAACTTACCCGTTCACTCACTTTGCGGTTTAAATCTTCGGTATACCAATGGTAGGTATTGCGCCCTCGGCGTTTGGCCTTGTACATGGCCAAATCGGCTTGTTGAATAAGCTGGCGAGGGTTTTTCATATTGCCATCGTTGATAGCAATGCCGATGCTGGCGGTAATGCGCAGTTCGCTACCGCGATACCAATAGGGCGGCGAAAGCCTCTGCAGTACGCGTTCAACCACCTGTATCACATCGTTTTCATAGGCTAAATCGGGCAGCAGCACAACGAACTCGTCACTCCCAAATCGCGACACGGTGTCCCAGGGGCGCAGCTCGTCTTCAAGACGCTTGGCGACTTCAATCAAGATAAAGTCGCCTACCTCATGACCCAGGGTATCGTTAATCGGTTTGAAATCATCCAAGTCGATAAACAGAACGGCGATAAAACGCTGGTAACGACGCGCCAGGACGCACCCCTGCTCCAAGCGTTGGCCAAGCATTACCCGATTAGGCAGCCCGGTCAGGGCATCGTGATTGGCGTTATAAGTGAGCTGGGCCTGATACTCGCGCTGCTCAGATACATCGTTTTGAACACCCAGATAGTGAGTCACGTCACCTGTTTCGTCGCGCACTGGCGAAATATACAAGTCATTCCAAAAAATCGAACCATCACGCCGATAGTTACGGATCACTACGTGCACTTCGCGCTGCTCAGTAACACCTTCCCGCAGCAGTTTGACGGTAGCGGGGTCGGTATCTTCGCCCTGTAAGAACCGGCAATTACGCCCCCGCGCTTCACTGCGCGCATAGCCGGTGATGCGCTCAAAGGCGGCATTGACGTAGACCATGGGGAGATCGCTGCTTTGGGCATCGACAATAATCACCCCATTGGTGCTTGATTCCACACTACGCTCTAGCAGCTTCAGCTGATGCTCACTCGCTTTGCGATCGCTAATATCACGGAAATAGACCGTAAGCCCTTCAACGGAAGGATAGACATGTACCTCAACCCATATGCCTAGCCGCGGGTTAAAGGCCTCAAAATGACCTGCCTGCTGTTGACTCGCAGCGCGTTGATACTCCTCGTCAAAGCGGCTGCCTTTTGCATCGGGAAAGCTCTGCCAAATATGCTGGCCCAATAACTCACCTTCACGGCGCTTCAATATTCGCTCCGCCTCGCTATTAACGTAGGTGAAGTGCCAGCGAGTATCTAAGGTAAAAAAGCCATCGGTGATACTATCAAGGATAATGGTAAGCCGTTGTGCAAGTTGGGTGATGTTTTCACGCAGCTGTTTTTGCTCGGTAATATCCTGCGTCGAGCCCTCCACCTGACTGATTTCCCCACGCTCATCGCGCACGGCCTTACCAATAACACGCACCCAGATATGCTTACCTTGGTAAGTGATCACCTCAAGCTCTTCGTCAAAACTCGTCCCTTTTTCGCAGCAGGCGGCGAACACTTCGTGGATACGTGATTGAGAAGAAGGTGTGTAAAATTCAATCGCTTGAGTAACGGTGGGCTGGAAACCGGGAAGCAGACCATGGATACGGCAAACCTCATCTGACCAATTTGGCTGCCCAGCGTCCATATCCACGTACCAACCACCAATAAGCGCGGTTTCACCGGCAATTTGAAACAGCCGCTGATTGCTCAATAACTGCGCCTGAGCAAACTTCTGCTGCGTCACCTCGCGGGCAATAATATAAATAATATCGCCACCGGCACTGGGGGTAATCTCAATCCAGTGCGTTTGGCCTAATATTGATAATGCTCGCACTTCAAAGGCGGCAACAATTTCCCCCCGCTGCATGCGTACCAGCGCCGCTTCAATCACAGGATGATCCTGCGGGTCCACCACGACACCGCAGCGACGACCTAATAACGCATCTGCTGAGTATCCCAATAGCGACTCAAAGGCTGGGTTGACCTGAAGCAACCTACCCTCAAAATCAAGGCAGCAGAACAGATCCTGCGACAGCAGGAAAAACTGATCGAGCTGGCCATGCGGTAACACTATGGACATAAGGCTTCCTAGGGAACTAATGGGTACTTTGCAGAGCCAACATTAACGCCGTTATTTTTACTGTGGCGCTAGGTGCTTTATGATGACACTTATCATAGCTTGACTCGCCGTGTCTGCGGTATAGGGAGAATAACGTGCTATCAATCACCAAACTGCGCATTGCCACACGTAAAAGCCAACTGGCCATGTGGCAGGCTGAGTACGTTCGCGACCGCTTAATGGCGGCCCACGACGGCCTTGAGGTCGAGCTTGTGGCACTGTCTACCAAGGGCGACAAAATTCTCGATACGCCGCTTTCAAAAATTGGCGGTAAAGGGCTGTTCGTCAAAGAGCTGGAAGACGCCATGCTGGACGGTCGTGCCGATATTGCCGTCCACTCGATGAAAGATGTACCCATGCACTTCCCCGAAGGGCTGGGCCTGTCGGTCATCCTAGAGGGCGCCGACCCTACCGATGCGTTTGTATCCAACCATTACTCTAGCATTGATGAGCTTCCCGAAGGGGCGCGTATTGGCACCGCCAGCCTACGCCGCGGCCTGCAGATGCGTGAAGCTCGCCCCGACCTGCAAATTCTTAATCTGCGCGGCAACGTGCAAACTCGGCTGGGTAAATTAGACGCGGGCGAATTTGACGCCATCATTCTGGCGACCTCCGGCCTCAAGCGGTTGGGCTTGGATGAGCGGATTGCCCAGGCACTACCGCCGGAAGTGTGCCTGCCCGCCTGCGGCCAAGGTGCCCTAGGCATTGAGTGCCGCCTGCATGATCCCGAGCTGATTGCCTTGCTAGCCCCGCTTGATGACGCGGATACCGCGACCCGCGTACGCGCCGAACGGGCCATGAACACGCGCTTAGAGGGCGGCTGCCAAGTACCCATTGCGGGCCACGCGGTGCTGGATATTGACAATGAAACCCTGTGGCTACGTGGCTTAGTGGGCAACCCAGAGGGCACCGAAGTGCTGCGCGCTGAAGGCCGCGGCTCGATGCATGAACCGGAAGCGCTGGGCATTCGCATTGCCGAAGAGCTGCTCGACCAGGGCGCTGGCGATATTCTGGCTGAGGTTTACGGCCGCGCCATATGAGCCAACCGGTACTGATCTGCCGCCCCGGCGAGCGCGGTGAAGCGTTGGCCGCTGCTCTGCGCGAGCGAGGCGAGAACGTTGAATCACTCAATGTGATGCAACTCGAAGCCTTACCAGAAACCCCTGAAATGCGGCGTATCTGGCTGGATATTGATCAGTACCATAAGATAATAGTCATCAGTCCCTTTGCGGCCACTTGCTTAAGTGAAGCGCTGGATCGCTTCTGGCCGCAGTTGCCTATTGGCATTGACTACTACAGCGTTGGCAGCGCCACAGCAGCGACGCTTTATGATCAGTTGGGTGTCCGCGTGCATGTGCCTGATCTGAGTGCCGGCGAAGATACCAGCGAAGCACTGCTGGCGCTTGCCTCGTTACAGCAGTTAGCGCACCAGCGTATTCTACTGGTGGCGGGTGAAGGTGGCCGCCCGCTGCTCGCTGAAACGCTTGCCGAACGGGGGGCACTGGTAACACGAGCTGCGGTGTATCGACGCAGGTTTCAACCCCTTGCCCCCACGCTACAAACGCGTCTTTCTTCAGGTAATTACCGGGCGTTGATCGTCACCAGCAGCGAACTGCTGGAACATCTGGCAAAATGGTGCAATCAGGCGGCCTTGAACCAACCGCTAATCGTTTCCAGTCGCCGTTTGGCTACACTGGCTGGCATACTGGGTTTTTGTGACCTTAAGGTGGCGTCCGGAGCTACGCCAGCTGCGTTGATAGCGGCGTTGGAGACCTGCGACCCACAGGGTGCCGATGTCGATCAAGGAACTTACTAAGGGCTAGCGACACATGAGCAAACAAGTAAACGATCAGGACGATGTACAACCGACGTCCTCCGATGCCTCTCAAGGCGTCCCTAAAACGACCGACAAAGCAGCTTCCACGACCGACGCGACTGAGCCCAGCACGCCGAACACACCGCCGAGCTCTACAACACCTGCTCAGAGTGGTGCTAAAAATAGTCGGTCGCGGCGGCGTGGAAAGGGCTCGTCCACTGCGAGTTCAACCGCTGCTAGCAGCGCGGCAAAACCGGCAGATACCTCGACGCCCAGCAGCACAGGCTCATCGTCACCGAGTGCCGCTCAGCCAGGCTCTTCCTCCTCAAGTGGGTCGACCTCTAGTTCGCCATCTTCAAGCGCCGGCTCGTCAAAGCCGACCAGCGACAAGTCATCGGCGGGCACCTCGCCGCCCACCGGCCACAAAGGCAGCGGTAGCGGTAGCGGCCAGAGCGGCGGTGGTGGTAAAAGTGGCGGCCTGGCAATTGCCCTGGTGATTATTCTGGCGATTGCCCTAGCGTTCGTCGCTTGGCAAGGTTGGCAACGCCTGGATAATCAGCAGCAGCGCCTCGACGAACTGGCGCAACAGGCTGAAGGTAGCGCCTCACAGCAGGCGGTTAGCGACCTTGAATCACGCCTGGATAGCGGCGAAGCCGAGCGCGATGAAGCGTTGCAGAGCACTCTGGGCGACCTGCGTGATGAATTTGACAGCTACCGCAGCGACGTTGATGAGACCCTAGGCCAAGTGCTGGATCAGCTCTCTCAGGAGCAGGATACCGACGAGCGCGAGTGGCTGCATGCCGAAGCTGCCTACCTGCTACGCCTGGCCAATCAGCGCTTGCAACTGGAAGGCGACGTTGACGGCGCGGCCGCACTGCTGCGTACCGCCGATGCGCGCCTAGTTGATGCTGATAACCCAGCGTTGACGCCCGTACGCGAAGCCATTGCCAATGAGCTAGCCGCGCTGGACGCCGTGCCCCAGGTTGACCGTACCGGCCTCTACCTAGCGCTCAATGCCCAGCAGGAACGTATCTCCTCTCTGCGACTCTCTCAAGAAATTGAGGAGCAAGCGGTAACCTCCAGCATCGAACAGCCGCCGACCGGCACTTTCCAGCGCCAGCTGGCGCGCTTCGGTGAAGAGCTTAAAGACCTGGTGGTGGTTCGCCATCACGATGAAGCGCTGGAAGCGCTGATTACTCCGGAGCAAGAGTCTTACCTGCGCCAAAGCCTGCGCTTAGTGCTGGAGCAGACACAGCTGGCCCTGCTCAACGAAGAGAAAGAGCTTTATGACGCGAGTATCGACAAAGCGCTGCAACTGCTGAACGACTACTACGACACCACTCGCGAAGAGACCCAAAGCGTTATTGCGCGCCTTCAAGAGCTCAAGGAAGCCGAGGTAAAACCCGAGCTGCCCGACATCAGCGCTTCACAGCAGGAACTTGCACGCTTTATCGACAACCGCTATGAGACGCGTGGCCAAAGCGGAGGTGATTCATGAGAAAGCTTGTTCTCCTCATTGTCGCAGGCCTCGCCGTCGGGGCCCTGTTCGGGCATCTGATGATGTCGGTGCCCGGCTACTGGCTGATCCGCGTGGGCGACTCCTCCATCCAGACATCGTTTTGGTTTGGTCTGGTACTGCTGTTTGCCGCCTTTATCGTCCTACACTTCGTGCTGCGTTTGCTCAGCGGTATTATTCGCCCCATGGGGCGTTTTCGTAGCTGGAACAGCCGCGCCCGTAACCGTCGCGCCATGCAGCGCACTGTGCGTGGTCTGGTAGCACTGACCGAAGGGCGCTGGAAAAAGGCCGAAAAAACCCTGGTTAATGCCGCCGATGACTCCAGCACACCGCTGGTCAACTACCTATCCGCAGCGCTGGCGGCCCATTACCAGGGCCACCACGTGAAATCCCAGGAGCACCTGAATCAGGCACAGCTAACCACCGACGGTGCCGATACCGCCGTTGGCCTGATGCAAGCGCAAATGATGATTGAGCGTCAGCAGCCCGAAGAAGCGCTGGCGATTCTAAATCGCCTGGATAAGAAGCTCTCCAACCACCCGCAGGTGCTCAAGCTTCTCAAGCAGGTGCACTTAAGCGTCAACGATTGGGAAGGCTTAAGGCGTTTGATTCCACGCTTGGCGGCGCAGAAGCTCATTACCCAGCAAGAGCGTGAACAGCTTGAGTTTAAAGCCTATCGCGAACTTATCGTGTTTGAAGCGCAAAACCCCACCAACATTGAGCGGGTGCGTGGCCTTTGGGCCGACATGCCCGACTACCTGCGCGGCAACACCGAGCTGATCGTGCTATACAGCGAAGCGCTGATTCAAGCCAACGAAGAGCCAATTGCCGAGCGCTTGCTCAACCATTCGCTGGATCACCACTGGGACGCGCGGCTGGTGAAACGCTACGGCCTGCTAAACGTAGATGCGGCACGCCAACTTGCTAAAGCCGAGAAGTGGCTGCAGGAACGCCCCAACGACCCAGAGCTGCTGCTCGCTTGTGGTCGCCTCTCGCTGCGTATCGGCCAATGGCAGAAAGCACTCGAGTACTTTGAAGCCAGCCAGCGTCAGCGCCCCAATGGAGAAGTCTGCGCTGAGCTTGCGCGCCTCTATGCAAGCCTGGGCGAGCATAACAAGAGTCAGCTCTACTACCGCCACAGTGTTGAGATGTTGGCCAAATCGCTGCCATCGCTGCCGCAACCCAGCGATGCTAACGACAGCAAAAAGCCCGACAGTAAGCAAAAAGAGAGCAAAACCATTAAAAAAAGCGCGTAGCGGCGCTTCTGCTATACCGCTCAAGGGCGCCTTCATAGGCGCCCTTTTTAGTGGCTAAGGTTTGGAAAAACCCACACCGCCCACCAACAAGCCAATCAGCGGGTTCATCACATCCGCCACCAGGCTCTGCACAATCAGCGTAAACGCCCCGCCGACAATGATCCCCACCGCCATATCGACGACGTTGCCTTTTACCGCGAACTCTCGAAATTCCTGGAAAAATTTTGTCATTTTCAAACGTCCTAACGTTTCGTTTTTAGCCAATACCCTGAGTTATAGCGTCTTGCTAAAAACATGGGCTAGGCTGTGTTAGGCGACAAGTAAATTTCTGCAGATTGAAAACTGTATCGGGAGAGGTGCGGGCAGATATCGCCGCTGCTTTTTATTGGCTCACCGTAATCACAGGACACTTGGCTGAATGGCTCACTTTGTGCGATACACTGCCAATCACCACACCAGCCAAGTCGCTTAGTCCCCGGCTGCCCATCACAGTGGCATCGACATTATTGGCATTGGCGGCCTCTATAATGGCGCGGGCTGGGTCACCTTCCGTCAGCAACTCTTCAATGTGCTTAGCGCCCTCTGCCTGCGCGGAGCTCACCGCCTGGGCCAATAGCTGTTCACCCAACTTCTCGCGTTCAGCAAGCGTAGTACCAGCATCAATCGCACCAATGCCCCATACCAGTGTGGTCGCATAGGTAAGCGTTTCAGGTACATGTAGTAAGTAGAGCATGGAGCCTTCTCTATCCAGCAGCTTGCAAGCTACTTTCAAAGCTTGTTTAGCGCTCTCAGAGCCGTCGACAGGAACTAAAATACGCGCATACATGGCAGGCCTACCTCCTTTTATTCTAGCGTTCTTTACTAAAGTCGTAGTCGATATTTCGCTTTTAAACGTTTAAATGCTGGTAGCGTTATGGCGCTTGGTTAGGCTGGTTTTTAAGTTGCCTCAATACGTGAAAAGCATCGCCAGCATGCTAACAAGCGAATGACAAAGCCAATATTGTTTAAGTAGCCGCTCATACCTTGGAGGTATCATGGAACTACGCCACCTGAGGTACTTTTGTGTTGTAGCCGAAGAGCTTAATTTCACTTGTGCTGCTGAACGCTTGCATATGTCACAGCCGCCTCTTTCACGACAAATTAAGCAGTTAGAACAAGAAGTAGGCGCCGAATTGTTTGAACGCAGCTCAAGAGGCTTACGCCTGACCCCGCCGGGGGTTTTCTTTCAGCAACACGCCTTACAAATTTTAGAGAAAGTAGAAGTCACCATCGACGCCACTCGACACATGGCACGTAGCAAACGTGCACTATTTGGCATTGGCTTTGTACCCTCCGTATTTTACGGACAACTCCCTATGCTCGTGCGTGATTTGCGCCATATGGATAATGTTGAGCTCTCATTGGCAGAGCTTACCACCGTACAACAAATTCAGGCGCTCAAAGCTGGTCGCATTGATATGGGATTTGGGCGTCTTCGCATTGACGACCCGGATGTCGAGCAGGAAATTCTCTTCGATGAGCCATTTATTGCCGCCCTATCAAGCGGTCATCCATTAGAAGGCACCACCCCTACCTGCGAAGAACTGGCTCGCTATCCACTAATCCTCTTTCCCGCAAAACCACGCCCTAGCTTGGCAGACATGGTACTAGGCATTTTCCGCCGCCAAGGTTTAAAGGTTGAGGTGGTACAGGAGGCCAACGAGGTTCAGACGGCGCTTAGCCTCGTCGCCTCAGGCATTGGCATTACACTGGTTCCAGAACAGGTAAAACGTGTCCAGCGAGACGGCATCACTTACGTAGCACTGGCAGACAAAACCATTACCTCACCCGTCATTTGCAGCCGTCGGCGCGGCGAAAAACCCTCTCCCCTTATGCAGGAAGCCAATACTATTTTAAATGTACTCGTGGAAAACCGCCGCTCCGGTCGTTACCCATAACCCCCTCCTTTATGGACGCAGTACGGCCACTGGACAGGACGTTTCGTGCAGCACTTCATGGCTAACGCTGCCGGCCACTACTTGCGAAAGACCACTATGCCCATGGGTTGTCATGGCAAGCATGGTATTATGGCTACCCGCTAAGTAGCTGACGATAGAATCCGCGGGGTCGCCATGCAGCACCTCCCAGTCAACCTCAAGCGCTTGCTCACTCTCGACACGGCGTGCCAAAGCGGTCAAGTAGGCTGACTCCATGACATCGGTATGACCTAACGTCGTTGGTTTTCTAGCGGCAGCATCCATTACTTGCAGCAGCTGTAACCGAGCCCCCAAGCGCTTCACTAAGGCAGAAGCATAGGGCAAGATTTGCTCGGATAGCTTAGAGCCATCGACGCAAACGGCTAACACTTCAACGCGGTGGTGAGCACGGCTGTCATAGCGTGGGCCACACAGGTAAACCGGTCGATGGGCTCGACGTACAACACCGGCAGTTACACTGCCTATCAGCATTTCGGGCACCGGGCGGCGCCCATGCGCCATCATGCATAGCCCGGTATCTTCACGGCTGGCAAGCTCACCGAGGTATTCCTTAGCGCTATCATGGGAAACGACATCAATGTGTACTGTTTCGCAATGATGCTTCGATAGGCGCTCCTGCAGTTTAACCCGCCTGGCGGCTATCTCATCCTGCGCTGGCACCACTGAGATAGCGCTTACATCCATGCCTAGTTGGTTTGCAAACTTTTGGCCAAACTCTAGTGCATGCAAAGCGCCTTCACTGTCATCAATTGCCACAACGATCTTTTCCATGGTTACACTCCAGCTACCGCTTAAGTAGTGTCTACTGTTATTGGGTTTTATGGTTAAGCGAGTTAAAACGTCGATGCAGCAGGTTGTAGGCAAGCGCCCCAACAACGACTCCCCAAAAGGCAGAGCCTAGCCCTAAAAAGCTAATGCCAGATGCCGTGGCAATGAAGGTAATGACAGAGGCTTCCAAGTGACTCTTTTCGGCAGCAAACGCGCTGATATTACTACTGATGGCGCCAATCAGCGCAAGGCCCGCCAGTACGGCCACAAATTCCCCCGGCAATGAGGTAAATAGCGCCACAATAGTGCCAGCAAAGATGCCACCAATTAGATAGAAAACGCCGTTTGCCACCCCCGCAACATAGCGCTTATCAGGGTCTTCGTGCGCTTCCTTGCTGGTGCAGATGGCTGCCGTAATCGCAGCGATAACCGTCGTAATACCGCCGAAAAAAGCGGTAAAGAATGACGTTAAACTGGCCACAATTACGATTGGTTTGGCCGGGGTGGAGTAACCTGAGGTACGCAAAATGGCCATACCGGGCAAGAATTGCCCCGTCAGACTGACCAAAACCAGCGGAATAGCCAGGCTCAAGGTAGCGTTCCACGTCCACTCGGGGCGGATAAACTGTGGATCCGCAAACTGAACGGAAACACCTTCCAGGCTTGCGCCTTCTAACAAAACTGCCAAAGTAACCCCGGCAATCAAAAGCAGCACTAAGCTGTAGCGAGGCGTAAGTCGCTTAAATAGTAAATAAGCGATAATCATACCAATCGCCAACGCCGGTACGCTTTCCAATGAGACGAAAACGCCTACACCAAATTGGAACAGGATGCCTGCCATCATCGCGCTGGCGATACCAGGGGGGATCATCCGGATAATTCGGTCAAAAGAGCCAGTAACACCGATCACGAAAATGATCATTGCTGCCGTCAAGTAAGCACCTATCGCTTCATTAAGTGACAGCCCTGGGAAAAGAGTCACTAATAACGCAGTCCCAGGCGCCGACCAAGCGGTCACCACCGGGACTTTTAACCACAGGCTTAAAAAGATACCCGAGACTGCTGCGCCGATAGAGATTGCCCAGACCCAAGACGTCATCATGGCGCTGGATATTTCGGCGCTCTGGGCTGCCTGAAAAAAGATCGCCAAGGGGCCAGAGTAAGAGACCAGCACTGCCACAAAGCCAGCAGCGATTGCCGGAATCGATAGGTCCTTTAGCAATTGCTTGTGAAATTGCATGCAACACATTTCCCTGTATCAATGAATTTAACGCGATAGCCGACATCAATTCCGGCAAGCATCCGCTTGCCGGAGCCATGTCAGGCGACGCCGAGATGGGTTTCAAGGATTGAAGGATTGTCTTTTAGCCCCTGGGAATCACCGCTATAGACCACTTCCCCCTTGACCAGCAGCAGATGTTTTTCTGCTATCTTAAGAAGGTTATCGATATTTTTATCGACAATAATGGTCGAAATGCCGGTCGCCTTGACCTCTCGTATGATCTTCCAGATTTCATCTCGGATCAGCGGGGCGAGTCCTTCGGTCGCCTCATCAAGGATCATCAAGTCAGGATTTGTTGTCAGCGCGCGACCAATAGACAGCATCTGCTGCTCGCCGCCCGAAAGAAAAGAGCCATCGTGGTTAATACGTTGACCCAAGCGTGGAAATGTATCCAGGACTCGCTCCAGCGTCCAAGGGGACTCTCCGCGCTCATTAGGGCGTGCGGCCATAATTAAATGCTCACGCACACTGATGCCGGGAAAAATGCCACGCCCCTCAGGCACGTAGCCGATCCCTTGGCGAATGAGTTGCCAAGGACGCCGCTTGGTAGCCGAGACGCCCTTAATAAACACCTCGCCACGCCGCGGGGGGACAAAGCCCAGTATCGACTTCAACGTAGTAGTCTTGCCCATCCCATTGCGGCCCAGAAGACTCAGTGTTTCGCCGGGCATCAGGGTCAAATTCACCCCGTGCAAAATATGGCTCTCACCGTAGTAAGTATGCAGCCCCCGGGCATCAATCAATGGTGTACTTGTTTGCTCTGCGCTCATGCGGTTGCCCCCTCATCATGACGCCCCAGATAGACATCGCGTACCTTTTCGCTAGTACGTATCTGTTCTGTTGGACCACTCTCCAACACACAGCCATCGACCATAACGGTAATGCGATCGGCCAATCGGAAGACCGAATCCATATCGTGCTCAATCAGCACCAAAGTATAACGATCCGTTAAACTAGCGAGCAGCTCCGTGACCTGAGCCGTCTCTTCACGCCCCATCCCCGCCATTGGCTCATCCAGCAGCATCAGCGACGGTGCTGTCGCTAGCACCATCGCGATCTGCAACTGACGCTGTTCGCCATAGCTCATATCGGATGCTGTCGTATGAGCGCGATGATTCAATTGGCAGGTATCTAGCACCTCTTGAGCACGCTCGCTCACCTTTTGTGCTGTTTGACGCGAACGCCAGCTGCCAAACACACCGCCCATATGAATACGCGCCGCCAGCTCGCAGTTCTGTAGGCAACTAAGACGTGGGAAGATATTGGTCTTCTGGTGGCTACGGCCAATCCCCATACGCGCGATCTGGCGCGCGCTTTTACCCTGAATCGGTTGTTGGCGGTAAAGCACTTGTCCTTCAGAGGGCGGGATCTCGCCAGAAAGCAAATTAATCAACGTGCTTTTACCCGCACCATTAGGACCCAAGATGGCGTGTATCTCATTGGCCTTAACATCAAAATCAACATCGTTAACCGCCACTAAACCACCAAAGCGTCGGGTCAAACCATGGGTGGCCAAGACAATCTCGTCGCGCATGGCTTAGTTCTCCTTACGCTGTGTAACGGGTTGAGCTGAGGTAGCTATCGACGCATTCTCTTTCTCGGACACGGCTTCGGAGGCTGTTTGACGCTTGCGGCGCCAGGGTGGCGCGATTATCAAGCCGGCAATGCCCCGTGGAAGCACTAGTACGGCAGCGATAATGGTCAGCCCCATCAGGATGGGCCAGTGAGTCGTGGCATGCTCATATAGGTAGAGCAGAATCTCGTAGGCGAAGGCGCCTAAGATGGGCCCAAAAATGGTACCCATGCCGCCTAAAATCAGCATCATTAGCACTTCGCCAGAGGTGTGCCAGCCAAGCTGAGCCGGATTAGCGAAGCCGTACTGCATCGCCGCCAACATGCCAGCAACCGCCGCCATTACCCCAGCGATAACAAAGGCAACCAGTTTGTAGCCACTGGTGGCATAGCCTAAGGCCTGCATTCGGTGCTCGTTGTCATGAATACCGTCGAGCACTTGACCAAAGTAGGAGCGAGTGAGCCAGCGTAGAAAGAAGTAGCCGAGAAGCAGCATCCCTAAACAGAAGTAAAAGAAGCTGTAAGGGTTATCAAGATCTACCAGCGTACGCTCCCCTAATGCCAAACTCGGTCGGAACATAATAAAAACACCATCGGTTCCTCCCGCAAACTGGGATGTACTAATGAAGTAGTAAAGCATCTGGCCAAATGCCAGCGTTGTCATGATGAAGAAGATGCCTTTAGTGCGGATCACCAGCACACCGACGATTAACGCGACACAGGCTGAGACGCCCATAACAAGTGGCAGCATCCACCACATTGACGCTGGACTAAAATCAGGGCTGGCTAACGCTAGAGTGTAGGCCCCCAAACCGAAGAAGAGCGCATGCCCCAGACTGACTAAGCCCACAATGCCTACCAGCAGATCCAGACTCATGGCAAACAGGGCCAGAATCAGCATCAGGGTCAGTTTCTCCAACATGAAGTTGGCCTGATTACCGAATACCGCTTCTCCCCAGAGAGGAAAAGCAGCCACCAACGCCGTTAATACCAGCATGATGAACGCAACGCGCTTGGGATATCTATGTAACATTTCTTACTCTCCTCACGCGAAAAGACCGCGCGGTTTCACCAGCAATACCGCCGCCATAATCAGGTAGATCACCATGCTGGCAAGGCTAGGGATGAGTACCGCCCCAAAAGTGGTGGCCATGCCAATAATGATGGCGCCCCAAAAGGCTCCTTTAATGGAACCAATACCGCCGATGACGACGACGACAAAGCAAGTGATGAGAATGCTATCGCCCATGCCTGGCGCGATAGAGGTGAGCGGTGCGGCGATCATTCCCGCAAAGGCAGTGAGCGCAACACCCACGCTGAAAATCAGCGTAAAGAGGGTACGGACATTGATTCCCAGCCCTTCAACCATGTCGCGATTAACCGCGCCGGCGCGGATGATGATGCCCAGCCGCGTATGCCGCATCACCCAATAGATCACCCCAGCCAATGCCAGGCAGACGCCCATCACAAAGAGGCGGTACACCGAGTACTGCAAGTTATCAGTCAACTGAATACTGGCATCGAACGGTGCAGGCACCGCAACACGATGCACATCGCCCCCCCAAATAATCCGCTGTGCTTCGTTGAGCACTAAAATCAGACCGAAGGTTAGCAATACTTGATATAGGTGATCGCGCTTGTAGAGCGTATCCAGAAACAGCCGCTCAATAATAAGTCCCAATGCAATAGCGATAGGAATAGCCACCAGAATAGCCAGCCAAAAATTACCCAAGCGCAGGGTAAGGTCGTAAACCAAATAGGCACCAATCATATACATAGCGCCGTGGGCCAGATTGATGATGCCCATGATGCCGAAAATCAACGTCAAACCGCTGGCAATCAAAAAAAGCAGCAAGCCGTACTGCAGACCGTTAAGGAGCTGTACGCTGAAAAATGCGAGATCCATAAGATCCCTCCGAGAATCTGAGTGAGGGGCGAGCCATGCCCGCCCCAGAATGCATACCGATGTGGTTACATCTGACAGGCATCATCGGGTACTTCTAGATTCTCATAAGCCATACGTAAGACTTCGTGCTTACCGTCGCGAATCTCGCGTAGATAAACATTTTGAATGGGGTGGTGGGAGTCTGAGAAGCTCAAGGGCCCCCGTGGACTCGCCAAATGGACGTTGGCCAATACCTCAATCAAGCGCTCCTGATTTGAGGTATCGCCACCCAGTACTGAAAGAGCCTGAACCAGCATCATGCCTGTGTCATAACCCTGTACCGCGTAGGTATCAGGTATTTCACCGTAGGCATTTTCATAAGCTGAAACGAAGGATTGGTTAGCATCATTTTCGAGGGTTTCCGCGTAATGAAGCGTGGTCATTACACCTTCGCCTGCATCACCTAGAGCCGTTAAATTACCCTCAGTTAGGAAACCTGAACCTAGCAGCGGTATACTCTCTTTCAGGCCTGCTGCCGCATAATCTCGAACAAAGCTGACACCACCGCCGCCCGCAAAGAAGGTGTAGACAGCGTCAGGCTCAAGACTGGCAATTTGTGTCAGATAGCTCTGAAATTCAGTACTAGGGAACGGCACTAAAATTTGCTCGATGATTTCACCACCTTCAGCAGTAAAAGCCTCTTCAAAACCAGTAAGGTCCTCTTTGCCACCTGCATAATCCCAGGTAATGGTGACAACTTTACGATGCCCTTGATCGTAGGCCACTTTGCCCATCGGGTAGCTGTCTTGCCACATGCTAAACGAAGTACGGAAGACGTTTGGCATGCAAAGCTCATTAGTGGCGGCCCCCAACCCTGCGTTCGGAATGATGGTGATGGCACCGGTCTGCTTGGCGACCCGCAGCATCCCCATAGCTACGCCGGAGTGTACCGGGCCGATCACAAAGTCAACGTCGTCCCCATTGACGAGGCGGCTCATGTTCTGAGGCGCTTTGGAAGGGTCAGCTTCTGAATCAAGCTCGACATACTCCACATCACGGCCACCCAACTGACCGCCCTCTTGTTCAATAGCCAGCTTTACTCCGTTCGTAATGGCTTCCCCAAGGGCTGTATAAGTACCTGAATAAGGAAGCATTAAGCCGAGCTTCACCGGGTCTTCGTTAGCAGCGACGTTCATAGCTGAGAACATGGCGGTAGCGCTTAGCAGAGTGGCGAGGGAGGTCTTTTTAAATGTTTTCATTATATTTTCACCAGGGTTAAGTTGTTTTTAAATTTTCATTTTCAACTTGCTATCGCTTCACGCGATAGCAAGACAAGCGACATCCCTGTCTTCATCAGCACCGATTACACGTGGTAAACATCAATGACCTGATGGATATAGTCGTTATTCAGCTGCACAACTTTTCTTGTGATCAGCGGCGTCTCTCCCGACACGTCCAGGGTGTAGAAGCACGTGCCGAAGAAGCTGTCGGTTTTCTTGTAGCGGTGGTTGAGCGTGTGCCAGTTAAACCGCAGGGTGACCGTGTCGCCCTCGTGCGACAGGATTTCCAGATTGGTCACCTGATGCGTGGTGCGCGGCTCCGGCGTACTCGCCCCACTGCGCTCGGTCTTGATCCGGTAGACCCGGTCTTCCAGCCCTTCCCGGTTGGGGTAGTAGATCAGTGAGATCTCGCTGTGCGGGTCGCGAGTGAGCTGGTCGTCGTCGTCCCAGGCCGGCATCCAGAACTCGGCGTCCTGACGATACAAGGTAAGCCACTCGTCCCACTCCCGGTCGTCCAGCAGACGCGCTTCGCGGTACAGGAAGGCTTGGATCTCGTGATAGCTAATGCTCATGTCACTTCTCTCCTCTCTTCAGGCGCTGGACGATTAGGCAGACGCGGTGGCGATAAACTGGCTGCGCTCTTTGTCGATGGCGCGCAGCATTTCGGCGACCCAGTGCTGGTGGTGCAGCACGTAGAGCCCTTCGTCTTCCGGCGAGGCGCCGCTGAGCAGGGGCTTCATGTCGATCGCTTGGGCATCTTCATCGGCGCCTTCGATCCACTGTTGGGCGCCGCGGGAGAGGTCATTCCATTCGGCCAGCGCGCCGTTGTAACCTTCCTGGCAGGCGCGGAACTCTTCGAGATCGTCAGGCGTGCCCATGCCGGAGACGTTGAAGAAGTCTTCGTACTGGCGGATGCGCACACGCCGGTCCTCGGCGGCTTCGCCTTTGGGCGCGAAGCAGTAAATGGTGACTTCGGTTTTGTCCACGGCGATCGGACGGATCACGCGGATCTGGGTGGAGAACTGGTCCATCAGATAGACGTTGGGGTAGAGGCAGAGGTTGCGCGTCTGGTTGACGATGGAGTCGGCGCGGGCGTCACCCAGCTGTTCTTGGATCCAGTCCTTGTGCTGGTACACCGGGCGGACTTCCGGGTTGAGCAGCCGGGTCCATAGCATCATGTGGCCGTTTTCGTAGGAGTAGAAGCCGCCTTTGCTTTTCGACCAGCCATCGGCGTCCACCGCTTTGGTGCCGCCCGCATCGTAGTTGCGACGCTCCATGGTGGAGGCGTAGTTCCAGTGCACGGAGCTGACGTGGTAACCGTCGGCGCCGTTTTCGGCTTGCAGCTTCCAGTTGCCGGTGTAGGTGTAGGACGAGGTACCACGCAGGATTTCCAGGCCTTCGGGGGCTTGGTCGACGATGTTGTCGATGACCTTGGTGGTTTCACCCAGGTGCTGTTCAAGCGGTTGCACGTCGTCGCTCAGGCTGCCGAACAGGAAGCCTTTGTAGTTTTCAAAGCGCGGTAGGCGCTTGAGGTTGTGGGAGCCATCCTGTTTGAACTGGTCAGGGTAGGCGCCGTTTTTCTCATTTTTGGCTTTGAGCAGTTGGCCATCGTTTTTGAACGTCCAGCCGTGGAACGGGCAGGTGAAGGTGCCCTTATTGCCGCGCTTACGGCGGCACAACGTGGCGCCACGGTGGGCGCAGGCGTTAATCAGGCCGTGCAGTTCGCCCTGCTTGTCGCGGGTAATGATCACCGGCTGGCGGCCCATGGTGACGGTCATGTAGTCACCCGGCTCGGCGATTTGGCTCTCGTGGGCCAGGAACAGCCAGTTGCCTTCGAAGATGTGCTTCATCTCCAGTTCGAAGAAGGCGGGATCGGTAAACATGCTGCGGTGGCAGCGGAAAATCCCCTGGGCGGGGTCGTCCTGGACGGCGCCGCGCACGCGGGCTTCGAGCTGATCAAGCTGTGTGGTCATGATCTCTCTCCTCGTATTTATTATGTCTCGCTAAAGCGAGCCCAGGGGAAGGCTCGCCTTGATCAAGGTCGGGTCTTAAACCTTGGCGGTTCCGGCAAGCTGGCTGGCCAGATCCTGCTCGTCTTCTTTGGCCCGTGGGCGGGCGTGACGAACCTGCAGTTCGGGCGCCTCGACGGGGGCTAGCGTCACATCGAACACCACGTGGGAGAACGGGCCGTCCAGGTCACGCTTGGCGATCTCAGCGGGATCCTCGATCCGCTCGGCGGGGATGACCAGCTCTTCGCGGGTGGCAAAGGCAAAGTCATCAAAGGTGTAGGGATCACCCGCCAGGTTGATCTGGGTGGTCAGGTGCTGGTGACCGGGGGCGGAAACGAAGTAGTGAATATGCGCCGGGCGTTCGCCGTGGCGACCGAGTGACTTGAGCACCACATCGGTGGGGGCGCCTTCGGGCACGCCGTAACCCGAGGGGATAATACTGCGCGCGGTGTAGCGGCCGTCGCTGTCGGTATAGATGGTGCGGCGCAGGTTGTACTCGGATTGAGAGGGGTCGAAGAAGGAGTAGCCGCCCTGGGAGTTGGCGTGCCAGATCTCGACCTTGGCACCGGCAATCGGGGTGCCGTCGACGTCGCGGACCTGGCCGGTCAGCCACATGGTCTCGCCGTCGGTCGCTTCGTCGTCCAGGCGGGCAAAGCCGTCGGCTTCCGGGGCGCCGGCCACGTACAGCGGGCCTTCGATGGTGCGCGGGGTGCCACCGGTACGCTTGGCTTCGGCATCGATCGCGTCTTGGCGCATGTCGAGGAAGTGGTCAAAGCCGAGCCCTGGCGAGAGCAGACCGAACTGGGTCTGGCTGCCCAGGGCATTGAGTAGGTTGACGCCCGCCCAGTACTCTTCCTCGGTGACGTCGAAGTCGTCGATCAGCTTGAACAGGTCGCCAACCAGGCGGTGGACAATTTGCTTGGCGCGCTCATTGCCGCCTGACTGATCAAAGCCAGCCACGGTTTTAACAAAGTCTTGAACTTCGGGGGTGTCGAATATCTTCACGGTCATGATGAAACCCTATCGTTGGTTTTCTTGTTGTCTTGGAGCCCGGCGATAGCGTCAGTGATTCAAGGTGAGGTTGGGGAACGTCTATCTTGGGCCTAAAGACGACAGTTGTTGCTATGCTCGACACTAATATCGGTCAGGTCGCAACCACCAGACCAATATCGTTTGAGTTTCTTTCCATACTTCATAGGTATCTCGAATGAGATCGTATTTTTCCTTTCAACTCCCTAAGTAGTACCGTGAAGAAGGGGTTAATTATTTATTTTAAAAGGAAAATTCTGAATTAGCCACGAAGGGGGTACTCATCACCATTAGTAAGGATCTCACTTTCATTTGTCCTTTAAACCGATAAAATGGCTTTCCCGCGGCGTAACGTTCATCTGCCCCAACCCTAGGAAGCAATAATTTATTTCTGATTGCGACAAAAGGATAAAGGGGAGTGAAAAATAAGGATTGCACAAAAAATGAGCCGCGATATCGTAAGCTAGCCAATGGTCAGCCGTATGCTGGCCCTCCTGCCTCTACCATGTGATCCCAAGTACTGCAGTTATTCTATGGATTCAGGACTCTATGAATTTAGGTCTCCAAGTGCACGCCTGAAGTGCTCTGAGAGATGTTGATGAAGAAACAAGGAAGCACGCCAGTCGTTCATTAAATAGTGTTGCTCTTGGAGCCTCTATCTAGTATGTCTAAATCACTAAATTTTCTAAACATCAGATTTAATTATAAGAACTCCTCCTGGTAGGCTTCTAGCCAAAAACATCGTTTCAGGATTAGCTAAATTAAGGTTTTTGTTTCGAGCGTTACTATATGCGTGCTCACGCATGCGCGATTCGGCTCTTTGCCCCTGTCGAGTCAGTATTGAGGATAAAATTATACAATGATCAGCATGAGCAGAATGAAGCTGAGCTAAATTTTTCTCTTTATTTTTTCTATCGAATATTATAGCTCGCGTTGAAACTAGCGGAATACGTGATATTTGGTTAATTGCTGTTTCTATAGCCCAATTTCCAGAAGCAATAACTAACAACTTATGAAACTCCTCATTGATATTCACCCACTCCTCTCTTTGCATTTCATCAACAACACCACAAGAAAGCAAATATTCAGATCGGTTTATAAGAGCTTTCATTTCCGAGGCAAGGCTATCAGGTATTCCCTTCTCCGCTGCAAGCCTAACAGCCATAGCTTCAAGCTCGCCACGCACCTCTATTGCATCAGTTATTTCTTGAATAGTGAATTTTCTTATTCTCGTACCACGATTAGGTTCTCTCACTAACAACCCTTCATGCTCTAACTCACTCATAGCAAGTCTGGCTAAAGTTCGGGATACATTTAGGCTTTTAGCAACAGAGACTTCTCTTAATTTCTCACCCGGAGCGTACAACCCGTCTAACACTTGCTCCCTCAAAGCAAACACTACACTCTCAAGATTAATGCTCATTTATCCCCCAAGATTTTTAAATCTTTTATATTATTAAATATTATATGCATATAATAGAAATCACAAAATTAGACCAATGTCTATATTTGCATGCAAAATTAGCACTAACAGCGACATAAATTACCATCTATGCTTTGTAATGCGTTCAATGCATGCAATTTAAAAATCCCGTATCTTTAGGTGATGTATTATGAATCAAAAAACCCGCCTCGACATGGCTCGCTCACTTGCTCCATCATTTGAGCACCCTCCCTTGTCAGGTTCTCGCCCCCCACGCTGCCCACCATATGTGGAGGTAACGCACTCCGAACAGTTGATGCCTTACCTAGAGCATGTGGCAAAACGCCCATACAACCATGGACTAAATGCATGTTGGGACCTACAGCCAGGTGAAAGAATTTTGCTTAGAGTTGACAATTGGCATAGCCCAATGGTTATTGAAGCATGCAAAAAAATACTTGAAAAATATAAGGTTAAATATGAAATACGCTACATAGATCGAGGTGATATTAAGCAATGGGTTGGTGCGGATGAGGTAGACTATTACTTATTCAGAACTAAAGAACTTGCCCAGTGGATGGATGAATGGGAAGAAGAAGCTGCTAAGAAAGAGTTTGATAAAATTTTTATGGGTTATGGTGGCCCAGTACTCACAGACAAGCATGTCAAAATACAAAGGATGCCATTTATAACTCCTGAAATTCTGGCCTCCCCTGCTCACGCAATGCCTATTGAAGTTATCAATGCAATTGATGAATGGACGTGGAAACGCATCAGAGCAGCTAAACGGGCACGTATTGTTGACCCAGAAGGGACAGATATCGAATTCACCAACCACGATGAATACTGGGATGATAAAAGAGAGTTTTACAATCCAAAATTAGTAAATAAGACTTGGGAAGGAAATCCTAAGTTCGGAGCAACGTATCTTCCTGGGCATATTACTGGCCGCCCCTGGATGTTTCTAAACAAGGAAGATGGAAACGGGGTTATTGCAGGAACTACTAATCATATTGCGCCTTGTGACTGGACACAGCTAATCGTTGAAAATTCGAAAATAACTAAAATCAATGCAGGAGGAGAGTTTGGAGATAAGCTTAGAGATATGATGGAGAAAACTAAAGATCTCCAATATCCAGGATTCCCAGGTAAAGGGCTTATGTATTGGTGGGAAGCCTCTATCGGTACCAACCCACATATTCACCGTCCGAGAAAGGACTTTCCCTCCGGGTTTGTAAACTGTCTTTATGAGCGGGTTCGTTCAGGTGTTATACATATGGGCTTTGGGACAATTATTTCGTCTATGGATGAGCGTAAAGCTGCTCGCCAGGGCTTTCCGGTCGGTCATTGGCACTTACACCTTTACTTCCCAACTTACCATTTAGAAATGGCTGGAGATAACGAACTCCTCATAAAAGATGGTCGTCTTCAAGCCCTAGATGATCCTGCAATAAGAAAATTGGCCTCAAAATATGGAGATCCTGGCCTTTGGCTAGACGAGTCATGGAATCCAGCTGTCCCTGGACTTAATATGAAAGGAGATTACTGGAAAGATTATGGAGAAGACCCTCTAGGTTGGGTAAAGCATGAGCTAGATATTTGTAGAAATGATCATCCAAAATTCATGGAAATGGTCGGAGCCGATAACAAATACTGCCAGGGGAAAGGGAAAGAATTCTGGGCAGGTGGTTGCTGTGGCCATAGCGGTGTAGAACCAGCCACTTTTAAAAGCAATTGCTGTGATTAAGGGAGTAATTAACGATGGTCTATCACAATGAAATCAAGAAATTCCATGTGGGCATATACAAATGCATAGCAACACCTTCGCATGGAATGATGTTTGCTGGCTTCATGATAGATCATTACACACTGGGTCATGATCCACTCTGCATAAGCAACTTCCAATTCGATCCTCACATGTTTTTACATATGGTGTCGAACTGCCCAGCAATGAGCCTTGGCATGTTAATAGGAATTGGATATGAATGCCTATTTTCCAACCCAAGGCGTTCGCTAACATCAGCAACTATAGTACTTATCGTTGGATTCCTAGCCATGTACTTTGGGAAAGTAGCATACCCCATGTCACATTTTGCCCCTTTCGCCATTATGTTGGCATCAATGATAACGATGGATTTACTCACCAAAACACCTTTTCAAAGATTAACCACTATGGCATAGCGATATCCCTGCGACAAAATACGACATAACAATTAAACCCTGACCAGGAGTTTTATAAAATGCAAAAAACAAGTGCGGCCGCCATCGGGCTTATAGGGCTTACCATTCTTTCTGCTGAAGCATCTACCGTTCTACGTTTCGCCGATTATGGGCCTAATAGAGGAGTCAGGGCTGAAGCGATGGAGTGGATGGCTTCAGAGCTAGAAAAAAGGTCTGACGCAGAAATTAAAATAGACTTCTACTGGGGAGGATCTCTGGTAGGAGGACGGGACACACTAACAGCCATCGAAAGTGGAGTCGCCGACGCTGGAACTGTTGTGGGGTTTTTTACGCCGCAGCAGTTACAAGCATACAATATAGGCGACCTTCCTGTTGAAAACAGCGATATGTGGGTTGGAATGCGTGCCATCCATGATCTATCAAAGAATAGCGAAACTTTGCAGGAAGAGTTCGAAAAATCTGGGGTTGTATATTTAACTAATTTCACATCTGGGCCTGTTCAGCTAATCTGCCGCTCCGAAGTTAATAGCCTTGAAGATATTAAAAATCTCAAGATTCGTGCTTCAGGACCATATGCAGATACACTAGAAACCCTCGGTGCGGAAGTCATCAGCATGAGTCAGGCTGATGTATATCAAGCATTGGACTCAGGGCTTTTGGATTGCAACCAAAATTATTACTATTCTATTGATGCGTATCGTCAATATGAAGTAGCACCTTACATCCTCGAGATGGACTGGGGCCAAAACTTGTCTTTTGGAATATTTGCCAATAAATTCTCTTACAACTCACTTAACGAACACAACAAAAATGTTGTTAACGAGACTTCTGAAGATTTCATTGATCACTTCTATAAATCTTTGAAGAACAGTAATGAATCCGCAAAAAGGAAATTTCAGGAAGATGAATCAATAAATATATCTTATCTTTCAGAAGAAGATAAAGCGCTACTTAATGAATCCAGCAAATTATCAATTAATGAATGGAAAGGTAGATTAGAGAGTAATGGTGTAGATGCCGAGCACTTTCTTGAAGAGTACTACACCCTTATAGATAACTATAAAATTGAAAAAACCAAGGTAGAATAAAATGGGTAACATAGAACTAAACTTACCCCCTGCTCAGCCCAATCGGGCTGAGCTGTTTATGCTAAATATTTCTGTTATAGCTTTCTACGGAATGGCTATCATTGTTACCACTAATGTGATTAGCCGATGGATAGGAAGGCCAATAATACCTGATGACATACTTTTGGTTCAGGAGCTCATGGTCATTGTTATCATGTTCCCTCTCGCTTTAATCACAGCTTGCAGGCTGCATATTAGTGTCGATGTATTCACGGAAGGCTTAGATAAAAAGGGAAAAAAAATTCTTGCTTTATTAGAGCATAGCGTTGGCCTAATTTTTTTGTTTCTTCTAGCGTGGGCAGCAACCAATGGGATGTCAAAAGCCTGGAGTACTCAAGAATACTACTCCGGTGTTCTTGATATACCCGTATGGATTGGGCACTTCCTTTTCACAATTGGTATATTATTTTTTCTTTTCCGTCTAGCAATTATGGCGGTTTATGATTTTCGTAGCTTATTGCGTGGGGTTTAATCGTGGATCCTATCTTTTTAGCATCTATAGTAGTTACTTTTGTGTTGATATTACTAGCATTGAAAGTCCCTATTGCATATAGCCTAGGGAGCTGTGCCTCAATTGGGCTAATCGTCTATTTTGGTTGGCGTCCAGGATCCGACTTGAATATTCAGTCAGGGCTTAAACCTGCTCTTCAATTGATTGAGACAAATGCTTATGCTTTTGTTCACTCATATCCATTAAGCATGATTCCTCTGTTTATAGGCTTAGGGCACATAGCATATCATGCCGACATAACAACAGACCTTTATAAGTCATTGCGTATTCTTTTAAGAAAGCTTCCTGGTGGCTTAGCTATTGCTTCTGTTAATGGCTGTGCTGGCTTTTCAGCGATCACAGGATCGAGTGTTGCTTGTGCTGCTGCAATGGGACGAATTGCAGTTCCAGAAATGTTGAAATACAATTACCACCCCCGCTTAGCTTCTGGTTCTGTTGCTGCGGGCGGAACCCTTGGATCGCTAATTCCACCAAGCCTGCTGTTTGTGATTTACGCAATTTTCACAGAGCAATCCGTTAACAACCTCTTTCTTGCCGGCGTTGTTCCTGGCCTTCTAACGTTGGTAGGTTTTATTTTAACAATTTCCATATGGTGTACCATCAGGCCACAAGATGGTCCAAAGCTAAAAGACGATATCGGTAAAAAAGATAAAATTGAGGCTGTTATAGGTTTATGGCCATCTTTTTTACTATTTTTTGTCGTTGTTGGTGGAATATACTCAGGAATATTTACCCCAACTGAAGCAGCGGCTGTAAGCTTGGCTGTGGCGGTGATGATTGGAATTGCCCGTCAGAAGCTTAAACTCTCCAGTGTAATTGAGGCAGGGAAAGAAACTGTTCGTCAGACAGCCGCAATTTTTTTAATTGCTTTGGCGGCAAAGCTTTTTACGACTTTCATCTCTCTTAGTCGGGTAACACCATGGATACTTGACTGGCTATCGAGTATCGACCCTCCTTTTGTTGTAGTCTTGCTGGCAATAGTTGTTTTTTACTTAGTAATTGGAATGTTTCTTGATTCAATTGGCATTCTTGTTCTAACGCTACCATTCACAGTCCCGATCATGTCTGCATATGGTGTTGATCTTATATGGTTCGGCGTAATAGTAATAAAGCTATTGGAGATTGGTCTAATAACTCCCCCCGTTGGTTTAAACATATTTGTTATACGAGGGGTGACCCCTCCCAGCGTAACTTTAACTTCTGTGTTTCAGGGAGCAGGTGCTTTCCTTATTTTAGACTTTGTTGTCTTAGCCATGCTACTTTCTTTCCCAGTACTTTCACTTTGGTTGCCAAACTCAGCTTTTTAATATAATTCCATAAATTCTTTAAATATTCTATTATAAAATAATATGAACTATAATTATATAATATCAATAAAGGAAAAAAGGGGCTGCCGCAATCTCGCCCTTTCTTCCTGATCCAAGTAAAACAGTATACGGGGCGTCAACTTTCTCCAACACCTACACTTTTACCGTTGTGATATAAGTAGGCGAACATAAATTTTCCGCCCCAAGAAATGGGATGCGGTTCCGGCGTCACTTGCTGGCGACGGCTGCGTGACTGGCATGAGCCGGTGTCTGGAAAAAGCTTCATCAGTCATTGCTGGAACACCTGCAAGAAGCTGAACAACTGGTTGGGATCGTGCGTGCATGGACAGTGCCTCCATCAAGGCAAAAAGGGGTATCAGCCGTCGGCCCGAACCCGACAGACCGTGGGCTCCCCGGCACTAATGGCACCTGCTGACGGATCGAAAAGGAACACCGCTCGCGGTCGTTCTCTCGGGGGGCAAATATGCTTGACAGCGTTCGCCTCTCTGTCTTACTAGACGCGTTCATCCCCGTTGCGGGTCGCCTTGGTCGTTCTCGCCAGCGACCTCGAAAGCTTCACGCTGACAAAGCATACGACTTTGCTCGTTGTCGCCGCGCCTGCCATAGACGCCATATTCAGGCTCGTATAGTCAGACGCGGTGTGGAAGATACTCAGCGATTAGGGCGTCATCGCTGGGTGGTGGAAAGAACCTTCGCCTGGCTGGAACAGATGCGACGACTCGCAACACGATATGAGCGGCGACTGATATCTACTATGCTTTCACTTTATTAGGCTGCTCACTGATCTGCTTTAAGCGGTTCACACGACAGTTTTGAAAGGCGCTCTTAGCCATCAACCACTTCTTAGCTAACAATTTTTAAAAATGATTTTGAATATTTCTTCCAAATTTTTCACTACATTTCATGTAGGGTTTTTATCAGGAAATCACAGAACCAAGATTGAGCAGAACTATCTCCTCGATGCTCTTTATAATGAATTCCTACTTCAAACCCAGGAATTAAAAAAGGAAGCTCGACAAACTTCAACGGCATGCGCTTTGCATACAACTGAGCTACCCGAGATGGAAGAGTTACCAACAAATCACTAGAAGAAATCACATCAGGAAGTACACTAAAGTGAGGAACTTTAAGCATAACATTCCTTGTTATACCAGACTCGAATAAGTAATCTTCCACTAAATGGTGGCCAGTTCCATCAGAAACAACAACATGACGCTCCTCTAAATACTGCCCCATTGAAAGTATACCACCAATGCGAGGGTGGCAATCACTTAACATACACACATATCTTTCCGGAAATATATTATTGTAAGTGAACTTTTTAAGTAAATAACCTTGGTTACATACCGCCGCATCGATCCTCTCTTTGCTAATCCATTCAGATAAGCTATAAGCATCAATTGGGATGATTTCAAGCTCAACGCTAGGCGCCCTGTATTTAAGAGACTCAAGTATTGAGGGTAGAAAAAAAACTTCACCCAAATCCGTCAAAGCAAGTTTGAAACATCTTTTTGAAGTCAATGGATCAAATTTTTTCGTAAGCGATATTGCCTTTTCGATTTCTGATAAAGAATGACTAAGAGAAAGATACAGCTGAGAGGATAAAGAGGTAGGCTGCATTCCCTCTCGTGTCCTGTTAAACAATGGGTCATTGAACACTTGCCTGAGCCTCGACAGCGAGTAGCTGACCGATGGCTGAGATATATGGAGATTCTCAGCAGCCTTACTTACGCTTCCTGTTTCATATATCGTGACAAAAACTCTAATTAAATTCAGGTCCTTCATAATCCACCCCATAGATAACATCTATATCAAGATCTAAAAAATATCAATTTGATCTATTTTAAAAGAATTGCTAGTATAAAAATAACGGTAAAACATGAAAAAAGCACTCTCCTCTGAATTAGAAAAAAATCCATCGATACGGCTATTTAGAATAGCTATTAGCATTTCTATGCTCTTTACTTCAAGGATATTAATCTAAAAAACACAAAAAAATATAATTATACTGTAAAAAAGGCAAAAATAAATACAACCAAAGAAACAGGAGAAATGAAGAGTGAAAAAAACACATTGGCTTCTTAGAATTTTTCATAACTATCTTTCATTTATTATGGCTAGCCTTATTTTCATAATGATGATTGGCGGGTTAGTCGACATATCTTTTCGATATCTTATCAATAAGCCTATTCCAGGCATGTCTGAACTAATGGCTTTAGGGCTTGGAATTCTTGTATATGGATCACTACCGCTCGTCACTGCCAATAACGAGCATATTACCGTGGATCTCATATCGTGGAATAAAAACCGATACGTGGCACCCGTCGTTAGCTTTTTAGTCAACGTTTTTAGCTCTTTGATGCTCTTCACTATTTCGTGGTCGATCGCCCAGGTTGCCATGGACTTTGCCTCTTATGGCGCTCGAAGCTCTTTTTTGGAAATAAACTTATCAATGATCGCATGGGTCATGAGTGCAATGGCGTTTATGTGCGGACTTATCTTTATTGCTAAATCCTTTCCTGGCAAATCCAGCAATCAAGATAAGGAGAAAACACCATGACAATCTCATTAATCGGCATTTCGCTGGTATTTGTCCTGTTATTGTTAGGCGTACCGATTGGCATTGGCATGGCCATCATTGGCACCGCTGGATTCGGCTATATCGTAGGGTTAGAGCCCACTTTGTCCATGTTGGGACAAATCACCTATGAAACGCCTGTTTCATATAGCCTGACCATCATTCCTCTGTTTATTCTCATGGGGAACTTCATCTCGAGAGCGGGCTTATCCCAAGGCCTATATGATGCTGCGTACTCCTTTTTAGGGCATTACCGAGGGGGGCTGGCACTGGCCACACTCGCGGCCTGTGGCTCCTTTAGTGCGGTCAGCGGGTCTAGTCTGGCCACCGCGGCCACAATGTCAAAAGTCGCGATGCCACAAATGAGAAGCTATAAATATTCAGATAGCTTGGCAACGGGTGTCATTGCCGCAGGCGGAACCCTGGGAATCCTGATACCCCCCAGTGTACTTTTGGTTCTATATGGAATAATGACCAACAATGACATTGGAAAACTATTTGTAGCAGGCATTATCCCAGGTGTAATTGCACTGCTAATGTACGGTGCTGCCATC
This sequence comes from Vreelandella glaciei, assembly GCF_013415125.1. Lineage (GTDB taxonomy): Bacteria > Pseudomonadota > Gammaproteobacteria > Pseudomonadales > Halomonadaceae > Vreelandella > Vreelandella glaciei. The sequence goes on along the minus strand of NZ_JACCDE010000002.1, from coordinate 168,231 downwards.
GCGTTCGTTACAGCACGCGATCCACAAGCAGGCCCGCGCGGTGAACGCTCAACGTGGGCAATGAGGCTATCAGCACTCAAGAAAACGTCGGGCATTGCGATTCTTTTCCTGGTCATTATCGGCGGGCTCTATATAGGTATTTTCACCCCCACCGAAGCCGCGGCTGTTGGTGCAGGGGGCGGGTTCTTTTTTGCTCTTGTGAAAGGGACACTAACGTTCACAACCCTTTTCGACGTGCTCGTTGAAACTGTCAAAATGACGGCGATGATATTTATCATCCTTATCGGAGCGTCTCTGTTTTCGAACTTCATCAACGTGGCCGGTCTTCCCAGGGCTCTGGTCGCCTGGACTGATAATATGAACCTTGCGCCCATTGCCATATTATTAGGCATATTGCTCATCTATATTATTCTGGGCTGCATGTTAGAAAGCATGTCCATGATGCTGCTTACCGTGCCGATCTTTTACCCTCTCATCGTGAGCCTTGGATTTGATCCCATTTGGTTCGGGATTATTGTCATTGTCGTTATTGAAATAAGCCTGATCACGCCTCCCGTTGGCCTTAACGCCTTTATAATGAAAGCCACACTGCCAGACGTGTCCATAAAAACCATATTCAAAGGCGTCTTCCCCTTTGTCATTGCAGACTTATTTAGGCTGGCATTATTGGTAGCCTTACCTGGGCTGGTGTTATACCTCCCCTCCCTGATGTAGTAAACCATCACACAAAAGCAATAAAACCCAAGAGGTGAAAAATGAAAGTACAACTTACCGCCGCCGCCACATTGATATCTTCGGTTTTTTTCCCGATAGCAGCCAATGCAGAAGATGTCACATTGAGATTCAGTAACTGGCTTCCCCCGACTCACCTTCTTTCCACGGAAGTGATCGAACCCTGGGCTGAACAGATTGAAGAGGTCACGGAAGGTCGGGTGAACGTTCAAATTCTATCCGGCCTAGGCTCTCCAGAGTCACACTACAATTTGGTGAAAAATGGGGTTGCCGATTTAGCATTCAGCGTTGATGGGTATACATCGGATCGTTTTGTTCTTCCCTATGCGATGAGGCTACCTTTTTTAGCTGACGACTCTACCACTGCTTCGGTGGCTTACTGGCGGACCTATAAAGAGCTGCTAGAGCAGTACAACGAATTTGGTGACGTGAAAGTAATGGGTCTGTGGACGTTTGGGCCAGGCAATATCCATACCACGGAACGAGAAATCACGTCACTCGAAGATTTTGAAGGCCTAAGAATCCGGGTATCTAGCGATATCGTAAAAGACATTGTCGAAACCCTGGGTGGGTCACCGATGTTTGCGCCCGCCAGCGAAGTATATGAATTGATTTCTCGAGGGGTCGTCGACGGTGCCTCCTTTAACTATGACTCGATAACGTCTTTTAGAATCGACGACAGCTTGAACTATGTTCTGGATATACCCGGCGGCCTTTATCGGGAAACACATTACATCATCATGAATCAACGTAAGTGGGATGCGTTAGAGCCTAGAGACCAAGAGGCAATCATGGAAGTCTCAGGGGAAGCTCTTGCCATACTCGCGGGCAATGCCTGGGATCGTAACGATGCGATCGCTAAAGAGAGACTGATAGAACAAGGTTATACGATCACCGTTCCCGACGAGGCATTTCTTCAAGAAATTGAAACAGAGCTCAGTGTCTTAGCGGAAGACTGGAAAGAGCGAGTGGCCCCGATGGGAGTCGATGGCCAGCTGGTCATTGACACATTTAAGGAGCATATCGAGCAAGCCGAGCAGGAACTCAACTAGTACCAAACGCGTTGTTTTTCTCCAGGGCTAGCCTCTGGAGAAATATTAAACTTAAAAGTGCGTGGAGCATTAAAACAGACCATGGATACCATTCATTCTTGTACATATGAGCTTCTGAGACGCCAAGGAATGACCACCATTTTTGGCAACCCTGGTTCGAACGAGCTGCCGTTCCTAAAGGATTTCCCGGAAGACTTCACTTACATTTTAGGCCTACATGAAGGCGTTGTTGTCGGCATCGCCGATGGCTATGCGCAAGCCATGGGCAGCCCTGCATTTGTTAATCTACACTCCGCGGCGGGTACCGGTAATGCCATGGGAGCACTGGCTAATGCCTGGAACTCTCATACCCCCCTGGTCATCACCGCCGGTCAACAAACCCGCGAAATGATAGGAGTCGAAGCATTATTAACGAACCGAGAAGCAACGCTGTTACCCAAGCCATTGGTCAAATGGAGCTACGAGCCCGCTAGCGCCAAGGAAGTTCCACACGCCGTCAGTCGCGCGATCCACATGTCCAAACTGGGTGCGCCTGGCCCAGTCTATCTCTCGATTCCTTACAGCGATTGGGACCAGCCAGCCGATCCGCAGTCTCATTGGCTTTACGATCGTGCGGTTGCGAACATGGGATTGCCAAACGCAGCAGCCTTCTCGCAACTTGTGGAATGTCTTGCAAATGCCAAGTCGCCAGCGCTGATTCTAGGCCCCGATGTCGATGCTGCTAACGCCAATCATCAAGCTGTTGCTCTGGCCGAAAAGTTAAAAGCGCCCGTTTGGGCGGCTCCATCGGCGCCCAGGTGCCCATTTCCTACCGACCACGCATGTTTCCAAGGGCTTCTGCCAGCAGGCATCGCTTCTATTGCTGAGCGGTTAGAAGGCCACGACGTGGTCCTCGTTATTGGCGCTCCTGTTTTCAGGTACCACCAATATGATCCCGGACATTATTTGCCTGATGGTGCCCGCCTGTTTCAGATCACTTGCGATAACGAAGAAGCGTCAAGAGCCCCCATGGGTAATGCCCTGGTGGGGGATGTCAAAATAGCGTTGGATCAACTGGTTGAGCGTGTCCCGGATAGCGAAAGGGCCATGCCCGAGCCACGGCATATTCCGCCTACCCTCTCCGACACCGTGGGGCCTCTGCCACCCGAGGCAGTCTTCGATATCATCAACGACGTTGCACCAGAAGGTGCTATTTACCTAAACGAGTCGACCTCCACGACACCACTGCTTTGGGAACGGCTTCAGATGTCCAGCCCCGGCAGCTATTACTTTGCGGCAGCGGGTGGATTAGGTTTTGCGATGGCGGCGGCGGTAGGCGTACAGATGGCGAAACCGGAGCGTCAAGTCATTGCCATGATTGGAGATGGTTCGGCCAATTATAGTATCAGCGCTCTTTGGACAGCCGCCCAATACAACATTCCCGTTATTTTTATCATTTTAAATAATGAAACCTATGGCGCACTCAGATGGTTTTCTAATGTTCTTGGCGTATCCAGTGTACCTGGTATTGATATCCCGAACATTGACTTCTGTGATCTTGCGAAAGGGTATGGCGTGCAAGCCTTTAAAGCGACATCTTCCCAGGAATTTAGAGAGCATTTAAAAGCCAGCCTTGATATGAAATCTCCTGTGCTTATCGAGGTAAACACAATACCTCCTGCCAATTAGGAGATAATGATGGCTCATACATCACCAATCAACGTCGAAGATTATCGACAGCTTGCGAAAAAACGCTTGCCACGCATGGTATTTGACTACCTGGACGGCGGAGCAGAAGACGAGAAGGGGCTTGAACATAACCGTACGGTATTTGATAACGTCCGATTAAAACCCCAACGCCTAGTTGATGTGAGTCAACGCTCCCTATCGACCAAGCTTTTTGGTAGTACCCTATCCATGCCCTTGATCATTGCACCGACAGGGCTAAATGGGGTGCTGTGGCCAAAAGGTGATATAGCGCTTGCCAAGTCCGCAGCAAAAGCAGGCATCCCCTTTGTGCTCTCCACGGCTTCAAATTCATCCATCGAGGAAGTCGCCAGTCAATGCGATGGAGAGTTATGGTTTCAACTTTACGTGGTGCACAGAACACTTGCCGAAAGCATGGTTGCCCGCGCGCTCAAGGCAGGTTACACCACGCTGGTGCTGACAACGGATGTCAGTGTCAATGGTTACCGAGAACGCGATATTAAAAATGGCTTTAAAATACCCTTTAATTATACGCCGCGTGTATTGCTGGATGGCATGAGGCACCCTCGATGGTCATTCGACGTCCTTAAGCATGGCATGCCGAGTTTAAAGAACTTTGAAACCTCGGCAGCCCAGGATATTGAGGTGCAAGCAGCATTAATGAGCCGTCAAATGGATGCCAGCTTTGACTGGGAAGCTTTAAAACGGCTGCGTGATATTTGGCCACACCGGCTCATTGTTAAAGGATTAACAGACGCCAGAGATGCACAAAAATGCTATCAGCTTGGTATTGACGGGGTCATTCTTTCCAATCACGGGGGAAGACAGCTGGATACCTGCGTATCCCCATTGGAAAGTCTCGGCGAAGTGACGGAGGCATGCCCCTTCCCGGTCTTGATCGATAGTGGTTTCAGGAGAGGCTCCGATGTGGTGAAAGCGCTAGCCATGGGCGCCAGTGCTGTCTTACTGGGCCGAGCGGCGCTCTATGGGCTGTCTGCCGCAGGCGAGGCCGGCGTTGATGACGTCTTGCGACTTATTAAAGAGGACATTGATCGGACGATGGCCCAAGTCGGCTGTGCTTCCATTCACCATTTAACGAGAGACTTCATCAAAAGCGACAACGCTGGCCTTTCACCCTCTCTCCAAAAAATAGGAGCCTAGCATCATGGACACTTGCGATATCCGGATAACGGGACTGAACGTTAGAACCGTCAATGCCCCTTTGGAGTTTCCCGTTCATACGGCCGTCGGCACCGTTTCCACCTCTCCGCTCGTTCTGATTGATCTCCACACCAATGCGGGAATTGTGGGTCATGCCTACCTGTTCGCTTACACGCCGATGGCGCTGCCCGCCTTGGTGGACATTCTTAAAGAACTAGAGTCTTCTCTCGAAGGTCAACAACTGGAACCGTATACGATTGAAAGCAATCTGGAGAAAAAATTCCGCCTGATTGGCTATTCGGGCCTGATCAGAATGGCCTGTTCTGGCATCGACATGGCGGTATGGGACGCACTATCAAAAGCTCATGGCGTGCCTTTATCGACGCTGCTAGGGGGTAGCGCCAAACCCATCAAGGCCTATGATAGCCACAGCATGGACGGTGAAGCCTTAGCTGTAAAACGTGCGGCCCTGTCCGTTGAAGATGGCTTCAAAGCCATTAAAACGAAAATTGGCTATGCCTCGCTTGATCAAGACATCACGGTTATTCGGCGCATTAAACAAGAAGTGGGTGACGATGCCGCCATCATGGTTGATTACAACCAAAGCCTCACCACAACCGAGGCCATTCGCCGTGGTTTGGCGCTGGATGCCGAAGGGGTCTATTGGATAGAAGAACCCACCTTTCATTACAACTATAGCGCCCATGCCGATATCAGAACCAAAATAGCAACTCCCATCCAGATTGGCGAAAACTGGTTTGGCCCTGAAGAGATGTTTAAATCGTTAACGTCTGGAGCGTCTGATTTCGCCATGCCTGATGTAATGAAAATCGGGGGCGTTACTGGCTGGACCCGTGCAGCCGCCTTAGCCCAACAATTTAGCACGCCGGTTTCCAGTCATTTATTTCAGGAAATCAGTGCTCACTTGCTCTCCGTGACGCCGAACGCGCATTGGCTAGAACGGATGGACCTAGCGTCTTCCGTTGTGGAGCCCACTTTAACCTTTAAAGAGGGGTTTGCAATTCCCTCCGATCAACCTGGTATTGGTATTTCCTGGAAAGAAAGTGAAATAAAGAAACTCTCTTGATACGGCCCCAGCCCATTCAACACGGGGGCAGGCTGTCATAAAACCGGACGCATCGCAGTTACTGATCCACTTCTTTATCTAACTTAATGAATCACATCGCTATCGTATAATAATGGAGTAAAAAAGATGACTATGCCGACTCACCTTTGGGAAGATCACCTTTATCTAGGTAAATGGCAGCCTTCGAACGGCCCTAAAACACCGGTCATTGAGCCCGCCACCGGCGACAAGCTCACGGAAGTGCAAACCGCCACGGTCGAAGACGTGGAGCGTGCGGCCAAAATCGCCAAGGATGCCCAACTATCATGGGCCGCTCTGCCCTTCGACCAGAAGGCAGAAATTCTGCGCCGCGCCGCGGCCCTGCTCAAAGAACGAGCCGAGGAAATTGGCTACTGGAATACGCGCGAGTGTGGTTCCATCGGCCCTAAGGCCGACTGGGAGCTGCAGGCGACTTATGAGCAGGCGCAGATGGCCGCGGCACTGCCGATGCAGCCCTACGGTCAAATATTCCCTTCTAGCATGCCGGGACGGCGCAATTACTGGAAGCGGTTACCTATCGGCACTGTCGGCGTAATTGCGCCTTGGAACTTTCCTATCTTATTAGCCATGCGTTCGGTCTTCCCGGCGCTGGGCATGGGTAACTGTGTCATTCTCAAGCCAGCCCCCGACAGCGCAGTCTGTGGAGGGGCATTGATGGCTGAAGTGCTTGAGGCCGCTGGCGTACCAGAAGGCGTCTTCCACGTCCTGCCCGGCGCGGCTGATGTGGGCGAGGCACTGGTGCAGCACCCCGATGTGGGCATGATTTCCTTTACGGGTTCCACCGCTGTAGGCGAGAAGATCGGCGAGACCTGTGGGCGCATGCTTAAGAAGTGCGCCTTAGAGCTTGGCGGCAACAATGCGCTGGTGGTTTTAGACGATGCCGATTTGGAGGCTGCCGCCTCTTCTGCAGCATGGGGGGCCTTCCTTCATCAGGGGCAAATTTGCATGCAGGCGGGACGGCACTTAGTGCACCGTTCAGTGGCGGACAAGTACATGAACAAACTCGCCGAGCGGGCCACACGCTTAGTCACGGGTGACCCTTGGAAACAGCAGGTACACCTCGGCCCGTTGATCAACGAGACCCAGGCGCGCCGCGTTGAAGAGATCGTGAACCGCTCTGTGGCCATGGGTGCTAACGTTGTCGCTGGCGGCAAGCGTGACGGCAATTTCTTCGATGCCACGGTGCTTAGCAACGTGACACCCGAGATGCCTGCTTTTGGCGAGGAAATTTTCGGTCCAGTGGCGCCGATAACACTCTTCGATAGTGACGAAGAAGCCATCGCCCTGGTCAATGCCTCGCCCTACGGACTCGCCGCTGCCATTCATTCTGCCTCCACGGAACGTGCCCAACGCTTCGCCGAGCGCATCCGCGTGGGGATGGTGCATATCAACGATCAGACTGTGAATAACGAATTCCAGGTACCCTTCGGCGGCATGGGTCGCTCGGGCTCTAGCGGGCGCTTCGGGGGCCCTGCCAACCTTGATGAGTTCACCACCACCCAGTGGGTCAGCGTTATGGAGCATGGCATCCAGTACCCCTTCTAGCACAATGCCAGAAGCCAACATATGCCGGAGGACTTTATCCTCTGGCTTTTTAATAACTACTATTCACAAAAAAGACCTGCACTACCAAAGCAGCCCAGGCCAAGGAGGATAATGTTTATCGAATTACAAATAGTGCGAAGGGTCAGCTGCCGCTGTTAGCAACTTCCCGGGTAAAAATAAAATCGAAATCTTTGGTTTCAAAGATTGCCGAGACAACAACACCCAGAACTAACGCCCAAAACGTAGCACCGATGCCGAGAATCTGAATACCGGATGCAGCAATCAGAAAAGCGAACAACGCGCCTATTTCATGTTTTTTGCCAGAAAAAGCGATAGCCATTGAAGAGGTGATCACACGCATAAGTGCCAGCCCGGCGATTATGGCAATAAAGTAGCGCGGCGTGGCCTCAAGCAGGCTGACTACGTAACCGTAGAAAGGCGCGGCGACTACGAAGATAGCCCCGGCAATCACCGCTGCTACCCAACGCTTGTTGTGACTTCCTGCCTCCGGCGAAGCACACACACCGGTCATCGGTGCCGCGATGCAAGTGCTATGTAGATTGAAGAATGACGACACCATGGTGCCTAAGCCGCCTACGGCGGTAATTGCATTTGCTGGTGCATCTTTATAGCCCATCCCTTTCACTAGACCAACGCCCGCCGGTGTTTCCATTCCGACTAGAATAATAGCGAGTGGCAGGCCGTAGGTCAGAAAAGCTCCAAGAGTAAACTCAGGCATGATGAACTCAGGGAAACGAACGGTTGCTTCTATACCGGACAGATCCACGCCAGTCGCTATCAGGTACAAAATGCCTGCCAGCATGGCAACAATCAGGGGCGGAATCTTACGGAAGATGCGTGCAGAGATAAAGAAAGCCAGGATCATGATAGAGGCTGGCACAAGAGCACTCTCCAACGGCTTCACCATATTGAGTCCAAAACTCAACAGCATACCGCCCACCATGCCCATCACAATAGGCATCGGTATTAAGCGCATTACTATACCCATCACCCCAGTCAAACCAGCGATCAACGTGATAGCTCCTGCAATCAAGCTAGCGCCTAATGCAGCTTCCAACCCCACCACTGGAATTACTGCTGCGAACATCAGTGCTCCGGGAATGGAGTTGGCCATCGGCAGCGGCAATCGGTAATAGGCTGGCATGAAAAGTCCAAACAGACCATTGATCATCAAGTAGCTGATGACCCAGATCATGATAAAGGAGGAGTCGAGGCCGGCAGAGGTGCCAGCGCTAATGTGGACTACTCCAACGCTGAGCCCTAAGATTCCCGCGACTAAACCTGTACTGGCGTTGTCGGCATTGAGGTCACGCAGGAAATCGCGGGGCGCATACCTTAGGCTGACGCCTTTCTCAATATGTTTCACGGTTTGCTCCAGGGGATTGCTGTACTTAGAGTTATCGTTACTACTTCTTTAGAACTACCTTACTTAACCTGCTAATAGCCCTGGTCGCCTCCGCCCACTGGCAGCACGCTGCCAGTAATGTAGCTAGCCTCGTCAGAGGCCAGGAACAGAATCGGCGCAGCCATCTCGTCGAGCGTGCCGTAGCGTTTCATCAGGCAGCTCTGCTTGGTCTGGTCGATGTGCGCCTGGAACCAAGCCCGCTCGGTGTCGTTGCGAGGCTCGGGCGTGCCGCGGGAGATCCGGCGCGGCGGTGCCTCGGTGCCACCGATACCGGCAGCCGCCACGCGGATGCCAGCATCAGCGTACTCGAAGGCCAGCGACTCGGTCAGCGCATTGACGCCTCCCTTGGCCGCCGAGTATGGGATCCGGTGGATGCCCCGGGTCGCCACTGAAGAGACATTGACGATCACGCCACTACCCTGCGCTACCATGGTCGGCAGTACCGCGCGGCAGCACCAAAGTGTGGGCATTAAAGAGCGGTTGATCTCTGCGGCAATTTGCGCTTCAGTAAACTCGGTAAACGGCTTGAAGTTAATCGCACCACCTACGTTGTTAATGAGAATATCGATACGTCCAAATTGTTTGAGCGTCGCCTCCGTTACTTGCTCAGCGCCCTCCCAATTTTCTAGGTCGGCTTGTACTGCAATCACTTCACAGCCCTGCTTACTTAGCCCAGCAACGACCTCATGGATATCATCAGCGCGATCTACCAATACCAAGCGCGCGCCTTCAGCGGCGGCGCGCTCAGCAACCCGCTGCCCAATTCCTTGAGCAGCACCAGTGATCACCATTACTCGATCTTGAAAACGTGGGCCGTCAAAACGTTGATTGCTCATGCGCTCTCTCCCACTTGATTAGGTGTGAACTTCTCATAGTGGAAGCTCTGAGGCTCGATTCCTTCAGCGTCGAAGTACTTCAGCACAGCATCTACCATCGGCGGCGGGCCACACAGGTAAACGTCCACATCGCCGTCATGCATTACCTCGGCGTCCATGTGGTGCGTCACGTAACCTTTACGCGAATGCTCGCTAGCCTCGTCGACCACAACAGTGGCGTAGGTAAAGCTAGGAATTTTTTCTACGAAGACATCTAGCGCATCCGTTTTGACTAGGTGGTCATCTTTATTGACGCCGTAAATCATATGAATCGGTGCATCACAGCCCTTTTCGGCCAATTGCGCTAACATGGAGAGGAACGGAGCCAGCCCCGTGCCGCCAGCAAGCATGAGCACCGGGCGCTTCACTTCTCGCAGGTAGAAGCTGCCCAGCGGACCGGTCAGCGTAAGCTTTTCGCCCACCGCCGCGCGCTCGGTTAAATAGCCGCTCATTACCCCATTGGGGATGTTGCGAATTAAGAAGGTGGCGCGCTTATCCCCCGGCAAGGAGCTGAAAGAGTAGGAGCGGTGCACCTCAGTACCGGGCACATCAATATGAATGTACTGCCCCGGCAAAAAGGCGAGACCCTCGGCATCATCCAAATCAACAGCTAGCTCAATACTATCTTCGGAAAGTTGCTCAACCGCTGCTACCGTGCCCTCAACCTTGCCCACCTGTGTTTTACACAGCGTGGATGCCACTGGCACTTGGATCACGCAGTCCGAAGAAGGCACCATCTGGCACGTGAGCACCTGGCCTTCAGCTGCTTCCTCATCGGAAAGCGCATCTTCCAGATACTCGTCACCCATGTCGAACTCACCCTGTTCGCAGTGTCCTTTGCAGGTACCACATACACCGTCAGAGCAGTCCATCGGCAGGTTAACTTTTTGTCGGTAAGCAGCGTCGAGAACGGTTTCCCCCACTTTACAGCCGATGAAGCGGGTCACGCCGTCTTCGAAGTTGAGGGCAATGGTATAGCTCATGGTTAATTCTCCTCTCCCATCAGGTCACACGTGATAAACGTCGATAACCTGATGGATATAGTCGTTATTCAGCTGCACGACTTTTCTTGTGATCAGCGGCGTCTCTCCCGACACGTCCAGGGTGTAGAAGCACGTGCCGAAGAAGCTGTCGGTTTTCTTGTAGCGGTGGTTGAGCGTGTGCCAGTTGAACCGCAGGGTGACCGTGTCACCCTCGTGCGACAGGATTTCCAGGTTGGTCACCTGATGCGTCGTGCGCGGTTCCGGCGTACTCGCCCCGCTGCGCTCGGTCTTGATCCGGTAGACCCGGTCTTCCAACCCGTCGCGGTTGGGGTAGTAGATCAGTGAGATCTCGCTGTGCGGGTCGCGGGTCAACTGGTCGTCGTCGTCCCAGGCGGGCATCCAGAACTCGGCGTCCTTGCGGTACAGCGTGAGCCACTCGTCCCACTCCCGGTCGTCCAGCAGCCGTGCTTCGCGGTACAAAAACGCTTGGATGTCGTGATAGCTAATGCTCATGGCACTTCTCTCCTCTCTTCTGGCGCTGGGCGCTTAGGCGGACGCGGTGGCGATAAATTGGCTGCGCTCTTTGTCGATGGCGCGCAGCATTTCGCTGACCCAGTGCTGGTGGTGCAGCACGTAGAGCCCTTCGTCTTCCGGGGAGGCGCCGCTGAGCAGGGGCTTCATGTCGATCGCTTGGGCATCTTCATCGGCGCCTTCGATCCACTGTTGGGCGCCGCGGGAGAGGTCATTCCATTCGGCCAGCGCGCCGTTGTAACCTTCTTGGCAAGCGCGGAACTCTTCGAGATCGTCGGGGGTGCCCATGCCGGAGACGTTGAAGAAGTCTTCGTACTGACGGATGCGGACACGACGGTCTTCGGCGGCTTCACCTTTGGGTGCGAAGCAGTAGATGGTGACTTCGGTTTTGTCCACGGCGATCGGACGAATCACGCGGATTTGGGTGGAGAACTGATCCATCAAGTAGACGTTGGGATAAAGACAGAGGTTGCGCGTCTGGTTGACGATGGAGTCAGCGCGGGCGTCACCCAGCTGTTCTTGGATCCAGTCCTTATGCTGATAGACCGGACGCACTTCCGGGTTAAGCAGCCGGGTCCACAGCATCATGTGGCCGTTTTCATAGGAGTAGAAGCCGCCTTTGCTTTTCGACCAACCGTCGGCGTCGACGGCCTTGGTGCCGCCGGAATCGTAATTACGGCGTTCCATGGTGGAGGCGTAGTTCCAGTGCACGGAGCTAACGTGATAGCCATCAGCGCCGTTTTCGGCCTGCAGCTTCCAGTTGCCGGTGTAGGTGTAGGACGAGGTACCGCGCAGGATTTCCAGGCCTTCGGGGGCTTGGTCGACGATGTTGTCGATAACCTTGGTGGTTTCGCCCAGGTGCTGTTCGAGCGGTTGAACATCATCGCTTAGGCTGCCGAACAGGAAGCCTTTGTAGTTTTCAAAACGCGGCAGGCGCTTGAGGTTGTGGGAGCCATCCTGTTTGAATTGGTCAGGGTAGGCGCCGTTCTTCTCATTTTTGGCTTTGAGCAATTGGCCGTCGTTTTTGAACGTCCAGCCGTGGAACGGGCAGGTGAAGGTGCCCTTGTTGCCGCGCTTGCGGCGGCATAGCGTAGCACCACGGTGGGCGCAGGCGTTAATCAGGCCGTGCAGTTCGCCCTGCTTGTCGCGGGTGATAATCACCGGCTGGCGGCCCATGGTGACGGTCATGTAGTCACCCGGTTCACTGATCTGGCTCTCGTGGGCCAGGAACAGCCAGTTGCCTTCGAAGATGTGTTTGAGCTCAAGCTCAAAGAAGGCGGGATCGGTAAACATGCTGCGGTGGCAGCGGAAGATGCCCTGGGCGGGATCGTCCTGGACGGCGCCGCGCACGCGGGCTTCGAGCTGATCAAGCTGCGTGGTCATGATCTCTCTCCTCGTATTTATTATGTCGCGCTGTTATGTCTTGCTCAGGCGGGCCAAGGGGAAGGCCCGCCTTGCTCAAGGCATGAGGGTTATACCTTGGCGGTACCGGCGAGCTGGCTGGCCAGATCCTGGTCGTCTTCTTTGGCCCGCGGGCGGGCGTGACGCACCTGCAGCTCGGGGGCCTCGGCGGGGGCCAGCGCCACATCGAACACCACGTGGGAGAAGGGGCCGTCCAGCTCGCGCTTGGCGATCTCGGCGGGGTCTTCAATCCGCTCGGCGGGCACGACGAGCTCTTCGCGGGTGGCAAAGGCGAAGTCGTCATAGGTGTAGGGGTCGCCTGCCAGGTTGATCTGGGTGGTCAGGTGCTGGTGGCCCGGGGCGGAGACAAAGTAGTGGATATGCGCCGGGCGCTCGCCGTGACGACCGAGGGACTTGAGCACCACGTCGGTGGGGGCGCCTGCGGGCACGCCGTAGCCGGAGGGAATGATGCTGCGCGCGGTGTAACGACCTTCGCTGTCCGCATAGATCGTGCGGCGCAGGTTGTACTCGGATTGCGAGGGGTCGAAGAAGGAGTAGCCGCCCAGGGAGTTGGCGTGCCAGATCTCGACCTTGGCGCCGGGGATCGGGGTGCCGTCGACGTCACGCACCTGGCCGGTCAGCCACATGGTCTCGCCCTCGGTCGTGTCATCGTCCAGGCGCGCGAAGCCGTCGGCTTCCGGGGCGCCAGCCACGTAGAGCGGGCCTTCGATGGTGCGCGGGGTGCCGCCGGTGCGCTGGGCTTCGGCATCGATAGCGTCCTGGCGCATATCGAGGAAGTGGTCAAAGCCGAGCCCTGGCGAGAGCAAACCGAACTGGGTCTGGCTGCCCAGGGCATTGAGCAGGTTAACCGCCGCCCAGTACTCTTCCTCGGTGACATCGAAGTCATCGATCAGTTTGAACAGGTCGCCCACCAGGCGATGAACGATCTGCTTGGCGCGGTCATTGCCGCCTGACTGATCAAAGCCAGCAACGGTTTTGACAAACTCTTGAACTTCGGGGGTGTCGAATATCTTTACGGTCATGATGAAAACCTCTATTTTTATAGGCTTTTGTTTTATAAAAAGAACTGGCGTGTCTATCGATAATTAGCTGTCGTCGTCGCGCACTGAAGAGGGGTGACGGCACAGCGGTTTGACGCTGATCTCCATATAGGGGAATAGCGGCAGGTTACTGACGAGTTCCTGCAGCTCAGCGTTGTCTTCCACGTCAAAAATACTGACGTTTGAGTAGCTACCCGCTACCCGCCACAAATGGCGCCATTTACCCTGACGCTGTAGGTCTTGGGAATACGCCTTTTCCGTTGCCTTGATCTTGGCTGCCTGCTCGGCTGGCATGTCAGGCGGCAACTTAACGGTCATCTCTACGTGAAATAGCATATGGCTCTCCTCTTCCTTTACGGGCGAACGCAAACGATGGCTTTTCTTTGCCGTGGCGTTTACTTACGAGACGTTCACTTACGTGACTGTTACTTACGTGAGTAGTGCACCAACTTATCTTCATCCAGGGTGATGCCGAGGCCAGCCCCTTTCGGTAACGCCACTCCAAACTCGGTGTAGTTGAGAGGGGTAACGACGATGTCGTCTTGCAACAGCAGCGGGCCGAACATTTCCGTGCCCCAAGCCATTGCTGGCAGCGTTGCCCAGGCGTGTAGAGAGGCAGCCGTACCGATAGTGCCTTCCAGCAGGGTGCCGCCATATAAGCCAATGCCAGCTGCTTGGGCGACGTGAGCCAGCTCAAGTACCCCGTAAATACCGCCGGATTTGGCGATCTTTAGTGCAAAGGCACCACTGAAGCCGCCACATACTAGATCAAGCCCGTCGCGGGCATCTTGCACCGCCTCATCGGCGAGCATCGGCACATTGAAGCGGTTAGCCAAGCGAACTAGGCCGGCATGTTCACGCGCGCCAATGGGCTGCTCAATTAACTCGATGCCAGCATCCTGTAGCACCTGAATACCGCGAACGGCGGTGGATTCATCCCACGCCTGATTAACATCAACTCGCACGCTGGCTCGATCGCCCAGCGCTTCCTTGATCGCCGCCACATGGCGCACGTCCTGATCCACCGGGTTAGCACCAATTTTTAACTTGAAGTCGCAGTGCCGACGCTGTTCTAAACGCAGCATGGCCTCATCAATATCTTTGGCGGTATCACCGCTGGCTAGCGTCCACAGCACGGGCAAGTGATCCTGACGTACGCCGCCCAGCAACTCGGCGACGCTCAATCCCAAGCGTTTGCCCTGAGCATCCAACAGCGCCGTTTCTAATGCAGATTTGGCAATCATATTGCCGCGAGCATGGCGGTTAAGCCGAGCACGCAACTGGTGGACATTGTTGGAGGGCTGGCCGACCAGCAGGGGAGCTAGATAAGTATCAATATTGCGTTTAATGCTCTCCGGGCTTTCGGGGCCGTAGGCCAGGCCGCCAATGGTGGTGCCTTCGCCGATCCCTTCGATACCGTCAGAGTGGCGCATGCGCACAATGACCATGGTTTGGCAGGCCATGGTGGTCATGGAGAGTTTGTGAGGACGGATGGTCGGTAGGTCGACCAGCAGCGTCTCAATATGTTGTATGACGGTTGACATGCAGGCTCCAGCGTCTGGCAATCGTTGACTTGATGTCAGTTTGATTGCGTGAGGAAGAGGGAACCAATATTGTTTAGGTGCTTAGCCATACCGAGGAGGTATCAACATAGGGAGATGACTGCCTGTTTTTTAACGGGCAACTATTTTTATTTAACCAACTCGCCCTCTGCTCCGCTTCTTCAGTCCTACCCATCTTCTTTAATTTTCTTTATTAATCAATAGATTGATAAATATGGTGGCGTTTTAACGGCGGTTTATCCATAAATGAGACACGTAATGATGGGTAAGGCATAGCAACACGGTGAGTAGATAATATCTGCGACTAACTATTAACGTGATGGCACACTTTCCATACGCCAAAGCCAGCTGGGTGGTGTTTCTTTTACGACAAAAGAATAAGACACATCATTGAGACATGAGGCGTAAAGCACAGGAAGGCAGCACGACGCTAATCACACGATTTAGTCGTACTGCCAACAATAATAAGCGCTAACTCTCTAAAAACTCACTTACATCTGGCAATCAGCATCGGGTGACTCGAGTAGCTCATGCGCTACCGATAATACTTCGTGCCGACCATCGCGGATCTCACGTAGGTAGATATTTTGTATCGGGTGGTGGGACTTGGAGAAGCGTAATGGTCCACGTGGGCTCTGCAGCTCAACGGCAGCGAGTGCGTCAATGAGTGCATCGCGGTCAGTGGAATCACCTTCGACTGCATCAAGCGCTTGTATGAGCATGGCACCCGTGTCATAACCATGCACGGCATAAGCATCAGGCATCTCACCGTAAGCCTCTTGATAAGCAGCTACGAAGCTCTGATTTTCTTCACTCTCCAGCGTTTCAGCGTAGTGTAGCGTCGTTAACACCCCCTCGCCCGCGCCCCCTAATGCTGCCAAATTACCTTCGGTCATAAAGCCAGAGCCCAACAGGGGAATATTTTCCTTAAGTCCGGCTGCAGCGTAGTCACGCACAAAGCTGACACCCCCTCCACCCGCGAAGAACGTATAAACCGCGTCGGGATTGAGGCTGGCTATTTGCGTCAAATAACTTTGAAACTCAGTGCTGGGAAAAGGAACCAGAATTTGCTCAATAATCTCACCACCGGCTTCCGTAAACGCCTCCTCAAAAGCAGCAATATCCTCTTTACCACCGGCATAATCCCAGGTAATCGTTACCATCTCACGGTGGCCGCGATCATAGGCTACTTTCCCCATGGGGTAACTGTCCTGCCACATGTTATGTGAAGTACGAAAGACATTGGGCATGCAAAGTTCGTTAGTGGCTGCCCCCAAACCAGCATTGGGAATAATGGTAATAGCGCCGGTTTGCTTGGCCACGCGGAGCATCCCCATGGCCACACCCGAGTAGACAGGGCCAATAACAACGTCGACCTCGTCACTGTTCACTAATCGGCTCATATTCTGGGGGGCCTTGGAGGGATTGGCCTCGGAATCAAGCTGGACATACTCGACTTCACGTCCTCCAAGCTGTCCACTATTCTGCTCAATAGCGAGTTTCAAACCATTGGTAATAGCCTCGCCCAGTGCCGTGTAGGTACCCGTATAGGGCAACATTAACCCCAGCTTTACAGGTTCGCCATCTTCAGCCATTGCAAGCTGGCCTGCCAGCAAAAAGCCTGCCCCAAGTAACGACGTCAGTGTTGTATTATTTGTTTTCATCGTTGCACTCTTTGTTGTAGTTCGTCTTTATAAAAGAAGTTATTGCTTTAAATGGGTAGCTTTTGGTTCACCCCCAGTTCTCGCTTGTTTCAAACTTCAAGCTATTTTTAGCGGCAATCACATCCTCGTGTGGGTCATGATTCCACAGCCACTCGAAGCGGCTTTCCAGATTGTTAATTAGCTCGGCTTCATCGTCGCCGATGCCCTCTCCTGCATATTCGTAGACATCGCCCGCCTCATGGGAGGTACGCTGCACTTTGCAGCTACGGCTATGGCGTACTTGTTCGAAGGCAGACAACACAGTGCTTACGTTGTGGCTACGGCAACTGGCATCCGCCAGCAGAGTCGCCAGCACATAGGCATCCTCCAGCGCCTGACCGGCCCCCGCCCCCTGGTGAGGCACTAACGCATGGGCAGCGTCGCCCACGATCAGTACGCGGTCGCGCTGGTAGCGGGCAAGCTCAGGTAACTCATGCAGCGCCCAGCGCGTTGGCTCAGGAATGCATTCAAGAATGGCTTGGCAAGCCGGGCTCCAACCTGTAAATACGTCTAGCATTTCCGCCTGACTGACGGCTTGAACCCACTCTTCGCCTTCGGGCAGTTTAGGGTTCGGTATCGAACGATCCGTAATGAAGGCCACGACGTTAACGAGTTGAGACTGCTTAACCGGGAAGGTCAGAATATGGCGATCTTTGCCAAGATACATCTGAGGCACCAATGCTAGGCGCTTCTCGCTGCCTTTAGCCTCTAGAGCAATCTCTAGGTCCCTGGTGGGAATCATACCGCGATAAGCGTAAGTGCCACTCCAGAACGGCGTAATTTCGCCGTACTGCTCCGGGGGTAGCACATGGGGGCGCACCGCCGACTTAATGCCGTCAAAGCCGATGATCACATCACCCGTAAAGTGAGTGCCATCGTCGAAGCTGGCGGTGGCGCTGTCGGTGCCTTGCTTAACGCCTATACAGCGTTTGCCGAAATGGGCGATGCCCTGAGGCAGATTGGCGACAATCGCATCAAGAAAATCGGCACGATGTACCGAGGATTGGCCAACGCCTGGCGCCAGGCTGGCAGTTAAGTAGGTATCATCACTGCCTCGGCGCCACTCGAACCAAACATCCTCAAAGGGCGCGGGTGAGGAGTCGGCAATACGTTGATAAGCGTTTTCCAACCCCAATAGCTGAATGGCTTTTACCGCATTGGGGCCAAAGGAGACACCCGCACCAATCTCGGAGAACTGAGGAGCCGCTTCGAAAAGCTGAACATCAAGCTGGCTATCACGGGATAATGCAACGGCGAAGGCGACTCCTCCGATGCCACCACCGATGATGCCAATCGAAAGACGTTTTGGCTGTGTATTTGCTACTGTGCTGTTAGCTACCATGATTTAACTCTGCTCAGGGGCTTATCGTTATATGTTGAGCGTTATGCTCTCCCCCTAACGCTATTCGGTAGCGCCAACTGCCACCACACAGTTTCCTTCATTCAGACTATAAACGGCGCTAATAACAATATGAATCAACCAGTTAAAAACCTCTCTGACGGCTACATTCGACTATCGTGGAATATGTTGCGAGGCGCAAGGTGATGGAAAAACTTGCCAACATTGACCTGAATCTGCTGGTTGTTTTTGACTTGTTGTACCAAGAACAAAATACACAACGGGTGGCGCTGCGCTTGGGTATCACCCAACCGGCGGTAAGCCATGCACTGAAACGTTTACGCCACTTGCTGGAGGACGAACTTTTCGAGCGCACGTCGCAAGGTCTGCAACCTACGCCCCGTGCCAGTCGACTTCACCCCGGCATTGCGGATGCGTTGGCACGAATGAACGACACGCTGAACCTATGCGACGATTTTAACCCCGCTAAGAGTGAGCGCACTTTCCATATCAACATGACCGATATCGGTGAAATAGTGTTTCTCCCGCGTCTGCTGCAACATATCTCACACCACGCACCGGGGGTTTCACTCAACACCGTGCGCAGCCACCATAATGACCTAAAAAATGAGATGGAGGAGGGGGAGATAGATTTGGCCGTTGGCCTGATTCCGCAACTAGGAGCAGGCTTCTACCAGCAGCGACTGTTTGTACAACGCTACGTTTGCTTAATGCGCGAGCATCACCCGCTCGCTGCGGAGGAGTTTAGCCTTGAGGCGTTTCGCACAGCGCATCACGCTGTGGTGGTTGCCCGGGGAACCGGGCATGGCATTATCGAAGAGCAGCTTGCGCACGCTGGGGTTGTGCGCCCAGTTCGGTTAACACTGCCGCATTTCGCAGCGGTTCCCTATATCGTCAGCAGCAGCAATCTAGTGGTGACGGTTACCGATAAATTAGCCGAGGCAACGCGAACACGTTTCGGGTTAGCCATTCGTGAGCATCCCCTAACGTTCCCAGAAATCCCGATTAATCTTTTCTGGCACCGTCGCTTTCATCAAGACCCAGGCAACCGCTGGCTGCGTGGGCTGATGTTTTCTCTGTTCTCTGAATAGGGGTCATTAACGCCTAGGAGTTCGGCTTCGCCCACGCGGCGCGGGTGCTATGGGCTGCCGTTTTATTGGTAATTTTCCAGATGCCGTCGACCTTCACCAGGGCAATCACATCGACCCAGGAATCCGCCAGATTGGCGCTATTATCAAAGCCTAGCAGTACGCTGGCGACTTCTCCCGCCTGGGTGACGGCAATAAAGCGGCTCTTCACTTTACGGTGGCTAGCCGCCCAGCGCTCGAAACGGTCGCTGATCAAGTCAGTCGCCAACTTGCCATCAGCATCCACAGCAAAAATCCACGCGTCCTTATGAAACGCCTCCTCCAGCTTTTCTTGACCGCCTTGAAAGCCATCAACATATAGCTGCACTACACGCTTAATCTCGTCAATCTCAGGCGCATCACCCACGACAGTGATATCCGTCATTACTTATCTCCTGCTTATTAATTGTTGGTTTTATTTATTTTATAAGCCAAGTATTTCACGCGCCTGTTGCCAAGTAGCCACCGGGCGCTGGTACTTTTCGCACAACGCTACCGTGCGCTCGACCAGTGCCGCGTTGGATGGTGCCAATGTATCGCTGTCCAGGCGCACGTTATCCTCAAGCCCCGTCCGAGTGTGACCACCTGCAGCAATTGACCACTCATTAAGCAGGTATTGATTGGCGCCGATGCCAGCGCCACACCACTGCGCATCAGGCGCTAAACGCTTGAGCGTCTCAATATAAAAATCAAAAGTCGGCTTGTCCGCTGGCATAGCGTTTTTAACCCCCATCACAAACTGCACGTAGAGCGGCGTCTTTAGCTTGCCTTGCTTGGAAAGGCTCACCGCTTGGTGGATATGTGACAAATCAAACGCTTCGATTTCAGGTTTTACATCGTACTTGAGCATCTCATCAGCCAGCCACTCCACCAGTTGCGGTGGATTCTCGTAAACGCGGTTGGGGAAGTTGTTGGAACCCACCGAGAGGCTGGCCATATCGGGTTTCAGCGGCAGCATCCCGCCCCGGGCTTCTCCTGCACCCGAGCGCCCGCCGGTTGAGAGCTGAATAATCATGCCGGGGCAGTGCTTCTTAAGCCCCTCCATCAGCCGACCAAACTTCTCTGGGTCGGAAGAGGGTGTTTGGTCATCGTTACGCACGTGGCAATGAGCAATGGTGGCCCCCGCTTCGAACGCCGCCTGGGTGCTTTCAATCTGCTCTTCAACTGTGATGGGCACGGCAGGATTATTCTCTTTGCGTGGCAGGCTGCCGGTAATGGCGACGCAGATTATGCAAGGCTGAGACATGGAAAACCCCTTTTGTTCTTATTGCGAACATAAGTTTTTATTGCGAATAAAATAGAGCGGATATTTATCAGCGTCAAATCCGAATCGTTGCCAGTGACGTTTGCAGGCCCGATTTAGAAAGAGACATCGAATACCAGAGGGACGATGGTGTAGAGCGCGACCATAATCACCAGTAAGCCGATAACGTTGAGCCAGATACCTGCACGGATCATGCTCTTAATCGGAAGATCTCCCGTTGCAAAAGCCACCGCATTAGAAGGGGTCGCCACCGGCAACATAAAGGCGCAGCTCACGGCAAAGGTAACCACGATGGTCATTAGAAAAGGTTCAATACCCAGCCCCACGGCAATAGACCCCATAATAGGGAAGAAGGCAGCCGCCGTCGCCGTGTTGCTGGTGAGCTCGGTCAATAGGATAATCACGAGAGCAGTGATAGCCAAAATCACAATGGGCGGCAGTCCCGACAAACCCGAGACGCTCTCGCCAACCCAGGCACTCAAGCCAGTAGCGGTAAACTGAGCTGAGAGTGTTAGGCCACCGCCAAACAAAACCAGTACCCCCCAAGGCACATCACGCGTGGCCGACCACTCCAGCAACGCCCCTTTTCCTCTAGAAGCCGGTATTACAAACATCAGAATCGCCGCGAGAATCGCCACACTAGTATCGTTGATGTTACCCAACCAAGGCAGCCCACTCTGTACTACAGGAATTCTCGCGATTAACGGCACGAAGACCCAGCAGAATACCGCCCCGGCAAAGACCATTAACACACGCGACTCTTCAGGTGACAGTCGACCCATCCCCTTGAGCTCTGTCTCGATCATCGCCCGGCCACCCTGGATGTTCTCAACTTCCGAGCGGAATACCAGCTTGTTGAGAACCAACCAAGCCAATATCAGCATGGTGAATGAGAACGGTACACCCACCAGCATCCAGTGACCAAAGCCGATACTAAGCCCGTGGGTGTCTTCCATATAGGCGCGCATTAGCGCCATCGGCGGCTGGCCGATCAGCGTAGCCATCGAGCCGATGGTGATGGCATAGGCAATGCCCAGTAGAACAGCGGCAGAAAACTTGGGCGTGTCGTCACCGTTACCCAGTGACTTCACTAGCGCGATGATCGAGCCTCCGATCGGCACCATAATGACAGCGGTGGCGGTATTGCTGACCCACATGGTAATAAACCAGCTAGCGAACATCAGACCGAAGACGATTTGAGCGGGCTTGGTGCCCACGGTGAGTACCGTCAGTAGCGCGAAGCGGCGATGTAAATTCCAGCGCTGCGTTGCCAAGCCAAGCAGTACGCCACCCAATACTAGAAAGACAATGCTGTGAGCATAGGGCGAGGCGGTCTCACCGACTGAGGCAATATCGAAAAACGGGAACAGTACAAGCGGCAACAGCGACGTGGCAGGAATGGGTATCGCCTCTGTCATCCACCAGGAGGCCATCAGCATAGCAATGCCAGCAACAAGTCGTGCATCGAAGGCCAGCGTTTCGGGTAAAAGGAAGAAAACACCCAAGCCAATGACAATGCCCATGACGAGCGAGATTGGTTTGAAAGCAGAAGCTTCAGCGTAGGGCGTTTGTTCAACGGCCACGGTGGTTTGCGACATGATCATTTTACCCGCAGAGCAATAACAGTGCAGGTGAGTGTTACTGCTCGGGTTCACTGATTCCAATACTTATCGGGTTGTTACCTATACCCAACCGATCAATGAGTCAAGACTGCGAAAATGCCTATGTAACGATAAAAAACAGAAATTTAGCCGTTATTTAGTTGTCACACTCGTTGGTGAGGCACATTTTCAAAACGCAGGCTTACGGGGAATCCAACTTTTTTCACATTGGGTAATGTGCGACCAATAAATGACACTGTAGATGTCGTTACCTTTCGATGGCCGGTCGCCGGGAACTTGGAAGTACATTAACGAGTATGGGGTGGTAAGAAACACGAATCGAAAACTGACAATAGCACCGTGTTTGTCAACGGAAACCAGACGAAGTAACTAGTCACACAGCATCCGCAAACCTTGGGCACACCAGATCGGAGATAAGACGCGGAGTATTCTAGAGACGTTGTGAGTGCAATAGCATGATTTAAACCGTACACCCCCAGAGCTGGACTAATGGTAATACCGCATGACCGTTGATGACAGAACAATCCAAAGTGGCTAGATTCCCAACACATCTAACCTCTCCGCCCTCGCGCGAAAACAGCTGCAAATAAAAGCTACTATATAACAGCACAGGATTTAATCGAAAAAACCTATGAGCCCCCTTGGATCAGAAGAATGAACCGTCCTTGAATTTGTATTACAGTGAAAAATAAATCTTTAGCATAAAGGACTAAAGTATTATTTTATAAGTTCATTACACGATAATTTTTCATTCAAAGCACAGAGATCGTGATTTTATCCGTCTAAAAGGAAGCTTTTCATATAAGAGTATTCTAAATACTAAATAAGACAAACCTTTAAGGCATGCCTTTAAACCTATTAAGTATTTGCTCTAGATTGCAGCGGTTGTGACCCTTTCAAGGCTAACAAACATACTCAAACATAAAATAAGGTAATGAGATGACTACAAAGAGCCTTGGACACTTAACAACCACCGCACGCATTATCCCGCTGGCCGCCGCTATAGCGGCGGCAGCAGTAGGTACTGCACACGCCAGCGAAAGGCTAGATGTCGCGAGCGCCTACTCTACTCAGAACCTGTTTGGCCAGAGCGCCAAGAACATCTCCGAAAGAATCAAAATGATGTCGTCAGGTGAGTTTGAGTTCGCCGTCCATGATCCGGGCGAACTCGTACCTCCGTTTGAGATCTTCAACTCTGTCTCGTCTGGTGCCATCCCCGCCGGCTGGACCAGCATCGCCTATCTTTCCGGCAACTTGCCCATTGCCAATCTCTATGGCGCTCTACCCTTTAGCCCACCCGCAGAGGCAGTGTTCTCCTGGACGTCTGCTGGCGAAGGAAGCGAGCTGTTGCAGAAGGCGCTGGACCCTTATAACGTCAAGTTCCTGGCTTGCTCCTACCTACCCCAAGAGCCAGGCGGCTGGTTCAACAAGGAAATCAACAGCACCGATGACTTGAACGGCCTGTCGATGCGAATCTCTGGGCTGGGCGCACAGGTTCTAAACAAATTCGGCGCTTCAACACAATTGATTCCCGGGAACGAAGTCTACCTCTCGCTTGAGCGTGGTCGGGTTGATGCCGCCGAGTTCTCGATTCCCCAAGTTGATAGTGCGATGGGCTTGGACGAGATTGCCGAGTATTACTATTTCCCCGGCTGGCAGCAAGGGGCAGGCTGGCTTGCACTGCTCATCAACCAGAGCGTCTGGGACGGATACAGCGATGCTCAGCGTGGGCAGATCAGTACCGCTTGTCAGGCCAATATCCAGAAAGAGGCTGATGAGGTGATCCCGGCCCAGGTAGAGACGCTACGTGAACTGGAAGAGAGTGGCGTCAAGATCCGCCGATTCCCTGATGAGGTTCTCAATGCCCTACACGATAGTTGGGATGAAGTGCGCAGCGAACTAATGGCTGAGAGTCCCGAGTTCGACGAAGCGTACACATCACTAATGGAGCATGCCGAAAAGATGCAGCAGTGGCATGACCTCCAAACCCTTCCTAGCAAAACAGATGTCCAAGGGGACTGACTATGACTACGGCCCCTCTCGCCCCTTGGCGTGAGCGTGGCGCTGCGGTCTCTTCCGCCCTGTCTCGACCCTTGGTCGGGCTAGGGCTGTTGGTAGGTCGCGTCACCAGCTGGCTGGTATTGCTGGTGATGGCGGCTGTCCTGTTGACCGTACTGCTCAACGCTACTGGCATCAACGAGATTGCTCGCTGGAACGATAAGGTGCTCCTTTTCGGAAATGCCCTGACCATCAACAGCATCACTGAGCTTCAGTGGCACCTTTTCGGTGTCTTGACACTGTTCGGAGGCACCTACGCCCTACATCACGATACCCATGTGCGTGTCGATCTGATTTATCACCGCTTATCGCCTAGTCATCGCGCCATGGTTGATGTGATCGGTCACTTGGTGTTGCTGATTCCCTTTTGTCTGCTGGTCGCTTGGCTTTCTAAGCACTTCGTGACGATGTCCTTCTTGACAGGGGAGAAATCGAACTACGGGGGACTCACGGATCGCTATCTGATCAAGGCCATACTTCCCATCTCTCTGGTTTTCTTAGCCTTGGGAGCCCTTGGTCAAGTATTCGAGAAGCTAACCATCATCCTTGACCCGCGAAAAGCGGAGACAGATCACGAGGTCAACAATGGCTGAATTCATCAGTGAATATTATTTGGCGATGTTGATGGTGGTATCGCTGCTGGCCGGTATTTTTACCGGTTATCCTGTAGCGTTCCTGTTAGGCGGGCTAGGCATTATTTTCGCCTTCATCGGCGGCATTCCCGTTCCTTTCTTGGCCACAGTAGGATCACGTATCTACGGTGGTGTGGTCGAGAATTGGTTGATGATCGCCATCCCGCTCTTCGTGTTTATGGGCCTAATGCTTGAGAGTTCCGGCGTGGCGAGGCGATTGCTACTAACCTTGCAGCGTGTATTCGGGCGGACGCCCGGTGGACTCGCCATTTCTGTAGCTATTCTGGGCGTAGTGATGGCTGCCAGTACGGGCATTATTGGTGCGTCAGTGGTTATGCTTGGCCTTCTAGCGTTACCCGTGATGATGCGGCAAGGTTATCACCCGGAGATGGCCTGTGGGGTGATAGCGGCTTCCGGTACGCTTGGGATTCTCATCCCACCTTCCATCATGCTGGTTCTCATGGGCTCGATACTTCAAGTATCGGTAGGAGACTTGTTCAAAGCCGCACTAATTCCCGGGCTGTTGCTCGGCGCCCTCTATGTTGCTTACCTATTGATCATCGCTCGTATCAAGCCCCATTGGGCGCCGCTGCCGGACCTCGACGCCACTGACACCGACACATCTCCTCTCATGTTAGCCTTGGCGCGGGACCTGTTTGGCCCATGCGTGTTGATCTTCGCCGTACTGGGTTCAATCATGGCAGGGATAGCTACACCGACGGAGGCGGCGGCAATCGGTGCACTGGGCAGTGTGATCCTTGCGCTGCTGATGCGCAGTATTAGTTGGAACACACTTAGTAAAACCGTACAGGAGACCGCCCGCACATCGGCGATGATTCTGTTCGTCGTGATCGGTGCTACCAGTTTTTCTGTCGTCTTCAAGCGGTTGGGTGGTGATTACATGATCGAGGCCTTGATCACTGGTACGGGGCTTGGGCCCTATGGTTTGCTACTGCTGATCATGGGCTTGATCTTTGTGCTTGGTTTCTTTCTGGAATGGATTGAGATCAGCTTCGTGGTTCTTCCCCTAGTAGCTCCGGTGGTAGAAATACTGGATTTCGGGTTGGGACTAAGCAGTCAAGCCATTCTGATTTGGTTTGCCATTTTGGTCGCCATAAACCTACAAACGAGTTTTCTCACACCGCCCTTTGGCTATGCGCTGTTCTACCTTAAGGGAATTACGGAAGGTAAGATCGGAATCGGCACTATTTATCGTTCGATCATCCCGTTCGTCCTTCTTCAGATCACTGGGTTGGCTCTGTGCATATTCTTCCCTGCAATAGCGCTCTGGTTACCTGGTTTGTTGCCATGACTCCTTCGACACTATTTCCTATTTAGCCCATAGACATTTAAGAAGGAATGAGTAATGAAATTTGAACTAAACAACCCCACAAAAACTGCTCTTCTTGTCATTGACATGGAAAATGATTTTGTTAAGCCAGGTGCACCGATGTGTGTACCCATGGCTACTAAAGCTGTACCGAATATCAAGAAACTGATAGATGTCTGCAGGAAAAAGGGCGCCACGGTAATTTACACAACTCATGTGCACGGAAAAGATCGTGGCGACATGGGGCTGATGTCAGGTTTCTGGCCGCCTATCGACAGCCAAGAAGCTCTTGTTGATAACACACCGGGTACAGAAATATATTCAGACATCGCTCCCCAAGAAGGAGAGCTTGTCATCAAAAAGCACCGCTACAGTGCTTTTTACAACACGGACCTTGAGACTCAGCTTAGAAATAGGGGAATTGATACGCTTATTATTACTGGCACTGTTACTAATATGTGCTGTGAATCGACTGCTCGAGATGCTCAGTTTAGAGATTACAAAACCATTTTTGTTTCGGACGCTACTGGCACTATGGATCATCCTGACCTGGGTGCCGGTGCTATGAGTGCCGAAGATGTCCAAAAGGCGACACTAACAAGCCTTTCATTCTGTGTTGCTGAGATTGCATCGGCTGATGAAGTCATAGAAAGACTTTGAAGCAAACAATATATTGCTGTTCATGAATTAAAAAAAGGGGATGCAGGCAGAAGCCAAAAAACCAGTTTCAACAAGGTCCTCCCTATTACTATTATTGCTGCTGCCCCTGCACTGACGCTCCGGGGGGGGGGTCATCAACGCTTAGAGCGCTTAATATTCTTGAATACCGTATAGCCGCCAGCAACTGCTGCAATGGGCCAGCCTAAAGCTAAGGATGTACTTTTTAATAGCCACCTCACACAAAATGAGTGCGCACCATGAGACATTTTTCCAGCGTTAGCACAGAGCATTTCAGCCATACTAAACGCCTTAAAGAATGGCAAGATGTCATGAGTATTCATCTGGGGAAAACCCCGGAACGCATCCGGCGATTGGAAAGTACTTCGGTTTCACCACTATACAAAGAACCATTCAAGGGACGACTTGAATACGGCGCGCTTGGTGAGTTGCAATTCTGCAGAATGGTTTGCAGCCCTCACCGATTTTCTCGACGCATTAATAAAACCGCATATCGGGATGCTCACCCTGGGTTGCTGGTTTTACAAATGGGCGGAGTGAGCCAGGTTGAACAAAGTGGTAAAAGCTCTACCTTCACTCCCGGAGACCTCCTCTTTCTAGACTGTGGCCGACATTTCACTGTTACAAGTACCAAAAACTGTGAGTATTTAATTCTTCTTTGTGGCGATCTTGGCACGCCTGCCACCATCCCAAAAGATTTACGCATAAATAATCGGAATGGACTAGGCCGAATGCTCCATAATTTTATTGTCGACGCCTATACACAGTACCCTCTCCTGAACGATGCCACATCCTGTTCGCTAGGCAAAAGTATTATTTCCTTGCTCCAGAACACGGTTGAAAACAAGAACAAGGAAGAAGAGCTTGAGCATAACCCGCGCTTATTTAAGAAAAACTGGATAAAAGATTTCGTTGATAGGAACCTTTCTAGCCATGAATTAACCGTAGAGCGAATAGCCCAGATTGCGCAGTGCTCTACACGAACCCTTCATCGCGCATTTGAAGATGAAAGTGAGTGTAGTTTAAGTGAGTATATCTGGCAGCGCCGCTTAACCCGCTGTGCAGAAGACCTTCGAGACCCAAATAGCATAGGGCGCACGATTAGTGATGTAGCACATAAATGGGGTTTTACCTGTAGTGCACACTTTAGCAGATCATTTAAAGCTTCTTATGGCGTTTCACCGCGAGTCTTTCGCGATTCAGCCAGGGCCGGCTGATATTTCAAAACTTAATTTTAATTAACAATATTAACGAAAAGCTATTAAGCAAACCCACTCATCTCTATCGGCTACCCATTGCTATGAGCCGAGCTACTTTGGAAGCCCTCCTCGCTCAACACAGGCTAACCATCGTATTCTCGGACAATATGTTGTTTGACAGTTGGCAGAGCTCCAGGCCCACCCCTCTTGCTTTCAATAATCACCTTCAAAAATGCCTCCCCGTATCTTGCAAAGGGGGGGCCATGAGCTTGAACTTTAAGTAACTCGCATACGCTACGACTCATGAAATGTCGTAATGGCACAGCTGTTCAAATATGTCGCTTTCAGACAAGACACGATCTTTTTTCTCTCCTAAAGTCAGGTGCAACAGAGGCATTAGGCCTCTGCATTAAAACTTAAACACCCAAAAACACTATAACAACAACAGGCCTTGATGTATGAATAAAGCTCCCATGTACGCACGTGCAATAATATCGTCGTCTCTATTTGCCCTGGTATGTTCTTCTGCCTTGGCGGCAAATGGTCCACCCCCACCTGCCGTTAGTCAGCCAGGTGGCATAAACCTTGGTAATACCAGTTTCTATGACGGCTTCGCTGGGCCGCCTGGACTTAATCACAATATTTACTTACAGCACCGTAGAGCAACGTCTTTCCGCGATAACGATGGCAATGATAATAAGGTTTTTGATAACCCAGAGTTCAGTGCCACCACTTTAGTAAATCAATTTACTTACTACTCACCAAAAACAATTGGGAGAGGAGGGCATTTAGGCTGGAGCATCATTCTACCAATCGTTTCACTCGATGCTGATTTTGGGGCTAAAGGCCCTCAATTAAAAGACAACGGCACAGGTTTTGGAGATATATCTCTTGGCCCAATGGTTCAGTTTGATCCAATAGTCGACGCTCAGGGACGGCCTACGTTCGTTCAGCGTTTGGCGCTTGATGTTTCGTTGCCTATAGGTGAATACGATGAGACTAAAGACTTTAATCCCGGTTCAAATTTTTACTCGATAAACCCTTATTGGGCGGCAACGTGGATGCCTGCTGAGCGTTGGGAAATGAGCTGGCGGCTGCATTATCTATACAACTTCAAAAACAGCGATCCTGCCAGCAGTACCTACCAGCTGTTCAATGGTGATCCAGTTCGCGATACCCAAGCAGGCCAAGCCGCCTGGTCAAACTTCGCCGCCTCTTATGAAGTCATTCCGAACGTGTCAGTTGGCTTAAATGGATACTACTTTAAGCAACTGGAGGACGACAAAGTCAATGGACAACGTCTTGAAGATTCGCGAGAGGAGGTATTAGGCATTGGACCAGGGCTATTGTGGAAAAACACCAAAGGGCCATGGCTTTGGTTCAACGTATATCACGAGACAGAAGTCGAAAATCGCGCAAAAAACGACTTCTCAGTCCAAGCGCGCTTAGCGTATCCACTTTAATTAAAATGAATCTACCACGAGGTGTAAAGCTATGAATAAGCCAAAAAAATGGATTGCAGATAAGATCAAGAGCCTCGATCCCCATAAGGATTACATAGAAATATGGAGGCTTTCAAGCAGTTATCGCTTAGATGACTTCATGCAGAATTTCATCTATGCACTCACCTTCCCCAACTTTATCGTAACGGACTGGGGGTCAAAAGCTGTCTGGCGTGAAGATGGAGGGAAAGTACTTCACCAATCCACCTCGCGGGTTGAGCAGACGGGCAGTGCCAATGCTCTTTGGTGGTTCTATGGCCCTAACGATGAGAGAACTCTCAAATCTATTGAGAGTATAAATAAGCTTCATGTTTATTGGGCCAAAAAGTACCCTGGCGCATTCTCCTATAATGAAGATTACATCTATACGTTGGCGTTTTCTGCAACCACAATGCATCGCCTAAAACTGAAGATGGGGGCCCCTGGTATATCTGAAAAAGAGAAAATAGCGGCTCACCTTTTTTGGCGTGACATGTCTAAACTTTTTTATGCAGAAAACGGTCAACCCATCACAGGCTATCCAAATAGTTTTGAAGAGCTAGTAGAGTTCTGTGAGCAGTATGAAAACACTCCTAGGCCGACACCCGAGCGAGCCAACTTGGTAGCTAATGCTATCTATGAGCAGTTTGTTTTCAGGTTTTTTCCACCCCCGCTTCACTGGTTTGGCCATCAGCTAATTAGGGCCATGTCGCTACCCACTACGCTAAAAACGCTCGGTATCGACCCACCCGACCCAATGGCTGCGGAGATTCTCCCTAAGCTTATGGGCTATATTTTCTGGCAGATGGAAGAAAACGCTGACGACCCAACCGAAAGCTATATCGAAGAAAGATTGCGGATGTCAAGCGAAGAGAAAAAAAGTATTCGGAGCGAGATAAAGGATCTGGATGGACGCTTTCCTGAACACTTTGCTCAACAATATAAGGACGACCCCAAATTTATTGGCTGTCCATACCATGCAGCCCTGGAGGCAGCAGCTTCTAGTAAAAAAAGTAACAGTGAAGATAATTTTGTTGACGAATTAGAGAAGAAGGCAGGGGCTTTAGACTAGGAGACTTTGGGGGCAATGAAGCATAAGTAGAACTTAGAATAAGATATTGTTGCTGACTTGCCCCTTATCCCAGTAAAACAATGATTTTTTGCGGCAGCCACAAACACGTAGTACAGAAACACCAAATAATATTTCGTCTACCTTTCTCCTCAATTGGCCTACTTCCTAGAACAGTTATATTTCCACATCAGCATATCAGTTGTTTCCGAATTAAAGCCATCTCAGTTAGTCATTACACTCGCAAATACAATAAGGAATATTTACATGAATGAGACTTCACCCATCTGGGAAGACAAAATTTACCTGGGACAGTGGCAAACTGCTGAAGGGCCTCAGGCTGCCGTAATTGGACCCGCCACCGGCGAAGTCCTCGCTAAAGTTCAGACGGCTACTCCCGTAGACGTAGGTCGCGCTGCACTTATCGCTAACTCAGCTCAGCAACATTGGGCCACGTTACCTTTCGATCAAAAAGCAGAGATCCTACGCCGGGCCGCCGCCCTGCTCAAAGAGCGGGCCGAAGAAATCAATCGCTGGAATATTCGTGAGTGCGGCTCTACAGCAGCCAAGGCTGAATGGGAACTGCAGGTTACCTATGAACAGGCCCAGATGGCCGCAGCACTCCCCATGCAACCCAACGGACAGATCTTCCCTTCTAGCATGCCAGGTCGTCGCAATTACTGGAAGCGGGTACCCATTGGCACAGTGGGGGTTATAGCTCCTTGGAACTTCCCCATCCTCTTAGCCATGCGCTCGGTCTTTCCTGCCTTAGCCATGGGCAACTGTGTGATCCTGAAGCCAGCCCCAATGAGCGCTATCTGTGGAGGTGCTTTGATGGCCGAGGTTCTAGAAGCAGCTGGCTTGCCGGAGGGCGTGTTCCACGTACTACCAGGTGGGCCCGAGGTGGGTGAGGCGTTGGTTCAACACTCGGATGTCGGCATGATCTCCTTTACGGGCTCTACCGCCGTTGGCGAGAAAATTGGCGAAACCTGCGGGCGTATGCTCAAGAAATGTGCCCTTGAGCTTGGTGGCAATAATGCAATGGTGGTTTTAGAAGATGCCGACTTGGAGGCAGCCGCCTCTTCCGCGGCTTGGGGGGCTTTCCTCCACCAGGGTCAAATCTGCATGCAGGCAGGACGGCACTTAGTGCACCGTTCAGTGGCGGACAAGTACATGAACAAACTCGCCGAGCGGGCCACGCGCTTAGTCACGGGTGATCCTTGGAAACAGCAGGTACACCTCGGCCCGTTGATCAACGAGACCCAAGCGCGCCGCGTTGAAGAGATCGTGAACCGCTCTGTGGCCATGGGTGCTAACGTTGTCGCTGGCGGTAAACGCGATGGCAACTTCTTTGAAGCCACGGTTCTTAGCGGCGTGACGCCAGAAATGCCTGCCTTTGGCGAGGAGATTTTCGGTCCAGTGGCGCCGATAACACTCTTCGATAGTGACGAAGAAGCCATCGCCCTGGTCAACGCCTCGCCCTACGGACTCGCCGCTGCCATTCATTCTGCCTCCACGGAACGTGCCCAACGCTTCGCCGAGCGCATCCGCGTGGGGATGGTGCATATCAACGATCAGACTGTGAATAACGAATTCCAGGTACCCTTCGGTGGCATGGGCCGCTCAGGTACCAGCGGTCGCTTCGGTGGCCCCGCAAACCTAGATGAGTTCACCACCACCCAATGGATCAGTGTGATGGAGCAAGGTATCCAGTATCCCTTCTAGCGCTCAATAAATTAAGCATTTGCGATTGACAAAAAGCCCTGTGCTGCGAAAGCAGGCACGGGGCAAAATAGATGGCGTCTTCATCACTGCTGCAATTGAGCCAAGTGCTGCATTTTACTGGTCATTTCTTGACCTGCTGCTGCTACAACGGGCATCAAAGAAGAGGTTACTTCCTCTGTTGCGACGGTTATCGGTAAGACGAGGCTGACACTTCCAAGAACTCGCTTGTCGTCATAAATAGGGGCTGAAATCCCAGAGGCACTTGTTCCAAGCTCACCTGCCGTGATAATAGCAGGCTGGCTTCTAAGCTCTCGAAGGCTTCGCTTGACCTCTGTCCAGTTGGCGCCAAGGTCAAACTGGTTGAATTTATCAGGAGCGTGGTTGAAGTAGGCTCTAGCTTGGCGTAAGGGTAAGTTGGCCAGAATCACTTTTGATGCAGCGCCTTGATATAAAGGTCGCGGCTGGCCACGCTCATAGCTAATCTCATGGTGCTGATAAGTCTCGAATTCCTCATGCACACACATTACTTGGCCCCGGAAGTAGCGGCAAAGAATGGCGATACTGGCAGAAGGTGCCGTGCTGAGCATTTCTCGCATGATACTTCTCGCCGCATGAATCATTGGATCGCCAATCCTTAGTTTACGGTCCAGCTCAATTATCGCCGGGCCAAGTACATACCTCCCTGTTGTATAGGCTGAAATATAACCGGCCGAGGCAAGCGTTCTGAAGTAACGGTAGGTCTGGCTGGCCGAAATCCCCAAGTGTACAGACGCCTCATCGACCGACCACTCCCCTTTTTCTTCATCAGCGAACAGGGAAAGTAATCGCAGCAGCCGTTCCTGAGAATTCTCTTTCAAAGCCACCTCAACATTTCCAGTCTGTTAATAGCGCCCTTAAACCACTGCGCGCATCTTTTGCAAAGCTCACTAGGGGCTTACAGCAATAACTGACTGTCACACATGACCATCAGTTGCCTCAATACGCTGTGATTGCTTAAAAAAATTTTTAAGCGCCCAGCACCATAGCCTGTATCAAAGCCTCCCGAAGATAATACTTTTGTCGCAAATACATATTTTTGCCTTGACCCCAACCGCATAAAAAGCAAAATTATCACAATACGAAAAAATTGTTTTATTTACGGCAGAGACAATAATTGCTGATCCTTACAAACACACATCAGCTGAATCTTAAGGAGGAGCTATGACCGATACAGCATTTAAAGAATTAATCTCCAAAGACAACATGGCGCCACTATGGGAGGTGCTGCGAGGTTTGACACCACGTGAGCCTAAACAGGTACTGGAGCCCGTTATCTGGCGTGATAAAACGATTCGCAAGAACATGGAGATGGCTTGTGAAGCCATTTCAGCTGAGGATGCCGAGCGTCGCGTCCTGGTGCTGGAAAACCCAAAGCTACGCGGTAAATCCTTGGTAACCACCTCACTATACGCAGGCATTCAGATGATTCTGCCTGGCGAGGTCGCGCCAAGTCATCGGCATACGGCTTCGGCCTTGCGCCTGATTCTCAGCGGCGAAGGTGGCTTCACTAATGTGGACGGTGAAAAAGTAATGATGCGCCCTGGTGATTTCGTGATCACACCATCCGGGGTGTTCCACGACCATGGCGCCGAGGGTAGCGACCCGGTGATGTGGCTGGATGGCCTTGATGTACCTGTCGTACAGATGCTTAACGCGGGCTTCTCTGCTGACGATCCGAACAATCGCCAGGAAGTTCGTCGACCGGCGGGCGACTCTGAAGCGCGTTATGCATCCGGGTTAACCCCAGTTGGGTATCAGGGCAGTGGCACGACGAGCCCCTTGTTCCACTACCCCTATAAGCGCACTCGGGCGGCGTTGACTCAGCTCGCTGAGAGTGGTGATTGTGATCCTGCCATTGGGCTCAAGCTGACCTTTACCAATCCCACCAATGGTGAATCACCGATCCTTACCATGGGCGCTTACATACAGCTTCTGCCACCTGGGTTTCAGGGCGTGGAGCATAGGGAAACAGATGGTGCGGTCTATTGCGTAGTGGAGGGTAGTGTCCGCGTTCACGTCGGAGATCAGGAGTGGACGGCAAATCAGCACGATGTGTTTGTGGTTCCTGGCTGGGCCTGGCGTCGCTTCAAAGCCTCCGATGAATGTGTTTTGTTCAGTTTTTCAGATCGCCCCCTTCAGGAACATTTGGGCTTTTGGAAGGGCGAGAGTAAAAAAGCCTGACAACTCCCTGATACAAAGGATAACCATTGCATGAAAATCTGCTTGTTCAATAACAATCGCCTGGGTGTCGTAGACGGTAACGAGGTATTGGACGTCTCAAGCGTCCTAACTCGTATCGGTGCCTCGGAATATCCCTATCCCCGTGGAGATCAACTGATTGCTTGCTTACCAGAATTAATGCCTGTCATAGCGGATGCCATACAATTCGCTCGGCGTTATCCTCTCAGCAAGGTGACATTGCGCTCCCCGGTTGCCAACCCCGGCAAGGTTGTCGCGGCTCCAGTCAACTACCAAGCCCACTTGGATGAGGCCATTGAGGATACCGCGACTTTCTCCCGAGCACATGTGCGAAAGATACAGGAGACAGGGCTGTTCCTCAAAGCTACAAGTTCACTGGTCGGTCCTGATGATTCTGTGTACGTCGGTCTTCCGGACCGCCGAACCGACCACGAAATCGAATTGGTTGCCATCATTGGCAAACGTGCCAAAAACGTTTTAGCAAAGGATGCGCTGTCCTACGTGGCGGGATACAGCATCGGGCTGGATATCACGATTCGTGGGCCGGAGGAGCGCAGCCTGCGTAAGTCGCTAGATTCCTACACAGTGCTGGGCCCCTGGCTGGTTACCGCCGATGAGATAGAAAACCCTCATGCATTAGCGATGACCCTAGATGTGAATGGAAAAGTGCGACAAAGCGCCAATACCAAAGATCTGATCATGGATGTAGCCGAACTTATAGAGTTTGCCTCCAAATTCTACACCCTCGAGCCCGGCGATCTGCTGTATACCGGGACACCAGAGGGGGTGGGGCCTATCCAGCCTGGTGACACCATCAATTGTGAGATTGAGCGTATTGGTAAGATCAGTGTGAACGTGGAGGCATCATGAGTACTCAGCAGCCTATTCTTATTATCGGCGGCGGGATTGGTGGCCTTGCATCAGCACTGGCCTTGTCTCGTCTCGGCATCCCAACATTGGTTATTGAGCAGGCCGATGAGTTTCGTGAAGTGGGTGCTGGTATCCAAGTAGGACCGAATGGCTTCCGCGCCCTTGATCGCCTAGGGGTATTGGCGCAGGCACGTGAACTGGCGGTGCTGCCAGATGAACTGATCATGATGGACAGCGTCAATGCCACGCCGGTCGTTGAGATCCCGGCGGGTGACTCATTCATCGAACGCTTCCAGTACCCCTATGCACTGATCCATCGTGCCGACTTACACAACGTACTGCTCAACGCGTGTCGTGCATCGAGCCAGATAGAGTTTCGAACCTCTACTAGGGTCGCCTCCTTCTCAGAGGCCAATGGCAAGATGAATGTCACCACAGCTCAGGGGGAAGTAATCTCAGGAAGTGCTTTGATAGGGGCCGATGGCCTATGGTCTAAGGTTCGCGAGAGCATTGTCGGCGATGGAGCTCCGAGGGTTTCCGGTCACATTGCCTATCGTGCGGTAATTCCTATCGAGGAAGTGCCAGAAGCCTATCGCCGGAATGCCATGATTCTGTGGGGCGGCCCCAAAAACCACCTCGTGCAGTATCCGTTACGTGGAGGAAAGCTCTTCAATCTGGTTGCCGTGTTCCATAGCGATCGCTATGTAGAAGGCTGGAATACAGAAGGAGATCCTGAGGAGCTCAAGCAGCGTTTCGCTGGAACCTGCGATACGGTTCAAGAACTGTTAGCCAAAATTGATAGCTGGCGTATGTGGGTGCTATGCGATAGAGAGCCTGTGAAAGAGTGGAGCCGTGGCCTTGCCACCCTGGTCGGAGACGCTGCTCACCCGATGTTGCAATACCTTGCCCAAGGTGCCTGCATGGCTATAGAGGATGCTGTTGTGCTAGCTGATGAGGTTGCCCGCTGCAGTGACGATATCGCCAGTGCCTTTCAGGCGTACCAGCAGCGGCGCTACCTGCGCACCGGACGCTGTCAGATTATGGCCCGTGTTCACGGTGAGTTCTATCACGCGACAGGGGTTACGGCTGAACTGCGCAATGCCATGCTCGCTTCTCGGACGCCAGAGCAGTCTTATGAAGGGCTGGCTTGGCTATATGATAAGGATATTTGACGCGCTTTTAATATAATAATTTCCTAATAAAAAGTAATAACTGTTTACAACTCTTGCAAACTACCATGCTCATAAAATTTTAGAATTCCGTTTTTGACTTATGATTTTATAAGAGCACAACTAATTTTCAGTGAGAAAGAAAAAAACCTCTAAAAATAAGGTAAATACAATGACAAACATACTAAATACTGCCACTCGCTATCTTTGCGCGATTCCGCTAGGCCTAGCGTTAATTGCCAGCACACAAGTCGAGGCCAAAGAGTTACGCCTGGGATTAATTACTCCGCCTCAGCATATTTTGAATCAAACCGCCCAACGCCTAGCCGACACAGTGGCAGAGCGAAGTAATGGTGATTTAACCATTACCATTTTCCCATCCGGCCAGCTAGGGGATGAATCGGCCATGTTCACCCAAATGGAGACCGGACTGCTAGACATAGGGCTTATGACCGCCGCAGCTACCAGCCAGCGTGAACCAGCTTTCGTCGGCTGGTTCACTCCCTTCCTCTTTTCCAGCGTAGAAGAGGCGGCCAAGGCCACCGAGACAGACGCTGCTCAGCAGATGCTGCAGAACCTGGAGAGCAAAGGTCTGCACGCATTCGGCTATACTTTTGCGGGCATGCGCCATATTCTTATGCGCGAAAGCGCTGTTAACAGCACTGAGGATGTTAGCGGCAAAAACATCCGCATTATTCCGTTCGCAGCGATGAATACCTGGTGGCGAGCCGTTGAGGCTCGGCCCACCCCGACGAGTTTGCCGGATGTTTACCAAGGCCTCCAAAACGGTATGCTGGATGGTGTGGATATTGACCTCGATGCCTTAGTAGGTTCGGGCTTTTATGAAGTAGCGGAGCATCTAACACTGACTAGCCATATGGCGTTTCCTGAGGTAGCCATAATGGGCCAAGCATCCCGCGCTTCACTTAGCGATGCAGAACGCCAGCTAATTGATACCGCCATGGCTGAGGCACTTGCCTGGGGTACTGAGACGGAAATTGCAGCAGAAGCGAGCAACCGCACCTTGCTCGAAGACCGCATTAATGTGTATACGCTAGAAAGCGCTGAAGACGCTTTCAGCACGGCGAACCAAGCGTTCGCTGAGCGCTTTGGTGACCATCCGCTTATCCAAGCATTCCAGCAACAGTCCACCGAACTCCTTAACGCTGAATAAAACGCGTCGGGGCGCTTCTGCGCCCCGAACCAAAGAGGCGTACCCAAGATGCATTTTCCCCAAGACACCTGGCTAACCAAGGCGAGCCGACAGCTAGCCAGGGTTGAACAGCTGCTCTGCAACGTACTGATAATAGCTTTTAGCGCGTTGCTTATTGCTAATGTTTTCGCACGATACGTACTCAACAGCCCACTTTTTTTTGCCAATGAGCTAGCCGTCTATATTCTGATTTGGATGGCGTTTCTCGCCATCTCTATCGCCATACATAACGACCAGCACGTACGTTTGACCATGCTGATTGCGATACTGCCTAAAGCGGCTCAGCGCGTTTGCTATTGGCTTACCGAGCTGATCTGCCTGGCGATAATGGTTACTGTCCTGTGGTACGCCATCGCTTGGCTGCGGTCACCTTCGATCCACTACGATATCGCTATTACGCTCGATTGGCCCAAGTGGCACTTCTATCTCATCGTGCCGCTTTTCTGCGTCACATCGATTTTTCACCTCGTCGCTAGGCTTTTTGATCGCTCGCGAGCGAGTTTCGTCCTAGCCAACGACGAGGAGTAACCCTATGACGCTTGCGGCTTTTATTGTGTTAATGCTACTTGGAATGCCAATTGCCTTTGTCCTCTTGGCTTCAACACTTACCTTCGTGATCACTTCCGGTAACTACCGTCTATTTGAAAACCTACCCCAGGTTATTTTTGGCTCGCTAGAGGTATTTGATCTGCTGGCGATTCCCTTATTTATCCTGTTGGGCGAAATCATGAATGAGGGTGGTATTACACGTCGCATTATCACCGCCACACGTGCCTGGTTTGCGTGGATTCCTCACAGCATTGCCTATGTATCCCTCACCTCGAACTTGATGCTTGCCTCTATTATGGGTTCAGCGACGGCACAGATCGCTATTATGAGCCGAGTAATGACTCCCGAATTGGAGCGTGATGGTTACGACAAGGGGTTCGCCGCGGCGTTGACGGCAGGTGCTGGCCTGCTGGGGCCGATTATTCCGCCGTCAATGGTGTTTATTATCTATGGTGTCATTGCTCAAGTGTCGATTGGTGCCATGTTCATGGGGGGCATTCTTCCTGGGCTACTGCTGTTTATACTAATTAGCGGTTTGATCGCGATCATGGCGCGTCGCGCGCGTAAGAAAGGAAGCGTTGATCAGGAACGCACGCCTCTATGGCGTGCGACTCGTGGCGCACTGCTCACACTTAGCATTCCCATCGTCATTGTGGGCGGTATCGCATTTGGCATAGTGACGCCAACTGAATCCGCGGCGGCTGCGACGCTAATGGCGGTGATGATAGGCGCCCTCTTCTTTCAAGAGCTTAAATGGGGGCAATTACCTGGCGTTTTGAGCCGAACAGCGCGCAATACCGCCATTGTGCTATTTCTGATTGTCGCTGCAAAAGCCTTTGGTTGGGTACTGGTGTACAACCAGATACCTCAACAGGTAGCCGGACTAATGCAAGGCACCACCGAAAGCCCGCTGGTATTTATGCTTCTGGTGTTTGTGATGCTGATGGTAGTAGGCATGGTGCTTGATGGGATCGCTGCGCTGATCATCCTAGTGCCTATTTTGCTCCCGGTGGCGCAGCAAAGTTATGGTATTGATCCCATCCATTTTGGCATCGTCACCTGTATGACACTGAGCTTGGGGCTGTTAACCCCCCCGGTGGGTGCAGGGCTCTATGTTGCCTCCGCTATCAGCAACGTTAGCTTGCCCCGCATTACGAAGTGGATCTTGCCTTTCATAATAGCGGCTTGCCTCGTCATTTTGGCGGTCATCTTTAATCCCTGGCTCGTTAACGTTTTCCGTTAACTCTAGCCGCTACCTCCGGCTTACTCTTTATCGATGTGGGGCACTGGCTAGTATCATGCTGGCCAGTGCTCCCATCCAGTGCCTATTACAGAAACTTCTGCTATGGTCACAGCGTATTTTCCCCTTTATAAGACTCCACATGACTCGATCACCGCTATCTGAAGCTTTTGACTTACCTGGCAATCTTTTAAGACGCTGCCACCAAATTAGCGTGGCTATTTTTCTGCGTAAGTGCGAAGCGTTCAACCTTACCCAACTGCAATATATAATCCTTTCTGCACTTGAAGAGATGGGAGCAAGTGACCAAATCTCCTTAGGTGGCTATACGGCATTGGATCGCAATACCATCGCTGTCGTAGTACGAAAATTAGAGGAGCGCGGGCTCATTACCCGGCACCGCAACCCTGAAGATCGTCGTTCGATGGTTGTGAAGCTTACCAAGGAAGGAGAGACGTTACGAGAAGCCGTAGAGCCTGCTGTTGAAGAGGTGCAAAGTGATATACTGGCGCCGCTTAACGCCGAAGAGCAACAGATATTGCTCTCTCTGCTGCAAAAGATCGCTAACGGTAATAACCATTTAAGCCGTGTGCCAGTGCGCTTAAACGAAAGATAGTACTGTCATCTATATCGGCTATATTAACCCACTCCCAAAAGCATCTTAGTTTAGAGTCAGAAGTTACTTTATCGTTTTTTTTACCGCCAGTTGCTCGGCATAGGCCTAAGGGGCTAACCCACCAAGTCCCTGTTTCAGCCTTTCCTCGTTGTACGTCCCATCGCCACGTAGATGAGCCCATAACAGCATGGCATGCCCACAGAATTCCTTTTCTTTACCCATACGAATGGCGTTAGGTGGCCCAAGTTGTACAGCCAGATGATCCAGAGTCCGTTTTAAAGACATCTATCCGTGGCGCGTTTAGTCACGATAGCCACGGATTCATGGGTAGCGTCGTCGACAACGGTGAGGTTCTTTATCACTCGCCCTCAGCGGCACAGTCAAACACAAAATTCATCGACCAGACCTAATTGGCGGCACAAGGGCGGCCAAGGGGCTTTCTGTCCGTCGTAGGAAACTTCTTTCTTACGCTTGCTTAGTTTCACCTGCAACCGAGCCGCAGCGTAGAGACGCACTACGCGCGTATGATTGACCTGTTCACAGGTTTGACGCAGCTTCAAGCACCATAGCGACGATGCCGATGTCACAAGCTAACAATGCGTTCACGCAATGCCTCGTTGCGGTCAGGGACAGGTTGATAGCGCAGCGCACTGGCACTCATACAGATAACACGGAGCACGCGGCGCTCACTCAGGCCACACGACAGCATGAAACGCACCATCTCTCTACGTGCAGTGTCGCTCACCACTTTTTTCATCGCCTCGTGCGTGACCTCCATCTCCAGTAGCGACTCAGCGAGCAGCTTTTTTAAGCGCACATTTTTAGTTTCGAGTTCATTCAGACGCTTGGCAACCGATACGCTCATTCCGACAAACTTGCTGGGCCAAAGGTAATCACTGGCTTCCGAAAAACCGTGCCAATGGCATAACTCCTTTATGGGCAGTCCCGCATCGGCTTCGCCCAGAAAACCAATGGTCTGTTCTTCGCTGAAACCCGTCTTCATGTCCAATCTCCTTACTCATAGGATCGAACTCTAAAGTTTATCGCTAACCATTCAGAGAGAAGTCGTGCCGCTAATACCCAGGTTGGCTTATCCAACTTTCCACTAGAGCAAAGCATATATTAAAGGACTTACTAAAATGAACTATAATGCATAAAAAAATAATTATGAAGAATCATGCTAAATAGGGCCGAAAAAAGCGCATGTCCGACTAAATGGGTATTGCGTGGCATGCTCCTCAAGACAATCATGTGCACTATAATTCATATCCGCAAAGCGATACATACTGGGAGACATTCGTGAAAACTCCATTCATTTATCGCCGCCCTATTCGGTGGGGTGACACTGACGCCGCCAGGATCGTATTCACAGCGCACTATTTTGACATATGCATGGAAGCAATCGAGAGTTTCTTTCACGAGATACTTGAGCTCGATTGGTTCGCTATGACTTGCAAACAGAGCACCGGCACCCCCTTCGTACATGCTGAAGTTGATTTCCACACCCCCCTAACTCCTCGTGA
The DNA here is from genome assembly GCF_013415125.1 of Vreelandella glaciei. Taxonomy (GTDB): domain Bacteria; phylum Pseudomonadota; class Gammaproteobacteria; order Pseudomonadales; family Halomonadaceae; genus Vreelandella; species Vreelandella glaciei. The sequence continues at coordinate 126,424 of NZ_JACCDE010000002.1, read as the reverse complement.
TGTTTTGAATATCAGAGTGGATATCGAACACCAGGGAAATAGCTCCCTCAGCCTGATTCTCTACGGTAACCGGGAAGTAGAAGGCGTTGCGGCATTCACAGGTCGTTTCACTTGCTCTTTTAGCGACCTCAATAATCTAAAGTCGATTCCCATCCCCAGCGACATACGTCAACGGATCACCTGTTACCAACAACAATCATCCAAGCTTATTTCCGGGTGACGCTTTGTGCCACCTCTAACGCCGACACCCGATGCCAATAATAATCTCATTGAGAGGAGTCACCATGATTCACCCCGAAGCAAAAACAGACAAGAAGCCATTCGTTGATCCTCAAGTCAGCATGGAGACGCGTAGCGACGGCAGTATCCTATTGAATTCCGAGATCACCCTGGAAAATAACTACGCGCGTTGCGTGGGAGAATGGCTCGAATATTGGGCACAACAAACGCCTGAACAGCTCTGGTTAGCCGAGCGTGATATTAATGATCAATGGCAACGTATTTCCTATGGTGAAGCGCGTCAGCGTGTGGTCAGAATCGCCAGTTGGCTGCTGACTCAGAACTTATCTCCCGAACACCCCTTGGTGATTTTGTCTGACAATTCAATAGAGCATGCTTTGCTAATGCTCGCCGCGATGCATATTGGCGTTCCTTCCTGCTCTATCTCACCCGGCAACTCTTTAATGTCGAAAGATCACGCCAAACTCAAGGGCAATATCGAGCTGTTGAATCCTGGTGTCATCTACGCTGACCCAATTGAGAAGTTTCAAAATGCGCTAGAAGCTATCGCCAGCTTGCATGACGGCGTACTCATTGCCGGTAGCAACAGTGCGACGTTAATGGGGGCGACAGCATTCGCTGATATCGAGTCGAGCGACAACGAAAGTGGGGTTATGTCGGCTTTCTCCGCTGTCACTCCTGACACCATTGCCAAATTCCTATTTACCTCAGGTTCGGTCGGCATGCCCAAGGCCGTACCCAATAACCAGCGCATGCTGTGTTCTAACCAGAAGGCCAAGGAGCTGGTCTGGCCGATGCTCGCTGAAGAGCCCCCTGTACTTCTCGACTGGTTACCTTGGAGCCACACCTTTGGCGGTAATCATAACTTCAACCTGATCTTGCGCTGGGGTGGCACCCTCTATTTGGATGATGGCAAGCCGACGCCTGCATTGATCAAGAAGACTGTTCGCAACCTTAAAGAAATCTCCCCGACTCTTTATTTCAGTGTGCCGCGCGCCTACGACATGCTGGTCCCGCTGCTTCGTGAAGACGCTTCCCTAAGAGAGATGTTTTTTCAGCGTCTTAAACTCGTTTTCTACGCAGCCGCAGCGCTGCCTCATCACCTTTGGACGTCGTTAGAGGAAATGGCCCGGGAAACCACAGGCCAAGACATCATGGTTGTCTCTTCATGGGGGTCTACCGAAACGGCTCCTATTTGTACCGATTGTCACTTCAATGCCACCCGATCCGGCGTCATCGGCGTACCGATTCCTGGCACGTCACTGAAATTAGTGCCTTGTGCAGACAAGCTCGAGGTACGCGTCAAGGGCCCAAATATCTTCACAGGCTACTGGAAGCAACCCGAATTATCGGCTAAGGCCTTTGATGAAGAAGGCTACTACATGATCGGCGATGCCGTGGAGTTTGTGGATCCCGAACGTCCCGAGCTAGGACTACTGTTCGATGGCCGGGTCGGCGAAGACTTCAAACTGCTTACCGGTACCTGGGTACATGTGGGTGCTTTGCGCATGGCCGGACTTGAGGCGATAGCCCCCATTGGACAAGACATCGTCGTCACCGGCCATGATCTCGACGAAATTGGCTTTTTAATCTTCCCACACCCGGAGGAGTGCCACCGCCTGTGTCCAGACCTTCCAACGGATACGCCGCTCGAAACACTGGTGGCACGACCCGAGATTATTGAGCGTGTGAGCAAGGGACTGCAGACCCTGAAAACTAATGGCGGTGGCACCTCTACCTACGCAACGCGTGCCTTGCTGATGAGTGAGCCACCGTCAGCTGAGGCTGGCGAAATTACTGACAAGGGCTACATCAACCAGCGCATGGTGCTGGCACGTCGTGCTGATCTGGTGAGCGCACTCTATGCCGAGTCGCCTGATAACCGTGTCATCACCCTGAACACCCAGCCTTAAATCACGAGGACACCATGAGCGAGACACTGGTCAAGACATCGATAGATGACACTATCTATACCATCACCTTAGCGCGCCCAGCTAAACGCAATGCCGTTAGTGATCGTTTATTGTCTGCATTGGAGGAAGCGATAGCAGCAACGCCAGAAAACACAAGGGTGATCATCCTTGCCGCCGAAGGTAAACACTTCTGCGCAGGCCTTGACCTCTCCGAACACCAGCATCGTGACCCTTTCGGTGTGATGCAGCATTCGCGTGGCTGGCACCGCATCTTTGACCGCTTGCAGAACGGTGGCATTCCAGTGGTTGCCGCCTTGCAAGGCGCAGTGATTGGCGGTGGCCTGGAGTTAGCGACCGCCACCCATGTACGCATTGCTGAACCCACCACGATTTATCAGATGCCCGAAGGGCGTCACGGCATCTTTGTGGGCGGCGGTGCTTCGGTTCGCGTGGCCAATATCATCAGTCCAGGTCGTATGTGCGAGATGATGCTTACCGGACGCATCATGGAAGCCGATGAAGGACAGCGCTTGGGACTATCTCATTATGTAGTCAACGAGGGCGAGAGTCTTAATAAGGCCCATCAGTTGGCCCAACGAATTGCCGAAAATGCCCCAATGGCCAACTGGGCCATGGTGTCAGCCATCTCCCGCATCGCCGATATGAGTAGCGACGACGGCCTATTTGTTGAGTCACTGACCGCCGCTCTAACGCAAACCAGCCCAGAAGTTGTTGCGCGTATCGGCGAATTTCTTGAGCGCAAGAATCAAGGCCCTAGAAGCTAAAATTAGGTTTAGTTAAGACAGGAGTTTTGCCATGAACTGTAAAGATAATACGTTTCTGATTACCGGTGGTGCCTCTGGCTTAGGTGAAGCCACTGTCCGTGCACTACACACAGCTGGCGCTCGTGTGGTCATCGCCGATCTCAATAGCGAACGCGGCGAATCACTTGCTGCCACGCTCGGTGATAATGCAGTATTCCAGCGTACCGATGTCACCAGTGAAGCTGACGCACAAGCGGTTGTGGATAGAGCACTAAACACGTTCGGCAGCCTGCAAGGGCTTATTAACTGCGCTGGCATAGGTGACCCCGCCAAAGTAGTGGGCCGTGAGGGGCCGCAGCCACTGGAAGTTTTTTCTCGTGTCGTGCAGATCAATCTGCTAGGTACTTTCAACATGCTGCGCTTGGCTGCCGCAGCCATCGCTAAAAGTGAGCCCCAGGCCGACGGCGAGCGTGGGGTTATCATCAATACCGCCTCGGTGGCAGCCTATGACGGCCAAATCGGTCAGGCTGGCTATGCCGCGTCCAAAGGGGGCGTCGTTTCGATGACACTACCAATCGCGCGCGAACTGGCTCGTCACGGTATCCGCGTGATGACCATTGCGCCTGGCCTGTTTATGACCCCACTAATGAAAACGCTGCCCGAAGAGGTTCAGCAATCACTAGCTGCCTCAATCCCCTTTCCCAACCGCCTTGGCGAGCCAGATGAGTTTGCCCGGCTGGCTTGCCATATTGTCGGCAATACCATGCTCAACGGTGAAACCATTCGACTCGATGGCGCTATTCGCATGGCCCCACGCTAAACGTTTATTTCACCACACTGACCACGGTGGGTTACTGAATAGCCCACCCTCTCCCATTGATGAATCGGCTACCATCTTCAAGAGGAAGCCACGACCATGATCGACTATCAAGCGCCGCTACGTGACATGCAGTTCATACTCGATGAGCTCGCAGGTCTCGGCCAGATTACCGACCTTCCGCGCTGTGAGGATGCCTCTCCCGATTTGGTAGCAGCTGTGCTGGAAGAAGCCAGCAAGTTTGCATCCGGCGTCCTAGCCCCCATAAACCGTCAAGGCGACTTGCAGGGCTGCCGATTGGAAGGCGAGCAAGTAATAACACCCGACGGCTGGCAGGAGGCCTATGATCAGTTTCGTGAAGCGGGATGGATAGGCCTCTCCCTACCGCAGGAGTTCGGCGGCCAAGGCTTGCCAAAGCTTGTTTCTACGCCCGTTTGGGAAATGTGGTTCTCCACCAACATGGCGTTCGCGATGCTTCCCCAGCTTAACGTGGGGCAAACTGAAGCGCTGATGATTGCCGCCAACGATGAACAGAAGTCCACTTGGCTACATAAGGTGGTCAGCGGAGAGTGGGCGGCCACCATGAACCTCACCGAGCCTCAAGCTGGCTCGGACTTAGGCGCCACACGGATGCGCGCCGAGCCTACCGAAGATGGCAGTTACCGTCTGTTCGGCCAGAAGATTTATATCTCATACGGTGAGCACGAGCTCACCTCTAACATTGTGCACCTTGTGTTAGCAAGACTCCCCAATGCCCCCGAGGGCGTCAAGGGGTTGTCGTTGTTAATAGTGCCCAAGTTCTTGCTTGACGACGATGGCCAGCCAGCCGAGAAAAATGATATCCGCTGTATTTCCATCGAACACAAGATGGGCATCCATGGCAGCCCTACCTGTACGCTTAGTTACGGCGACAAAGAAGGAGCCTCTGGCTACTTGGTTGGTGAGCCGCACCAGGGTTTGAAAACCATGTTCATCATGATGAACGATGCACGTTTCAATGTGGGCGTACAGGGTGTTGCTATGGGTGAGCGAGCCTATCAGGCCGCATTGGACTATGCCCAGCAACGCATACAAGGTCGTAACATCGTCAATGGGGCCAGCAACCAGCCGATAATTTCCCACCCTGACGTCAAGCGCATGCTGGTATCGATGCGCGCCCGATTGATGGCTATGCGTGGCCTACTTTATACGGCAGCTAGCTGGTTTGATATTGCTAATCATCATGCTGACACCCAGGTTGCCGATAAGCACAGCCGCTATGTCGACCTTTTGATGCCAGTGGCTAAAGGGTGGTGCACCGAGGTCGGTAACGATATCTGTGATGAGGCCATACAAGTGTTCGGTGGCATGGGCTTCGTCGAAGAGACGGGAGTAGCACAACTGTTTCGTGATGCACGCATTATGACCATCTACGAAGGCACCACAGGCATTCAGGCAAACGACCTCCTAGGTCGCAAAATTCTGCGTGAAAATGGTACCACCCTGCGTGAGCTACTCTTCGATATTCGTACCACTGGCAAGGCGTTGGAACAGGTGGATGAGCTTCGCGATTTAGCTACTGACCTCGACGAGTTAACCACTCAGCTCCACATCACTACCGACTGGGTGCTTGAACAGGACCAAGCACGGATTGCCGACCTCTACGGTGGCGCGACTCCCCTCTTACACTTAATGGGTACTGTTTGCGGTGGTTGGCAGCTGACGCGGATGGCCCTGGCAGCACACGCCAAGCAGAATGCCGCTGGTGAAGACCCTGATTACCTGGCAGGCCTCATTTCATTAGCACGCTTTTATATGGCCACTTTCGCCCCCCAAGCCTACGCCCATGCCCGAGCGGTTCGTTATGGCGGGCAGGTACTGACAAATTTCCCCGAATCAGCCCTTTAACACGGACACAACCTTTAGGAGGCATGATGAAAGTACTCATCGCGGTGAAACGCGTCATCGACTACAACGTCAAAATCCGCGTTAAAGCGGATCATTCGGACGTTGATCTCACCAACGTAAAAATGGCTATGAACCCCTTCTGCGAAATTGCCGTGGAAGAAGCCGTGCGCCTGAAAGAAAAAGGCATCGCCACGGAAGTAGTGGCGGTCTCCGTTGGCCCCAAAGCCGCCCAAGAGCAACTGCGCACCGCGCTGGCGCTGGGCACAGATCGCGCTATTCATATCGAAACCGACGAGCGCGCCGAATCGCTGGCGGTCGCCAAACTGCTGGCCAAAGTGGTAGATGAAGAGCAGCCCGGTCTAGTGATTCTCGGTAAGCAAGCCATCGACACCGACAACAACCAGACCGGCCAGATGCTCGCCGCGCTGACGGGTCTGCCGCAAGGCACTTTCGCCTCAGAAGTGGCGGTGGACGGGGACAAGGTTAACGTTACCCGTGAAATTGACGGCGGCCTGCAAACCATCGCCCTCACGCTGCCTGCGATTGTCACTACCGACCTGCGCCTGAACGAGCCGCGCTACGCCAAGTTGCCGGACATCATGAAGGCCAAGAAAAAGCCGCTGGGTGTCAAAACCCCTGCCGATTATGGCGTCGAGCTGGCTTCCAAAGTCAGCCTGCTGAAAGTTGAAGCGCCAGCCGAGCGCAAGGGCGGTGTCAAGGTTGCCTCGGTAGACGAGCTAATCGACAAACTCAAAAACGAAGCCAAAGTACTTTGAACAAGGTGCTTTAAATAGGAGCTGATTCCATGAGCGTTCTGGTACTTGCGGATCTACACGAAGGCCAACTCGCTGGCGCCACTGCCCACGTTGTGGCAGCAGCCCAAGCCATTGGCGGCGATATTGACGTTCTCGTTGCCGGTGAAGGCGTTCAGGCCGCGGCCGACGCTGCTGCCAAACTCGACGGCGTAAGCAAAGTACGCGTCGCCGATAATGCCGTTTACGCCCACCAGCTCGCCGAGCCCATGGTCGCGCTACTGGTCGAGCTAGCGGGTGATTACACCCACGTACTTGCTAGCGCCTCCACCACCGGCAAAAACGTGCTGCCCCGTTTAGCGGCGCTAAAAGACGTTAGCCAGCTGTCAGACGTTATCGCCGTCGAGAGCGCCGATACTTTCAAGCGTCCGATCTATGCCGGTAATGCCATTGCCACCGTTAAAAGCGATGACGCGCTGAAAGTGATTACCGTGCGTAGCACCGGCTTTGATGCGGTCGGCACTAGCGGCAGCGCGACGATTGAACCCGTCGATGTCGTGGTAGAAAACAGCCAGTCCAGCTTTGTTAAAGAGGAGCTGGCGAAATCGGACCGCCCCGAGCTAGGCGGCGCCAAAGTGGTCATCTCCGGTGGTCGCGGCATGGGCAACGGCGAAAACTTTAAGCTGCTTGACGGTATTGCCGACAAACTGGGGGCCGCCATCGGTGCTTCCCGCGCCGCCGTCGACGCAGGCTACGTGCCCAATGATATGCAGGTCGGCCAAACCGGTAAGATCGTCGCGCCGGACCTGTACATTGCCGTGGGTATTTCCGGTGCCATCCAGCACTTGGCGGGCATGAAGGACTCCAAGGTGATCGTCGCGATCAACAAAGACGATGAAGCACCGATCTTCCAGGTGGCCGATTACGGGCTGGTCGGCGATCTGTTCGAGATCCTGCCTGAGCTTGAGAACAGGCTCTGACGAGCAACGGAATATTACCTAACGTGTTTAGGCAGGACTCACTACCCCAGTTTCTACAGAGAGCATAAAAGAAAGCGGCTGAAAGGAGTTAAAGTTTCAAGATGTTACACCAGAAACCAACACCAACAGCCGCTATCCAAACTTACTTGTAAAAGTGACCTTCTCACCACTCGCGCGTCGCCAAATTGAAGTCAACTTCTCCAGTCTCGGACAACAGTTTGCTCCTGCTACGTAGAGCCGATAAACAACATCCCCTGACGCACTGTGTAGCAGCTGGTTTCAATGACCATGAGACCTTGCGCTATACCAGGCGACACTGTGTGAATATGATACGCAGGCAGGAAAGTCCACTCTATGCCGGACAGAATACCGATCGAAGCTTGAACAGTATAATGAACCATCGCAGGTGATTGCGCTGAACGAATTCGATCAGCATAACGCCGACTACATCGTGAACATCGGCATAAACAGTCGACTGCCCAAGGAATCAGATATTCCCATTATGCTGGTGCGCAAGACCCGATGGCAGATGGGTGCGAAAGTGGAAGATATGCTCAGCTTCCAGCAAACTCCTGGAAATAACCAAGCTGGGTAGTGGCTCGTATATAAGAAGGCGAACTGGGTTATTGGGTTCCCCAGCCCCCCGGCTTATTATCATTGCTCGTTAAAACGACGGCTTCAAATTTCTTAAGAGGAGAACTGCACCGGAGGAAATGGAAAACCGAAACAAGAATCAACAACTAAGCTTTTTTCCGATCGCACGACCAATACTCGCTGGTGTCTGATCTCATTGGGCTTCGTCTATACGCTGTTCGAGCGATTACGCACTTACCTGAAGAAGTCCTCCTTCGAACGTATGAGCCAGTATAACCTTAGGCTAAAGCTTATCAAGGTGGGCCGCCGAATCAATGAAGGAAGGAGGAAAGTGCGTCTGAAAGACGGGAAGTGGTTAAAAAAGTAGGCAATCTGATACGTCATCATAACTTCCCATGCGCGGTACTCGCTGAAGTGCTATGAGAAAACCGGACTAGACGATCAGCGAACTAGGCACTTAGCTTTTCATGCCAGTGCCAACAGCTCGTATCAACAATGGGCTTCGATTATGTGCTTATGTGGCACCTATATTAGCAGATGAACCATAATATTCTGACCGTCGTAAGTCACTTCCAATATGCACCCGAACCACTGTGGATCAGAGAGCAATAACAATGCGGATAGGACGCGCCTGAAGCACTGGCTTCAGATGCATTTTTGGACGACCAAGTACCAAAAAAGCCCCAAGAGCTCTAGGGGCAAGCAGATCGGACAGCATATGAAAAGCGACTGCTGGCGGCCAACATTCAGGGAACTACCTTTATCGGTCAGAAGCGATACATCACCATGCCTTGGAGACGAACCGCATCGCCATCATCGCCGTTGGCAATTTCGCGGGTCTGACGACTAACCTCCAAGCCATAACTGACATTCTGAGTCGGCGACCAAATGTAGTTCAGATGCAGGTCAGTAAAGGTCTCGTTAGCTAGACTGGCATTGGCGACTCCTGCATCTACTGCATCATCGAGATCCGCGGTGGCATAGCCATACCCCAGATTGATATGGCCCAGTCCGGCCGCCAAACGCACGCCGGCAGTCCCACCCGTAAGCGTAATCGGCTCGACACTTCCGGTAACTGGATCCACATAGGCCGGCGCTCCGGGCGCCTCTTCCATATATCCACCGACCCCTTTTCCATGCGTTATTCCGCCTCGCAGGGTCACCGCTGGCGTGACACGATACTCGGCCTCAAGGTTGACCCCCCAACCGACGGCGCTATCATCCTGTATCCCATCATCCACCTCGAGCTGGCGCAGCAAACCCGAGGCTCCATAGCTGAGATTACCCGCCTTACCCATGTAGCGCAGGGTAAAGTCAGGCAAGGTGTCCTTGCTGGCAGCATGCTCGACGTAACCCCCGCCAGGGGTAAAGCCGCTCGCTACCGAGCCACCAAGATTGCTGGGATCCTCCAGAGCCACCGAAAAACCGCTTATGGTATAGCGCAGCTGAGCCTGGCGTGCACCCTGCGGCAAACCTGGCTGTGGTTTGAAGTCAATAATACGGTTCATGCCGTAGATAGAACCGAAGTTGCTAGTCGTCTGGCCGGCGGTAATACCGTTCCATTGGCCGTAGGCATGGCGCAGACGAAACTCCTCCCTATCGCCACTGCCACCGTAAAAGTCACCTTCAATCACAGTCTTGAAGTCCCCTCGGTCCGTCGGCGTCGAGGTGGCAAAGGCAATACGACTCTGCTTGGCGTGCAACTGGGTATGCCCAGTGATGTCGTTGCGGATATCGCCATCCAGGGGTATGGCGGAGTTGGCACCAAGCGGAGGAAGCTCGGCATCGACGTCATAAATCATATCCAGTTTGACGTATCCATAAATGCTCGCAGTGGTATCCCCCACCTCGAACTCATAGGCCTGAGCGGAAAGAGAGACCGCCAATGCCAGGGAGGAAATAGAGAATAGCGTTCCACGTTTTATATTGTTGGAGTGATTCATTATCGGTTCCTTGCTTGTTTTTTATATTTAGTAAGCCATCCTTATATAAGGATGGCTTACTTTTAGCAAAAAAAAAGGTCAAAGGTCAAGAACTAAACGCCCTCCTTTACACCCCGAGCAGCAGATCATCATGCTGGTGCTCTCCTTCTGCTGTTTTGCAGAAAGCACTAGGTCACGATGATCCGGCTCCCCCTCCAGCACCGACACCTCGCAGGTTCCGCAAATACCTTCTTGGCAAGAGTAGAGCGGCTGGTGGCCCTCCTCGATCAGCACATCGAGAATGGTCTTGCCAGCCGGCACATAGTAACTAACCCCTGCCTTGGCCAGTTCCACCGTGAACCCGCCTGAGGTATCGGCGGCCTCCTTGGCCGCAAAGTACTCGACATGCACACAGTCGTCGGGCAGCTCTGCCGTGGCCGACTCGAAGGCCTCCAGCATGGGCAGTGGACCGCAGCAGTAGAAATGCGTACCGCTCGGCGCGGCAGCCACGATGTCAGAGAAATTCAGGAAGCCCCCCGAATTTTCCTGGTCGAAGTGAAACACCACACTGCCGTGCTGGCTATCGGCACTTATCGCAGCTATCTCATTGATAAAGGCAGCATTTTTCCTTGAACGTGACGTGTAATAGAGCGTCCACTTCCTGCCTAGCTCTTCCAGGCGACGCACCATGGCGAAGAGCGGTGTGATACCGATGCCACCGGCGATCAGCACGGTATTTTCGGCTTTTTCATACAGGAAGAAGTTATTTCTCGGCCCCCCGATGGTCAGGATATCTCCCGCATCGACGCTGTTATGCATAAAATGCGAGCCGCCACGACTGTTGGCGTCGAGGTTGACAGCCACCCGATAACAGTCGCTTTCCCCCTGCGGGTTGAAAAGCGAATAACTTCGAATCAGGCCGTTGGTCAGATGCAGATCAACATGCGAACCCGCAGTAAAGGCCGGAAGTTCGCGACTCGGCGCCTCGGGGCGAAGCTCGAAGCTCAGGACGCCTTCCGCCTCATAGGTAATGGACTTGACTCTGACCTGAAATACTTCCTCTATCTGGTTCATGAAGATACCTCAATTGGTGGATAAGGTGGCTAGAGGTCGATGACCTCATCGTTGTCCAGTTTCACCCCGGTAGCCGCCTCGCAGGCCGCCTTGACATCCTCGGGTTGACCAGCATGGAAAATGAATTGGGTGAGCAGGCGCCCCCATTTTGGATGGCGCTGATATTCCTCCAGGGGCAACCCCTTGAGGAAGAAGTCACGATGATCGCTGGGCAGCCAGGTACCGCCGTCGGGAGGCGGCGTTCGCAAAACACCCTTGGGATCGCAACCCTTTTCCACGGCATCGATATCATCCAAAAGTTGGCGCCGAAGAAGGGCGATGCCACGGTCACTCGCCCCCAGGGTTTCACGTGTTCGATCGGTGATTCGCCCCTGGCCGACCCAGGCGACAATGTCTTGATTGATCACATGACTCGTGATCCAACGGCCCTGGGCATCCTGGATGGGGGCGTACCAGCTCGGCACCTTGGCCTGCTCGTAGGGCTCCCTCTCTCTCGGGATTCGAATGAAGGACCAAGTGACGCTCAGCATATTCTCGTCATCTATGGGCACTCGCCATTCAAAGTGGTCGCCAAGGAAGAAGCCGTTAGGCCACAAGCAGACTCGCCCAATTGTCCAGAGTGGGTCCTCTTCGGAAGTATCCTCACAAACGCGCTTATAGAGAAAGCCGTGTTCGAATTCCTCAAAATCCAGCTTCGTATGCGTAGGTACGTAGCTGGCATCCATATCGTGCTGCCGTCGACTCCAGTTGGCATGCGTCCATTCGAAGTGAACGGGATCTATGGAGTTTTCCTGTGCTTGCAGCCAGTTGCAGGGTACCTCCGAGAAGACGACCTGGACGAAGCCATTGGGCCAATGGAATGCTTCCCAGTCCGGCAACTCAGGTACAGGAGAGGGCCCCAGATAAGCCCAGAGCATGCCACCACCGAGTTTTACCGGGTAGGCGGTGAGTCGGATTCTGGTGCAGAGAGAAGCCGTGGGATCGACCTGCTCCTCGAAAGGCTGGTGAGTGCATTGTCCGGTCCTGTCATACTGCCAGCCATGGTAGAAGCAGCGAATTCCATGCTGCTCGACAATGCCATGGCTCAGGTCGGCTCGCCGATGGGCGCAGTGCCGATCGAGCAAACCATAATCGCCACTCTTGTCCTTATACAGAACAAGATCTTCCCCCAGGAGCCGTATCGGCTTGGTGGCTGAACGCTCTAGTTCATCAACACCAGCAACAGGATGCCAGTGACGCCGCAACACCTTTCCCATGGGCGTGTTCGGGCCAACACGCGTTAATGTTTCATTGACTTCTTGGGACAACATACAAAAGACTCCACTCGTTATTATTGTGCGCGTTATACCTGACCGCTGGAATCGTTCACCGAACCCGCCTCAAAGAGAGACCTTCATGCTTATTATCACTATCTGCAGTGACTCATATCTTGTCGAAAAGGGGTATGTCAGGCACTTTTCCGGCCGGTGGCCATGCCCTTTCTTTTCTGCACCGATACCGGAGGAGCCAGCAGCCTAAGTGCCAGATTACCGACACAGGCGACACCGAACATGGTCAGCACCATCGGCCAGATACTGGGGATTTCGAAGACAGTGACCAGCATCCCGGCTAAGGCTCCGCATGTGAATTTTATGGCACCGAGCATAGCCGCAGCCGTGGCGCTCATATGGCTGAAGTACTCGAGCACCGAGGCAATGGCGTTGGGGGTAATCAAGCCGATAACGCCGGTGAACAGCATGATCAAGGGGACTACCGTCATCAGCGATACCCAGTCGAACAGCGTCACGACGACCAGGCCGGAAGCAGCCATAAGCTGGACGCCAAGCCCCAGGTAAAGATTCTGTAGGGGGCTACGGTGGCGCAACAGATGGATGTTCAGGCGACTCGAGGCGGCGATCAGCAGCACATTGAGCCCGAACAGCAACGGATAGACTGCAGGCGATACCCCGAAGTACTCCAGATACAGGAAGGGTGACGCTGTAACGAAAGCGAACAACCCCGAGAACGACATAGCCACAGCACAGATGTACCCCATGGCCTCGCGATGTCTGAATATGCTGGCGTAATTGCGCAGCACCTGGATCCCAGATGCCCGCGGGTGATGCGGGCTGCGAGTCTCCGGCAGCCAGCGGCTCATTACCCATAGCAGGAAGGCCGCATAGGCTGCTAGAAACACGAAGATCAACCGCCAGTCCGACAGGTATAGCAGGACGCTGCCTAGCGCCGGTGCCACCAGAGGCGCCAGCATCAAGATCATTGCCATGGTCGACATCACCTTTGCCGCCTCACGGCCACTGAAGCAGTCCCGCACGATGGCCGATGAGTTGACCACACTAGCGCCCCCACCCAAGGCCTGCACGAAACGCCAAAATAGCAGCGACTCCAGACTGCTGGCCTGCAGGATCAACAGACTGGCCACCAAGAAGACCATCAATCCCGAGAACAGCAGGGGCTTGCGGCCCAGTCGGTCCGACAGCGGCCCGCAAACCAACTGGCCGATGGCGAAGCCCACCAGGAAGACGCTGATCGACAGCTCTGTACGATGGATGCTGGCACCCACTGCCGCGGCCAAATCAGGCATAGCTGGTAGGTAAGCATCGATTGCCAAAGGCGCGAGGGCGGTATTCGCCGCTACCAGTAAGGCAAGTTTTCCGGGACTCAGAGGCATGGCTTCTCTCATGATCAGGCAGTTCTATTTTAACCAGCCACAGAGCAAGGCCGCCGACGCAACAAGCTGAGCAGCGTTGCCGCGAGGATACAGCCCAAGGCTCCCACCAGAAGGGTGATTTCACCAATATCGATCAAGGGGTTGTGAGGCAGGGCGATCAGCAGGCCACCAGCGATGAACAGCGTACGTACCGGCCACTGCAACGCCCCGGAACGGGAGAAGTTGCCCAGCTTGGGCAGATAACCCTGCAGCCCGCCCGCTACGAGGAAGATCCCGATCACCGCTGACAAAATCGCCTTGATGATCTCCAGGGCACTCCCTTGAAGAAGAAGAGCAGGTTCCAACACAAAGAAGAAAGGAATGAAGTAGATGATGCTACCCAGATGCATCGACATGAAACCGGTCTTCATAGGATTGCTACCAGCGACTTTGGCAGCGGTAAAAGCACCCACCGCGACAGGCGGGGTAATGAAACTCAACATACCCCAGTAAAGAATGAACATATGTACCGCCAAGGGGCTGAGCCCTGCATCGACCAGAGCGGGAGCCAGTGCGATCGCTAAGAAGATATAGGCAGCGGTGATCGGCATGCCGATACCCAGGATGAAGCTCGTCAAGGCGCCCATTAACAACAGGATCAGCGGATCTCCGCCAGCCATGTAGAGCAGATCCGTGGCGATGGTGCCCGACAGACCGGTAATGGCGAGTCCGCCCATTATCATGCCGATGCCAGCCATCAGCCCCAGGAGTTCGGCCAGCCGTAGTCCACTAGTCTCTACAAAATCCTTTAGGTCGGCGAGGCTCCAGCGATTATTGGCCCTGAGCTGGTTGAGAGCGATCAATAGCGCGGTCGCATAGAAGGGTGCAGCCGCCTCCCGGTTTAAGTGCAGCAACATGAACACCAGTAGCGCAAACACGAAAAGGTAATGCCAGCCCGCCTTGAAAGTTTCTATGAAACTAGGCAACTCTTCCTCCTCAAGGCCTTTAAGGTTATTGCGCGCTGAATAAAAATCGATTTGAACGAAAAGCCCGAAGAAATAGAGCGCCGAGGGAATCGCCGCTGCGAGGGCAATCTGTCCATAGGGAATCTCAAGAAAGGTGGCCATGATGAAGGCTGCAGCCCCCATCACAGGCGGCATTAGCACCCCGCCTGTAGAAGCACAAGTTTCGACACCCGCCGCGTAGGTCTTTGTGAAGCCCACCTTACGCATAGCAGGAATGGAAAGCGGACCAGTCGACAGTACGTTAGTGATAACACTACCGGACATGGAGCCCATCAAGCCGCTGGAGAATATTGAAACTTTAGCAGGACCACCCCGCACCTTACCAAGCATAGAAAAGGCCAGATCGATAAAGAACTTGCCGCCACCAGTACGCTGTAGAGCAGTACCGAACAACAGGAAGCCGATCACCAGTTTGCCGAACGCCTGGGCAGGGATCCCTAGAATGCTCTCGGCGCTCAAGGCATGGTAGATAGCCACATAACTGATCGGAGTGGACATAGCTGCCATGCTGTCAGGTAAGATTTGCGCATAGAGCGGAAAAGCGGACATAAGCAGTACAACCACGAAGATTGCCCAGCCGCCACAACGCCGGGTAGCTTCAAGCGTCAGCGCCCACATCAGATAGCTCATCCATACAACGTACTCGGGTGCCGAAAACTCCCAACCTTGGTTGACCGCATTGATGGAGTTGAAGGTAAAGAAAGCGCAGCAGCCTAGGCTCACCACCGCCAGCCCCCAGTCGTACCAGGGCACTCGCTTGGTACGCTCTCCCAAGCTGGCAGGAATAGCCAGGAATACGACCGGCAACAGCATCGTCAACAATAGGTAGATATACTGCACCCCGAACATCGAGAATCCGGCATAAAAGCCAAGATTGAATATCTGGTAGATAGAAGCTAGCGTCGCCAAGATGGCAACCAACATCAGAACGCGGCGTACTAGAGGGGTACGGATGGATTGACTTTCCGTCATCGTCATGGCCTCATTGTTGAGTAGGCTGAGAGGTTCCGGCCCGGCTTAGCGCCGAACCGGCAGACGTTATTGGGCGTTTACCGTAGACCCGGGGCTAAACCGGCATCTTCCAGTGCCGTTAAGCGCTGTTCACTCCAAGTCACAGGCTGAAAGTCATTGCTGCCAATGCTGGCCATATACTGCTGCCATGCTTCACTTAACACCTCCTGACGCCGAATCAGCTCATCTTGGTGCTTCTGATACTCGTCAGTCCAGACCCCTTGTTCCTCGAAATAACGAATGACTCCTTCGTGATAGGGCATGATCCAGGTGAAGTCCTGGCTCTCTAGGTTCCAGCCTTCTGCCGATGGAGCCTGTCGATTTAGTTGGTCATAATGCTCATTGAGAAACTTGACCAAAGCATAGACCTCGTCAGCCTCCTGATTGGCCATGGTGGCCATGATGGGCAGCGCATAACCACCGCTATACCAAGGTTCTTCCTCAGAGACGGCATTGCCCTCGGTGGCGGTTATGGACCGATAAAACGGTGCCACTTCCTGGACCTGCTCCCACTTCTCTTGCTGCTTAGGGGTCTCGTTGGGTAGTTGCACCCAGGCATGCCCGCGAGGACTTGTGGTCAGTCGTTCAATCAATGGGTTGCCGGTTGAGCCCGGCATGGCATCAGCCGTTCCGTCAAGCACCGCATCGATAGCTTCGAGGGGACTACCGACCTCAACCTTTCTAACGTCATCCCAGGTAAGCCCGCCATACGCCAGCACGGCAGCGGTGGTCATGTTCATGGCATCGCCTCCGAGCACATAAACGATTTTTTTGCCCTCTAGATCGGCAGGCGTCTCGATATCGGCATCACCCGCAGCGGCCAGACCGATCGCCTGATTGCCAAAGTTGGCGGCGACCACCCGCAGAGGCTGTGGACCCCATTTCTGGGAGTTGAACAACATTACCCCTTCCTGGGCGAAGTATGCGGCGATCCCGCTCATGGTATAATCAGCCTGCCCGCTTTTAAGCGGAGTCATGCGGGCGATATCATTACGACCAGGGATAATGCGGATGTTGCTGCCTGCATGCTCTTTCAGCAAACCGCCTAGCGCGGAGGCCTGAATATAGTAGGTGGATCCTGTGTCGTAGGCCGTCCACATCGACACACGCGGAAATTCCGGTTCCGCTTGAGCGGAGAGAGGTAGGCCCAAGCCGAGGGCACACACACCGATTAGATTACGAGTTTTAAATTGCATGATACTGGTTACCTCTTGTAGTTGTTATCGACTCTGGTTGCTGCAGGCAGAACTAGACGGTATGAAGATCGCATTTTTATCAGCAACCTTTATATAAGCTTCACTTATATAAATGAAAAATACCACTCGCTTTTTATTAGACTTTAGTCTCCATTATAAATCATGAGAAACTGTACCGTACGTCTTTTAAAATACAATAAGTTATTGATTATTAATTAATTTACCCGCCCATCCATCCATCGTCGAAATCTCATAGGTTCGCGAACTGGCCGTTTCTAACTAGCTCCAGTCAAATTTTACCGTCCACTAAAACACGGGGGCCGCCGCTCCTGCAGAGCGCGCAGGCCTTCAGCCAAGTCGTTGGACTCAATACAGTGCGAAATATCTTCCTGCAGCGACGCGAGGTCCAGCCCACCCCGGGCGATCTCATTCAGGTGGCGCTTCATACCCTTCATTGCCAAGGGAGCCAACCCCACCAGCCGCTCGGCCAGTTCCTCAACCGTGTCATCCAGCTCCCGGGGCTCCTCCACCAGATGGGTAAGGAACCCAACGCGAAGCATGTCCTCAGCAGAAAGTTTCTCTGCCGCCAGGATCAATCGCTTAGCCGTGTTCAGGCCCAGACGGCTAACGTAGCGCTCCAACAGGCTACCGTAGAGATGTAGACCGAAGCGTACCGCCGGCATCGCCACCTCGGCAGATAGGCTCCCCACCCGAAAGTCACAGGCCAGGAGCAGGTCGGAGGCTCCACCATAGACTCCGCCCTGAACCGCGGCAATGGTCACCGGCCGCAAGTCCTCAAGACCCCGAGCCACCGCCTCGAAGCGACCGTCATCCCCACCCGATTCCAGGTCTTTCAGGTGATAGCCGGCGCAGAAATACTTGCCACGGGCACGAAGCACCACTACGCGTATGGCCGGATCGGCTTCGATCGTTTCGAAATGTTCCAGGAGCTGCTCCAGGTCGTCATTCCCCAGACGGTTGGCCTGTTCCGGCCGCTCCAACTGTAGATTCGCTACACCCTTTTCAACTATCAGTGACGGCAAGGTTCCACTCATGGCAAAACCCAACCATAGATCGCCAGAGTGGATTCGCCCTGCCGCAGACGCTCGAGTATGCTCGCTTCGTCATCCTCACGACATTCGGCCCGCTCCAGCACGTCGTCGACCTCCGCCTGAGGGATGGCCACAACCCCATCCCCGTCTCCCACAACAAGGTCGCCCGCCGTGACCACGACGTCACCGATCATTACCGGCTTGTTGATACAGGCCACTGCATCAAGATCCTTACCGGTCCCTTTGATGCACAGCCCACGCGAGAAAACAGGAAAGCCGAATTCGGCGAGCAAAGCGCCATCACGTGCACCGCCGTCGATGACCACACCGGCAAGCCCGCGCTCCAGCGCCGCCGTGGACATGATTTCACCCCAGTAGCCATGCTCGTAGGAGCTGTTCGTGCATATTACCAGCACATCGCCCGGCTGGGCCTCGTATATGGCACGGTGGATCCAGACATTGTCTCCACCAGGTCCATGTACCGTCACCGCCCGACCACAGACCCGAAAGTTTGGAGACACCGGCTTAATGGCGGAAGGCAAGTTACCGCGTTTGCCAAAAGCCTCATGCAGCGTTGCCGTAGGCAGCCTGGAAGCTCGACGCAACATTTCGTCACTGATTGTCATGGTGGTCTCTCCTCACTGCTCAGCAGTCTGCAGCTGGTGATAACGAAACTGGACACGTGCCTCGTCCAGGCGCATGCCACTTCGTGCCGCTTCGCGAATGCTATTCTCGGCTGCCTCGATATCCTCGGCAGTGGCCAGTACCGCCTCTTCGTGCTCTTGGGGGATTACCACTACCCCATCGGCATCCCCACGCAATAGATCTCCGGGTGCCACCCGAGCATGACCGATATTTACCGGCACATTAGTGGCCTCGACCTGGACTCGATCCTTGCCGGTACGCATCCAGTGACCACGTGCATAGACCGGATAGTCAAGTTCACGGCACAGCGCTACATCCCGACAGAAGCCGTCGATGACTGTACCGGCAATACCGCGACGGTGTGCTATCTCGGTAAGGATATCGCCCCATACAGTGGCATCGTCGCGCCCCTGATTGTCCAGTACAAGCACACTGCCAGGCGGCACATCGTCTATGTAATCTCCCACGGTACCAGGAGGGTTGCTGGCCGGGCCATACTGTAGAGTGTAGGCTCTTCCGGCCAGGCGGAAGGAGTTATCGCGCGGGGCAATCCGATAACACTGACCATTGATACCATGCTTGTCTAGCGCATCGCTCAAGGTTGCGGTGTCCAGCTTCGCCGCTCGCGACACGTTCTTGTCGTTTTTCTCGCTCATCATCACGTCTCCAGCATGTGTTCGTAACTTCCACCCATGACATCGCCGATGGGCTGATTGCCCAATATCGCCTTGGCCATTACCGCTTCCTTGCGCACAATCCTCTCGGCGGTCTCGATGACCTCTTCGATATGAGTGGCAGGAATCAGGATCACAGCACTGTTATCTGCTGCAATATAATCTCCCGCATCGACTTGGATCTCCCCCACCTGTATGGGGATATTGGTACCAACCTCAGTCACCCGTCCACGTGCCGTGCGCGAAGTGAGCGTGCGGGCAAAGACAGGGAACCCTATATCCCTAGCCTCGTCGATGTCACGAACCGGGCCATCGGCCACCACACCAGCAATACCACGCACCTTGGCACCCAATGAAAGCAATCCACCCCAGCTCCCCGCATCGAGACCAGTTCGCTGCTCAACGACGATTACATTGCCCCCGTTCCCCATTTCTATGGCGGTGCAGCACAAGTGACGGACCGGTTCTTCCGAAGACCTTCCCTGCAAGGCATTGACCTCTTCCAGCTTGACGGTGATGGCGCGTCCCGAAATGCGCCTGGCTCCCGAGAATTGGTGCAGATCCGTCACAGCACCGGGCAGTCCCAGCTTGTCCATGGCATCGGAGAGCGCGCAACAGTCAAGCCGCCGCAACCGGGTCAGGAATTCATCCGACATATTAGCCTCCCTTATATTTAGCTCGTAGGTTTCCAGCTAGCGAAGCACAAGCCCGTACCCGTCAGTGCCGGGGTACGGTACCCAGGCACATATTCTGCCCAGTCCAGTTGCAGGTCGGTAGATGCCGCTGCCACCACGATCCAGTTCCGGATCTCCGAACTGCCGGCCTTGAGACGCCGAGGATCGATCGAGGCCAGAAAGTCCAGATCGCTATTACGAAAGGCTTCAATCAGCTGATGGTCAAACTCCTCATCAACCACAAAGTGGGACAGGCCACCGGAGGCCATGATCCCCACCTTGAGATCCTTCGGGTATTCTTTGATCAGTTCGCGCAGGGCACGACCTAGTGCCACACAGCGCTTGGCCGTGGGCTGGTTGGGTGGATCGAATGTGTTCACCATGATCGGCACGACGGGCAGCCTGGCATGGGAGAGATAGCGACGGTGAGGAAAGGAGAAAGCATGCCCCTCGAACTGATCTTCATCTAGGCCGGATAGGGCAGCGATGTCGAATTCCTTGTCGGAAAGGCTGCGAATGAGCCATTCGGCGAGCTCACTGTCCACCGGATAGTGCACATCTTCATCAGGCTCCTGGCGTTGGGCCCGCGCATGGCGATACCAGCTGTCCTCTTCGCTCAAATCCTCGCGCTTGGCGTTGCGAATCGTCTCGCCATAGTAGATGGCGATCGCCGGCATGTTGGTCATCTTGAACAGCTCGGTCTGATCGTCACCAGCCACTAGCAGTACATCAAGCTTGGCATTGGCAATCCGTTCCCTGAGCTGGTTCATCGCCGCATCGGCCGCATCGAAACGTCCGGCCATCAGCTCCGGGGTCACCATTTCCTCAGAGTCGCTAGGTGCAACCGCAAGCAGCTCCTCATAGGTACGGTGGTTACCTTCGCGATCGAAGTAATGTGGGTTGCGGGGATCCACCGCCTTGAAGCCGTATTGCCAGTCTTCCTTGCGTGATGTCAGCATGATGCTGTGGGAAGTGCCGAATGCCGCTGTTAACGTTGCCATGGGCGATACTCCTGTCTGTTGTTGATATTTGAAACTGGCCACCTCACACGATGTGGCGCTTTTTAAGCTCGTCGATCTGCGACGGCGAAATTCCCAATTCCACTAGGATGCGGTCCGTGTGTTCCCCCTTCTCGGGTGCCGGGCGAGCCTTCTCAGGACGTGGGAAGCGAGACATGCGAATGGGCGTATTGATGACTTCCAAGGTGCCGCGCTCGGGATGGTCAATATCCCAGGTTACGTCCAGGTGCTTGACCTGTTCATCCTCGAACATCTTGTCGACAGCGTAGATGGGGCCGCAGGGCACACCCGCCTCGTTGAGGGCATCAATCCACTCATCAGTGGCACGCTGACGAAACAGCTCACTGATCGCTTCGCTGACTCGGTCACGGTTCTTCACCCGCATCGCATCGGTCTCAAGCCCTGGTTCCTCGACCAGCTCCGGCACCCCTAGCACAGCGCACAGGCGCACCCACATGGTCTGGCCGATGGCAGCCAGATTCAGGTAACCGTCGCGGGTGGCATAGACCCCCGTAGGCACGGTGATAGGATGCTCGTTACCGTTCTGGTCAGGCACATGGCCATCGATCAGCCACTTGGCAGCCTGAAAGTCCAGCATGGCGATTTGAGATTCCAGCAGGTTGGTCTGCACCCACTGCCCTTCGCCGGACACCTCACGTTCAAGCAGTGCCGCCAGGATACCCTGGGAACAGAAGTGACCGGCGCAGAGGTCCGCCAGCGGGATACCCACACGCATCGGACCTCGGCCAGGCTCCCCGGTGATCGACATCAGCCCCCCCATCCCTTGGGCGATGGAGTCAAAACCGGGGCGCTTGCTGTAGGGGCCATCCTGGCCAAAACCGGAAATGCTGGCGTAGACCAGCCGCGGGTTGATCTGTTTCAGCGACTCATAGTCGATGCCCAGCTTATGCTTGACGTCGGGGCGATAGTTCTCGATGAACACATCCGCCTCGCGGATCAGGTCGTTGAAAATTGCCTTACCCTCCTCGGTCTTGAGGTTGAGGGTCAGGCTCTCCTTGTTACGATGCAGATTCTCGAAATCCGCCCGGTCATGGTTCCGGGCACCGATCATGTCGTCCCCCCCTGGAGCTCCGTCGGGAATTTCGAGTTTGATCACCCGTGCTCCCATATCGGCGAAAAGACGAATGGCGGTGGGGCCCGCTCGTACGCGGCTGGCGTCGATCACGGTGAAGCGCGAGAGAGCGCCGTAATGGTGGTTAGTCTTTAGCATGTCAGGCTCCACAGTGAGTCATGAAGGCAATCGCATAGTCGTCATACCGGGATGAACAGCGGCAATGTGGGGCCATCTTCCTTGAGCTTGCGGAAGACGGCCCGTACCGGTTGGCCGATGGAGAGGCCCTGAGGATCGGCATCTACGATGTTGCTCATCAGGGTCACCCCCTCCTCCAGCCGCACAAAGGCAATGGTGTGACCGGGTTGGCCCTTGCGCATCAGGGTGCTGTAGGAGTAGATCTCGCCCCGCCCGCTGACCGCCTTCCACTCGACGCGGTCACTGAGACAGTGCGGACAGACCATACGTGGGTAGAAGTGCGGCTCACCGCAGTCCTGGCACTCCTTGATCAACAGCTCTTCCCGCTCGGCGGCGGTCCAGAAGGCTTCCACATCCATCTGTGGAGGCTTGGGCTCGGGTCTTGCTTTTTTCACGTCTGCCATCTCACTCCCTCCCCAGAATAATGGTGCCTGCGGTGTGGCGTGAGGCCAGCGCCCCACCTATGCCACTGGCGATCGCCAAGTCACAGTTAGGTACCTGCACGGCCGATGCGGCTTCACCGCGCAGCTGGCGTACCGCCTCGATGATCTTGGTCATGCCGCCACGATTGGCCGGATGGTTGTTGCACAGGCCACCACCGTCGGTATTGAAAGGCAGCCGCCCGTGTCCCGAGATCAGGTTGCCATCAGCCACAAAGCGGCCTCCCTCGCCCTTGATGCAGAAGCCCAAGTCCTCGAGCTGAATCAGCACGGTAATGGTGAAGCTGTCATAGAGGGAGGCGTACTTGATATCTCCCGGGGTGACGCCTGCCATCTCGAAGGCTGCTGGACCGGACCAAGCCGCCGCCGAATAGGTCAGGTCGATCTGCCCCGCCTGGCCATCCTTCTGGGCCTCGCCAGCGCCCATCACCTTGACCGCGGGACGCCTGAGTTGAGCGGCGATCTCGGGGCGGGCTACGATCACGGCACCGCCGCCATCGCTCATGACACAGCAATCCAGGCGATGCAGCGGATCGGAGATCATCGGTGAGTTGACCACCTCCTCCACGGTCACCGGGTTGCGCAGCATGGCATGGGGGTTGTGCTGGGCGTGCTGGGAGGCCGCCACCTTGATCCAGGCCAGCTGTTCACTGGTGGTGCCGAACTCATGCATGTGGCGGCGCGCCACCATGGCATAGAGGTTCTGGGTCGCCGGACCGAAGGGCAGCTCGAAGGGCAGATCCGGAGCATCTGGATCAGGGGCCTTGAGCACCAGCGAAGCACCGGCAGCACGCGGGCGACCGGCCAGGGTCACCAGAGCGATATTGCAGCGCCCCGCGGCGATGGCTTCGGCGGCGTGGGCCACATGCAGGATGGGGGCCGAACCGCCACACTCCGTGGTATCCACATGGCGAACATTGAGACCCAGATACTCGACCATGCTGGTGGCACCGAGCCCCGGCGCGTCTCCGGCACAGAAGTAGCCGTCGATATCCGACTTACTCAGACCCGCATCCTCCAGGGCACCCTTGGCCACTTCGGCGTGGAGTCGTGCCACCGAGATATCGTCTGCTCGGCGGGTGGGGTGCTCATAGGCACCTACGATGTATGCCTTGCCATTGAGAGTCATGATGTCAGCACCGCATAGCCGTTGTTGAGAACCACTGCGTCACGCTCGGCGACGAAAGCGCGAAAGGAAATTTCATCTCCCTGCTTCCAGGCTTCGACTGTCAGCGTCTCGCCGGGGAAAAATGGCGCCGAGAAGCGCGCGTTGTACTCCTTGAGACGGGACGGATCGCCACCGGCAAACTCGTTGATCAGCAGGTTGGCGGCGACCCCGTAGGTGGCCAGGCCGTGTAGAATCGGGCGTGGAAACTTGGCGCTTCGGGCGATTTCCGGCGAGGCATGGATGGGGTTACGGTCGCCATTGAGACGATACAGCAGCGCCATCTGAGGCGACGTCGTGGTTTCCAGGCGGTAGTCAGCCGGTCCTTCCGGCAGCTTGTGCGGCTCGATCATCGGTCCCTTCGGGCCTCCGAAGCCACCATCGCCACGGGCAAAGGCGGTGCCGCTCACCGTAGCCAACAGTTCGCCACTCTCGTCATCATGGATATCACGGCTGAGATAGAGGATGGCACCGCGGCCCTCCCCCTTGTCGATGACATCATCGACCCGGGTCACCGCCCGCAGGGTGCCGGCGGGAGGCAGCGGCTGGTGGATCTTCAGACGCTGCTCGCTATGAACCATCATGCGATAATTGAGCCCCGCCTCGGGATGTACCGCCCAGCCCTGGGGCGAGCAGAGCACCACCGGCATGATGGGGAAGGCCTTGAGACCATCCTCATAGATGTACTGCAGCTGCTGGGGATCCTGCGGATCCATTCCCAGCCCCAGGCTCAGGGCAAACAGCATGGAATCCTTGTCCGTGTAGCGCTGAACTACCGGCTCCATATCCCAGTTGATCAGGAAATCGCGATTGATCGGCATAATATTGTCCTTGTCGTATCGTTGCGGACGGGCCGAGAGCATGCCCTCGGCCAGCTCCTGCTGTTACATGGAGTCCCAAGCGAAGTACTCACCTCCGTCCAGCGACGTGAAGAAACGCTTCATGGACGGCATGGCGCTGTCGTGGATCGCCTCCTGGGTCCAGCCATCGCCGTAGGACACGGAGCGAACTGGACGAATCTGGTTGAACAGCATCAGCTCGTTGCGGCGTACACCGAAGATCTGTCCAGTGATACCTTCGGCCAGGTCGGACAGCAGATAGGCGATCAGCGGCGCAACCTTCTCGGGGGTATTGAGCTTAGCCTTGGCAAGTCGCGCTTTCTGCTCTGGGGTCTCGGCCACGATATTGTCGAGCATACGGGTAAAGGCAGAAGGGGAGACCGTGTTGGAACGCACACCGGCACGTTTCATGTCCAGAGCAATGGCCTTGGAGAGACCGATGATGCCGGATTTGGCGGCACCATAGTTGGCCTGGCCCAGCATGCCGACCACCCCGGTCGGAGAGGTCATGTGCACGAAGGCACCGGAGCCCTGGGCCTTGAAGTGTTGAGCCGCGGCGATGGATGTATAGAAGGAGCCGTTGAGGTGCGTGTCGATGACCAGCTTCCAGTCACCCAGGCTCATCTTGTGGAAAATCTTGTCGCGCAGCACACCCGCATTATTGACCACCCCGTCGATGCGCCCCCAGGTCTCTACTCCCAGATCCACCATACGCTGTGCACCTTCCGGGTCGGATACGCTGTCCTGATTAGCCACGGCCATGCCACCGGCTTCCTTGATTTCGTTGACCACCGCCTCGGCAGGGCTGGAATCTTCCTTGTCACCGGTCAGGCTGGTGCCGAAGTCGTTGACCACCACCTTAGCCCCCTGAGCGGCACAGTAGTGGGCGATGGCGCGGCCGATGCCATTGCCGGCACCGGTCACCAGGATCACCTTGTCTTGGAGAGTGTTCTTGAGATTGCCATCGAGAGATTCGGTTGTAAGGTTGTTCATGCACTGACTCCTTGCTTGTCGTCATAGAGGTATCGTGATGATTACGCCGCCGTGGCGGTGCTTTTTGCGAAATTTTGCAGTTGATGAGAGATATCGCCGAACAGGCGCTCTGCCACCATCA
Source organism: Vreelandella glaciei (assembly GCF_013415125.1). Classification (GTDB taxonomy): domain Bacteria; phylum Pseudomonadota; class Gammaproteobacteria; order Pseudomonadales; family Halomonadaceae; genus Vreelandella; species Vreelandella glaciei. Next base: position 100,710 of record NZ_JACCDE010000002.1, on the reverse strand, counting down.
GCCGCTTGACGTAGTGACCCACCTGACACTCGTCGGTCATGCCCATGGCACCGTGCATTTGCACCGCCTCCTTGGAGATCAGCCGGGCGGCCCGCGCCACGCTCACTCGGGCAGCGGAGACTAGCTTTCGGCTCTTCTCGGCATCCGCCTCATCCACTGCCATGGCGGCCACCGCCGCCATGGAACGTGACTGTTCCAAGGCGATTACCATGTCGACGAAACGGTGCTGAAGCACCTGGAACTTGCCCAGCACAGCGCCGAACTGCTTGCGGACCTTGAGAAACTCGCGGGTTTGCTCCACCAGCTCGGTCATGGCTCCCACGGACTCTGCGCACAGTGCCGCTGAGGTGCGATCCAGCACCGCCTGGAGAGCACATTCGGCCCTTTCTCCCTCGGCGAGCACCTGGCCGGAAGAAATGAGTACATCCGCGAAGCACAGCGTGGCGATCTCCCGGGAATCCAGGGTGGACCCGGTGGTCCGGGTCAGTCCCACGGCATCGGCAGGCACCACCAGCAGCTGAAGGGCACCGTCATGTTGGGCCGCCACTACATAGGCATCGGCGTCGGCGCCATCCAGCACCAGGCTTTTCTCGCCACTAAGGCGATAGTCTTCTCCTTCAAGGGTCAAGCGGCACTCCATCAAGCTGGCCTGATAGGCATAGCGTTCCCGAGGCTCGTCCAAGGCAAACGCCACGCGGAGCTGCCCCATGGCGATGGGCGCCAGCCACCGCTGTTGCTGTTCGGAGGTTCCCAAGGCATTTATAAGGCTGCCTGATATAACAGCCGTGGAAAGATAGGGCTCAGGGCTCAGGCAGCGCCCCAGCTCCTCAAGCACACCCATCTGTTCCACCATGCCCAGGTCGCTACCGCCACATGTCTCACTGACGGCCAGGCCGATCAGGCCCAGCTCGGCCATCATCCCCCAGCGTTCACGGCGCATGTCGGCACTCACCTGCTGTCCGCGCATTTCCGGCGGATATTCGCCGTCGCAGAACCTCTTCACCGCATCACGCAGCTGCAGCTGCTCTTCGCTAATCGAGAAATCCATGGTGGTCTCCTAACCTTGCAGCAACATCTTGGAGGTGACGTTGCGCTGCACCTCGTTGGTGCCGCCGTAGATGGACAGCTTGCGGGAATCCAGAAAATTGGCTGCCAGTGAAGAGCGCTCGTCATCCCCGATCAAGGGATCCACTCCCTCCAGCCGCATGGCCTCTTCCGAGAAGGGGATGACGGCCGGACCGGCCACTTCGTAGAGCAATTCGAAGATATCCTGGCGCAGTTCGGTACCACGGACCTTGAGCATCGAGGCTTCGGCCCCCTGCGCATTGAAGGTCTGGTTCGCGCCGAGGATGCGCAGGCCGGTGGCTTCCAGAGCAATCAATTCGATTTCCAGTTCGGTGACTCTGCGCTGGAAGTGAGAGTCGCCAGCCATGCCTTGCTCCTTGATAAGGCGCTTAACCCGTAACAATTGCTGCTTGGAGGCGCCGATGCCGGCGATGCCGGTACGCTCGTGTCCCAACAGATACTTGGCATAGGTCCAACCCTTGTTCTCCTCGCCGATCAGGTTCTCCACCGGCACCCGCACGTTGTCCAGATAGACTTCGTTGAGGTCGTTGCCGCCCTCATAGAGCTTGATCGGGCGGACTTCGATGCCCGGGGTATCCAGGTCCATTAACAGGAAAGAGATGCCTTCCTGGGGTTTAGCGTCTTTGTCGGTCTTAACCAGGCAGAACAACTTGTCGCAGAAGTGCGCGTAAGAGGTCCAAACCTTGTGGCCATTGACAATGTAATGGTCGCCATCGCGCACGGCAGTGGTACGCATGGAAGCCAGATCCGAGCCGGCACCCGGCTCGGAAAAGCCCTGAGCCCACCAACTCTCGCTGCGCCGAATGGCCGGCAGGTACTGGTCTTTCTGCTTTGGGGTGCCGAAGGCGATCAGCACCGGTCCCAGCATGTTGATGCCGCTGGCAATGATTCGCGGCGCGCCCCCCAGCAGTGTCTCTTCATCGAACAGGTACTTCTGGATCGGCGTCCACCCCGGGCCGCCCTCCTCTTCCGGCCAGCCCGGGGTGATCCAGCCCTTATCAAAGAGCTTGGTATACCAGGCCACATAGTCGGCCTTCTCCAAACGCAGACCTCTTTCGACCTTGGCCTTGATGGCCGAGTCCAGTTCATCTTTGACGAACTGCCTGACCTCCTGGCGAAAGGCCTCTTCTTTCGGTGTGAATTCCAGTCTCATAATTAGCTCTCACCTAGTTGTTGCGGGCTGGTCACTACCAGCGCGTCCAGCGCCACGACGCCGTCGGGATAGGCCACCAAGGGGTTAATATCGACCTCTTCGACCTCTGGGCAGCTTTGCATGACCTCCCCGACTCGGGAGACCACCTCGGCAATGGCGGTGATATCCACCGGCTCGCTGCCACGCAGCCCAGTCAGCAGGGCCGCCCCCTTGAGGGAGAGGATCTCTTGCGAGATATCGGCCAGTTCTGAATCGGCAGGCAGCAGGCGCACATCCTTGAGCGCCTCGATCCATACGCCCCCCAAGCCAACCATCACCACCGGCCCCCACTGGGGGTCGCGCCGCGCCCCGACGATCAGTTCGACCCCACCGCGTCCCATGGCTTCTACCAGCACGCCGTCCAGGGTCAGGTCCGGCCGGGCCGTCGCGACGGCAGATTGCAGGCAATCCCAGCCATGACGGAGTGCTTCTTCATCGGCCAGGCCTACCACCACGCCCCCCACATCCGACTTGTGAGGCAAGTCAGCTGATTGCGCCTTGATCACTACGGGATACCCGACCTGCCTGGCGATATCCGCCGCTTCATCGACGCTGGTGGCCAGGCGTCCACTCGGGAAGCTGATTCCCATAGCGGAGAGCCACTGCTTGCACTGGTACTCGGCATGCAGCCCACTACTCGGCAAGCTAGGCAACTGGCGTCGGGACGACTCGACCCGCTTGCGCCGCATACTGCGGCCATACCGCTCTACGCGAGCGAAGGCGCGCACTGCCCGATCCACGGAACGGAAGAAGGGCACTCCACTTTCCTCGATGGCCTGACGGAATTCCGGAATCAGCTCCGTCTGGTCGCCCAGGATGATCAACGCAGAAGGCTTGGTGCACTGGGCGATGGCAGGCACCAGATGTTTGGCCTTGTCGAGCTGGCCGACCCGCGGGCCACCCATCATCGCTACCATCACGCCACCGACACCCTGATCATCCACTACCACATTGCACAGTCGGGTGTAGGCTTGCGGATCCTTAGCACTGATGGTGGTGAAGTCCAGCGGATTCTCCGCCACGGCATAGGAGGGCAGGATGGTCTCGAGACCCGCTATGGTGCTGGGGGAGAAGCCCGGAAAAGTCAGGCCGATATCCTCGCCCAGATCCAAAGCACAGTTCTTGATCGCCCCGGAGTTGGTGAGAAGAGCCGGAGGGGCAGCCGACGGCTCGGGAAACTTGTGCAGGATGGCGGTCACATCGAACAGCTCATCCAGGGTATCCACCAGCAGCACCCCCTCGCCACGCAGTCGAACGCAGGCCGCCGCATGGTTACCGGCCAGGGCCCCGGTGTGAGACTGCACCGCATCCCTGGCACGGGCGCTGCGACCGGGCATCAACATGACGATGGGCTTGCCCGCCTCGCGGGCTCGCGCCACCTGGGCGAGGAACAGCTCCGGATAGCGCACCTGCTCCACATAAAGGGTGATGATGCCGACCCGCGGCTCGTCGACCAGATGGGCCAGGTGATCCTCGATACTCAGCACCGCCTCGTTCCCGGTGGAGATGGCGTACATGACCGGCAGACCATTGGCAATCAGGGCATCGCGCAGGTTGTTGGACATGGCACCGCTCTGGGCGACGACCGCCACGCCCGGGCGAGCCTCCTGACGCAACTTGACAGTGTATTCCGACCCGAGCATCTGCGGCTCGAAGGTCAGTGGAATGCCATCGGCCAAGTTGCTGAGCCCCATGCAGTTGGGCCCCACCACCATCACGCCCCCCTCCTCGGCGGCCTGGGCCAGCTCGGCCTGTTGACGCTCACCCTCTTCGCCAGCCTCGGAGAAACCCGAGGCAAACACCACCGCCGCCGCGATACCGCGACGTCCGCAAGCTCGCACCGACTCGACCACCACCGAAGCCGGCACCGTCAGCACAGCAACGTCGATGCCTTCCGGCAGATCATCGATGGAGGCGACACAGGCGCGCCCTTGCACTTCAGCCGTGGAGCGGCTTACCAGGTGGAGCTCACCGGCGTAGTCGAAACTCGCCAGATTGGACAGCACGAAATTGCCAAATGACCGCTCGCTGTCGGACACCCCTACTACCGCGATAGACGCGGGATACAGTAGGCGCCTGACGTCATGGAGCTCGCGCTCTTCATAAAACATGTTGGTACGCATTATCTGGCTCTCTCCTGTAATCCGGCCAACCGCGTGGGTGGGCCGGCGTACATCCATAACGTCCGGGCGCGTCACTCGCTGTCCACCAAGACTCGCCAATCCTGTCCCTCGGGGATGATGCCGCCGACGGAACGGATCTTGGCGTATTTCAGCTCCTTGCTGGAGAATGCCGGCTTGCCGCTCTCATGGTCCTGAGCGGCACGCAGCAGCAGATTGCGCACACGCAGCACGGCGCCATCGGCAGAACAGAGCTGCTCGGTGGTACGGTCCACGATGGGTCCCTGGCCCAGAAAGATGGCAAAGTCTTCGGTACCGAAATGCTGGGGGAAGCCGGTGAAGTGGCCTCGCGCCATCACGCCGCGATCCTGCCCCCAGTTGTTGGTCCCATCGCCGGGCGGCAGCGGAGGGAAGTCCATCAGATCGGAGCCGATGGTGAACGGTGTCACCCCTAGCGGGCGACTGGTATTGAAGTGGACGAACCAGGCGCGGTGATGGGTATCATCCACGGGCACGCTGAAGAAGACGGTGCCCGGCCCATCTTCTTCGGGTGGGCAGATGATGCCGTACCAAGGCATCACAAAGTTGTTGACCCGCACATATTGCTCATCTTCTCCGATGGGGCGCAGAGCAGCGTAGCGAAAACCGTAAGTCACCTCCTCGAACTCGAGGCGCGGTGCCCGCACCTTGGTCATGTGCATGCGTTGTGACTTGCCGGACGTCAGCTCGGTGGAAGAGGAGTGCAGCACCCCCACATGAGAGGTATCCATGGAAGCCTCGACGCCCTGCACCCAGTTGGTGGGAATTTCTTGGCAGGCCACGGCCCGCTGATTCTCGGGCAGCGCGGTAAAGGGCAACTCCGGAAAGGCGGGGGGAGTCTCACCCTCACCCAGCCATACCCATACGATGCCACCGGCCTCCTGGATCTTATAGCTGTTGAATTTCACTTTCTGACAGAAGCTGACCTGGTCACCGGTGTGATTTGGCGCCTCGATCATCTCGCCGGTTACGCTGAACTTCCAACCATGGAACAGGCATGTCAGCGCATTATCCTCATTGCGGGCTACCGCCAGCGAGGCCTTGCGGTGCGGGCACTGCTCGTCGAAGCAGGCAACCCGGCCGTCATCTGAACGAAAGATCACATAGTTCTCACCGAGCAGACGAACACGAATCGGTGCTCCCCCGGCTTCGAGAGAGAGGGAAGGTACAGCAGGCAGCCAGTGCCACTGGCGAAGCATTTTCCCCATGGGGGCGCCATTCTCGACGCGTGTCAGACGGTCGTTGTCTTGCTGAGTCATAGGCATCGTTATTCTCCTTTTGTCCTTATTTACCCGCTGGGCTCTGTCGGCTCCTCGGTCGAATATCCGGGAGGTTGGCTTCCCAGTCCCCGGCTGCAGGGGAAACTGACATTCCACAAGTCGTCGGGGTTGCTTTTCTTTTCTTTATCAGGGAACCTTACATACATCGTGTGACCGGCCAGACGTTTTGTCAAGACGTTCTTGACGATTAACACCAAGCCCGGAAAAGCCGGTCTTTCATAACCTGCTGAGAGAAAAAGCTTGGGGAGACTAGCAAGGATAGCCCCATAGCCAACCAGGTTTTCGACCTTGGTTGAAGCAGGGCAGCCGGAACGTCCATCGGTCCCTGAAGCGTTTGCGGAAGAGACCAATGTCTCACCCGCCAGCTACCCATCAACAACAAAAGGAGGGTCCGCCATGACTGGCAAACGCAGTATCTCGATTCCCGGGTTCGGCCACAGTGCACCGATTCCCGGTGCCGCCCGAGTCGGCAATCTGCTGTTCTCATCCGCCATCTCGGGCATCGAGCCCGATACCGGCCAGCCTGCTGACACGGCTTCGCGCCAGGTGGAGCTGGTGTTCGCCCATCTGCAGTCCCTTGTCGATGCCGCCGGAACCAGCCTGGCTCACATCGGCAAGATGGCCATCTACGTTCGAGACAACGCCATCCGCGAGCTGATCAACGAGACTTGGCTGAAACATTTTCCCGATCCGGATGACCGGCCGGCACGTCATATCCAGCTGGCCGAGCTTCCCGGCCCCCTGTACCTACAGATCGAAATTATCGCCATCATTCCTGAAGGAGAATAACCATGATCATCGACTCTCATGCCCATATCGTCATGCCTCAAGAGAGCTACAAGTACTTCACAGAGTTGGTCGGCGGACGCGGGAACCCGTCGGGGAATCCGAAGATTCCCGATGCCTCGATTCGCGCCTCGGGCGAAGCGCTGCTGAAGATCATGGACTCCGTGGGCACCGACATTCAGCTGATCTCGCCACGCCCCTATCTGCAGCTGCACTCCCTCAAGCCAGCCATCGTGTCGGAACTCTGGAATCGCCACGTCAACGATGTCATCTACCGGCTGGTCGAGATGTTTCCGGAGCGCTTCCGCGGCGTCGCTGGCCTGCCCCAGCACCGCCATGAATGCCCTTCGGTGCGCGTCGTGGCCGAGCTCGAACGTTGCGTCAAGGAGCTCGGCTTTGTCGGCTGCTTGATCAACCCGGATCCCACCGAGGGGGATGAGCTACCCCCTCCCGGCCTCGGCGACCCCTTTTGGGATCCCCTCTACGAGAAAATGGTGGAGCTTGATGTGCCAGCACTGATTCACTCCGCCGGCAGCTGCCAGCCCCGCGAGAGCTATACGCTGAAGTTTATCAACGAGGAGAGTACTGCGGTCATCTCTCTGCTGACATCCGACACCTTCGAGCGCTTCCCCAAGCTGAAGATAGTCATTCCACATGGCGGGGGCGCTATTCCCTACCAGATGGGGCGCTTCCGGGCCTGGAACGTACGTAAGGGAGAAGAACAAAGCTTCGATGAAAAGCTTAAGAAGCTGCACTTCGATACTTGCAATTACTCTAAGGAGGCTCTGGAGTTCTTATTCAAGGTGGTGGGAACCGACAATGTGCTTTTCGGTACCGAAAAGCCCGGCACCGGTAGCGCTAGAGACCCGGTCAGCGGTCGAGACTTTGACCACCTCAAGCCCGTTATTGAAGAGATCGACTGGCTGACAGAGGAGCAGCGCAAGAATCTCTTCGAGTGCAACTGCTGCACCCTGTATAATCTCAACCTGAAATAATGCCTCGGGGGAGGGGTTGCCCCTTCCCTTCTCAACCCTGGCTCCCAAAACCTGTGCTTGTCGGTGGTCGAGAGTCCCTGTCCCTACAGACAGCTATTCATAGATAATTCTTAACCCCGCCTTATATACGCAAGCCTTATGATATATAATCATCAAAAATGATCGTGCACACTTGTGCCTAGCCTGCCAATAACGAGCAAGGGAAACGTCCTATGAAAAATGCTGCCGTTAAGCTAAAACACAGTCCGAGAAGGAATACCACCTACCTGCTGGCCCAGACCACTAACATTATCCGCAACTCCTGGATCGACCCAGCACTCAAGGAGCATGGTCTTACCTCGCTGCAATACACTGTGCTATCGGTGATCAAGCGTTACAGCGGCCTATCCTCCGCAGAGCTGTCACGCCACTTCTTTGTCACCCCTCAGACCATGGGCCCTATCCTCACCCAGCTTGAAAAACGAGGCCTGATTCTCCGAGAGGCTAACGCCGAGAACCGACGGCTCCTCGCCATTAGCCTTACTGAGGAAGGAAACCTCCTGCTGCATACCTGCAACGATGTGATCGCCAATATCGAGAACGAGATCTTCAGTGAGCTCGACGAGGACACGCTTCAGCACTTTCGTGAAACCCTGCAGCGGATCTATCACAGAGCCCAAGGCAAACACAGCCCGAGATAGATCTCCCAGCGTTTAAAACTGCGAGCGGCTACCCGCTCTTTTTCCAGTAAACGCCACAGCTGAGTCACTAAACTACGCACCGCAGATACTCGCACCATCGGCACCTGGAATGAGCCCCTACACATACATCCCGCCATTAACGTTCAACGTCTGGCCATTGACATAGGCAGCATCATCTGAGGCCAGGAAAGCCACCACACTGGCCACCTCCTCCGGCAGACCTCCACGCCCCTGTGGAACCCGCGCGATCAACTTATCGCGAACCTTTTCGGGGACCTGAGCGGTCATCTCGGACTCGATGAAGCCCGGTGAGACGGCATTGATCAGCACTCCCTTGCGAGCAAGCTCCTTACTCAGACTCTTGACGAAGCCGATCACTCCGGCCTTGGCCGCTGAGTAGTTGGCTTGGCCGAAGTTCCCCTCGTTACCTGAAAGCGAGCTAATGCAGACAATGCGCCCTGACTGCTGCTCCACCATATAACGAGCCGCCTCCTGAGTGCAGATAAACATTGAAGTCAGATTAACATCTATCACTTGATTCCACTGATCGTCAGTCATTGTGAGGAAAGCGGCATCCCGGGTGATACCGGCGTTGTTGACCAGCACATCCAAACGCCCAAAGTGATCTGTCACTTGCCGAAAAAGGGCTGAGACCTGGGCACGATCAGCTACGTTGCAAGCTATTGCCAGGTTATCGTGGCCCTGCTTAGTAAGTGATTCAGACACTTGCCGTGCAGCCTCACCGTCGATGTCCACTACCACGATCCTCGCGCCCTCGTCGGCCAGCCGCTCAGCCATAGCAGCACCAAGTCCGCGTCCAGAGCCAGTGACTACTGCTACTTTTTCATGCAACCTCATAAACTCATCTCCAAAAGGAAAGCCCCCCAGATGCAAGGTTCCATACAAACAAGAATCCAGTATAGGAATGCGCAAAAACTTCACCAGACAAAATACATACACGTAAAAAAGCGAATCATAAAGCGCTACGTCGCCTAATGACTCGCCGTTCAAAAGTTCAAAACGAGAAAAGGATTTATCTAGCCGTCATGTCATTAGAACTTATACATTGCCATCAGCTCTACTTGCTGTCCGCCTGGGCGAAGAGGCATCGTAAGCGCGTTACGATCACGCCACTCGACCCCAATGTCCAAATTAGGCAAATAGGTATAAATTAGATTAACGTTGGTTACCTGAAGCGTATCGTCATCTACAGTTGTCGCTACTTCATCAGCTGTCACCTGCCCATAGCGAATATTGCCACGAAGCTGATCGGTGAACCTGTGACTGATACCAGCAGAAAATCCTGTCGTGCTAACCAGATCACCGGACGAGTCGACCTCACCTTTAGACGCAATGGTGGGTCCCGGAGCTGACGCGCCGTTAAACCCCCACCCGGAGGACACATTATTACCCTCCCCTGTATAGCCACTCAGGGCAAGAGAGGTGTCACCAAAGTTGAGCTTACCCGCCAGGGAGATCGCAGCGCCAAACTCTGAATCATTGACGCCCGTTTCGACTTCCCGGCCGGTGACGGCAACATTAAACCCATGCCCGGCCTCGGTTCGGTATGTATAGGATGCCACCATGTCCGGCATGTCAGCATCACTGTAGAGCGGATCCTGGAAACTGAAGCGCAGACCACCAGTCGTATAGTGCAAGACGAGATCCGGCCGAACGACGGCCCCACTACCAGCAATGCTACCGATTCCTGTACCGTAGAAATCCAAAATCTCGACATCAAATGGCGCAGTGGCGAAGAACTGGCCATTCCACGTCTGGCCAAGCGTCAGATTGTCGACCTGGATAAAAGCATGACGCAGACGCATGGCGTAACTACTGTCAGTCGTATCTGTGGCATTATCCCAGAAATCTCCCTCCACAAAGGCCGTCACATCATGGCCTTGAACCTCACTGTCGATTTCGAAATTAAGTCGTGACTGACGAGCAGATCCATCAAAAGAGTTATCTCCCCCATCAGGGTTGTTGAAAATCCCTTCAGCTTTAACATAACCGCCAATGCTAAACGTTGTTCCGTCAACTTCACCAATTTCAAGGGCGTAAGCTTGAGAAGACATTGAAGCAACTGCTACGGCTAATGCAAGCCTGTTTTTAATTGTCATACTGTCCATACTCCAGATTGTTTTTATGATGTTAAAAGACTCAATATTTTAATGAGCCAAAAATGGGGTAGCCCCAGAAAAGTGCTAGCTGTGTTAGCTTTCACTAAGCACTCCGTTCCCAATACATTGCTTGCGTATTCCTATCCACTACCTCCTGCGAGTACTCATCCAACTTTTACGACCAGCGCCGCGGCAGAATCTCCGGCAGCACAGCCGGTCACCAAGGCGTAGCCACCGCCTTTGAGCACGGTTTCCTCGATTGCCTCAATCAATAGCCGTGCCAGCGTCGGGCCCTGAGGGTGACCAAATACCAACGAGGTACCGTAGTTGTTGAACTGCATGGCATCCAAGCCAAGTGCCTTGGCTAAGTGCAGGTCATTAACAATAAACGGGCTGTGATTCTTGATCGTGGTGATCTGGTCGATGGTTAGTCCAGCTAGGTCGAGTGCTTTTTGAGCAGCCGAAGCTGGAGCCATTGGCATATGAGCCGCTTTGGTACGGGCATAACCATAGGCCAGGATCTGCACCGCCAGCTTGGCGTCCGTACTCATTTCTGCCGCTCGCTCGCGAGTGGTGACGATAATCCCGGCATTGCCGTCTCCCGGGTGGGTCTGGGAGCCAAACGTATGAATTCCTTCGGGTTGTACGGTACGCAGCTTTGCTAAGCCCTCGGCGCTGGTTGTCATAACCCCTTCGTCTTCCTCAACCAACTTGGTCTCTTTACGCGAGATGGGCACTTCAACCGGGAACATATAGCGCTTTTGGAAAGCGCGGTCATTAGCTAGCGCTTCGCTGTACTGCTCATAGCGGCGCAGCGTCAAATTATCAGCCTGCTCGCGAGTAAAACCATACTCGCGCGCGACGTTTTCCGCCGTCGTCAACATGTCCTTTCCGGTGGAAGGATCGGCGTTAATATTATCCATGTTCCAGTTTTCGGCGATCACCTCGCCGCCCGGCCCGTTGGGGTTGGGCCAAATAGTATGCGGCGCATTCGAGGTACGATCAGTAAGTAGACAGTAAGTGCTTTGCAGGCTGCCCGTCTCCACCGCCGCTGCGGCGTTGAAGACTGCCGTGGTCGCGGTGGCACATGCCTGGGTGATATTCTGCCCCGGTATCTGGGGAGCCCCCATCATGGCTGCCGCCCAAGGCGCACCGTAGAAAATGGCTTTCTGGCCTACCGAAGCACCGAGATACAGATAGTCGAAGATCGCTGGGTCGATTCCCCTCTCAGCTAGCCAGCGTTTGCTAGTCGCGGCACCTAATTCGATCGAATTGCTGTTGGCCAAACTACCCTGCCACTTGCAAAAAGGGCTGCTGTAATAGCCACCGTAGGGAATAAATGCATTCTTGAACATCGAGGTCTCCTATCGTAACGACCGAGTACCGCTCGCCTTCGGTGGAGGCAAACGATAATGTGTGGTTCATCTACCCAGCAGGTTTTCGCGCAGCCCGCCCCACTGCTCTTTGAACAGTTCGGTAGGCATTTCTTTCAGATCGGGCGAGACCTTCGGGGTAAACTCCATTGCGCTGAAAATATCGCGCTGGATATCAATGCCCGGTGCGATTTCCGTCAGCGTAATCTCGCCATCAATGAGTTCGAAGACGCAGCGTTCGGTGATATATAGCACCAGCTTGCCTACTTCTTGGGCATAGCGGCCGCTGAAAGTGATCTGATCAACGCGATCCACAAACTTTTGGCGACTGCCTTCCTCGCGGATAACGACGCGGTCATCGACGATCTCAACCTTACTGCCATTAGTGAAAGTGCCGCAGAAAACAACCTTGCGAGCGTTTTGACTGATATTGATGAACCCACCGGGGCCTACAACCTTCTTGCCGAACTTGCTGACGTTGAGGTTGCCCTCATGGTCGGTCTGGGCGAGTCCCAAAAAACATACGTCTAAGCCACCACCGTCATAGAAATCGAACTGGTAGCCATGATCGATAATCGCTTCAGCGTTATAGGCAGTGGCGAAGTCCCCACCACTAGCAGGCACGCCGCCATAGGTGCCGAGCTCAGTGGTTAAGGTCATCAGGTCACTGACGCATTCCTCAGCTGCCACACTGGCGACACCCTCGGGCATTCCGATGCCTAGATTGACGATGGCCCCCGGCACCAGCTCCATGGCAGCGCGCCGAGCAATGATCTTGCGCGGGTCAAGCGGCATCGGCCTGATACCCCCCAACGGCATCTTGAGATCGCCCGAAAGCGCCGGGTTGAAAGAGGTTGCCATCGTCTGCGTATGATTTTCTGGCTTAGCCACTACCACGTAATCGACCAAATCGGCCGGAATTTTGACTTTCTGGGGGTGTAAGGTGCCAGCCTGCGCCAGATACTCCACCTGAGCGATAACAATGCCACCGCTATTTTTAGCCGCCTGAGCCATCGAGAGCTGTTCAAGAAAGAGCGCTTCCCGCTCAAGAGTTAAATTGCCTCGCTCATCCGCAGTGGTGGCACGAATCACAGCGACATCAACTGGGAAGGTGCGGTACATCAACCACTCCTCACCTTCTAGCTCAATAAGTTTTACAAGGTCTTCGGTAGTGACGCTATTGGCCTTGGCGCCCTCGAGCCGGGGATCGATAAAGGTCCCCAGGCCTACTTTCGAAATCACTCCCGGTTTTTTACCGGCAATATGTCGCCATAGATGGGCCATTACGCCCTGCGGTAGCAAATAAGCCTCTATCTTATTATCAAGCACTAGCTCTACCATGCGCGGTGCCATACCGGTGTGGCCACTGATCAGCCGCTTGACCAAGCCCTCATAGCCCAGGTGGCTCATGCCTTTATTCTTGCCATCACCACAACCACAGCTATGCGCTACTGTCAGATTGCGAGGAGCACCCGTATCTAAAAACCGGGCTTCAAGAGCGGCTGCCACCTCTTCCGCAAAGCCACTGAGCCCCGCCGTGGTCCACACTAACGTATCGTCATGCTTGATCATGCCCACTGCCGTATGAACATCAACTACCTTGCTCACAACCACCTCCTATTCATTAGCTTCCGGTCAGAAACAGCACGATCTCCGGAAAGAAGATCACCAAGGCAACCACGACAATATCTGCGATTAAAAACGTCGTGACGCCCTTGAAAATATCTACCAAAGAGGCGTACTGACCCGCTACGCCTTTGATAACAAAAATGTTCATACCGACCGGTGGAGTGATCATGCCAATTTCGAGCAATTTGACCAGCAGCACACCAAACCAAATGAGGCTCACATCGTAGAGCTCGAAAACAGGCAATAGCACTGGCAAGGTCACCAGCATGGCACCGAAGGGCTCCATAAATAATCCAAGGAACAGATAAATCAGCACCACGACCAGCATCAGTTGAAGATACGATGGCTCCCAACCTGTAACAGCGCCGGTGATATATCCCGCTAGGCCACTCAGGCTAAGAAATAGGGTGAACATGCTTGCCCCTACCCCAATGATCAAAAGTGCCGACGTGGTCGAGAGCGTCTCAAGTAGAGCGGCCTTCATCGCCTTCCGATCCAACCGACGAAGAATCAGCCCAATGAGTATTGCGCCAGCTGCTCCCACAGCCCCAGCTTCTGTCGCCGTAAAGAAGCCCGAAAAAAGTCCACCAAACACGAGCAGCCCCAACGCCATAACAGGCCAAATCTCAATCAGTGCCTGCTTTGCACTGATATTTCGTGCATCTGTAGCTTTACGTGGCACGATATCAGGACGTAACCAACTGACCACGAGGATCACAATGCTGTAACTAATGGCTGTCAGCAGCCCAATGGAGATTCCCCCCAGAAACACCTGGGTAATAGATACCTGGGCAAAGACCCCATAAACGATCATTAGGATGCTCGGCGGGATTAGCGCACCGATGGTGCCACCAGCAGCAATCGTGCCGCAGGCAAAGCTTGGTTTGTAACCACCTTTGACCATTTCAGGAATGGCGATACGGCCCATAGCGGCAGCACATGCCACGCTTGACCCACTGACGGCAGCAAAGCCGGAACTGGCAAAAATGCTTGAGATTGCCACCCCACCAGGTAACCAGCGGAAAACCACTTTAGCTGCATTAAATAGGCCACTGGTAAGCCCCGTGTGGAAGCATACGAACCCCATCAAAAGAAACATTGGCACCGCACTAAGCGTCCATTTAGCGATGAATTCATACGGCGTAGAAGACAGCATGCCGATAGCCGTACTCCAGCCAAACATCACTGTAATACCCACCAACGACACAACAATCATCGACAACGCAACTGGGACGCGTAAGGCCAGTAAGACAAGCAGTGCCGCGATTCCGTAGAAGCCAATTTCAACAGACATGGAACTACCCTTCTTGCGAATCGATAGGATAAGACGCTCCGCTAGCCAGCAAAGGAATGCGTATTAGGCAAACAATCGCAGCCAGGCAAAACGATAGTGGTAATACAAAGTAGGTAGGCCAGACAGGCATAGGGAAATTTAGTGACATAACGTAGGAGCCGATCTGGAATTGCTCCATAGCTTTACCCCAAGTGGCAACCATCAATACGAGATATACACCTGCCGAAAGCAGTGATACCAGGACATCCGATAGGCGTATTAGCATGGGGTGCATTAGGCTCTCTAGGGCCTCAACAGTGATCATCTGGTTACGCCACTCGACCCAGGCAAGGGGAAGTAAAGCCAACGTAATTAAGTAATAACGCGTAACCATCTCTAGCGTTGCGGGCATCGACATCGATATGGTGGAGCGAAAAATAATGTCCAGAGTGACATGGATCATCATCAGCATAATTGCAACAGTACCCAGCAGCCCAAGCCCCATGGAAGCGCGATTCACCAGTCGATATATACAGGCCATGCAATAGCCTCCTATACTTGAGGAAGAGCCCCAAGACCGCTAAAAGAGGCCTTGGGGAAATACCAACTCAGTTGCCATAGGTAGTGAAATCTACCTTCTCCCAAACTTCCTGATTGATAGCACCAGCGATAGCTTCTGGATCTTCATCCAGCTCTTCGACGATAACGTTCCATTTTTCAACCAACCCCTGAAAACGCTCTAGCTTGGCGGTTGCATCGCTGACTCCATAGCGGCTCTCGGCCTGTTCAGCGGCATAGACGAGGTCCTCTTCAGCAAAACGCTGTGTTTCTTCCACCAACTCTTCACTAGCTTCAAGAATTTCAATACCGTTATCACGTGCGACCTGATCAGCTTCCGCAGGCATTTCATAGGCCCAGCGCTTAGTGGCGAGTGCACTCGCTCGGGTGGAGGCCCGCGCGACGGCTTTACGGTCCTCGGGAGACAAAGAGTTCCACACTGTTTGGCCAATCGCGTGAGAAGTCGTACTATGGAAAGTGCCAAGCCCGATGTAAGTTAGATAGTCAATGGCATCTTCAAGACGGAAAGAGATGATATCCGCTGAAGAGCCAATGGAGCCCTCAATCACACCCTGAGATAGCGCCTCAAAGGTCTCTCCTACAGGGGTGCTGACAGGTGTGCCCTCCATATACTCAAGCCAGCGCGACCACTGAGGGCCGCCCACACGCATGCGCATGCCGCGTAAATCCTCAACGGTGGTCACCGGCTTATTCGTCATCAGATGGTAAACATCTGTTGTGTGGGTGCTGGTATAAACAATACCCAGCTCAGAAAACTCTTCCTGACAATCACCACACGTAGCAATGTATTCGGTAACCGCCCCGTTCATGGCCAAGGAGTTGGTACCAATCAAGCCTTGGTCACCGACTAGGTTGAAGTTGGGTAGGTCTGCAGGAAAATAGGCAGGCAGCAAAAGACCAGCCTCAACTAGACCGCTACGAATCGCCGTCCGCATATTGCCCAGGGAGGCAATTTCGGTTCCCATGATCTGACCACCAAGTCGGCCATCAGACTCTTCTGCTAATGTATTTAAAAACTCTGTATAGAGAGGTGTATGAGCAGGGTGAGCGGGAGGAACACCGGGTGCCAAGCGTAGATCACGAGCTTGTACAGCTTGTGCCAGCATGCTGCCAGCTAGAGCCACCATTGCTATGCTTTTTACTAACGATTTCATTTTCATATTGATACTCACTTCATTGGTCTTATTAGTGTGAAATGCAGCCTCGACGACCTACGCCTCGCGGAGAAGCTCCACGCTTCTTTCGCACCGGACATTTAATGCATGAAAGGTAAGAAGCTCTTATTTTTATGCACTATAATTCCACTTTAGCGCATTTATGAACCCGACTTTAGTCTCAACACCTAATAAAATAACGTATATTTTCTATTAAAATACAAATAAAATTACTTAAACTTCTGTTTATTAAACATTTATTTGATTAAATGCCTCGCCATAACTTTTCCCGATATTGATCAAAAAAAAGCATGCATTATAATGCTAACTATATGCTTAGCTTGGTTCGCAGTTGCTGAACTCTTCCTACCAAGCTCTATGCAACTTTTACAAAGTAAAATGAGCCCTTTGATGAAACCAGAAAAGACCGCACGTGATGTTGAAAATGACAAGGTACAGCCTAATTATGCTGCATCTATCGGCGAACGCGTGCGTGCTTACCGCGCTCGCCGTGGTATTACACGGAAACACCTTTCTGACCAATCAGGCATCTCAGAGCGGTACTTGGCTCAGATTGAAACCGGTAAGGCTAATATCTCGCTCGATCTGCTCATGCGGCTTGCTCAAGCGATGGTCGTACCCGTCCATGGGCTATTACCGACCAATGGTCAGCCAGCTCTTCCGACCTCCCTCAACGATTATTTGCAGCGCCTATCGCCCTCCCAGTTAGAGGAAGCACACCAACTACTTGTTGAGCACTTCAAACCCGAACGCGAGTGTCACTCAGGCATTGCACTGATTGGGATCCGTTTTGGCGGGAAAACAACACTTGGTGAGTTATTATCAACAGAGCTTGGCCTTCCTTTTATTCGCCTGAGCCAGGTCATTGAAGCGCAAGGAGGCATGAAAGTTGGCGAAGTCTTAGAGCTGGGTGGTCAACGCACCTACCGGCGTCTAGAGCGTGAAGCCCTTGAGTGGGTTATTGAAGAGCACCCCTTGTCAGTACTAGAAGTTGGTGGAGGCTTAGTTACCGAGGCTGAGACATTTCAGCGTTTAATTAGCAATTTCTACACGGTGTGGCTTAAGGCTGCTCCGGATGAGCTTATGCGTCGCCTGATGGCAGCAGGAGATATGCGCCCTCTTGAGGGAAACAATTATGATCGTGCTTTAGAAGATCTTACTCGCATTCTAACCGAGCGTGATGCCGACTATCGTCAAGCAGACTATCTAATTGAAACGACGGATCGCACAGTAAGCCACTGTTTCCATGAACTACTTGACGTCAGCCAACCCTTAATCAATAAACGGAACGCCATAGGCGTTGAAAGCGATTAATTATTGGGGATGAATGGGCAACTCCATTGTTATCCTCCGCTAGAAAATAGCTAAGTAACTATTCAGTAGGTCTCAGGCGAGGCTCGCCAACCTGCTGATTCTGAAATAGGTACGCCATTCGGCAATCCTCTCATCAAGCAACTTGTCCGTCAGCCATATCTACGTTGACGATGCCCTGGAACGGGCTGTCGGTGATCGCAAGCCCGGCGGCCAGACAGGGCATGAAGGCACGATATTGGCGTCCGTCGATGATCCCGACGAGGTCGCCTGACGCGCCAGGAACGTGAGCTGAATAGTTATTGATAACCTTAAATAAAGCAGACCAACCTGTGTATATTGGCCCACTCATTTATAGGTTAAGTATTAAACAGCGCTCAAGTGGCCTCTATCATGAAGCGCGTGAAAAACTCGGTAAGTTCATCAAAGCCATCGAGCGGGAGCACAAGCGAAACGTATTGATCCGGGCGCACCACCACCAACGCACCGGCGCCACGATCAATACCACGCAGATCGAAGATATCCTGGTCGGTACCCAGCACCGGGGCATGGGCTTTCTGGTAGTCCTGAAGGCCGAGGGCGCCCTTATGTGGTTTAAGAACATCGTGCATATCGGCCCAGTCCACCTCAAGATGCGATTGCTGGATGATGCCGTGAATATCGAAGACCGCATCAGGATCGACCCCTTGTGGGGTGAATCGACGGATCGGCGACGCCTCGCTGGCGAGGAAATCCATCAGCGCGTTAAATCGCGATCCCGGGCTTCTCGGGTCGACCATGTCGGCGAAGGCATAGACCCGCCAGCGGCCATCGGCGCGATGGACATGCCCGAGATGGGCCTGTCTAGCATCGCCGAGCCGGATCACCTCGGCCGAATGGAACCGCCGCCCGGGCGGGAAGCCGGTGGCCAAGTGCAGGTGAGTATCGTCGCCAGTGAGCAGGTCCGGTGCGTAGTGGGTGGCAAACCCGGCGGTGAACTCACTGTTAGTGACGAACTGGCGCTGTACCTCAGCCAGGCCTTTCATGGCGGCCTGCGGGTCGTCGGAGTCTTGCGCAGCTCCGATCGCCTTTGACCAGCGGGTATCCATCTCGATTAGATTCTCGGCAATGACGTGACGCTCGGCATTGTAGGTGTGTAGTAGGCTGGCCGGGCTGCGCCCCTGCAGCACCGAGATAAGCTTCCAGCCCAGGTTGAAGGTGTCCTGCATCGACACGTTCATGCCCTGACCGGCCTTGGCGGTATGGGTGTGACAGGCATCACCGGCGATGAAGACCCGAGGCGTTCGACTCTCCATCTGATCATCGTCGACATCGTCGAACTTGTCAGTGACCCGGTGCCCGACGCGGTAGACGGAGAACCAAGCGGTCTCCTTCACCTCGAAGGTGTAGGGCGCCAGCACCGCCTGCGCCTTCTCGAGCACATCTTCCTTGGTCAGCCAAGCGTCAGGGGCAATATTGCCCATGTCGACGTAGAGTCGGACCATGTAGCCGCCCTCGCGGGGGATCAGCAGGATGTTGCCTGCGTCGGCGGACTGGATGGTGCACTTGAAGCGGATATCGGGGAAGTCGGTCACCGCCAGCAAGTCCATCACCCCCCACGCCTTGTCCTCGCCGTGGCCCTGGGGCACCCGGCCGATCGAGTCGCGCACCACGCTGTGGGCGCCGTCGCAGCCGACCACATGCTTCGCCCGGACGGTGACCTCGCCGTCTGGCGTGTTGACGGTCACGGTGACTCGCTCGTCGGCGGCCTCAGGCACCTCCACTTTGACCGTCTCGTGGCTGTAGTCGACCTGCAGGCGGCTGGGAGAGTTCTCCATGTACTCCAGCAGGAAGTCGAGCAGCCTGGCCTGGTTAACGATCACGTGCGGGAACTCGGACAGTCCGTCGCGAACGTCCTGCACACGACCAAGACGGGTGATCCGGGCCTTGTCATCGGCATCAGGGCCCCAGAAGTGAGTCTCGTTTATCCAGTAGGCCTCTGTGGTCAACCTTCCGGCCAGACCGAAGGCCTCAAACATCTCGACCGTACGACAAGCGATACCATCGGCACGCCCCACCTCCAGCGGCCCCTCAGCCTTCTCCACGACGCGGGTGACAATCTCGGGAGTTGTCGATAACTGGGCTGCCAGCAGCAGCCCGGCTGGGCCGGTACCTACGATCAGGACATCCACCTCCTCTGGAAGCGGACCCTGTTCGGCGCTGCGCCCTTCGGCCAGCGGGTGAATTCGCGGGTCGCCACTGCGGTAACCGTCGAGAAAGTACTGCATCTGCTCGCTCCATCCCGTTTGTTTCGGGTATTCGTTGTTTAATTTTCATCATGAATTTGGTTCGTATCTGAAGTGACAATTGATCACCACCAATATTAATCAGTATTGTGATTAATAAAAAAAGGGGCAATTAGACTTTCCTCCAAGGCCATGCGTCCTGTGGCGCAGACTCAGATGACCCCGTGGCTCTGTCTCGGTATCGACTTTCGGGTAATTGATCATTATTGTGATCATCACAATAATGACGCATATTAAAAATCAATCATCCGCATGCCTCGACCTTCTCGATTTGGTCAACACATGGTCAGGCCAGTGCACTCCCCCAGCGACAACTGACAAGAGAGTCAACAATGACAATCGCCTCACACGCTTCGCGCCGCCCTACCCTGAGCATAACGCTGCTCTCGGTTTCTCTGCTCGCCGTTAGCACGCCAATCTTGGCCAAGGAACTCCGCTTAGGCTTGATCACTCCCCCACAGCACATCTGGACACAAACCGCTGAACGATTTGCCGATGAGGTTGCCGAGCGCAGCGACGGTGAAATGGCCATAGCGTTATTTCCTTCTGGCCAAATGGGTGATGAGTCGGCGATGTTTTCGCAAATGGAAACAGGCTTACTCGACATGGGTATTATGACGGCCGCCTTAACTAGCCAACGCGAACCATCGGTAGTCGGTTGGTTTACACCGTTTCTATTTAATAGCGTGGCCCAAGCTGCGGAGGTGGCCAATACCGATGCAGCCCAGCAGATGCTTAAGAATTTAGAAGACAAAGGTCTTCACGCCTTTGGCTACACATTTGCTGGCATGCGCCATATTTTGATGCGTGACGCTCAGATAGAAAGTGCAGCGGATGTTGCTGGCAAAAATATGCGCATTATCCCCTTTTCAGCGATGAACGCTTGGTGGCGAGCGGTCGACGCTCGACCAATGCCGATCAGTTTGCCGGATGTTTATCAAGGTCTACAGAACAGTATGCTAGATGGCGTGGATATCGATCTTGATGCTTTAGTGGGGTCAGGCTTTTACGAAGTGGCCGAACACCTCACGCTGACCAATCACATGGCCTTCCCTGCCGTGTCGGTAATGAGCCAGGCCACGCGCGCCTCGCTCTCTGATGAAGAGCGCCAATTGATAGACGCCGCCATGGAGGATGCGCTGGCTTGGGGGATCGAGGCACAAATAGAGGCAGAAGAGCGTAATCTCACCATGCTCGAAGACCGTATTAATGTGTATACGCTAGAAAGCGCTGAAGACGCTTTCAGCACGGCGAACCAAGCGTTCGCTGAGCGCTTTGGTGACCATCCGCTTATCCAAGCATTCCAGCAACAGTCCACCGAACTCCTTAACGCTGAATAAAACGCGTCGGGGCGCTTCTGCGCCCCGAACCAAAGAGGCGTACCCAAGATGCATTTTCCCCAAGACACCTGGCTAACCAAGGCGAGCCGACAGCTAGCCAGGGTTGAACAGCTGCTCTGCAACGTACTGATAATAGCTTTTAGCGCGTTGCTTATTGCTAATGTTTTCGCACGATACGTACTCAACAGCCCACTTTTTTTTGCCAATGAGCTAGCCGTCTATATTCTGATTTGGATGGCGTTTCTCGCCATCTCTATCGCCATACATAACGACCAGCACGTACGTTTGACCATGCTGATTGCGATACTGCCTAAAGCGGCTCAGCGCGTTTGCTATTGGCTTACCGAGCTGATCTGCCTGGCGATAATGGTTACTGTCCTGTGGTACGCCATCGCTTGGCTGCGGTCACCTTCGATCCACTACGATATCGCTATTACGCTCGATTGGCCCAAGTGGCACTTCTATCTCATCGTGCCGCTTTTCTGCGTCACATCGATTTTTCACCTCGTCGCTAGGCTTTTTGATCGCTCGCGAGCGAGTTTCGTCCTAGCCAACGACGAGGAGTAACCCTATGACGCTTGCGGCTTTTATTGTGTTAATGCTACTTGGAATGCCAATTGCCTTTGTCCTCTTGGCTTCAACACTTACCTTCGTGATCACTTCCGGTAACTACCGTCTATTTGAAAACCTACCCCAGGTTATTTTTGGCTCGCTAGAGGTATTTGATCTGCTGGCGATTCCCTTATTTATCCTGTTGGGCGAAATCATGAATGAGGGTGGTATTACACGTCGCATTATCACCGCCACACGTGCCTGGTTTGCGTGGATTCCTCACAGCATTGCCTATGTATCCCTCACCTCGAACTTGATGCTTGCCTCTATTATGGGTTCAGCGACGGCACAGATCGCTATTATGAGCCGAGTAATGACTCCCGAATTGGAGCGTGATGGTTACGACAAGGGGTTCGCCGCGGCGTTGACGGCAGGTGCTGGCCTGCTGGGGCCGATTATTCCGCCGTCAATGGTGTTTATTATCTATGGCGTCATTGCTCAAGTGTCGATTGGTGCCATGTTCATGGGGGGCATTCTTCCTGGGCTACTGCTGTTTATACTGATCAGCGGCTTGATCACAATCATGGCGCGCCGTGCGCGTAAGAAAGGAAGCGTTGATCAGGAACGCACACCGCTATGGCGTGCGACTCGTGGCGCACTGCTCACACTTAGCATTCCCATCGTCATTGTGGGCGGTATCGCATTTGGCATAGTGACGCCGACTGAGTCTGCGGCGGCTGCGACGCTAATGGCGGTGGTGATAGGCGCCCTCTTCTTTCGAGAGCTTAGGTGGAAGCAATTACCTGGCGTTTTAAGCCGAACAGCACGCAATACCGCCATTGTGCTATTTCTGATTGTCGCTGCAAAAGCCTTTGGCTGGGTACTGGTGTATAACCAGATACCTCAGCAGGTAGCCGGGCTAATGCAAGGCACCACCGAAAGCCCGTTGGTATTTATGCTGCTGGTATTCGTGATGCTGATATTAGTGGGGATGGTGCTTGACGGCATCGCCGCGCTGATCATCCTAGTGCCCATATTGCTCCCAGTGGCGCAGCAAAGTTATGGGATTGATCCCGTCCACTTTGGCATCGTCACCTGTATGACACTAAGCCTGGGACTATTAACGCCCCCGGTGGGCGCAGGGCTCTATGTTGCCTCCGCTATCAGCAACGTTAGCTTGCCTCGCATTACAAAGTGGATCTTTCCGTTCATCCTCGCGGCCTGCCTCGTTATCTTGGCGGTCATCTTTAATCCCTGGCTCGTTAACGTTTTCCGTTAAGCCTAGCCACTACCTCCTGCTTACTATTTATCGACTTGAGGCACTGGCTAGCATCATGCCGGTCAGTGCTCCTATCAAGTGCCTATTACAGAAACTTCTGCTATGGTCACAGCGTATTTTACCCTTTATAAGACTCCACATGACCCGATCACCGCTATCTGAAGCTTTTGACTTACCTGGCAATCTTTTAAGGCGCTGCCACCAAATTAGTGTGGCTATTTTTCTGCGCAAGTGCGAGGCGTTTAACCTTACCCAACTGCAATATATTATCCTTTCTGCGCTTGAAGAGATGGGAGCCAGTGACCAAATCACCTTAGGTGGCTACACGGCTTTAGATCGCAATACCATCGCGGTCGTGGTTCGAAAATTAGAGGAGCGCGGACTCATTACCCGGCACCGTAACCCTGAAGATCGTCGTTCGATGGTGGTGAAGCTAACCAAGGAAGGAGAGGCGTTACGAGAAGCCGTAGAGCCTGCTGTTGAAGAGGTTCAAAGTGATATCCTGGCGCCG
This sequence comes from Vreelandella glaciei, assembly GCF_013415125.1. Taxonomy (GTDB): domain Bacteria; phylum Pseudomonadota; class Gammaproteobacteria; order Pseudomonadales; family Halomonadaceae; genus Vreelandella; species Vreelandella glaciei. The sequence goes on along the minus strand of NZ_JACCDE010000002.1, from coordinate 77,105 downwards.
CTTAACGCCGAGGAGCAACAGATGCTGCTTTCTCTACTGCAAAAGATCGCTAACGATAATAATCATTTAAGCCGTGTGCCCGTGCGCTTAAACGAAAGATAGCACTGTCAACAACTTCACGAAGTTTCATGGTATTTAAGCAAAAAAGCCCAAGCGATCACTTGGGCAATGAGAACAGAATGAGAGTAAAACGTTAAGTATTAACGGCTACTCAAGCGACTCATAGGGCAAACCGACATAATTTTCGGCGATGGTGGTCATGCCTGCTTTGGAGCTAGTGACGTAGTCCAGCTCGGCCAATTGCATGCGGCTGTTGAAATCTTCCTCATCAGAGAAATTATGCAGCATCGAGGTCATCCACCAGGAGAAACGCTCCGCCTTCCAGATGCGCTTCAAGCACGTTTGCGAGTAGCGCTCGATCAAATCCGTTCGGCCTTCTTCATAGACCTTCACCATTAAACGATAAAGCGTATTCACATCGCTGGCCGCTAGGTTCAGACCTTTAGCGCCGGTGGGCGGTACGATATGCGCCGCATCGCCGACCAGGAACAATCGCCCGTGCTGCATGGGTTCGACCACATAACTACGCAGCGGCGCGATGCTCTTCTCAATAGAAGGCCCAGTCACAAGCTTTGCAGCGACTTCTTCAGGCAAACGGCGCTTGAGCTCTTCCCAAAAGCGCTCATCAGACCAATCTTCTACTTTTTCATCTAACGGCACTTGAAGGTAGTAACGGCTGCGGGTAGCTGAGCGCATGCTGCACAGGCTAAAGCCACGCTCATGGCGTGCATAAATCAGCTCATTGGAGACCGGCGGGGTATCCGAGAGCATGCCCAGCCAGCCAAACGGATACACCTTTTCAAACTCTTTGATGCGGTCTTGAGGAATCGCCTGGCGGGAGACGCCATGATAGCCATCACACCCAGCGATGTAGTCGCAGTCGAGCCTGACCGTTTCACCATTGTGTTCAAAGGTGAGATAGGGGCTGTCACTATCCAGGTCGTGGGGCTGAACGTTTTCTGCTTCATAAAGCGTTGTCGCGCCAGCGGCGGCGCGGGCCTCCATCAGATCCCGCGTCACTTCGGTTTGGCCGTATACCATCACTTTGCTGCCGCCGGTCAGTTCATCCAGTGCGACCCGCACGCGGCGGTTGTCGAACACAAGCTCAAAACCGTCATGGGGTAGGCCTTCTTTATCCATGCGCTGGTCAACACCCGCTTCGCGAAGTAAGTTCACCATGCCCTGCTCAAGGACACCGGCGCGGATACGGCTTAATACATACTCACCGCTACGCCGCTCAACAATCACATTATCAATGCCTTGACGATGCAGCAGCTGTCCCAGCAATAGGCCTGAAGGCCCTGCGCCAATAATCGCGACCTGTGTCTTCATAGGGATGCCTCATCATTGTCATTATCTAAAACTTATGACTTGTATTTTTCAATGAAACACGCCGCATAATAAGGCATGATCTAGATCAATTATTGGACATTTAGCGTTTTATTACCCAACCTTAGTCGTAGAGGAGATATAGATGATGACAGCCTCGTCGGCAACCTCCGTTCCGGTATTTAAGCTCTATGGCGAGACGCAGCACTGGCCCACGCCCGACTTGCTCCACTGTGAGTCCATCCCCGAGCGCAGTCGTCTGCACGACTGGCGTATCCGGCCGCACCGCCATGCCGACCTCGTGCATATTCTGTTTATTTCTCACGGTAGCGTTGAGTTAGAGCTGGAGGGAACAAGCCACCGGCTGCAAAGCGCTAGCGCTATCGTTGTGCCCGCAATGGCTATTCACGGCTTTCTCTTTTCACCGGATGTGGAAGGACACATTATTACTCTGGCCAAGCCGCTGGCCGACCACTTACATGCACTAATGGGTGAGAGCAGTACGCTAAAAAAAGCCGACTTCTACTCTCTACCCCAGGCAAATCAGGCTGAACGAATTGCCACGCTGGTGGCTCAGATCGACCAGGAGTACCGCCAACCCGCCCCCGGACGCAACAGCCTGCTCGAAGCGCTTATCCAAGCCTTGGTGGTAGAGCTATCGCGTCTTAATGCCGCTGGGCATACAGCAAAACGTTATGGCCCCCGCCAAAGTGACAAGGGGCGGCAGCATATAGAGCACTATCAAGCGCTGGTCGAAGCGCACTATCGCGAGCAGCCGAGTATTGAACAGTTAGCCGTGCAGATAGGGGTGAGTAGCGCACACTTAAACCTGCTCTGCCGCCAACTCGCGGGTCGCAGTGCCCTGCAGTTGCTGCATGAACGTCTGCTGCTAGAAGCCAAGCGCCAGCTCACCTATACCAATATGACCATTGGTCAGGTCTCCGACAGCTTAGGCTTCTCTGAACCGGCTTACTTCACGCGCTTTTTTAAGCGTAATACAGCACTTTCGCCGCGTGAATTTCGGCTGCGTCAAACGGTGGCGGTTAACGAGATCACTAAATAGGATAATGCCTTGGCCCTAGCTGCATCGTCATCCAGCGTAACTCTGTGAACTCTTCGATGCCTGCCTTACCGCCAAAGCGTCCGTAGCCGCTGGATTTCACTCCGCCAAAGGGCATTTGCGGTTCATCGTGTACCGTGGGCGCATTGATATGGCAGATACCCGTTTGTAAGCGCCCTGCCACTTTCATGGCGCGTGCGCTATCGCGGCTGAACACCGCCGATGAGAGGCCGTACTCGCTATCGTTGGCGATGCGCACTGCCTCTTCTTCACCATCAACACGGATCACTGCGACGACCGGGCCAAACGACTCTTCGCTATATAGCCGCATAGCACTGGTCACACCATCGATGACCGTGGCCTGCATGACCACGCCCTCGGCTTTGCCACCAGCGGCTAAGTGGGCGCCTTGAGTGACTGCGTCATCGATGAGGCTATTTAGTTTTTCACCTGACTGCGCGTTGATTAACGTGCCGAGCGCGTTGCTTTCATCACGTGGGTCGCCTGCTTTTAGCGCCTGAGCCCGCGCGGCAAACTTCTCCACAAAAGTATCCGCCACTTGGTTATCAACAATAACCCGCTCGGTGGACATGCAGATCTGGCCTTGGTTAAAAAACGCGCCAAAAATCGCCGCATCTACAGCGGCATCAATGTCTGCATCATCCAATACCAAAAACGGTGCCTTGCCACCCAGCTCAAGCAGCACGGGCTTTAAATACTTGGCCGCTTGCTCGGCAATGATTTTTCCAACGCCCGTGGAGCCAGTGAAGTTAATCCGCCGCACAGCAGGATGGGCAATTAACGCGCTTACCACGTCAGCGGCATCTTCAGGCGCGTTGGTAATCACGTTGACGATGCCCTCGCCCAACCCCGCTGCTTGCAGCACTTCACCAATTAAATGGTGTGTCGCTGGGCACTGCTCAGAAGCCTTCAAGATCACGCTATTACCACACGCTAAGGGCGTAGCAATGGCTCGCGTACCCAGAATAATCGGCGCATTCCAGGGCGCAACACCCACGACGACGCCACACGGGATGCGCACGCCCATGGCCATGCTGTCAGGCACGTTAGAGGGGATGATATCGCCCTGGATCTGGGTGGTTAACGCCGCCGCCTCACGCAGCACATCAGCCGCCACTTTAACGTTAAAACCTGCCCAGCCAAGGGTAGCGCCAGTCTCTTCTACCATCCGATCAATGAAATCCGCTTGGCGCTGCTCCATTAGTTCGGCGGCTTTCAGCAGCTTGGCGCGCCGTTCGCCTGGACCCGTTTGTGACCATGCCTCAAACGCCTGGCCTGCGGCGTCAGCGGCCGCGTTAGCGTCACCGACACTTGCTGCCGCAGCAGTGGTCACCACTTCACCGCTTAACGGATTCGCACGGGTAAAGGTGGCTGTATGCTCGGCAGGGGTAGATTGGCCCGCTAATATTAGCTGAGTGGTGAACATGGCATAAGCTCCTGTAGTTGTGGTTGTGATCGCGCTGGCTTGAATAGTGGCAAGCGTACTTGCCGCTAGAGTAGAAACAGCGTGCTTAAAATGGGGAAAGCAATTAATAACGCCAGCCGTATCAGGTCGGAGACGACAAAAGGCGCCACCCCTTTAAATATCTCCCCCAGCCCCACGTGCGGTGCCATCGCTTTAATCACGAACACGTTCATCCCCACCGGCGGGGTCATCAGTCCCAGCTCAACGGTCAGTACGGTCAAAATACCGAACCATACCGGGTCGATACCCATTGCCTGAATAATCGGATAAACCACCGGTACGGTGATTACCAGCATGGCGATGGAGTCCATAAACATACCCAGCACAAAGTAGAGCGCCAGAATGCACAGCACCACGACGATAGGGGTTAGATCCATGCCGTAGAGCAGGTCAGTGATAGAGAACGAAATGCGCGACACCGAGATGAAGTAACCCAGCGTCTCAGCCCCCACCAGCATAAAGAACACCACCGCAGACAGCGCCAACGTCTCTTGTACGCTGTGCCATAGCTGTGCACCGCGCATGCCTTTCACTAGGGCGTAAAGCAGCGTGGCGAACGCCCCGACGCTAGCGCCCTCTGTCGGTGTAAAGGCACCAAAATAGATACCTAAAATCATCACCAGGAAAACGCCAAAGAAGGGCACTAAGCCGGTCAGCGAGAGCAGCTTCTCTTTCCAAGCAGTGGGTTCACCCGCCACGGCAAGGGAAGGACGCAGATACATGACTACCGTAATGGTCAGTGAATACATCACCAGCCCCAGCAGACCGGGAATCAGCCCCGCCATGAACATATCGCCAACGGACTGTTCGGTAAGAATGGCATAGATAAGCAGCGCGATACTGGGCGGTATCATAATACCCAGCGTGCCGCCTGCAGCCAGCGCGCCGGTCGCTAAGCCACGGTTATAGCCATAGCGCTCCATCTCCGGCAGCGCCACCCGGGTCATGGTGCTCGCCGTGGCTAACGAAGAGCCGGAGATAGCGGAGAAGATACCGCAAGAGCCCACGGCCGCAATCGCCAGGCCGCCCTTCCAGCCACCGCAAATAATCCGGGTTGAATCAAACAGCTTCCCGGCCATCCCCGAATGAGCAGCCAGCACACCCATTAAGATAAACATGGGCACGGCGCTGAAGCTGTAGTTGGAAAGTACCTCTACCGGGACGGTTTTTAACTGAGCGACAGCTGCGTCCCAGCTAATGATCTGGGCAAAGCCCACCACCCCCACGATCAGCATCGTGAGAGCAACCGGCACGCGCAGAATCATCAATACCAATAAAAGCCCTAACCCAATGGCACCAATCGCTTCACTCCCCATGAGCTGCCTCCTCACCTGCGGCATAAATCATGCCCAGCAACGCATGAATAAAACTACGCAGCCCGAGCAGCAAGCTGAGCACCGCTGCCAACTGGAAAATGGGGCCCATCGGCAGGCGCAGGTCTTGGGTTATTTCGCCGTGCCGACTGGCCGCTGCGGCCGAATCCAGCAAGCCCACAAATAGAATGAGCCCCAGCGCCATAAAACCGAGGAAAAAGAACCCTTGCAAGCGATTTTTTATCGCTTGCGGCAAGCCGTGAGAGAACGCCTCTACCACCACTTGGCTTTTTTCGACATTCGCCGCCATCGCCGCCAGTAGCGCGAACAGCATCAAATAGCTAACCAACTCCACGCTTCCTGACACGCGCAGAGCAATTGCGCCCTCCGTTACCCGGGAAAGATAGCGTGTGCTGACATCAGCAATGGTAACCGCCAGCAGGCCAATCAAAGCGACCCCGGCCACCAAGCGACAAATGAGGGCCAGCCAGTGGCTGGCCCTGTAGAGAGTAGACTTCATAAAACCTTACCCCTATTGGGTACCACAAGACTCACTGGCTGCCAGTGCTGCTTGATATACATCTCGAGCCTGATCCAGACCGCGCTCTTCCAACTGCGTTAGGTAGTTCTCAATGCCTGTTTCTAGCGGTTCCTGCCAGTCAGGATGCTCTAGCGGATTGGCGATTTCACGAATGGTATGGCCAGCGTCGGCCGCCTCTTGTTTACCTTCCACATCTAGGCGATCAAACACCGCACCGGCGTTTTCAGCCCATTTCATGCCTGAGTTATTATCGATCACCGCCTGCTGTTCGGGCGTCAAATTATCGTACGAACGCTGATTCATGGTGGCGACAAAGATCAAAGTGTAAAACGGTACTTCGGTGTGGTAGCTCACCAACTCGTTAATGCGGAAGCCTTTTAAACCTTCCCAAGGAAAGCTCAAGCCATCAATCACGCCGCGCTGCATGGAGGTATAGATGTCTGGCGCTGGCATACCCACCGGGCTTGCACCCATATTTTCCAGCATCTCACCCGCCACAGCGGTGGGGCGGCGTATACGCAGCCCTTCCAGGTCGGCAGGCGTTTGCACATCGGTGTCGATGGTGTGGATGCCACCGGGGCCCGTGGTAAACATAAACAGCGGGCGGGTGTCTGCGTATTCGCTGTCCAAATGGCCGTCATCATAGAGCGTTTGCAGTACGCAAGCACCTTGCGTTGCCGTACTCGCTACCCCAGGTAGTTCAACGATCTGTGAGAGGGGGAAGCGACCGGCAGTATAGCCCTGGGCGGTGGCGCCAATATCGGCTATACCGTTGGCAGCGGCTTCATAAATGGAATCCGGTTTGGCTAGGGTACCGGCGGGAAACATTTGAATGGTTAGATCGCCATTGGATTCTTCGGCGATCGTATCGGCCCATGCCTGCAAAACATCCTCATTAACGCCTGAAGGGCCAGGCCAAAAGTGGGCCATACGCAGCGTAGTTTCTGCCTGGGCAGAGCTAACGGCAAGGCCAGCAATCGCTGCCGCCAACACACAACGGGATAGGGACATTTTCATAGGAACCTCCAGGACTTTCTTGGATTATTGTAAGTTCGTATAGCGAATACTAGTTCGCTTTAAGCATTCACATTAATTCACTATGAGGCGTAGGGCTAATCGACATTCGTCTATGTTCAGGCTATGTCGCCCGGTCTTTTCAGCTTCCTGCCTCGCATCACCAGTGTTGCTGCTTTCACGCCGTCTCCAAAAGGTACAATGACGGGTAAAAGTTGGATTTTTACAAGATCAATGCCCGACCAAGGTCGAACCCAAACAAAAAAAGCGCTGCTTACGGATAAGCAACGCTTTTCAGTTTTATTTACAAACTTTGCAGACGAGGGGCTAGAAATCAAAAAATACCGTCTCGCCTTCGCCTTGCAGGCGGATATCCAAGCGATAACGCACTTTGCCATCAGCTTCTTCCCGCTTGGCGATCAAGGTTTGCCGACGCGCCGGAGACTCGATACGTGATAGCACCGGGCACTGCGCATTCGCTTCAGCCTCATCATCAAAATAGAGCCGCGTTTGCAGGTGGATGTTCACTCCACGGGCAAACAGCGTCAGGTTAATATGCGGTGCCATTAACTGCCCGCTAGGGTGCTCCACCGCGCCGGGCTTGATGGTGGTTAACGACCACTCGCTACCATGATCAAAGGTGGTGGCGGTACGCCCAAAGCTGTTGAACGGCTTGCTGAGGTCGTAATCGGCTTGATAGTGGCCGTTGGCATCAGCTTGCCACGCCTCGACAAACGTATCGCGCACCAGATCACCGTTGCCGTCGATGACGGTACCGACCACTTCGATATGCTCACCCTCAGCATTGGGTTTGGCCATCTCGTTCCAGATCTCTTCCTCACGGACGGGGTTGCCTGCCGCTGCGAGTGCAAGACCAATATGCACGTAGGGGCCAGCGGTTTGCGAGGCAGTTTCACGCAGCATCAGCGCGCTGGTCGGCTGGCTGTTGGGCTGAATAGAAGGCTGTTTCATGATGTATCCTCGCCCTTATTGGTTTTCAAAGTAGGTTTGCAGCTCGCCGCGCACCACAATGTCAAAGCGATAGGCTAGGCAATCCATTGGCTTGCTGTGGGCCATATCCAACCGTCCGATCATAGTTTCAACGGCGTCAGGGTCCTTCAGCGTATGCACAATCGGGCAGAGAGGAATCAGCGGATCGCCCTCAAAATACATCTGGGTAATCAACCGAGTAGAGATTGAAGGGCCGGTGACTGATACGTGGATATGCGCGGGTCGCCAGCTATTCATGTCGTTGGGCCATGGGTAAGGACCAGGCTTGATGGTACGGAAACGGTAAAAGCCTTGGTCATCGGTCAAACAGCGACCTACACCGCCAAAGTTAGGATCCAGCGGTGCCAGATACTTATCGTTTTTGTGGCGGTAGCGACCACCGGCATTGGCCTGCCACATTTCCACCAGCGTGTGCGGTACTGGCTTACTGAACTGGTCGACAACTCGGCCAAACATGATGATCCGTTCACCTTGCGGCAACCCCTGACCTTGGCTGAAATTCATCAGTAGGTCGTTGTCATGCGGCCCCATGCGCAGATGACTAAAATTGGGACCAGTCAACTCAGATACGGTCGGCTGCTGCATGCTCACTAGCGCTTGCTGCGGCGAGCGTGCCACCGAAGTTTTGTAGCCCGGCGCGTAGGCAGGCGGGTGCCAGTTGCGGTCACGGGTCACAAAGCGGTTATGATTATTTTGCATGGCAAAATGCTCTTTATGGCTACAGGGGCAGAGGGGCATTGCCCCTTTACGCTTTTACTCGCAAAGTGTGACCTGCGGCTCAGCCCTTGCCAATTGAAGAGTCATCTTCGCCCATAACTCATAGGTTATGGCTTTTGCGACCTTGGTTGAATGCGCTCAGCTGCCACCTGGCGTAGGGTTTCGCAAAACGCTTCACGGGGCAGCGACGTTTCCATGCTCGCATTCGTACAAATGCCCACCGAACCACCATGGGCTTCAAACGGCAGCGCGACCTTCACCAACTGACCTTTTTCCAATTCTTCGGCCACCGCTTCCCGGGGGGCTATCCAGAGCGCATCACTCTCCAGAGTGTAGCGATAGCTAACGGGCAGCGAGAGAGTTTCCAGCAGCCGCGGCGGCAGCTTAATGGCATGGCGCACGCAGAAACTGTCCACCTGCTGTCGTAGCGTGGTCTGCGGCGGCGGTAGCGCCCAGGGATAGGCAACCAGTTGATCCGCCGTGACCGGCGTGACGTGGGCAAGCGGGTGCTCTTTTCGCGCGACGATAACCAAAGGCTCATAATAGAGGTGTTCAAAGTAGAGGTCGCCAATCTCTCGCGCCTCGGTCATCCGCCCAACCACCATATCCAGCTCGCCCAGGCGCAGGCGCGACAGTAAATAGGCGCTGGCCCCGGTCACCACGGATACACTGGTATCGCCCTGGCCCGGCGGCGCGGCGGTATGCCAGCGCTGTATCGCCACTGGCAGCAGGCGGCTCTCAACAGTGGAAAGCGCCCCGACGCGCAGCCAACGTCCGCCCCGGTGGGCATCGCCAATAGCGCTGACGCCTTCATCCAGCGCCCGTATGGCAGGGCCTGCATGTCGGAGCAGCGTCAACCCCGCTTGGGTAAGCGACACGCCTTGCGACGTGCGTTCGAAAAGCGGCGCTTCAAGAATCTCCTCAAGCTCGCGTATTGCCTTGGAAATGCCCGGTTGAGTAATCGCCAGCGCCTCGGCAGCACGCGCAAAGCTGCGCCGCTTGGCCACTTCGAGAAACGCCATCAAGTGACGTAGTTTGATTCGAGCGTTCAGCATGGCGTTCTATATCAGCGAAAAAAGATGCCCTACTTTCGCCGATTAGCGCAAACAATGACAACGCTAAATTGACGCGAGCGCGGTAAGCCATGTGTCAGCCTGCACGCAGCTGGATATAACCAAGCTGCAAGCAAGGAGTAGCTCTTTTGCGATGGGCGTTTCATCACTTAACCCTCTTGTTGTCTTTGTTGAGGGATACAGCACCATCACACTGCTTTTGGCTATGCCGAGGTGTTGGCACTTCGATCAGCAATGGCTCACTCACTTTGCAAATGCATTGTTCTTAAAAAAAACAACCGTTCATGGATCCACTAATCTACTCACCCCAGCCCGACTCCTTAGCGAGGGCAAAGGCGTGATTGGCGGCCGGAACGCCACCGTAAATCGCCACGTGCATCAGCACTTGGCGCAGCTCGGCTTCCGTTAGGCCAATACGCTTGGCGGTTTTTAAATGTAGCGTTAACTCTTCACGGCCGAGGGCGGCGAGAATCCCGGTGGTGATCATGCTGCGCTCGCGCCGGGTTAGGTCGTTGTTGCTCCACAGCTCACCCCAGGCCAGCCGGGTAATCATCTGCTGGAAGGGGGCATCCAGGCTATTGGCGTTGGCGGTCGAGCGCGCCACATGCTCTTCTCCCAATACCTGCTTGCGGGTCTCAAGACCAGTGGCGTACGCCACGCCGTGGTTCGCCACATCGCCTAAATCAGTGGCAAGCACCGCGAGGAGCTTTTGCGCAATTAGCCCTGGGGCTTCTACCGCAGGCACATGGCCCACGCCGTCAAAAATCTCCAGCGGAGCGCCATCGAGCTCCGCAGCGAGGGCTTCCAACGCTGCAGGCGGCGTGGCCATATCTTCACTGCCGCCGAACAGCTGCACCTTCGTGTTCTTACCGGACAGTTTGCCGGTAAAGGTATCGCGGCCAAGCATTTCGCACAGCTGAGCGTAGGACTCATCATCGCCACGGCCCATTTGCACGCACCAGCCTGCTTTCAGTGCGGGGCTTGCCTCAAACGCCGCCGGGGCAAACCAGCGGGGCACGATCTCTTCAGACATCGCCGCCAAGCCTTCCTGCCGCACGCGGCCTGCACGGGTATTCCATAAGTCCGGATTGCCAATCACTGCGCCGGTGTTGGTCAGCGTCGCAGTAAGCAGGCGGTCAGGGTGCGCCGCAATCAACTGCTGGCCGACCACGCCACCAATTGAGGTGCCGGCGAAGTGAAAGCGCTCAGCGCCAGCAATATCTGCCAGCGCCAACGCTTCAGTGGCCAGGTCAGCGGGCGTAACCTGCTCACCGCTGACCGCTTGGCTTGCGCCGTGGCCGGGTAGATCCCAGGTCAGCACTCGGTAGCGGGGCAGCAGCGCGGGGATCACGTCGTCCCATACCGCTTGGCTCATGCCCAGCGGATGCGCCAGCACGATAAGTGGATTCACTTCCGAGCCGAGCAATCGGTAAGCGACGCTGCGGCCATTGATGCTATGAAATGCCATGATGGTCTCCGTTAAACGCGTTCAATCAGCGTGGCGATACCCTGCCCCACACCTACACACATGGTACACAGTGCGTAGCGCTTGCCGCTGTTTTGCAACTCATGGGCGGCGGTCAGCAACAGGCGGGCACCGGACATACCCAGCGGGTGCCCCAGCGCAATCGCGCCGCCGTTCGGGTTGACGCGTGGGTCGTCGTCGGCCAGGCCGAGGTCGCGCATACACGCTAACGCTTGGGCGGCAAATGCCTCGTTGAACTCAAACACATCAATATCGTCCATGGCGATACCGGTGCGCTTGAGTAGTTTCTGCACTGCCGGTACCGGCCCGTAGCCCATAATGCGCGGCTCGACGCCTGCCGTGGCCATACCAATAATTTTCGCCATCGGCTTAAGACCGTGCTGTTTGACCGCCGCTTCGCTGGCCACCAGCATGGCTGCCGCGCCGTCGTTGACACCGGAGGCGTTACCCGCCGTGACGCTGCCACCTTCACGAAAAGGCGTCGGTAGGCCTGCGAGCTTCTCCAGCGTGGTTTCCCGCAGATGCTCGTCCTGGTCAAAGATCAGCGGCGCCTGCTTGCGGCGCGGGATCTCGATGGCGGTGATTTCCTGGGCAAAGCGCCCGGCCTTTTGGGCGGCAGCGGCCTTCTGCTGAGAGCGCAGGGCAAAGGCGTCCTGGTCTTCGCGAGAGATATTGAACTGCTCGGCGACGTTCTCTGCGGTCTCCGGCATGGAATCGACCCCAAACGCTTTCTTCATCAGCGGGTTGATCAGGCGCCAGCCAATGGTGGTGTCTTCGAGTTTTTGACTACGGGCGAAGGCGCTATCGGCCTTGCCCATCACGTAGGGCGCGCGAGACATGGACTCCACGCCGCCGGCCAACGCCAGCTCCATTTCACCCGCTTTAATGGCGCGAAACGCGGTACCCACCGCGTCCATACCCGAGCCGCACAGGCGGTTCATGGTCGTGCCGGGTACCGAAGTGGGAATGCCCGCCAGCAGCGACGACATGCGCGCCACGTTACGGTTATCTTCCCCGGCCTGATTAGCACAGCCCATGAAGACTTCTTCAATGGCGGCTGGGTCGAGATCCGGCGCTTCTGCCAATACGGCTTTAAAAATCGTCGCGGCAAAATCATCCGGGCGCACGCTGGCCAGGGTGCCGCCAAAACGTCCCACAGCGGTGCGGCGGGGATGACATAGAAAGACGTCTTGCATAACAACATCGCTCATAAATAGCTCCTTTATGCGTCCGCGTGGGCCCGTTCGGTGCGCGCTTTGAGCTCACGCAAAATCGTCAGCTCGTTTTCACTGGGCTCTGGAGTGCTTTCGAGCTGTTCGGCAAAGTGAATCTCCCAGCCGGTTGCGTCGATGACGTCTTCGCGACTCACACCTGGGTGCAGTGACACCACTACCAGCTCTTTGCTGTCCGGGTCGGGCTTCATCACGCACAGGTCAGTGATGACCCGAGTAGGACCCTTGCCGATATTGGGCACGTTATCGCGCCCTTTGCCGTCGCGGCCAAAGCCAAGGGTGGTGACAAAGTCGACAGCTTTCACAAAGGCACGCTTGGAGTGTTTCAGGGTGATGAAGACTTCACCAGCGTTAGTGGCAATTTCCGGCGCACCGCCGCCGCCCGGCAGACGCACCTTGGGCGCTTTGTAATCACCGATCAGCGTAGTGTTAAGGTTAGCAAAGCGGTCGATTTGCGCGGTACCTAAAAAGCCCACGTCGACTTTGCCGCCCTGGAGCCAATAGCGGAACATCTCCGGCACCGCCACGGTGGTCAGCGCCGATTCGCACAGCTCACCATCGCCAATAGATAACGGCAGAATATCAGGCTTGGTCTGCAGCGTGCCGGATTCGTAAATCAGCACTACATCGGGGGCGTGGGTCAGCCGTGCCAGGTTGGCAGCTTCCGAGGGCAGCCCGATACCCACAAAACAGGTCATGCCGTTTTCCAAAGCCCGTGCGGCGGTCACCGACATCATTTCAGAAGAGGTATATTCGAGACTCATCAGCTGTTCTCCCCTGCATGATTTTGGGCAGCATTAAAAACGTTGTCGTCGAGCCACTGGGTAAAGGTGTCGCGATCCCGAGCGATGGCATCCCACTCTTTATAGAAGCGGTTGCTGCGGCCGTAATAGCCGTGGGTGTAGGAGGGCAGCGCGCCTTTCTCGGCCACCGCAATGGCGCTGATGGCCCAGCTGGGAATCACGCAGGCGTTGGGGTGGGCGTTGAGGTCATCGACGACCTCCTCCACCGTGACGATACTGTGCTTGGCCGCCAGTACCGCCTCTTTCTGCACACCCACGATACCCTCTACCAGCACATTACCCTGACGATCCGCCCGTTGGGCGTGGATAATTGAGACGTCCGGACGCACCGACGGTACAGCCGCCAGACGCTCGCCGGTAAACGGGCACTCGATGAATTTGATTTGGTCGTTGACGCTGGGTAGCTCGCTACCGATGTAGCCGCGAAATACCGCCATCGGTAATCCCGCCGCACCTGCCTCAAAGGCGCAGGCCATGGCGGCATGGCTATGCTCAAGAATCTCGATCTTGCACGGCCAGCCTTTCTCAACCGCATCACGCAGGCGGTGTAGCGATCCCACACCAGGGTTACCACCCCATGAGAAGATCACTTTTTTAGCACAACCCGCGCCAATCATCTGATCATAGATGATATCGGGGGTCATGCGGATCAGCGTCAGGTCACGTTTTTTCTGACGGATCACTTCGTGACCGGCAGCAAACGGAATCAGGTGGGTAAAGCCTTCCATGGCCACGGTGGCGCCGTCTTGGACGTAGCGCGCTACCGCGTCATGCAAGCTGAGAAACTCGGCCATGATGGGTGCCTCTTAGCGGGTCGTTGGCGTATTTGTTAGTGAACTGCAGCATATTGTTCGTTGAGCGAACATAGATCCTCTATACGAACAATCTACTGCTGAACATTCATTGGGTCAAACCCAACGGCGCCCGCCTAACGACCGGCTGAATTCATCACCCATGTCACAGAAGAACTTAACGCTTTGTTTTTAAATACGCTTATTGGGCTTCTAGCCATTTTCTGGCACGTATGACCTGGGCAGCGCTGCTACCAAGGTATAAAGCGGGATCGCAGGCATTACGCAGTGCCTCGGGGTCAATAATCTCTTTTACGTCAGGATGGGTTAAGAGCACTTCTGCATAAGCGCGTGCTTCCCGGCGTGAGGTTTCTGCTGCTTCTGCGCTAACAGCCTTGGCTCTGTCCGTGCCTAGCGTAGGCGCCAGTAAACGTGCGACGGGCTCCGCCATAATGCCGCCGCCGGTGGCCGACAGATTGCGCCACATATTGTCGGGGTACACCTCGAGCCCCTCCAGCAGCACGGCCACTTGCTCTAGCGCACCCTCTACCAGCAGAGCGCTTTCCATCAGTGGCGCCCACTCCGCGTGCCACTCGCCCAATCCACGTTCAAGGGGTTGGGCGGCAGCGTTGATCAACACGCTTGTGTGACCATGCACTTGTCGCGCTGCGCCGCGAATCAGCGCGCTGCGTACAGGGTTACGCTTATGGGGCATGGAGGACGACTCCCCCATCCCGGGTGCCGAAGGTTCCGCGACTTCGCCGACCTCGGTTTGAGTGAGCAGCGACACATCCAGGGCGATTTTTTCAGCGGCTCCGGCAACAGCATCTAACGCCGTGCCGAGGGCATGAATCGGGTAGCGGTCGGTATGCCAGGGCAGCACCGGCACCGACAAGCCTAAACGCTCGGCTAGCGCGTCCATCCACTCAAGCCCGAGGTTATCCCAACCCGAGTGCACGCCCACCGCGCCACCAAACTGAACGGGTAGCTCAACAGCGCTTAAACGGCGGCGCGCCTGCTCCAGGCCAATTGCCCAGTGAGCCACCTTTACTCCAAAGGTGATCGGCAGCGCCTGTTGCATTAAGGTGCGCCCTACCATGGGCGTGTCGATATGAGTAACCATCAGGGCTGTCGCCGCCGAACGGCAGCGCAGCAGTAATTCATTCAGCGCCACTAAGCGCGGTTTAAGCAGCAGCATCAGCGCTGTGTCGACCACATCCTGGCTGGTCGCGCCTTGGTGCCAGTAGCGCTTGAGGTCATCGGCAAGTAGCGCACGGCTCTGTTTAACGAAGGGAATCGCTACATTGCCACCGCTGGCGATGCCCTCGGCGATCTCAGCAACAGGAAAGTGGGCGTGCTCAAGCTGCTCACGCATTTGCTGGCTAACCCCGGCAGGCACGGCACCACTGGCTTCTTGAACCTCTGCCAACGCTAGTTCAAAGGCCAGCATGGCACGCACCATAGCCTCATCGTCACACTCAGCTAATGCGTGCTGACTCATAAACGGATGCTTTAAAAAAGCAGCGGGCATAAATAAACCTCGTTAATGGAAGCAATGGCGGTACCACACTGAACAAACGTACAATTGTTCGTGATTCGAACGCCATGCTAAATTGGTCTGATATGCGGGCTATGTTTACTTTACCATCACCGACAAGACAGAGACTTTATGCTCGCTATTCTTGCCATTACTACCCCTATTTTTCTGTTGATCAGCACGGGTTATATCGCTAGGTGGAGCAGGCTTATACAACGCGAACAGATGCAAGGTGTTAGCCTTTTTGTCCTGTATTTCGCACTTCCTGCGCTGGTTATTAGAGCGTTAACCCAGCACCCTTTAGAGGAAATACTGCAAATCAACTATTTGGTGGCCTATGGATTGGGCTCATTAGTGGTATTTGGAGGGGGGCTGCTGCTCACCCTGAAGTATCAGCGTCAACCCCTCAACGCCAGCGCTATGCAGGCGCTGGGTATGGCAGCGGCCAACAGTGGCTTTGTAGGTTACCCCGTCGCCGTTATGGTGATTGGCTCGCCTGCTGCGGTGCTTTTGGCGCTGAACATGGTCATTGAAACGCTGATTATTATTCCCGCTGCACTCATCTTGGCTGAAATGGCTTCTCAGCAAGGGGTCAGCGTATGGAAAACCGTTAAGCAGACTGCCCTAAGCCTGGCCAAAAACCCTGTTCTTGTGGGCTTACTCATCGGTATTTTCTTAGCCGTCACAGGGTTACAGATTCCTGTTCCGCTGTTTAAAGCCATTGATATGCTGGCCAATGCCGCTGGTCCAGCGGCTCTCTTTGTCATCGGCGGCGCGCTGTTTGGCCTGCAGGTAAAAGGTATGGCCAAAGACGTTGGGCAAATTGTGATCGGTAAACTGATCATTCACCCGCTCGTCATCTTAATCGCATTTTTCATTATCCCCGGCATTGATCCTCTCTACATGGTGGGTGCCGTGCTCTTCTCCGCCGCACCGATGATTAGTATTTACCCACTACTGGGGCAGCGCTATGGCTTAGGCGGTGTAAGTGCTGCCACGATGCTGGTGGCAACAGTGGCCTCCTTCTTCACGCTTAGCCTGATCATCTGGTTAATGACCCTGTCAGGGCTAATGGCGTTTTAAAAAAACAGTTTTATCGCGAACAAGGATAACAACAATGAGCCAACCGACTTCTCAACTTCACTGCGCCGTCGTGACCGGCGGGGCAAGAAATATCGGCCAAGCTATTGCCTTACGTCTTCAGCAGGATGGCTATCAAGTCATTGTGGTGGATATCGTCGAGCCCGAAGCGAAATCTTTGCAAGCAGATGCGCGCCAGGTCGATCTTGCCGATGCCGACGCCACCCAGCGGGTAATGACGGAAATCGCCGAGCACTATACGGTGACCCGGTTGGTCAATAACGTAGGCATTGTTGCCCCTGCGCTGATCGAAGAAGCGCGGCTTGAGGACTTCGACAAGTTAATGCATTTGAACGTACGTTCGGCATTGGTCTGCACCCAGGCGCTGCTACCTGCTATGAAGGCAAATGGCATGGGCCGCATCGTACTGAATACTAGCCGTGTGGTGCTGGGCAAAGAGGCACGCACCATCTATAGCGCTACTAAAGGCGCGCTGCAATCCATGGCGCGGACATGGGCACTGGAGCTGGCTGAACACGGCATCACGGTCAACTGCGTTGCCCCTGGGCCTATCGCCACCAGCGCCTTCTGGCAGAACAACCCGCCCGATTCCGAACGCGCTCGGCGCATCATCGATAATATCCCGCTACAGCGCATGGGTCAGCCTGAAGACGTGGCCCAAGCCGTCAGTTTCTTCTGCGACGAACGCAGCGGCTTTATCACTGGTCAGACCCTTTTCGTGTGCGGCGGTGTAACGGTCGGCTAGGCAAACCAACAGCTTATTTCACTACGCCCTTTTGGCGTAAGGCGCTAATTTCCCCAGCGCCTTTGTGCAATAAGCGCTCCAACACGCTATCGGTATCTTCACCCAGTCGCGGTGGTGGTTTGTGATACTCCAGCGGAGTTCTGGAGTATTTGATCGGATTGGCCACGCCAGGCACTGCGCCAGTGTTGGTTTCCAGCTCAATTTGCATGTTTCGCGCTTGAACCTGGGGGTCAGCAAAGACCTGGGCAATATTCTGGATCGGCCCGCAGGGCACACTAATGGCGCCCAGCATCTCTATCCATTCATGGCTGGTACGACTCTGGGTAATCTGCACCATAAGCGGAATCAACTCGAGTCGATGTTTGACCCGCTCGGGGTTGGTGCTGAAACGGGGATCAACGGCTAGCTCGGGCCGCCCCACTGCTTCACAGAAACGCTTGAACTGACCATCGTTGCCCTCTTTATCTTTTAACCAGAAAGGCACCCAATGGCGCGTATCGTCACCCAGCAGCGGGTGCTCAATTTTAATCACTTCGGCGCCCATATCGGCCAGTATCTGCGTACACCAGGGGCCAGCCATTACACGGCTTAAATCCAGTACCCGCAGCCCTGTCAGTGGTCCCGCCATTGCACTTCTCGGAAGAACATCAAACTTCTTGTGATTTGGCGGCAGCATTGCGCGCTTCACGGCGCGCGGAAATAAAGCGGTAGAGTGCCAGGGAAATGGAGCCCACCGTCAATGCAATGAAAGCCCAGGTAATGGGGCCGCGCACGAAGATCGACAGATCGTTATGTCCGATCAATAAAGAGCGGCGCAGATTATCTTCGAACATTGGCCCAAGGATAAACCCGATCAAAAAGGGCGCAGCCGGTATCGCGGCGCGATTGAAGATATAGCCCATGACGCCAAAGGCCATCATCACCCATATGTCAAAGGTGTCGTTATTAACGGCGTAAGCGCCATAAACGCAGAACATCAATACGATGGGAAAGAGGACTGATTTAGGGATATCAGCAATCAAAGAGAAATACTTGATGGCCACATTACCCACCAGCAGCAATACCACCGAGCTAAACATAATGCCCATAAACAGGGCATAGATCAGGGATAGATTCTCTTGGAACATAAGGGGTCCAGGCGTAAGCCCATGAACCATAAAGGCACCAAGGATAATGGCCGTGATGACATCTCCTGGAATACCCAGCGATAACAAGGGAATCATCGTCGCCCCGGCGACACCGTTATTACCAGCCTCGGCGGCAGCAACACCCTCTACCTCGCCTTTACCAAAGTTAGCTCTGTTGGGAGAACGCCTGCGTGCATCGCTATAGGAAATAAAGGCAGCCGCAGTAGCGCCAGTACCTGGGATTGCCCCAATAATCACGCCAATCAAACTGCCCCGCACAATGGTGGTCAGGCAGCGCTTCAGTTCGGAAAAGCTAAGCCCTGCACCGCTGGCCTTCGCCTTAATATGAGGAAGCGCTTTTTTGCGGTAGAACTCGATAATCTCAGGGATGGCAAACAGACCAATCAACAGCGGGATAAAGGAGATGCTGTCCATCAAGTTGTAGTTGCCAAAGGTAAACCGTTGAGAACCGAAAACTTCATCCAGCCCCACCAGGGAAAGCAGAATACCCAATAGCGCAGCCATCAACCCCTTGATCATAGAGCCGCTGGCCAAAGAAATAATGATAGTAAGCGAAAAACAGATCAGCCAGAAAAACTCTGGCGCGCCAAAGTTCAGGGCGATTTTTGCTAAATAGGCGGCAAAAAAGATGAGGGCAATATTAGAAATAAAATCGGCAATCACCGAGGAATAAAGCGCTGCCTTGAGTGCCTTCTTCGCATGCCCCTGTTGCGCCATGGGATAGCCGTCCAACAAGGTACAGGCAGAGGCAGGTGAGCCGGGGGTTCTGATTAAAATGGCCGTAATTGACCCGCCATACATTCCGCCTTTATAGATACCCACAAGCAGCAAGATAGCGGCGACCGGCTGCATAGAGAAGGTGAAGGGCAGCGCCAGCGCCACCGCCATCGTAGCAGTCAATCCGGGAATCGACCCCACGACCACACCGATGACGACTCCAATAGCGATGGCCAGGAAGTTATCTAAACTAAAGAATATCTCTATGACTTCCGAAAAATTTTCCATAGATCACCCAGAAGAATAAGTAGCCAATCAGAAACCGATTGGCGCTATCGGAAGCGGCACATTCATGACTTCTACAAATATGAATGTCACAGCGATAGGAAACACAAATGCCATGCTATAGACCCACCAAGTGCGAACGGGGTGCGCCACAAAAAGCACCAGCGTCGCGAGAATGCCGGTAAACACCGCACCCATGGACTCAAACAAAGCGACATATATCAACAGGGCGACCACCATCAAAACAAAGCGCCGTGTCGAACCCTTCTCAATATTTCGCTCGTCCTCCTCACTGCTTCTGTCTAACAAGAAGCCTTGCAGGATGAGCAGGATAGAAAACAGCAGTATCAACCAGCCAACAATTTCCGGCAGCCAACGAGGCGACATCATGGGGTTTTGCAGGATGGCCGGTTCATTGATGTAGTTCGGCACTAGATAAAAGACCAGCACAATGGAAAAGCAAAGCAGAATAATTCCCGCCACTACGTCACCCGGGTCTTTAACCCTGCGCTTAAAATCCGAGGTAGTTATCACTGCCTTCTCCAAAGAACCAAGTGATATAGAGCAAACAAGAGAGGCGAGGACGCTTGCCCTCGCCTCTCCGTTGGATCAAAGGCTGCCTTGCTTACTGGCTAATACCCGCCTGCTCAGCTACGTCTTCCCAACGCTTCAAGTCTTCAACAATGAACTGCTTGAACTCTTCTCCAGCAACCTGGCCTGGCTCAGCGCCTAACTGCTCGGCGAAATCCAGAAACTCTTCACGCTCCATCACGTTGGCGAGTGCTTCTCGCATTTTACTCTGTGCTTCTTCAGGGAAAGAGCTATGAGCAATCAGGCCAAACCAAGCAGTCGTGATGAACTGGTCTAGGTTGTATTCACCAATTTCTGACAGTGTCGGTACATCGGGAAGATATTCAGAGCGTTCGGCAGAAGTGACCGCGAGCGCGCGGAGATCGCCGGAACGTATATGTGAAAGTACCGTTGGCATGTTCTCGAATGCCACATCAACATCGCCGCCCAGCAACGCCGGAAGCGCCGCGCCACTGCCGGCAAAAGGCACCGCCGTCAGGTTGGTATCAGTCAAGGTCTTGAACAGTTCACCAGACATGTGGATGGAGCTGCCCACGCCACTGTGGCTAAAGGTCATGTTCTCTTCTTTCGCTGCTTCGACGAAATCAATGACATTTTCGTAAGGACTGTCTGCCGGTACCACCATGACATTAGGAATATCGATCATGTTTTGTAGAAAAACGAAATCTTCTACCGGGTCATAAGTGAGATCAGGATAGATCGCGGCCCCGATGGTGTGGCCCGGAGAGGCCATTAAAATCGTGTGATCAGCATCACGCCCACCACGGGAGAGACGACCGGTGCCTACCGTAGAACCAGCGCCGGGGCGATTTTCCACAATGACGTTGGCGTCAAGTTCTTGCTGAAGCAGATCGGCAACGCGACGCGACAACACATCGGTAGTGCCACCGGGGGCATAAGGCACGACTAAGCGCACATCGTTAGTCGGCCATTCATCAGCGCTGGCAGAGGAAAGAGTGAGCCCAAGCGCCAGAGCGCTGGTGCAGGCAGCCAAGTAGGCAGAGCTAAGGAATTTGTTCATTTTTCTTCCTGTGCGTGGTTAAGTTATTATCATGATTAATTATTGTTCGTAATACGTACAGATATTCGCAATTTGATAGCTGAGATTACTTGGTTGCCAACCTATTAAAAAACACAACTTTAGTAGCAGGGAGTTACAAACTCCATTTTACGGGATGACAACAACCTGTCGTTGCCAGCGCTTTCATGTCGCAGAAGTTCGCAATGCGAACATTTTTGCGTTAATCTTTCCTATCAGACGTCAAGGTAATGGATGATAACAATGCAGGAAGAGAAGTTGAGTGAAGATAGCCGTGATTTTGTAACAGCGTTAGCTAGCGGTTTAGAGGTTATACAGGCATTCGATCACGAACACCCGCGTATGACATTAAGCGAAGTTGCTGCACGAACAGGTATGAACAGAGCAAAGGCTAGGCGTTTCTTACTCACTCTACATTCCCTAGGGTATGTCCGTAAGCAGCAGCGCCATTTTGAATTGGCGCCCCGCGTCCTTCAACTAGGTTATGCTTTTTTATCAGCTAATAATTACAGAGACGTTATTCAACACTATTTAGAAGATATTACCGCTGAAACGGGGGAGTCATCGTCGCTTGGCGTGCTAGATGGTAATGATGTTATCTATGTTGCCCGCTCGGCAGCCAAACATCGCTTAATGGCCATCACACTTTCAGTGGGCACCCGACTGCCAGCAGCTCATACTTCTATGGGGCGCATACTTCTTGCTCAGCTCAACGATCAGGCTCTTGATCACTTTCTATCGTCGATTACTTTAGAGCCCTACACCGATAAAACAGTCACTGATGTCAATGAATTGCGCAGACAAATAGTTAACGCACGGCAACAAGGCTATGCGATTTCTGATCAGGAGTTGGACTCTGGGTTACGCTCTATCGCTGTTCCAGTTTTTGATGCCAAGCAGCATTTAATGGGGGCGATCAATATCAGTACCAACGCGGCTCGGGTCGACCTCGACACGTTGGTTAATATTTACTTACCAGTGCTACAAAACAAAGTCGCGCAAATACGTTCGCATATTAATTGACCATTACCGCGTCTAATGCCGCACGATAACCTTGCACACCTAAGCCGGCAATCACACCATCAGCACGCAGTGAAACGTAGGAATGGTGCCGGAAGGCTTCACGTTTGTGCACATTGGATAGATGCACTTCAATCACTTTGCCATCAAAAGCATTGAGTGCATCCAGGATTGCCACTGAAGTATGGGTGTAAGCAGCGGGATTGATAATGATTGCTTGGGTGCCATCAAGACGCGCGGCGTGAATGGCGTCGATTAACTCACCTTCGTGGTTGCTCTGAAAGCAATGTATATCCCAGTCGGCCATCACCGCTTTCTCTCGCAGAATGTTATTTACATCCTCTAATGTCTCGTAGCCGTATATCTCCGGCTGGCGAGTCCCCAGCAAATTTAGATTGGGCCCATGTAATACCAATACCTTGCCTTGACTCATGACTTCTCCACTCTGTGCCTTGCTATCTAAATTGGCTAGTTAGCTAAATTGAATAACTGCATTAATCGATCAGCTGTTCTATCACTTAACCCGCCAACTGCGCCAGCGCCTGTTCAAGCGATGCTTGCTGGCGCTGGGCATACAGCTCAATCTCATCGATTACTTTAGCCCCTAAAGCCTGCTCAAATTGCTGTTGACTTGCACTGCTAGCGTAATTTTCATGGCTACTTCCACCCAAGTTGGACTGGAAAATACCGGCCGCGCTAACGGGTAAAAAGTCTTCATAAATCATGGGTGTTATCTTGAGAGCGCCTTGTTCGATCAGGCTTTCCACCTGCTCTAACGTCACTGATCCTGCTACAGATGCACCCTGGGCCGCCTGATAATGAAAAAACGCTAGCCCGTCACGATGTAGCGTAGCGTAATCATCAGGGAAGGCCTTAAACACTTCGGCTAGATGCGCCTGATGGGCGTCGTTATCCGCAGCCGTCGGTGCATTTTCTCGGGCAGCCGCTAGCAGGCGATCATAGAGTGCACGCCCCTTATGGGTTAAGGCGATACCGCGCTGTTCGATTTCACCGAAGCGGGCAGTGTGCTTACCTTCGGCTGCGTCTGCGAAGGCGATCGTCTCCTCCAGCGCTTTAAAGCTGGTTTGACGCAACAGTATCGGGCAATTGCGACGAGGAGGTCCTTCGATAGTCGCTTTAGGGTCAATGCCGACACTGGGCATAAGCCGCTGCACTTCATCAATATCTAACGTCCGCGGCGTTAGGTGATTAATGTGGGGGCCGCGGAAACAGACCACATCGGCAATCAGGCGATGCTCATCATGCAAACGCTCGTAGGTCGTCCAATCGACGGTTGCTTTGTCATGCCAGCGGAACGTTTCCAACGCTTCCTGCACAAACTGCTCGGCATCCTCTGCGTTGAGTCCGCCCTGCTGTTCGAAACGCTCAATCAATATTTTCACGTTAGCGGTGAAGATATCGCGATCACTTAAAATAACGCTCGCCTGCTCCTGAAGTTCGGTTTTTTCGATCAGCTCAAGGCGCAGTAGCGAGGTAAAGACACGAAAAGGATTCCGTTTGAGTGCACGATCAGCGACCGGCCGAAACGCCGTGGAGTGCACCGGCACGCCCGCCGCCGCCAGATCGTAATAGCCCACCGGCTCCATCCCCATTACCGCGAACATGCGCCTTAGCAT
Source organism: Vreelandella glaciei (assembly GCF_013415125.1). Classification (GTDB taxonomy): domain Bacteria; phylum Pseudomonadota; class Gammaproteobacteria; order Pseudomonadales; family Halomonadaceae; genus Vreelandella; species Vreelandella glaciei. The sequence goes on along the minus strand of NZ_JACCDE010000002.1, from coordinate 53,369 downwards.
GGCAAGCTCGCTCGCACTGCCCACGCGAATCGCGCCGTGGCGTTCAACGTTGATGCGGGCCAGCTCATCGCTCTTCTGCAGCGTACTGTTAAGCGCAGGATTAGCAGCTAACACCTCTTGATTGACGGTCTCAACCAGTGAGAGCAAAGTGCCGTATTGTGGCACTTCCTGCCGATACATCGCTGACATCGCGCTGGAAAATTGGTCGCGGATTTCATCACTGCTAACGTACGCTGAACTCATGGAATTGTCCTATTTATAAACGGCTATATCTGCCCATAAAAGGCTATACCTACATAGTAGCGCTATCGGTGCCTTAACAATTTCACTTTTTCCGCACCTAGCTACACCTAAAAGCCCCCTCACCTTAACGAGTAGGTATTTTAAACTGTTACATTAGCGCTTGACCTTATGAACCTAGGCACGCCATCAATGACGCTTCCGCTTTATTTAGGTTTGCCCATGTGGGCCAATCAAGACTGGCTCGGCAGTCTTTATCCGCGCCATGCCAAAACCGAGCTATTAAGCGATTATGCCGCGGTGTTTTCGAGCGTTGAAGGTAACACTACGTTTTATAGCGGTATTCCAAAACCGGAAACAGTCGCCGCTTGGGCACGCCAGGCGCCACCCCACTTTCGTTTTTGTTTTAAATTACCGGCAACCGTCACTCACGATCAACGGCTTACCCATTTAGAAGACGCATGGACATTTTTAGCCGCCCTTGAGCCGCTACACGATCGCCTGGGGCCCACCATGGTGCAACTACCGCGGGATTTCGGCCCCCAAGAGCTTCCTCAGCTGGAAGCGCTGCTCGCGGCTTGGCCTGCCCATCTACCATGTGCAGTCGAGGTTCGTCACCCTGAGTTTTTCCACAAAGGAGTCGCCGAAACAGCCCTTAACCGCCTGTTGATAACTTATTCGGCTAACCGCGTAATGCTCGACGTGCGCCCGCTCTTCTCAACCCCGGCCAATAGTCATATGGGCCTGGCCCACGCCCAGCAAGAAAAGCCGAAACTCCCGCTACACGTGCTTTCCACGGCAAATTATCCGGTGATTCGCTTTATTGGCCATATTGACAAAACAATAAATAGTGACTACTTCACCGCTTGGAAGGCTCGTCTAAAGCTGTGGATAAATCAGGGGAAAACCCCTTTCTTATTTGTGCATACTGCAGATAACCGTGAGTCTCCCTACATGGCTCGCCTACTTTACAACGCGCTGGGAGAAGTGACGCCATTACCTCCGCTAGCGCCTTTCGCAGGTGAAAAGCAAAGCCAGCTGTTTTAGCGCGTATTTTTAGGTTAGCTAACTGGCATGCAAGCAATTGATCAGATAAATTGCGCTTACTTTTGGAAAAGGACGTCAGCAATGACTCCATTTTCCGAAAACTAGCGTGCTCAACACGCAGTGACTTACACAACAATCGACTTAATGGGTGATGTATGGCGAAGCTTGCGCATGCGCAGTGGTCATCGCGAATGACCTTTGTGCTGGCCGCCGCTGGTTCAGCGGTGGGTCTAGGGAATATCTGGAAATTTCCGTATATGGTGGGTGAAAGCGGCGGCGCTGCTTTCGTCTTTGTGTATTTACTTTGTATCGCGCTGATTGGCTTGCCCATTCTCGTCTCCGAATGGCTACTGGGGCGGCGTGGCCAGAAGAACCCTGCCAGCACGATGTCAGAACTGGCCCGCACCGCGAACAAGCCAAAAGCATGGGCCATTGTCGGCATTAGCGGCATTGTTGGGGCCTTTTTGATTTTGTCGTTTTACAGCGTGATTGGTGGCTGGTCGCTCTACTACACCGTTAACTCCGTGAGCGGTGCCTTTAGCGGCCAAGACGCCGACGGGATTGGCGCCCTCTTTAATGGCATGCTGAGTAACCCAGGCTTACTGCTGCTGGGCCATTCGATCTTTATGCTACTGGTGATTGGCATTGTCGCCCGCGGTGTTACCAAAGGGCTTGAAGGGGCTGTACGCATTCTGATGCCGGTACTCGCGCTGCTGCTCGTTGTGCTGATCGGTTACGGCATGTCGACCGGCCACTTTGGTGAGGCGTTGACGTATATGTTCAACCCGGACTGGAACAAGCTCAGCGCAGAAACCGTGCTGGCCGCCTTAGGTCACGCCTTCTTCACCCTCTCACTGGGTATGGGCATCATGATGGCTTACGGCTCTTACTTGGGCAAAGAGATCAACCTGCTGCAAACCGCCCGCACGGTCATCATCATGGACACCGTCATTGCCCTAGGCGCCGGTTTAGCCATTTTCCCGATTGTGTTTGCCAACAACCTGGATCTTGCCTCAGGCCCTGGGCTGATTTTCGTCACTCTGCCGCTAGCATTTGGCAATATGGATGGTGGCTTGATCCTAGGCTTGATGTTCTTCTTGCTGCTTACGTTTGCGGCGCTGACTTCGGCGATTTCACTGCTTGAGCCCGTAGTTGAGTTTATTGAAGAGCGCACGCCGCTCAGCCGTGTCATGGCAACTGTTGTGGCCGGCGTGGGGGCTTGGTTGCTCGGCATTGCGGCGCTGCTATCGTTCAACGTATGGAGCGAACCGCTCATGTTTGGGCTGGGCGTGTTCGACCTGCTGGACACGCTGACCAGCAAAATAATGCTGCCGCTAACCGGGCTAGGCGCGATTCTCTTCGCCGCTTGGTGCCTGGATCGCAAAAGTGTCGAAGCTGAGCTTGAACTTTCAGCGACCGGTAAAAGCGTATGGAACATCATCGCGCGCTATGTAGCGCCCGCTGGCGTTATTGCGGTGTTCGTGACAGGGCTTATTTAAGGTAAGCCGTCACTTCCCTGCTGTTTGCTAACCTCAGTGCAATTCGCTCTCTTGCCGATCTTCGTCGGGCAAGGGGGCGATATCCCGCGATAATTTTTGGAACTCCCTGTGCAGCTCAATACCACGGCGCGCTCTCAAGCTACGCTGGGCAGCACTTCGCTGGCGCTGAGCATGCTCATCCACTTGCAAACTCATAAAAATGTCGAGCAATTCGCTTTTAACCGAGGTGATTCGTTCGACGTTTCTCATAATCGACGTTCCTCCAGATGAATATGCCTTCGTCCACCTGCATCCGTGACGACTGTTATGATGCAGTGCGGCACTTCAATTATTACTATAACCTACTTGACAAAATGATGACCAATCTTAAAAAAACTGGCTAACGACCTTTAAACGCTGACGAAACACGGCCCGATAGTTAGTGGCCCTATCCACTCATTGAGGCATACTGTGAACATCAGCATTGAATGTACGCAAAGCATAACAATGAACAGACAGACAGAAACGGCCGTTTCAAACGACCGTATATTGACGTACTGTTGAATATCTGTTGGTTGAGCACCCAAGGAGCTGAACGTGAGTCGCGCCCTGTTCGATGAAATGAGACGCCGCATGGAGCACTTTCGACGCTCCGAGCAAAAAGTGGCGCGGTTTGTACTGCGCAACCCCGAAGAGGTCATCCACATGCGAATTGTGGATCTGGCCACCGAAGCCACCGTTAGCGAACCCACCGTGGTGCGCTTTTGCCGTGCGCTGGGGTGCAATGGCTTTCAGGACTTCAAGCTACAGCTGGCGCAAATGCTCGCCAGCGGCAGTCAGTTTGCCCAGTTCTCCATGAACGATAGCGACTCGGTCGCTGAATTTTCCCACAGCATCTTCGACTCGACCGTGGGTACGCTGCTCTCTGTGCGTGACCGGCTGGATAACGACGCCCTGGGCCGAGCGGTTAATGCGCTAGCGATGGCCAACCGGGTCGAGTTCTATGGCTTTGGGGCTTCCGGAGCCGTGGCCTTTGATGCCCAGCACAAGTTTTTCCGGCTGCAGATCTCCACTTCGGCTTACGCCGACCCGCATATGCAGAATATGTCGGCAGTAACCTTAAACGATGGCGACGTGGTGGTGGCCATTTCGCAAACGGGTCGCACCAAAGCGCTGGTTGCCAGTGTGCGGCTCGCCCGTGAAGCTGGTGCCACAGTGATAGGGCTATGCCCCAGCGGTTCACCGCTCGCTGAAGAGGTCAGCCTGCCACTGTATATCGATGTTCATGAAGACACCGAAATCTATACCCCCCTTAGCTCGCGTATAGCGCATCTGGTGCTGATTGATGTGCTCGCGGTCGGGGTCGCTAAAACCCGCGGCCCAAAACTCGCCGAACAGCTTAAAGCCGTTAAAAAGAGCCTCAACACGCTGCGCTTTCCTGAAGAGTCCTAATCGTTAACCTGTATACACAGCCAGTTTGCTGGCTGTGCTAGACTAGCCGCCTATTTTTTGATCCGGCAGCGGCTACTATGGACGACGTCACGGCGATTCTCGATCAGCTCAACTCCGCCCAGCGCGAAGCAGTGAGCGCCCCCCAAGGTAATCTGTTGGTGCTCGCAGGCGCAGGCTCGGGCAAAACCCGCGTGCTGGTTCATCGCATTGCCTGGCTGATGCAGGCCGAAGGGCTTTCACCCTACGCGCTGCTGGCGGTCACCTTTACCAATAAAGCCGCCAAGGAGATGCGCACCCGCCTCGAGGCGCTGCTGAGCATCTCGATGCGCCATGTATGGGTAGGCACCTTTCACTCCATCGCCCACCGCCTGCTGCGCACCCACTGGCAGGACGCCAAGCTGCCGCAACACTTTCAAATCATCGACTCCGACGATCAGTTACGCCTGGTCAAACGGCTGCTGAAAGATTACGCCATCGACGACGAACGCTACCCGCCCCGCCAAGTGCAGCACTTTATCTCCGGCTGCAAAGAGGAGGGACTGCGCCCGCACCAGGTCAATGTGGATGGCGATGCCTACATGGGCCAGATGGTTGAGCTCTACGAGCGCTACCAGCTCACCTGTGAGCGCGGCGGTCTGGTCGATTTCGGCGAGTTGCTGCTGCGCAGCCTGGAGCTACTGCGCGATAACCCGGCGCTGTTAAATCACTACCAGGAGCGCTTTGGCCACGTGCTGGTTGATGAGTTTCAGGATACCAATACCCTGCAATACGCCTGGCTAAAACTGCTCACCGGCATGAAAACGCCAATGACCGCCGTCGGTGATGACGACCAGTCGATCTACGGCTGGCGCGGCGCCAAGGTGGAGAATATCAGCCGCTTTGAGCAGGAATTCCCGCAAACCCATACCGTGCGTCTAGAGCAGAACTATCGCTCCACCAGCGCGATTCTGGAAGCCGCCAATACGCTGATCAGCCATAACAGCGAGCGGATGGGTAAAAACCTCTGGACCGACGGCATCGAAGGCGAGCCGATCTCGATCTACGCCGGGTTTAACGACCTGGAAGAAGCGCGCTATATCGTTGACACCATCAAAGAAAAGGTCGACGAAGGCTTTAACCGCCGCGATATCGCCATTCTCTACCGCTCAAACGCCCAGTCGCGGCTGATGGAAGAGACGCTGATTCGCCAAGGCATGCCCTACCGTATTTATGGCGGTCACCGCTTCTACGAGCGCCTGGAAATCAAGAATGCCCTGGCCTACCTGCGCCTGATGCTCAACCGCGATGACGACGCCTCGCTAGAGCGGGTGATTAACGTACCCACCCGCGGCATCGGCACGCGCACGGTCGAGATTGTCCGCCTGCGCGCTCGTGAACAAGGCATTCAGCTGTGGCAGGCACTCCACGATGCGATTAACGACGGTACCTTGAAAGGCCGCGCGGCCAATGCCGTACAAACCTTCGCCAACCTGATTGAACAGCTTGATAACGATGCCTCGGGTATGGCGCTGCACGAGATCATCGATCACGTTACCGTTCATACCGGTTTGATAGAGCATCACAAAAGTGAACGCGGCGAGAAAGGCCAGGCACGGGTCGAGAACCTGGAAGAGCTGGTTAACGCTGCCCGCGCCTTTACCCAAGGCGATGTTTTTGAAGCCCCTGAAGCGGGCGAAGGCATGGCCGCACTGGAAGCGTTTCTTTCAGAAGCCGCCCTTAATGCTGGCGACCATGAAGCCGAAGAGTTTGAGGACAGCGTACAGCTGATGACGCTGCACTCCGCCAAAGGCCTGGAGTTTCCCGTGGTGTTTATTGCTGGGGTCGAAGAGGGACTCTTCCCGCACAAGATGTCCCTGGAAGAGCCGGGTAGGCTCGAAGAGGAGCGCCGGCTGTGTTACGTCGGCGTCACTCGCGCCATGCAGAAGCTCTACCTGACCCACGCCGAAACCCGCCGCCTACACGGCAAAGAGGTATTTCCACGCCCATCCCGCTTCTTGCGCGAGCTACCGCCGCACCTGCTGGAAGAAGTTCGCCTGCGCGGGCATATTTCCCGCCCGGTGACCGCATCGCGCACCTCCTTTGCTCAGCAAAGCGTCGAGAGCAGTGGTGATTTACCCGCTTTACATGTTGGGCAAGGCGTTGAGCACCCGGTGTTCGGTGAAGGGATTATCCTTAACGCGGAAGGCGAAGGTGCCCGCGCCCGGGTACAGGTCAGCTTTGAAGGCGAAGGGGTGAAATGGCTAGTGCTCGGTTTTGCTAAGCTAACGCCTCTGTAAGCAAACCTCCCCTTTCACTTAGCTATTCCTGCTTGTGCGCTCAGGCGCCTTTGAGAGGCATTATGAAACAACGCTTTAAACGCCTATTTCCCGAAGTGAGTAATGGCTGGCAAACATTGAGTGGCTATCAGCGCTTTGAACGTTTAATTTCACTGGTGCTCACCCTCGCCATCGGTGGAGCCGTGCTAGTGGCCATGTATTATTTGGTCATTCACGTGATCCAGCTGCTGTTTATTCAAAGCCGTGACCCCTTTGACTACCGCGTATTTCAAGCGCTATTCGACATGATCCTTACCGTCTTGATTGCCATGGAGTTCAATAACTCCATCATCCGCACAATGACCAGTGGCAAAGGCTTTATCCACGTCGAAATAGTGGTGTTAATTGCCATTATGGCGCTGGTACGCAAGTTTATGGTGCTGGATATGGAAGTTATCGACCCTTGGCAAATTGGTGCGCTTTCGATGGCAGTCTTAGCGTTAGGCGGCTGCTATTGGCTGGTGCGCCACGGCAACAGTATGAAAGACGCGGCGGATGATTGATCAGAAGGCTTGCGAGCTAAATTCGCTATAAAGCATACTAACCAGCGAACATGGCGCACTCAGCGCCTTATAACAACAGTATGATTACTTTTGGAGTTTTGCTCACATGCAACGCCGTAACTTTCTCAAAACCGTTGGCCTAGGTGCCGCCGGTGTCGCTGCTGCCCCCTTTGTAACCACCTCTAGCGCACGCGCTCAAGAGACCTTTACCTGGGACATGGTCACCTCGTGGCCGAAAAACTTTCCCGCCCTAGGCACCGGTGCGAATGACTTCGCCCGTCGGGTCGAGCAGCTTTCTAACGGCCGCATGCAAATTCGCGTCCATGGCGCAGGTGAGCTGGTACCTGCGCTTGAAGTATTCGACGCTGTGGCGGCGGGGACCGCTGAGATGGGTCACTCTGCGTCGTATTACTGGCGCGGCAAAGTCGCTGCCTCGCAGTTTTTCACCGCTGTACCGTTCGGCATGACCACCACCGAGATGAACGCCTGGTTGTACCATGGCGGCGGTCAGGAACTGTGGGATGAGATCTACGCTAATCACAACCTGAAACCCTTTGCCGTCGGTAACACCGGTACGCAGATGGCGGGCTGGTTCAAGAAAGAGATCAACTCGTTAGACGATATGCAGGGGTTGAAACTTCGTCTTCCTGGCCTCGCAGGTGAAGCGATGAACGGCATTGGCGTCAGTACCGTTAATATGCCGGGTTCGGAAATCTTCACCTCGCTGCAAACCGGCGCACTGGATGCCGCTGACTGGGTAGGGCCGTATAACGACTTGGCATTTGGTTTGCACCAAGTGGCTGACTATTACTACACCTCGGCGTGGAACGAGCCCTCTGCCGTACTGGAAGGCACGATTAACCTGGATGCCTGGAACTCGCTGCCGGAAGACCTGCAGAACGTAGTCCGTGAAGCGGCACGGGCTTCTAACCTGGCCATGATCAGTGAATTCGCCTTCCGCAACGCCCAGGCCCTGGAAGCGCTGGTCGATGAGCATGGCGTTCAGCTGCGCACCTTCCCTGAAGACGTGATGGCAGCGCTTTACACCTCCTCACAGGATGCCATCCAGCGCCAAATCGAGGACGATGAAGAGTCCCGCCGCGTGTATGAGTCTTACTTGGCGTTCCAGAAATTACTGCGTCCGTTTAGCGACGTGGGTGAATACGCCTATCTCAAGAACCGCGACAACGTAGGTGCCTGATTATCCAGGCAGGTAAGCAGCAATTACGGCAAAGGGCGCACTGAGCGCCCTTTTGCTATTTTAGGCGGGAACATTGAAAGAGTTGATAAGAAAGAGCTACTCGCTGTGTACCGCTCGGATCCGCCCATTATCGTCTAATGCGACCATTACAAAACGCGCCTCTGTCACCTTTTGACGCTCTTCAATCCGCTGCCCATGGGGCGGGCGTACCCATACTTCTACATCAATTTTGATTGAGCTATGACCGATCTCTTGTACCTGGGTGTAGACACTGACCATTGAGCCGACGCGCACAGGGCTCAAAAAGTCCATGGCTTCAATCGCCACGGTGGCCGTTCGCCCTCCTGCTTCGCGGCAGGCTGCAAGCTCAGCTGCCTGATCCATTTGATTGACTAGCCAACCACCGGGTATATCACCATAAAGATTGGTATCTTGGCGGGAAGCCAGTAATTTTAAAGTAAGCTGCCCTTGAGGGGCCGGTACGTCATCCAAATCGGTTTCCAGAAGAGTCATGGGTTCGTCGCTTAGTCAGTTTATTGTTGTAAAGGTTGCAGTAAGGCACATTGCCAAGGGGCGTTGCTGCGTCGCAACACAAGTGAATGGATTCAGTTAACCATAAGAGGACGCTTGTTTGAATACTCTTTCATCTCATAGAAGCTACCTTTTATCGCTACGGCACACCGTAGGTTGCTGGGTGATGATGGCCCTACTGCTGGTAACGCCGCCTACTTGGGGGCAATCACTGCCGATAACCGGCACGTTAGGTGCCGTCGGTTCTGACACCATGGCTGGGCTCATGCTGCGCTGGGGCGAAACACTGACTTCCCGCTACCCAGAGGTAAAGCTGCAATTTCAAGCCAGCGGCTCGGCCAGCGCGCCAACCGCGCTAATGGCAGGTACCACCCGGCTGGGGCCGATGTCCCGCCCGATGAGCACTGAAGAGCGTGATAACTTCATTGAGCGCTACGGCTACCCGCCGCTGGAGTTAAAGGTCGCCCGTGATGCGCTGATTGTGGTCGTCCACCGCCATAATCCGCTGCGCGCGCTCACCCGCCAGCAGGTCGATGCGATTTTCTCGACTTCGCGTGCCTGTGGCGCCGAGGCGTCGATACGGCGCTGGGATCAGCTCTCAGCAACGCGTGACTGGTCATTTGGCAGTATTGCGCTCCATGGGCGTAACCTTGCCTCCGGCACCCATGGCCTATTTCAACAACGGGCGCTGTGCGGTGGCCTCTTTCGCAACGATATTAGCGAACACCCAGGCTCATCGGCCGTCGTCGCTGCGGTGGGCGAGTCTGCCAATGCAATGGGGTATGCCGGGTTTAACCACCTGACGCCAGCCGTGCGCGCAGTAAGCCTTTATGACGATGACGGCATCGCCATAACACCCGATGAAGCAGCGATACAGAGCGGTAATTATCCGCTGTCGCGCTACCTGTACCTATACGTGAACCTGCCGCCCGGGGCATCCTTGCCGCCCGCCGAGCAGGCACTACTGGCGTTGATCATGTCCGATGAAGGCCAGCAAATTGCACGCGCATCCGGTTTTGTCCCCTTAACCCCAAGCGTCCTTGACGCACAGCAAAGGTGGTAAGCCGCTGTCATCTAATTGACACATAATCGTCTTAGAGTAGGAAGTCATTCTATGCACCGTTTTCACTATAAGCTCTCTTCACGACCCACTCTTTCAATACATGCTGGTCAGTACTGTGATCACCCCGGTTTTGCCATGCCTAGTTTTGTCATGATAGCGACATGACCCCACCTCGGTTAACCTCTTCTCGGCAGCCATTGCGCTTGCTTCAGGATCGTGTGGCCACCGGGTTAATCACCGCTGGTGGTGTCGGGGTGCTGCTGGCGATTCTCGCTATCGGCGTTTTTCTGATATGGGAAACGCTGCCACTACTGGCGATTGGAGAGAGCTTGGCCCTGGCCAAGCTCTCTCCGCTGGCGTGGGGCACCCTTAAAGCCGCGCTGGCTGCGCTGCTGTTTGCGATTCCCGTCGCCTTAGGGGCGGCGATCTACTCTGCGCTGTTTATGTCAGCGCGCTTGCGCACGCGCATCAAACCCGCACTCGAAATGATGGAGGCCATTCCGGGCGTGGTGGTGGGCTTTATTGCCGGGCTCATTTTGGCACCGTGGGTAGAGCGACACTTGGCCAGCGCTTTAGTGCTGATGGTCTGGCTGCCGCTCAGTGCCGGGCTTGCGGGCTTGCTCTGGCAACTGGCCAAAGCCCGCCTGCAGCGCCGTTTGCCGCTCTCCTGGGCAGGTCTCTGGCTAATACCGTGGCTTGCTCTGATGGTGGTGATAGCGCTATGGCTTGCGCCGTGGATGGAACAGCTGTGGCTGGGCGGGGATCTGCGTCAGTTGCTCGACCAGCGCTTTGGGATGGATTACGCCACCCGCAATGCCCTGATTGTCGGCCTGGCGATGGGGTTTGCCGTTATCCCCAGCATCTACTCATTGGCAGAAGATGCCCTTGCCGATGTGCCTTCGACCCTGATAGAGGGCGCCCAGGCGCTGGGTGCCAGCCGTTGGCAGGCGCTGTGGAAGGTGGCACTGGCGGCGGCGGGCCCAGGTATTTTCTCGGCGGTGATGATCGGCGCGGGCCGTGCAGTGGGCGAAACCATGATTGTACTGATGGCCAGTGGCAACACCGCTCTGTTTAGCGCCAGCCCTTTCGAAGGGATGCGCTCCATGGCAGCGGCTATTGCCATCGAGCTTCCTGAAGCGTCACCTGGCGGCCAGACCTATCATCTGCTGATTTTTGCCGCGCTGGTGCTGTTTATCTTCACGTTCCTGGTTAACACCCTAGCCGAGGTTGTCCGCCAGCGCCTGCGCCGCCGTTATCGCCAGATGGGAGGCACTTCATGAAAGCTGGCAAGGTCAACACCGCCTCTCGCCGCCCTCGTTTTAATTGGTTAAATGATTTATGGCCCTGGCTATGCGCGGCCAGCGTAGCGCTCTCCTTGCTGATGCTGGGTGCTCTACTGGCGCTACTATTAGTGCGTGGGCTTGGACACTTCTGGCCCGCAACGCTTGAAGAGGTCACTCTGCGTTCGGGTGACACCTTTGCTGGCCATGCCGTGCGCGAGGTCGAGCTCCCCCAGCAAGCGGGAGATGAACGGCTGTACTTTACCGGCAATCAGGACATAGAGGGCGCTCGCTGGCGCTGGGTGACGATTGAGGAGATTGCCGAACGCGCACAGCCAACCGACTTGATTCGCCTGGAGCGAAGCCCTTGGGGGGATTTTATTGGCCGCTTGTCGGCCATTGAGCAAGACGGCCAGCGCTGGGAGGGTGACGCTGCCTGGCACCGGTTAGCGACTTTATTGGCGCTCCCCGCCAGCCAACGCCAAGAGAGCCAGCTACTGCTAACCACCGTGGATGGCCAAACCTTGCGCCAGCCGTTGGCCAGTGTCGTCAGCGCTCAAGCCCCAAATGCGATGAGCTGGTGGCAGAAAACCCATGTCTGGGGCGATGGGGTATGGCGGTTTCTCAGCGAAGGGCCTCGAGCAGCCAATACCGACGGGGGCGTGTGGCCGGCGATATTTGGCACCGTGCTAATGGTGATTTTAATGTCCGTCATGGTCACGCCATTTGGCGTGCTGGCCGCTATTTATCTTAATGAAATTGCTCACCAGGGGCGGCTGACGCGCCTGGTGCGCATTGGCGTGCGTAATCTAGCGGGGGTGCCGTCCATTGTGTATGGCGTTTTCGGCTTGGGAGTGTTTGTTTACGGCATTGGCGGCTCGCTGGATGAGTGGTTTTTCAGCGATACGCTGCCCTCGCCCACGTTTGGCACCGGCGGGCTGCTGTGGGCCTCGTTAACTCTCGCCCTGCTAACCCTGCCCGTCGTGATCGTGGCAACCGAGGAGGGGCTCGCGCGTATTCCTGAGGCCCAGCGCGAAGGCGCCGTGGCGCTCGGGGCTACTCGCCTGGAGATGCTTACCCGCATCGTACTGCCCATGGCGGCACCGGCCATGCTGACAGGCGTTATTTTAGCGGTCGCCCGCGCGGCAGGCGAAGTGGCGCCACTGATGCTTGTCGGCGTTGCCAAGCTAGCGCCACAAATGCCCATTGATGGCGAATTTCCTTACCTACATTTAGAGCGCAAGTTCATGCACCTTGGCTATCATTTATTTGATACCGCCTTTCACGGCGAAGATGTGCAGGCCGCGATCCCGCTGGTTTACGCCACGGCGCTACTTTTAGTGTTGATTGTGCTAGTGCTTAATCTAACTGCCATATTTCTGCGTCATTATCTTAGGCGTCAACGGGGAAACGAATGCTAGCGCCTTTACATTCAGCCAATACCGCTCAGGTACCAGTGGCGCACTTTTCGTCCGAGCACAGCTGCCTGAGCATTGATCACTTAAGCCTCGCCTATGCGGGGAAAGCGGCGTTGCGCGACTTAACCCTCAGTGTTCCGCGACATCGTGTGACGGCCTTCATTGGCCCGTCGGGATGCGGTAAGTCAACGCTGTTACGGGCAATTAATCGGCTGCACGATCTCAATGAGACAGTGACCCATAGCGGCAAAATCACGTTGGAAGGGCAGGACATTCACGACCCGCAAACGAACGTGACCGAGCTGCGGCGGCGAGTAGGAATGGTGTTTCAAACCCCCAACCCCTTCCCTATGTCGATCTATGAAAACGTGGCCTTTGGCCTGCGGTTACAGCAGCGCCTTCCCAAGCGCAAAAGGGACGATATTATTGAGTGGGCATTAACCTCCGCCGCGCTATGGGATGAAGTGAAAGACCGCCTGCACCGCTCCGCCTGGCAGCTTTCCGGTGGACAGCAGCAGCGCCTAGTCATCGCCCGCACCTTAGCAGTACAGCCCGATGTGCTGCTGCTTGATGAACCCGCGTCAGCGCTAGACCCGATTTCAACGCTCAAAATTGAGGAGTTGATCCGTAATCTCAAGTCGGAGCTAACGCTGGTACTGGTTACTCACAATATGCAACAAGCGGCGCGCGTATCGGACTACACCGCCTTTTTGCATCAAGGTGAGCTGGTTGAGTACGGGCCTACCGATCAGGTCTTCACCAACCCCCGTTTGCAACACACCGAAAACTACATCACCGGCCGCATTACCTAGGCCTTAGCGACTGAAACGTCAGGAGTGCTCCATGGATATTACTAGCGACTCTCACAGCCAGCATATCTCTCGCCAGTTCAACCAGGAGCTGGAAGAGCTAAAAACCCATCTGATGGCCATGGGCGGTCTGGTAGAGAAGCAAGTGCAGGATGCCGTCTTTGCGCTTCTGGAAGGCGACACCCGCCTAGCCGAACAAGTGCGCGACAATGATCGTCAGGTCAACGATCTGCAGCTGCAAATCGACGACGAATGCACCCGGGTACTGGCGCGGCGACAGCCTGCGGCGTCTGATCTACGCCTAGTGCTGGCCGTTATTCGTGCCACGTCTGATCTTGAGCGCATCGGCGATGAGGCCAGCAAAATCGCCCGTAACGCCCTGCTGCTGAGTGAAAGTACCAGCACCATTCGTGGTTTGGTGGAAGTACGGCACATCAGCGAGCATGTGCGCAAAATGCTGCGCGATGCGCTCACCGCCTTTGCCCGCTTTGACACCGACTTAGCCATGCAGGTAGTACGTGAAGACGAGCTGGTGGACGACGAGTACAGCAGCGCGATGCGCTCACTCATGACGTTTATGATGGAAGATTCTCGCTCCATTACCTCTGTACTCAGCATCATGTGGGTTCTGCGCGCCCTCGAGCGTGTCGGTGACCATGCCGATAACCTTGCCGAGTACGTGGTTTATCTTGTCAAAGGGTTGGATATTCGCCATAGCGACCCCGACAACCTTGACCCGCAGGTACTAAAAAAGTCTTGACCTGAAAGGGGTTTCCTCCTGCAATACGTCCAGGCTGTTAAGCGGCCTGGACGTTTGAATCACAAGGAGTCTCCCCCACCATGCTGGATGCTGTCACTGCGCTTAGCCGAGGTACACGCTGCGTGTATCAGTCAGGTATGCGACGCTATGTTTTTCTGCCTATTTTAGTCAACCTGATTGTTTACGTCAGCATGTTCAGCTTCGTGCTCAACCGCTTCGGTGGTTGGCTAGATCATTGGATGAACATGGTGCCAACATGGCTTGATTGGCTCTCCTGGCTTATCTGGCCTCTTTTCGTGATTAGCCTGTTAGTAGTAGTGTTTTTTACCTTCACGCTGGTGACCAGCCTGATCGCCGCGCCTTTTTACGGTTTTTTGGCCGCTAAAGTCGAAACCCAAGTGACTGGCCGTGAACCGATTGATGACCGCAACCTTACTAAAACAGCCATTGATGCCATTGGCCGCGAATTTGTTAAGCTCGCCTATATTTTGCCCCGTGCCGCCGGTCTGTTTGTGCTTAGCTGGATCCCAGGGCTGAACTTAGTATCCCCCCTGCTGTGGGCGCTATTCTCCGCCTGGATCATGGCCATTACTTATCTAGACTACCCAATGGATAACAATAAGGTGACGTTTGCCGATATGCGCCAACGGCTCTCGAAACACTGGTGGCAAAGCCTCAGTTTTGGAGGATTAGTCACGCTAATCACCTGGATTCCGCTGGCCAATCTATTTCTGATTCCCGGCGCTGTCGCGGGTGCCGTACTACTCTGGGATGATCATTACCGAAATGTACATGGTGATACACGCGGCATCACACCGCAGTAGGCGCTTATTACCCAGGCGACACCACTTTGCTACCTTTATGGTTTGTTCGTCTATCCTGGACTCAATTAACAACAAAGGAATTACCGCATGCTAAAACCGACGGCTTGGCTGGGTGGCATACTCTTGATTAGCGCTATGTCTATTTCGATGGCATCTATGGCCGTAGCCCACGACGTAAAAACTAAGGCTCTGCGCATTGCGCATCCCTTCGCTACCCCTACCCCACCGGGGGCGGTAAACGGCGCAGCCTACATCGATATCACCGCCTTTTCAGACCCTATTACTCTTATCGGCGCGAGCAGCCCTGTGAGCAGCAACGTTGAGCTGCATGATATGCAAATGGACGGCGATATGATGCAGATGCGGCATGTGGATGAGATTCGTGTCGAGGCAGGGGAGACTTATACCATGCGGCCGGGTGGCGGCTTTCACTTAATGCTGATTGGCCTAAGCGAGCCGTTAAAGGAGGGTGAGCGGTTCCCTCTCACGCTCACCTTTGCAGAACAAGACGATGTGGATATTGAAGTCTGGATACAGAGCGCCCAGGAAGGCAGCGAAGCTGCTGATGGGCATCACCACTGATGTGGGCTGCAGTTAACATATAGCAAAAACCCCGCTTCGGCGGGGTTTTTAGCGAGCAACGATTACATTAGCAGTTACACTTATTCCATTATTTACCAGTCGGTACTATCGCCTTCACCCCGGTTGAGTTCCCCTGAAGTGTAACCCTCTTGGCGAGAAGTAGACCCTTCTTCAGCCGTAGAAGGACGGCTACTGGAGGGCGAAAAGTCCAAGCTCTCGCTTTCATCACGGTTCAAGTCGCCCGCCGAGACATGAGATTGTTTTGAAGCGGCATGTGACTCAGGTTTGTCGATGACACCCTGACCAGCGGTACGGTCTTGGTTCAGCTCAATAGATGAGTGCGCCATCGCCAGAGGGCTCGCGACCAGACCAAAAGCAATACCTACCAGGGCGACATTTTTGCTCATTTCTTTTAGCAGCATGGTGTTCTCCTCATTATTCATGGATTCCGTTCGATGATGATTAGAACGGCTGTTACGCTTTACGTTGCACATTAGGCGACAAAAAAGACATATAAATTATTATTTAATAATTAAACACTTACACCAAAATATCGCTTAAAAATAATTAACCAACCCTTTTGTGCCCAAAATGATTGTGCATTAATTACTCATATGGCTGCTATCTATACATAGCGACGCAATGAAATTAGGCTCCCCTAGAAAGCAGCACCTTAAACGAGAGAAAAATGGTTTGAGAGAGTGTGGGATGTCACAAAAAATCAGACCCCGCATCAGCGGGGTCTAAGGACACAATACTTTGACAATGACTAGCGCTAGCTTCCTTTCCGCTCCAACCTTGGAATTTAACCCTGACCAGCGCTCTGATTGTCGATTGATTCACTCCTTGAATCGACCTGCATCCCTATCGGTGTGACACGCATCTGCGTGATTAACTCACACCTCAAACGTAATACATTCCGCTTAATTGCAAACTTTTGTTACCAAGCGTTGCCATCGCCTACGTCATGCGTCAAATCTTTAGCGGTATATTCTGCTTGAACACTAGTACGATGGGATTCTGCCTTAATAACATTAGGGCGATCACCTACGTCGTACATCAAATCAGATGGGGTAAAAACTGCTTGTTCATGTGTGCGCTGTGATTGAGCCTGAATTGGTTCATCATTAACAGACAGATCTTGATTAGCTTTGATGGAAAAATTTGCGAATGCAACTGGGCTCGCCAGCAAACCGAATGCAAGTCCTACAACAGCTGATTTTTTAAAAAGAACGTTAAACATAGTATTACTCCAAATGACTGCTTAATACCGCTGAAGTGAAGAAAGAAGGGCCTGCTGGCTTGCTTCTCTCTGCGGTGACCTCACTGCCCTGATAAAGCAGTTACCGTGCCAACCTCCACTATATTTAATAAAATTAAATAAAAACAATTACTTACTAAGTATCAATTGCGCACAATATTAAGCCACTAAAAACAAAAGCACGCAAAATACATGTGCACAAATGACACATGCGCAAAATTGTCTGTGCCTTTATGGCACACTCATCCTCAAACGCTAATATTAAGAATTACTTTTAAAGCTAACCTCATCGCGCCTGTGCTACGTTATCGAGTAGTAGACTTAGGCTTTGTACGAAAACTGCCTGCGCTCGACAATACGGCGTTAAAAATCGCCTCGAAATGCTCATTTACACCTCGTAAACTCCGCTTTCTCGTTAATTTTGCCTTGTCTAGTCTTCGCTCGCCGACTTTTCGTACAAAACCTAGACTACTCATGGATGAACTAGACTACTCATGGATGAAAGGGGCGAGAGTAGCTCACGATATGCACTCAAAAAGGTAGGTAGGTAGGTAGGTAGGTAGGTAGGTAGGTAGGTAGGTAGGTAGGTAGGTAGGTAGGTAGGTAGGTAAAAATAGGGAAATGCAGTAGAAGAAGCCCACAAAAAGCAGGCAGCAAAAAATCAGACCCCGACTGGCGGGGTCCGATATCAGAATAGGCTATAGGTAATAACTAACGTTAGCTTCCACTCCTTGTAGCGGACTCCAGCCTTGGAATTAACCCTGACTAACGTTTGATTTCCTAGTGATTCATCCTTGAACCTGAAAAGCATCCTTGCCTTTGTAACATCCTATCAATTACCTTTTCATCCGTTGAAAAGACGTTCTTTGATATCTAAATGATAATTAACAATTAACTACCGCTGTTTTCTTCTACAAGCTCATCGTCGTCATACTCAGCGTCATCTGAGTGATCGCTTGACTGAGGATCCATGTCGCTGGCTCCATCACCTTCGTCATGGGTTAAATCGTTAGTCATGTCTTTAGTATCATGACCGTCTGAACTATCAGTACCTTGGGGATCCATTGGTTGCTCTTCAGCTGTAATTCCCTGATTTTCATCAATAGCTGAATTTTCATCTGTTTGAGCAAAAGCTAACGGGCTTGCCATCAAACCAAAAGATACACCTAAAATGCCAGCTTTCTTGAGTAAATCCTTGGACATCATATTCCACCTCCGATCGCTGTTTATTACCGCTTGGTTAAGAAAGAAGGGCTTATATACAAGCCAGCATTTCCTGCGGTCGTCTTCCTTATTTTTAACAATGCAGCGGGCATGCCAAAAACAAAAAAAATAAAATTAAACAAATAAAAATCAATAACTTAATTAAAACAAGTTAAGCTATATCACTCTGTTAACATCGAAATACCAAGCCTAAAAACTGTATAAAAATGGCACATGAGCAAACTCTTACCAACCTCACATGCCAATATTGCACACCTTTACAGGTATGGTGCGAAAGGTCGCTTACTGAGACCTATACAAGACGTGAAGCGGGAAATGAGCAGCGAAAAAGCGCCCCTTTACCCGGGTGGGATTCAATCTGTAATTGCGCATCGTGGCGTAATAGTACGTGCTTGACGATTGCCAAGCCTAAGCCAGTGCCGCCAGTTGCGGTGCTGCGGCCTTTGTCGACACGGTAAAAACGTTCGGTTAGTCGGGGAATATGGACAGGATCAATCCCTTCACCATTGTCTTCCACATCGATATAGCCGCCACCAGTCGCGCTAGCTTTCCAGCGTAATGTGATGTGGCTACCTGCTGGCGTATAGCGAACGGCATTGAAAGCGAGGTTAGAGATGGCGCTACGAATTTCCTGTTCACTACCCAGCAGGCGTGCATCGCTTTCAAGCGCGACTGTAATGGTATGACGCTGATTCGACAGCGCCAGCGCATCATCACAAATGCTTTGTAGCAAAGGCCCTAGCGACAGCGGATGGTGATCTTCCCCCCCCTGGTCGATTTCCAACCGAGAGAGCAGCAATAGATCATTGACCAGGTTTTGCATTCGCTGCGTCTGTTCCTGCATCTGGTTGATGCTTTTGCCCAAACGCGGCGGCAACTGGTCAGCAATATCGCTGTAGGTTTCCAGATAGCCGGAAAGGACGGTTAGCGGCGTGCGCAGCTCGTGAGAGACGTTGGCAACAAAGTCGCGCCGCATCTGTTCCAGGCGGTGCAAGCGCGTGATATCCCGGGCCATTACCAGCCGTTCATCGTCGCCGTACAGGGTAATTTGATACTGCAGGATTCGACGCTCGTCAATCGGCGACGTCAGCGTTAGCGGCTCGCCATACTCCCGGGCATTGAAATAGCGGATGAAACTTGGCTCACGCAGTAGGTTGGTAATGTGTTGACCACGATCATGGGCGGTTTGTAGCCCCAGCATGTTCGTTGCAGCACTGTTCCACCATTCCAGATCACCGTGGCGGTCGAGCATGACCACACTGTCGCGCATCGCTTCAGACGACTCTTGAATACGGGCCAAGGTAGCGCGCAGCCGACTTTGCGTTATACGCTGGCTTTTCTGATAGCGGTATAAACGATCAAACAATTCACCCCACATACCGTGAGCGGCAGGCGGCTCATCGTGAGGATGTAGGGTTAGCCATAAATAAAGTTCGCGTAGCTGCCGCAAGTGATAGAACAGACATACTGCAAGCCCTGCCGCAAGCCCTAGCCCTGCTGAGCCCAATAACCAGCCTAAGCAAGTACCCAGTGTGGCCAGCCATGCTAGACGCCACAGTTCACGGCTCCATAGGCGCACATTTACACCCGTGCAGAGAAACGGTATCCGGTACCCCGAACCGTTTGAATCAGGTTTTGATGCACATCGCCCAGCGCTTTTCGTAAGCGGCGAATATGCACATCGACCGTGCGCTCTTCAACGTAAACATTGCCGCCCCACACTTGGTCAAGCAGCTGGCTGCGTGTGTAAGCGCGCTCTTGGTGAGTCATAAAAAACTGCAGAAGACGATACTCGGTCGGACCCATTTCTAACGCTTTGCCGTGAGCGCTTACCCGGTGACTTACCGGGTCAAGCAACAGGCCATTAATCTCAATTGGGTCCTCAACGCCACGGGGCGTCGCGCGGCGCAGCACTGCTTTTAACCGTGCCACCAATTCGCGGGGCGAAAAGGGCTTGGTGATATAGTCATCGGCGCCAGCTTCAAGCCCTTGGATCTTATTATCCTCTTCGCCTTTAGCGGTGAGCATAATAATCGGGATCTCGGCGGTAGCTTCTTCGCGCTTCAAGCGCCTAGCCAGCTCAATACCGCTGGTGCCAGGCATCATCCAGTCAAGCAGCAATAAATCAGGTTGGTGGTCAACCACCATGGCATGAGCATCCTGGGCGTTATCTGCTTCGAGCACACGGTAGTCAGCCATTTCCAGCGCTACCGCGATCATCTCGCGAATCGACGATTCATCATCGACAATCAGAACGGTTTTGGCGGTCATACCAGAGCCTCACGGTGTGCAAAAAAGCCAGTTCAAAGAAAAACAGTTCAATGACATGTCAGTGACGATAACACCATGACTTGATGACAGTTACATGACAATGGCAGTTACTGACCCGCCGCAGGCCACCAACTTAGCGCAATACCCGCAAAAATCAGCAGCCCCGACCAGTGATTATTCAGAAACGCCTGGAAACAGAGATCCCGCTCCTGATAACGAATTAAGCGCTGCTGATGCAGGAAAGTTGCCGCCATTGCAGCGAGCCCTAGCCAAAAGAACCCACCTAACCCAACCCGCCAGCCTACCCATGCCAGCAACCCCAGGGTGGCTACCTGGAGTAGGCCGATTATTAGGCGATCCGCGTCGCCAAACAGCACAGCTGTCGATTTAATACCAATTTTTAAATCATCGTCGCGATCGACCATGGCGTATTGCGTGTCGTACGCCACCGTCCATAGCACGTTTGCACCGAAAAGCAGCCACGCTTCCAACGGCACATGGCCCAGCACGGCGCCAAAGGCCATTGGAATTGCCCATGAGAATGCCGCCCCCAGCACCACCTGGGGAAAGTGCGTATAACGCTTCATGAACGGGTAAATAACCGCCAGAAATACTCCGCCCAGCGAGAGCAGCACCGTAAACCAATTAGTCAGTAGCACCAAAATAAACGCTGTGGCCACCAAACCAATAAACAACAATTGAGCCTCGGTTTCGCTGATTCGACCGGTGGCGAGCGGGCGATGCTTAGTGCGTTTCACATGGCCATCGAAATGGCGATCTGCATAATCGTTCACCACACAGCCAGCCGCGCGCATGACGTAAACACCGGCCACAAAAATCAGCAGTACATCACGGCCGGGTACCCCTTTAGCGGCAATCCACAGCGCCCAAAGCGTCGGCCACATCAACAACCAAGTGCCAATGGGTCGATCCAAACGCATCAGCTGTATAAAATCTGCCACGCGAGCCCATCCCTTCGGCCGCAACAGTGAACGATCCATGCTTACCTCACGAAAAATAAGATGCAGGCGCTAGCCTAGCGCGATGGCAGGTCAAGGTCATCCGCCATCGCACGCAAAAAATACTCCTGCACCAACAACGACAGTCCACCGTGCTTACCGCCGTGATAAAACACTGAGCGTCGGCCCCAGGTACAGTCGCTCTCGATACCGTTCATACGAGCAAATAAGGGGGATTGGGTAGTGGCTTCAAGCGGCCCGCGAATTAAACCTGGCTGACGAAATAACCAACTGCCTAGCGAGCGCTCACCTAACCCTTCCAAACGCTGGCCCTTTAACTGCGTAAGCGGGGCGACGGAGCGCGCTACCACCCACGGCGTTTCATCCAAGCACAGCGCGACTTCACGCAGCCATGCGTAGCGCTTGGGAGCAATGCCCAACGCCCGTGCCTCATCCTCTCGCGGCCAGCCGACACCCTGGCGTAGCAGCCGCACCCGAAACTGTTTCTCACCACCAGCGATTATTAAGCGGGCGGTTAACGAGTCGGTAGAAGCAACCCACTGCCACCAGGAAGGGCTCATGGCAGGCCGCGCCGCAGCAACGGGACGCCAGCTCGAAAAGTGAGAAGTTTGCCGAAAAGCTGCAGGCGTCACCAAGTTCTCCAGGGCAATAAACGGATCGACTAGTGTAACATGCAGCACTAACAGGCTTTTGTTTCAGCGACTTTTTTGGTGTCTGCATGCCCACCTCACAACCAGAGCTCTCTTCATCCCATGCTGCGCTGGTCATTATTGGCACGGGAATGGCCGGGATTGGCTTAGCCCGGGCACTACGCCGTCTCGGTGACCAGCGTTCAATCACGTTGATTAGTGCTGACAGCGGTGACGATTACAGCAAACCGTTACTCTCCACCGGCTTCGCTAAAGGCCTAGCGCCCGACAAACTGGCCCAGCGAAACGCTGCCGAGCTGGGCGATGAGTTAAACGTCCGCATCATTACCCACACCCCCGTGGCGGCACTGGATGTGGATAACCGGACACTTCTTCTCGACGTTGGACAAGCGCCCAACTATGAAAAACTAAGCTCTGAAAAACTAAGCTCTGAAAAACTAAGCTACGAAACACTGGTATTAGCCACTGGCGCTGCGCCCAGGGTACCATTCAGCATCGACCCCAGCGTAGCCCCACGCTGTTTCACCATTAATGACTTAGACGACTACCGACGCTTTTATCAGGCGTTAGGCCAAGGCCCAGCAAGGGTGGCGATTGTTGGCGCCGGGCTGGTCGGCTGTGAATTTGCTAATGACCTGTACGCCGGAGGTCATCACGTCAGCGTCATAGCGCCTGAAGCTACGCTACTGCCCCGCCTGCTGCCCACACCGCTGGGCAACGCCCTGGGCGATGCCTTCAATGAGGCAGGCATCCGACTCTGCTTAGGCCGCACGATAGATTCACTAACACCCAGCAGTGGTGATGACATCGTATTACGATTGGATAACGGCGAGGCTATCAGCGCCGATCTCGTACTAATGGCAACTGGCCTAACGCCGCGTACGGCGCTTGCCGAAGCCGCGGGTCTTAGCGTATCGCCGAGCGGCATACAAGTTGACCGCCAACTGCGTACTTCACACCCCGATATTTACGCCCTGGGCGATGTCGCCTGCGTCGATGGCGTTAACGCCATGTACGTGCAGCCGCTGCAAGCGAGCGCCAAGGCATTGGCGGCAACGCTTGCGGGCACTCCCACGTTGGTCAGCTTTGGCGCTTGGCCAATAGTCGTTAAAACCCCCCTGCTGCCAGTGGTCGCCTACCCGCCAACCACCCCACCTGAACGCTGGCGAATTGAAGGCGAAGGTGGCGATATCAGTGCGTTAGCCGAAAATAAAGACGGACGTTTGATTGGTTTTGCGTTGACAGGGGGCTGCGTGAGAAGGAAAGTGGAGCTTTCCAGAGCAGCACCTACGCTGCTAGGCTGATTTTCGTCGCGTTCACGACTAGGCTAGAGAAGCTACCTAGTGCTAATGACGCGCCCAACAACCTGCATTTGCTTTACGCTCGATTCTTTAACAAAAGTTCGATTGTTTACTAAAGGGAGATTTCTTATGCGCAAACCTGAACTCGCTGCTGCCATCGCTGAAAGTGCCGACCTGTCAAAAGACAAAGCAGGCCAAGTACTGAACGTTATTTTGGATGAGATCACTAACAGCGTTGCTAAGGGCGAAGATGTCGCTCTGATCGGCTTCGGTACCTTTACGGTACGTGAGCGCGCAGCACGTACCGGTAAAAATCCACAAACCGGTGCCCCACTACAAATTCCGGCCAGCAAAAATGTTGCCTTTAAGCCAGGCAAAGGACTTAAGGACGCCGTTTCCTAATGAAGCTCAAGCTGACGCTGTGGCTGCTGGGCATATTGCTCAAACGTGCCCTGCGCCGCAAGCCGCGCTTTCGTGAACAGTTAGAACGCATGCGCGGCCTGGACTGGGGAATCGCCACGGAAGATCTAAGCATCGCCCGCCACTACCGGATGACGCCGAAAGGCATCAGCACCGGTAAAGGGCTGCCCGTCGACTTAGACCTTGAACTGCGTTTCCGAGACCAAGCCACTGCGTTAAAAGTGCTCAAAAAGCCAACTCAGCAGGCCTTTCTTGACGGCATGATGAGTGGCAACGTGCGTTTAGTGGGCGACTCCGCCGATATGAACAAGCTGCAGAAGCTGCTCAAATATTTGTAGCCCAGTATTTGCAGTATTGAGCGATCAGCAAAGGGTAAACCAGGCAGAGGTATAACAGCTACCGATGGACATACCTCATCAACGCTTAGTGTACTTCCGCGTTACCCTGGAGTCTGGTTCAGTGCGCCGTGCTGCGGCGCGTCTGGACATTGCTCCCTCGGCGGTCAGCAGGCAAATTTCGCTGCTGGAGGAAGCCTTGGGAGCCACCCTCATGGAGCGTCAGCGCGACGGCATTTCACCCACCCCCGTAGGAGAAATGCTGCTTGAGTACTGCGAACGTCGCGGCGCACTGGACGAAGGCTTTATCGCGTCACTTGAAGCCTACCAGCGCATGGAAACCGGCAAGATATCGCTCACCGTCGGTGAAGGATTTGTCAGTGACCTAGTAGCGTCGCCGCTGCACGAATTTATCCAGCTTTATGCGGGTATCCAACTCGATATCCATACGGCAGGCACCTCGGGCATTATTGATGCCATTGTCGGCGATCATAGCCATATCGGCTTGATGTTCCATGAGCGTACCCATCCCCAGCTGCGTTTTTGGTCATCTACCCCTCAGCCACTCATGGCTATTCTGCCGCCCAACCACCCTTTGACCAGACAGACGTCACCGATCACACTGACCCAGCTTAGCGATCAGCCGATGGCCATGTGGGACACCACCCATGGGGTACGTCAAATGGTCGACCAAGCATTTCAGCAGTCACGCATAGTCCCGCGCATGGCAATGAATACCAATTCAATGGTGGTATTAGCACAATATGTGCGCAGCGGCATGGGTATCACCCTGCTGCCTGACTTTGCTGTTGCGCACGATTTGGAAGCTGGCACGCTAGTGGCGCGTCCGGTAGATAATCCGCTGTTTCAGCGCTCCCAGGCCCACATGGTCACGCGGGTAGGAAGGCAACAGCCCAAGGCCAGCATTCTGCTCCTACGCCACCTGCAGCGCTGGATGCAAGCGTTTCGCGATGTGAATTAGCGCGCAGTCGCAGGCAGTCCCACCAGTCGCTCCAGCGGTTACGCTTTTTGTGACAATGGCGCCAGCACCGATTCGCGAGCCCTCACCAATTTCAATATTGCCGAGCACAACGGCGTTTGCACCCAGAAAAGTATTCTCACACCGTGATTTGAGAAAAACGCAGCACCGTTCCGCCTAACACTTCAGGCGGTATATCGGCCTGATGGGCGTTCAGTGGTACAAAAGGTAGCGAGCGCTTCTGCCAGTGATTAATCGCCACGGCAATATCATCACAGGCCAGTGTTAACGCCACCGCTCTGGCGGGCACTGACGGGAGCCCTGCCAACATTTCAAAGCGCTCGCCTATTGCCCAGTCGCTTAATAAGTGGCAAACCCCTTTATCGGTGTGGATTTTAAAGCCTCCTGTTTGCGTTTGAATCGCTTCATCGCCATGGATACGACGAAACTGCTCCAAGTCTCGAGCAGGGCTATCTGACACATACCAAATATCGGTAATAGACGTCGCCGTATTAGCGTGCCGCTCAAGGGTCGGGTCTGTGCGAAACAGCTCAGGACGCAATTGCTGGCACAAGAACTGGGTAAGGAAAGGCTGCTGAGGGTCATGGAGGATATTTAACGCTACGCCCACTTCTACATCACCACTGGCAAGATGTGCCAGTCGGCGAAACTCAATAGGCAAATGGCCTTCAAAACCACGCGCAGTCAACAGCGCATGATCCGTCGACATTGCTTCACTTTCTAATGCCACCATGGCGATCCCCTCGCCAATGGCTAAGCGATCTTCCACCAATTTGGCAAATTGAAAGCCATTGCTATCCCGATAATCCGTTAGCTCTGGATGTGCAATGCCAATCAATTCAATGAAATTATTGTGTAAAAACAGCAGGTGATTATCGGTACCCCAGGGGTGGCTGTGGCGCGGATTGAGGGTAAAACCCAATGCGGCCGCGCGCTCGGCGGCCACATCTAAATCGGCTACCGCGACTAAGGGGTGATCAATGCCAAAGCTCATTGCAGTAACTCCTCACGCTGCTGGAGCGAAGCGCCCCAGCAAGTTAGAACAATATCCTCAGGTCCCATGGGACAATCAACCAACGCCGCTGCCGTAGCCAAATGCCACGCTGGCTTCCGGTGCCGTTTCCACCCAGACGCTTTGCGGCACCGTGTATTCGCGCAGGCCGTCCAAACCGCTAGAGCGGCCAAAGCCGCTATCGCCAAAGCCACCAAACGGTGACATCACGCTGATCGCCTTATAGCTATTGATCCACACCGTTCCCGCCCGTAACTGGCCAGCGACACGATGTGCCCGCGCCACATCCTGGCTCCAAACGGCGCCGGCCAGTCCAAAACGGGTTTCGTTGGCGAGCTGAATGGCTTCGGCTTCGTCATTAAAGGCCATGGCGATCAGCACCGGGCCGAAAACCTCTTGCTGAGCGATCTCCATATCCGGCGTGACCTCGACCAGCACGGTAGGGGCGATAAAATAGCCGTGGGCCTCGTCTGGCAGTCCTTCGGGACGCTTGCCACCCGTTAACACTCTCGCGCCTGCCGCTTCGGCGGCCTCAATCATCCGGGTGACCTGCTCAAATTGTCGGCGATTCTGCAAAGGCCCCATGCGCGTCGCTTCATCGCTGGGAAGGCCGACCGCAATCTGTTCCGCGGCCCGGGCCAAACGGCTGGTGACCTGCTCAAACACCGAACGCTCAATCAACAGCCGTGAGCCCGCCACACAGCTCTGCCCTGCGGCGGCAAAAATCGCCGCTTGGGCACCGGCGACGGCTTCGTCCAGCTTGGCATCGGCAAAGACGATATTGGCAGATTTGCCCCCCAGTTCTAACACGCTGGGCACCAATCGGCGTGCGCCGGCTTCAGCAATCATGCGGCCACTCTGGGGAGAGCCCACGAATACCAGCTTGCTGATAGTGGGGTGGTCGGTCAGCGCTGCGCCAGTCGACTTGCCCAGCCCATTGACGATATTTATTAACCCTTTAGGAAGCCCCTGACCGAACTTTCCAGAGCATTCGAGCAGTTGGGCAATTACCACCGATGAGAAGGGCGTCAGTTCGGAAGGCTTCAGTACTACGCCGTTGCCCGCTGCAATCGCCGGGGCCAGTTGCCATGCGCAGGTGAACATCGGGGCGTTCCAGGGGGTAATTTGCCCCACCACGCCATAGGGCACATGACGTACATAGTTAAGGTGCGAGGTAGGCACTGGAATCACTTCGCCGTGCTGCTTGTCGCACCAGCCCGCGTAGTACTCAAACATTTCCCGCACTTTGCCTACTTCAGCGCGGCAGTCGCGAATCGGCTTACCGGCAACGACGCTTTCTAGCTGCGCCAGCGCCTCTTCATGGCCCTCCAGCCCGCGTATTGCAGCATTCATGCGCCGTCCACGCTCGCTGGCGGTGAGCGCCATCCATTCACGTTGCCCACGCGTAGCCGCTTGAGTAGCACGCTCAATCAACGCCGTGCCCGCATCACAATAGCTCACCAGGGCTTCGCCGGTGGCCGAATTGATCAGGGTGATTTCCTCACCCTCCCCTGCGACTAATGCCCCATCAATCCAGTTGCTTAGCGGCGTGGCAGCGGCTAAGCCGAAACCTTTAAGCAGTTCAGCAAGATGGTCACAGGCATATTGGCTAAGTGAGTTCATTGGCTGCCCTCCGCTTGGCTGCCACGCGCTAATATCGGCGTGGTGATATGGTTAAAGTCGTCGCTATCAGCTGGCTGTTCGGGGTTCGCATGCCAAGCATCAACAACAGCTTGTAGCAACGGCAAGGGGATACCGAGTTGCTCAGCGGCATCCCGCGCCAGACGCAGGTCTTTACGCATCAAACCGGAGGTAAAGCCAGAATCGAAGCGCTCGCTCAGCACCCACTCCGGGAAGTTCACCTCGCTAACCGCGCTGCGCCCTGAGCCGCTATTAAGGCCCGCCAAGCAGGCGGCGGGGGCAACGCCCGCTTTGGCTGCCATCGCCACGGCTTCGGCGGTGGTTAACAAGTGCGCGGCACACAGGTAATTATTGGCAAGTTTGACCACATGGCCGCTGCCCGGGCCGCCCACATGGGTGCGCTTGGCCGACATCGCTTCCAGCATCGGCAATACCCGTTCGATAGTGCGTTCATCGCCTCCCAACAACATCCCCAACTTGCCGCTGGCAGCGCCTTTCGGGCCGCCGCTAACCGGAGCATCCAACCATAGAAGGCCCGCTGCGGTTACTTTTTTAGCCAATTCACGCGTCACGGCGGGGGCGCTGGTGGAGGTATCAACAATCACGCTACCTTTCGGCGCAAGGTTAAGCAGGCCTGGAGATTGCTCAATCACTTCACGCACATGGGCAGAGGTGGGCAGCGACAGCAGGTAAACGTCGCTTGCGGGTAGTTCTTCGGGAACCACAACGGTTAACCCTTGAGCAGCAAGGCGCGACCGCGCTTGCTCAAATACATCGCTACCCGTTACTTCAAACCCTGCTGCTTTGAGGGTGAGCGCCATATTGCCACCCATCTGACCCAGCCCAATGACGGTAATGGTTAAAGGCTCAGCTATTAAAGACATCCTAAAACTCCCTAAGCGCCCTTTTGATAACGAGACGCTATGCTTGGTATGGATATTTGGCGTAGACGCTCCCCTACCCAGTGGGCATCAGAGAGCGTGTAACGTTAGTTCTTAAAGAGACTTAACCCTGGGTTTAGACGAGAAGCGCCCTTACCAGCTCCACCCAGTAGCGCACACCCATCGGCAGCAAGGCGTCGTTAAAGTCATAGCGTGGGTTATGCAGCGAAGCGGAATCCTCGCCATTGCCCATCCAGATATAGGCCCCTGGGCGCTCGGCCAACAGGAACGAGAAATCCTCAGAGGCCATGCTTGGCGGCGGGTTGCGAATCACATTGTCGCTGCCAAGTAAGTTTTCCAGCACCGAGGCGCAGTGCTGGGCGTGTTCAGGGGTATTGATCGTGGCGGGATAGCAGCGCTGGTAATCCAGCTCAACGGTTAAGCCGTGGAACTCCGCCAAGCTGGCAATCGCCTGCTTAAAGCGTGCCTCCAGGTGCTCTTTAAGCGCCATATCAAAACAGCGCAGCGTGCCACGAAGCGCCACCTGTTCGGGAATCACATTGAAGGTATCCCCCGCGTTAATGCTGGTAATACTCAGCACGGCAGATTTGTCCGGCGGCGTTTCACGACTCACCAGCCCTTGCAGTTGGCTGATCAGTTGGCAGCTCGCCAACACCGTATCCGTACCTAAATGGGGCATCGCCGCATGGCAGCCCTTGCCAGTCAGCATCAGGCTAAAGATGTCGAAGGCAGCCATGACGTCGGTATCGTGCACCGCTGCGACGCCTACGGGCAGACCCGGCCAGTTGTGCAGGCCGTACACGGCATCCATAGGGAAGCGCTCAAACAACCCCTCTTCGACCATGACGCGTCCACCGCCTGCGCTCTCTTCGGCGGGCTGAAAGATAAACACCACCCGGCCTTTGAAATCCGGCTGCTGCTTTAGCGCCCAGGCGGCGCCCAATAGCATGGTCGTGTGGCCATCGTGGCCGCAGGCGTGCATCTTGCCCGGCGTTTGCGACGCGTAGGCAAGCGCAGTCTCTTCTCGTATATCTAAAGCGTCGATATCGGCCCGTAGGCCGATGGTTTTGCCTTCACCCTGTTGACCATCCAGAGCGGCTACCACACCCGTTCCGGCAATCCCGGAGGTTACCTCAAAGCCCCACTCAGTCAGCAGCTCGGCAATACGCGCACTGGTGCGGTGCTCCTCAAACGCCGTTTCCGGGTGCTGATGAAAATCATGGCGCCACGCTTTTAGTTCTGCACTATCCGGTAAGTCTACTGAAGCAGTCATCGTCTATCCTTAAAGCATCACGTGAGCGACAACGGCAGAGCCGATAAAGGTGCCGGTGAATACCAGCAGGGCCACAATCACCAGCTTCCAGCCGGTTTGCTTGAACATGGCAAACTCACGCCCGGTAAGCGCCAGCCCTGCGTAGGCCAATACCGGCGTGACCACTGCCAGGAAATCCACCTCGGCCAGCCGTGCGATGATCCACCCATTACCCGGGAAGAATGGCAGCGTCGCGATAATACTGATCAGCGATACCCAGGCCACACTGGGCAGGTAAAAGGGGCATATGCGCCCGATGACCAAGCCGATAATGACCATGACATACAGAATCAACATGCCGGGCAGCGCATCTAATAAAGGCGAACCGTTGACGATATTGCTAAACCATGCCGCCACACACACGGCTGCCAGTACCAACGCGGTTTTGCCTAGCTGGTTTTCGGGACGTAGCTCTTTTAACGCCTCAGCATCGAACTGATCGATTGGGCTCTCATGAGTTTTCATGGCTAACCTCCTGGCGCGAGCCTTTTAAGCGCTTGTACATCCACTCGGTGATCGGTAGCGCGATAAATAGCGATATATACAGACCGGTGGCGTAAGTAAGCAGGTTGCTTGCCCCGGCAAAGGCGAGTAGTTCGTCTTTGGATGCGGGTACCGCTTCAGCTAATGCGGCCGAACACGCCGCCACCATACTGCCACTGCCCACCCCGCAGGCCATGGCCAAGGCACGAATATCGAGAATATCCAGCGAGGCGATATAGCCCGCCATTAAGGCGAAGTAGAGCGTACCGAACATGGTGCCTACTACGTACACGCCCATGATGCCGATGCCTTCAGGGCTTCTGAGGCCGTAGCGGTCTGAAATAATGGCAATATTGGGTTCGCGGGCGATAGAGTAGGTGGCACCGATCGCTTCACGGCCCATCTTGAGAACTAATACGGCAAAGGGTAGCGCTATCAGCATGGTACCGAGATTACCCAGTTCCTGGAGAATCAGCGCGGGGCCGGCAGCGATAATCTGCTCGATCGCAGGGCCAATGGTAGAACCGAACTTGGCGATAAATGGCAGGATGGCGATGAGAATAATCGGGCCAGCCGCATTGCTAACTGGCTTGGGAATGACCTTGCCCATTGCCGAGAAAAGATGAGGATTGAACAGTACGCCAATGATAAAAGCATAGAGCAGCGGTAGTAACAGCAGTGTTCCAGGCCCGAGGGGGATGCGTACGATGCCGACCCACTCGGCAAACATCGACGTCACTATCACCGTAAGATGTAGACGCCAGTCCAGCAGTAGCTTGAGATCCATAGGAGTGTCCCTGTTTTTTTTAGAGTCACTCCGAGTATCGAAAGGTTACTGTTTCAATCATAGGGCTTTAGTGCGCTATTTTTTAGAACACCCAAACGTTGAGTGCAGAGTAGCGACATCCAACGCCTACGCATTTATACTAAAGTCTAATAACCATCGATAAGAGCCTTTATGCCCATAACGTTGCCGCTACGGCGCCTTTGGACCCTGGATAAATTCGCCTACAGCCTGCGCGTTTTTATAGCGTTCAGCGGTGCGTTGCTATTTAGCGGCTTAATGGGCGATGTGGCGCTGGTCATTCCGCTTTTTCTGGGCATTATCGCCTGCGCGCTGTCTGAAACTGACGATAGTTGGCAAGGCCGTTTTCAAGCGTTGCTGGTAACGCTGGTGTGTTTTACCTCGGCGTCATTTATCGTGCAGTGGCTGTTTCCCTGGCCGTGGCTGTTTGTTGTGGGGCTAGGGCTTTCGACCTTTACCCTGATTATGCTCGGCGCTATCGGTCAACGGTATGCCACCATCGCTTCCGGCACGCTAATACTGTCGATCTACTCGATGATCAATATCGAGCAGCACGGCGGGGTCGATGAAGACGTGGCGGTACGCCAACTGCTGCTATTGGCGGGTGCGGTGTGGTATGGGTTAATCTCGGTAGTGTGGTGCGCGCTGTTTTCGCGCCAGCCGGTCAAACAGAGCATGGCGCGGGTGTACAAAGCGCTGGGCGAGTTTCTGATACTCAAATCAGCGCTGTTTGAACCGGTACGCGGTGTGGATGTGGAAGCCCGCCGGGTGGCTTTGGCGCGCCAGAACGGCAAAGTCGTCGATGCGCTCAACCAAGCTAAAGAGATGATTTTCAGACGCTTAGAGGGCCAGCGCGGCGACCAAAAACTCAACCGCTACCTGCGCATCTACTTTATCGCCCAGGATATTCACGAACGCGCCAGCTCCACCCACTACCCCTACAGCGCGCTCAGCAAAGCATTCTTCCACCACGATGTACTGTTTCGCTGTCAGCGGCTGCTGGATCAGCAGGGTCGCTCATGCCGTCAGTTGGCCAAATCGCTGCTACTCAATAGGCCGTTCGACCACCAGCAGAGCGAAGAGGCGCTGGCCGATTTACACGCTTCCATTGAGAACTTACGCGACCGAGGTAAGCCCGAGTGGCGCCCGCTGCTCTATCCATTAAGTGCGCTAGCAGAGAATCTGGCCACCCTGGAAAATCAGCTCGCCAGTGCCCATAACCCTGGTGTCAGCGATGATCGTCGCGATAGCTCACTGTATGACCGCTCGCCCTCCAGCGTATTGGAAGCGTGGAAGCGGGTGCGCCTAAACTTTACTCTCGGCTCCCCCACTTTTCGCCATGCAGTGCGGCTCTCCATTGCCCTCACGACCGGCTATGGGCTGATGCAGTGGATCGACCCCGAACAGGGCTTTTGGATTCTGCTCACCACGCTGTTTGTCTGTCGGCCCAACTTTGCTACCACGCGACGATTTTTGTCACAGCGGATTATTGGCACGGTATTAGGCCTGGTGGTGGGCTGGGCGTCGATCAGCCTCTTTCCGCATCCGCTAGTGCAAAGCATAATCGCCGTGGCCGCCGGGGTTTCGTTTTTCGCCAACCGCGAAAAACACTACGTGATCGCCACGGCGTCCATCACCCTGCTGGTGCTGTGCAGCTTCAACCAAGTGGGCGACGGCTATAACCTAATCCTGCCGCGCCTACTCGATACCCTGCTGGGCTCGCTGATTGCGGGCTTGGCGGTGTTTTTTATCCTGCCCGACTGGCAGGGGCGCAGGCTTTACCGGGAGGCCGCCAACGCGCTAACCAATCACCGCCGCTATCTGGACGAGATCATCCACCAGTACGAGGAGGGCAAGCAAGATGACTTGGCCTATCGCCTAGCCCGGCGCAATGCCCATAACGCCGATGCAGCGCTCTCCACCCTGCTCACCAATATGCTCCATGAACCGGGGCACTACCGGAAATTGGACGCGGACAACGGCCTACGCTTTTTAGTACTCTCCAATACCCTGCTCAGCCACCTTTCAGCGCTAGGCGCCCACCGCCACCAGTTAGCAGACGATGAAGACGACGCCACACTGGTGCCGGTAGCAAAACGTATCGGTGAGCTGTTGGGTCAGATTGCGGAACGATTACGCCAGCGCCAGCCGGTTGAGGCGCTAACGGATCAAGCCGCTGAACTGTTAGCCCAGTTAGAAGAGCAGAATGCGGTAGCAGCAGACAAACAAGCGGTCACCCTCTACCGACCTATCCAGAGCCAGCTACGTTTTATTACCGAGCAATTGGCCCCGCTGGGCGAAGCCGCTAATCGATTGGTGGGAAGCGGCAATGAAGATCACAGCCACCGCTAACGCCTAAACCTGCCCATAGCGCCCTGCCGCCTCGCCTAACCAACGACGTACCAGCACGGCGGTAATTTCGGGATTGCCCTGCAGCGTTTGGGCCATGGTGCTGACTCGCTCCAGAAGATCGGCATCGCGTTCCAGGTCGGCGATTTTCATCTGTGCCAAGCCAGTTTGGCGAGTGCCGAGCACTTCGCCGGGGCCACGAATTTCCAGGTCTTTCTCGGCGATGCGGAAACCGTCAGTGGTTTCGCGCATCACCGCCAAGCGCTGGCGGGAGCTTTTCGACAGTGGCGGATGGTAGAGCAGTACGCAGAAGCTTTCCGTGCTGCCCCGTCCTACCCGGCCCCGTAGTTGGTGAAGCTGAGAAAGCCCCAGGCGTTCAGGGTTTTCGATAATCATCAGGCTGGCGTTGGGCACATCCACCCCCACTTCGATTACCGTCGTCGCTACCAGCAGGTCCAGCTCCCCCGCTTTAAAGGCGGTCATTACTTCGGCTTTCTCGCTCGACTTCATGCGCCCGTGCACCAACCCTACCGCCAATTCAGGAAGCGCTACGGTTAGCTCATCCCGGGTGACTTCGGCAGCCTGACACTGCAGCACTTCGGATTCGTCAATCAGCGTACAGACCCAATAGGCCTGACGGCCTTCGCTACAGGCCAGTCGAATACGCTCAACCACTTCAGGGCGACGCTCATCGGGCACCACCACGGTTTTCACCGGCGTACGGCCGGGAGGTAGCTCGTCGATCACCGAAACATCCAGATCTGCATAGGCACTCATGGCTAAGGTGCGGGGAATCGGTGTGGCGGTCATGATCAGCTGGTGTGGAGTAAGCCCGCCCGCTTCGCCTTTCTCGCGTAGCGCCAGGCGCTGATGCACGCCAAAGCGGTGCTGCTCATCAATAATCGCCAACCCCAGGCACTGGAAGTGCACGTCGTCCTGAAACAGTGCATGAGTGCCCACCACCATACGCGCGCGGCCATCGGCAATCGCCGCTTTGGCATCCAGCCGCGCTTTGCCTTTGAGCTTGCCCGCCAGCCACGCTACTTCGATGCCCAGCGGCTCAAACCAGGCTTTGAACGAGCGGTAGTGCTGCTCGGCGAGGATTTCAGTGGGCGCCATAATCGCCGCCTGACAATTGCCCGCCAAAGCGCTCAGCGCGGCCATAGCGGCGACCACGGTTTTACCCGATCCCACATCCCCCTGAATCAAGCGCAGCATCGGCGCGGGGCGGCTCAAGTCGTGGCCGATCTCTTCAAGTACCCGGCGTTGAGCACCGGTCAAGGCAAACGGTAATTGGGCCAGAAAGCGCGCCTGTAGGCTGCGCCCGGAGGGCAGCGAAGGAGCGCCATCCGCCTGTATGCGCAAGCGAACCTCGCGCAGGCTAAGCTGGTGAGCAAGCAGCTCTTCCAGCGCTAAACGCCGCGTGGCCGGATGCTGGCCGCTGGTGAGTTGCTCGATGTTCACATCGGGCGGTGGCTGATGTAACAGGTGCAGGCTGGCGTGCAAGCCCGGTAGCTGAAAGCGCTGAAGCAGCGTATCGGGAATCACATCGGGCAAGGCCTCGGGGGCGCTGTCGAGAAGCGCGAGCGCCTGTTGAGCCAGCGCGCGCAGCCGCGGTTGGTTCAAGCCTTCCGTGGTGGGGTAAATAGGTGTGAAATACTCATCGACCGGCGTTTCACTGCCACCACTGAGGCGGTATTCGGGGTGGTAGATCTCTAAACCGGTGGCCCCGGCCCGCGCTTCACCGAAGGCGCGTACCGTCGCGCCAGGGCGTAGCTGTTGCTGCTGGGCGGGCGAAAAGTGAAAAAAGCGCAGGCTCAGAATGCCGCTGGCATCACGCAGGCGTACCAACAGGCTGCGGCGGCGACCTTTAACCACATCGCAGGCGGTCACTTCGCCTTCTATCACCGCCTCCTGCCCTGCCCGCAGCAGGCCAATTGGCGTCAGCCGCGTGCGATCCTGATAGCGCAAGGGCAGGTGAAACAGTAGGTCGCTAACGCGCTCAATCCCCAGCCGGCCAAGCTTTAGCGCCAGCGCTTCGCCTACGCCCTTCAGCGCGGTAATCGGCGCGGAAAGATCGCTCATGGGGCGCTTTTCACGGCTTGGGCAGGTTGACGGCAGTGGCTGATCGCCTGAATCAGCGCCTCAATGGCTTTAGGGCGGGGAAAGCTCGCCCGCCAGGCGATCGCCACGGTGCGCGACGGTACTGGATCAACAAAAGGTCGACTGACCAGCATGGCATTTTCATACTGGTCGGTGCCCAGCGCGGACTGCGGCAGCACGGTGATGCCCAATCGAGAGGCCACCATATGGCGAATGGTTTCCAGCGACCCGCCTTCGGCAATCAGCGTATTGTTGGGGCTGTTGAGCTTTTGGGTAATCGCCGGGCAGGCTTCCAGAATCTGGTCCCGGAAGCAGTGACCTTCGCCAAGCAGCAGCAGGCGCTCTTCGAGTAAATCCTCTTTATTGATCGCTTCGCGCGACACCCAAGGGTGATTGGCGGGCATCAGTACCTCAAAGTCTTCCTCATAGATGGCCTTTGTCACTACATCGGTTTCAGTAAACGGCAGCGCCACAATAATCACATCCAGCTCGCCACTTCTGAGTTTGGCGCGCAGCGTGCCGGTCATGCCTTCTTCAATATACAGCGGCATCTGCGGGGCCGCGTTGGCCAGCGCAGGGACCAGATGAGGAAACAGGTAGGGTCCGATCGTATAAATCGCGCCAATGCGCAGCGGGTTGGCCAACTGATCTTTGCCGCTACTGGCCAGCTCGAAAATCAGCGTACTCTGTTCCAGCACACGCTGCGCCTGAGCAACGATCTTTTCACCCAGCGGGGTCACTTGTACGGTGGACTTAGAGCGCTCAAACAGCGGCGTTTCAAGCTCCTCCTCCAGCTTTTTCACCGCCACGGAGAGTGTGGGCTGTGAAACGTGGCAGCGTTCTGCCGCGCGTCCAAAGTGGCGCTCCTGGGCGAGGGTTACGATGTAGCGAAGTTCTGTTAAAGTCATAGCGGTGCCAGTGGCATCCTCTCGTAGCAGCTTGTGACTAGGGTATGTACGAAAACAGTGTTTGTGCGAAAACAGCGTTGTACGAAAAACCTAGCATCATAGCAGTCAGCGGGATGGTAAAGGACAAGCAAGCTCTGCCGACGGTTTTCTCACCCGACAATGACACAGTTCAATGTCAACGTTGGTAAAGACTTTGCATCTAATAGGGAATATTAATCAAGAGGAGTGAGCACGGTGAAGCTAACCGTACTGATTATCGGCTGTGGCGATATTGGGATCAACCTTGGGCGCGAGTTGCTTGAGGAAGGGCACCAAGTGATTGGGTTGCGGCGCAACATCGAGGCCTTAAAAGGCACCGGTATTAAGCCGCTAAAGCTGGATTTAAACGACCTCGAAGACGCCGATGCCAAAAGCCTTCCCCACGCCGACTATGTGGTTTATACGGTCAGCGCTGACCGTTTCGAAGAGAGTGCCTATCAAACCGCCTACCCAGAAGGGTTAAAGCGCGTGTTGCGTGTGATGGAGCAGCACAAGACGCCGCCGCGCCGGGTGTTTTTCGTCTCTTCAACCAGCGTACATGGCCAGCAGGAAGGCGAAGTAGTCAATGAAGAGAGCCCCACTGACCCCAGCAGCTTCTCGGGCACACTGATGTGCGAAGCCGAGCAGGCGCTGATCAATCATCCCCTGCCCGGCACGGTCATTCGCTTCTCAGGCATTTACGGCCCAGGCCGCGACCGGCTAATTCATCAGGTCGCTGAAGGCCGCGTGGCGGCGATCACCCCGGTGATCTATTCCAATCGCATTCACCGCGACGACTGCACCGGTATTATCGCCCACCTGATTCGCTATCAAGAGAGCGGTGAAACGCTGGCCGATATCTACCTGGGCAGCGACTGCGAGCCGGTCACCATGCATAACGTGATGATGTGGCTGGCAACTCAGTTAAAAGTGGAAGCCTCTGAAACTATGCAGTCACCGTTACGCCGTCGGGCCAGCAAACGGTGCGATAACCAGCGCATTGTTAGCACTGGCTATCAGTTCCGCTTTCCCAGCTACCGTGAAGGGTATGCACAGGTGCTGAAAGAAGGCGGCTTTCTAGAGGTCAACAGCGCCTAATTCAACCCGGTTAATCGCCAATCACCATGACCGCTTCGGCTTCCACCTGGCTGCCTTTGGGCAGCGCTTTCACGCCGACGGCGGCGCGGGCTGGAAAGGGAGCGGTGAAGAACTCTTCCATGACTTGGTTAACAATTGCAAAGTTATCCAAGTCGACCAAATACAGATTTAGCTTAACGATATCGCTCAGCGAGCCTGCCGCTTCTTCACACACGGCTTGCAGGTTGGTGAAGACCTGACGTGCCTGAGCTTCAAAATCTTCAGAGACAATCGTCATGGTGGTAGGGTCTAGCGGAATCTGGCCCGAGAGATACACCGTGTTCCCCGCTTTAATAGCCTGGGAGTACGGGCCAATAGCAGCGGGTGCTTTGCTGGTGTTGATAACAGCCTTATTGCTCATGCGATGTCTCGCTCCTTCAGTGGGTAATAAGTCGTTCTAATTAGTGCCCTGCCCACTCAGCCAATAGTAAACACTACCGATATACCATCAGCATGCTGTTATAGGCGTATTAGTTGGCGAGTCGGGTAATTTTGCTAACGTTGGGTAGATTTCGGATGCGTTTAATAATGCGTGCCAGATGCACGCGTCCTTTCACTGACAGCGTCAAATTAACGGTGGAAAGACGGGCATCGCGCTCTTCAATGCCGATACGCTCGATATTGGCATCGGCATCGGTGACCAGTCCGGCCAGTTCTGCCACCAGCCCTCGGCGGCTCTCAATTTCAATACGCAGTGCCACCGGGAAGTCTTCATCAATCGTGTCCGACCATTCCAGCGCGAAGAGCTTATCGGGATCGTTTTTATCAACCACGTTTTTACATTCGGCGCGGTGAACGACCAAGCCTTTGCCAGTAGAAAGGTGGCCCACCACAGGGTCGCCCGGTAGCGGGTGGCAGCAGCGCGCAAAGTTAGTCACCATGCCTTCACTACCGCTGATCACCACGGCTTTGCTGCCTTCAATACCGGCGGGGTGCTCATAAGTATCATCACCGTGGGCGGCATCCACTAAGCGGCGAGCCACCACGTGCGTCATACGGTTGCCTAGCCCCAGCGATTCCAACAGAGACTCTTCAGAAGAGACGTCCAACTCTTTAAAGGCGCGTTTAATAGCGCTTTCATC
This sequence comes from Vreelandella glaciei, assembly GCF_013415125.1. Taxonomy (GTDB): domain Bacteria; phylum Pseudomonadota; class Gammaproteobacteria; order Pseudomonadales; family Halomonadaceae; genus Vreelandella; species Vreelandella glaciei. The sequence continues at coordinate 14,672 of NZ_JACCDE010000002.1, read as the reverse complement.
CAGCTCTTCCAGGCTGGTATCAAACGGCGCCAGGGCTTTATTGAGCAGCCGCCGACCCAGCATGACGGCTTCGGTCTGCTGCTGGTATTTCAGCGCATGGCGGATAGCCGAGCGCGCCTTGGCGGTGGTCACAAAGCTAAGCCAGGCAAGGTTCGGGCGCGCACCAGGGGCGGTAATAATTTCCAACGTCTGGCCGCTCTCTAAGCGTGTCGAGAGCGGTGCCAAGTGACGGTCAATCCGGCAAGCAATACAGTTATTGCCAATATCCGTGTGTACGGTATAAGCGAAGTCGATCACGGTCGCGCCTTGCGGCAGCTCCATGATGTCGCCTTTGGGGGTAAACACGTAGATATCATCAGGGAACAGGTCGTTTTTAACGTGTTCGATAAACTCTAGCGAATCGCCAGCGTGGCGCTGCATCTCCAGCAAACCTTTCACCCAGGCGCGAGCACGAGCGTGGCTGCCTTCGGCAATCGGGTGCGACGTTTGCCCTGCCTTGTAAAGCCAGTGAGCGGCAATACCGTTATTGGCCATCGCTTCCATCTCACGGGTACGTATCTGTACCTCAATAGGCATACCGCGAGAACCAAACAAGGTGGTATGCAGGCTCTGGTAGCCGTTCGCTTTGGGAATCGCAATATAGTCTTTAAAGCGCCCCGGTACCGGCTTATAGAGGTTATGCACCACGCCTAAAATTCGGTAACAGCTGGCCACATCTTCGGTAATGATGCGAAATCCAAACACATCCATAATTTCGGCGAAGGGCTTACGCTGGTCGCGCATCTTCTTGTAGATCGACAGTAGATGTTTTTGCCGGCCAATCACTGTGCCGTTCAGGCCATCTTCATCCAGGCTTTTTTGCAGCGATGACTGGATTTCACGCATCGCGCTGCGCCGATGCCCACGCGCTTTGGCCACCGCACGCTTGATGCGCTCGGCGCGCATCGGGTGAATCGCTTGAAAAGAGAGATCCTCAAGCTCAACACGAATAGTGTTGATGCCCAGTCGCCCGGCAATGCGGGCATAAATTTCCAGTGTTTCACGGGCAATGCGGCGCTTTTTATCAGGGCGCAAGGCGCCCAGGGTGCGCATGTTATGCAGCCGGTCGGCCAGCTTAACGATGATGACGCGGATATCCCGCGACATCGCCAGCACCATCTTCTGGAAATTTTCCGCTTGGGCGACGGCTTTGTCTTCAAAGGTGATTTGGGTAAGTTTGGATACCCCATCGACCAGTTCTGCTACCGGTTTGCCAAACTGAGCCTCCAGGGCCTTTTTGGAAACGCCGGTATCTTCGATAACGTCATGCAGCATGGCGGCCATCAGGCTTTGATGGTCCATGTGCATATTGGCAAGAATATTCGCTACCGCCAGCGGATGGGTAACGTAAGGCTCGCCGGAACGCCGCCGCTGGCCGTCGTGGGCCTGCTCAGCATAATAAAAGGCACGTTTGACCTGCTGGATTTCATCCGGGGGTAAATAGCCGCCGAGTCGATCGGCCAGGTCATCAATGGTGAACATCTACCGCGCCTCTATCGGTTCGTTGCAACGTTAGTCGTCGATATGAGTAGGCGCCATGGCTGGGCGCGGACGCACAGCGGCTTCAACTGGCTCGTCCAGTACCGTGTGATCCACCAGGCCTGCGGCAATTTCACGCAGCGCCATGACCGTGGGCTTGTCATTTTCCCATGGCAGCAGCGCATCGCGGGAGCCACGCGCCAGCTGGCGAGCGCGCTGGGTGGAAATCATCACCAGCTTGAAACGGTTTTCAACATTTTCAAGACAATCTTCAACGGTTACGCGAGCCATGGGAGCCTTCCTGTTATGACGGAACCGGGCCGACACCGTAGAGAACGGCGCCGACCCAGTGAAAAAATGGTGCGACCAAAAATAGTGCAACGCAATAGAAAGTAGTAGAACCTGTTAGATTACTCGACCGCAGGCGCCTGTGACAAGAGCGCAGCTAACAGTGGCGCATGGCGCTCACACATTACCGGACGGCTTAAACGTCGGCTGATGACTAATGATTGTAACTCTTGCAGCGCCGTCGTGAAGTCATCATTCACTACTAAGTAATCATATTCGTGGTAATGGGACATTTCGCTTATTGCATCGCGCATACGCCGGGCAATCACGGCATGCTCATCGGTGCCGCGGCTAGCAAGGCGCCGCTCTAACTCTTCGCGTGAAGGGGGAAGTATAAAAATCGACACCGCATCAGGCATTTGCTCACGCACTTGCTGGGCGCCCTGCCAATCGATCTCCAGAATAACGTCCTGCCCAGCTGCCAGTAATACCTCGACCGCCTTCCGCGAAGTACCGTAGTAATTATCAAAGACGTTGGCATACTCAAAGAACTCGCCGCGCGCGATCATCGCTTCAAACTCGGCCACATTGGTGAAATGGTAATTCACGCCATCCACCTCACCCTCGCGCTTGGCACGCGTAGTGTGCGACACCGACACTTGAATCCCATCCAGGCTTTCGATTAGCTCACGCACCAAGCTAGTTTTGCCAGCACCCGACGGGGCAGAAACGATAAACAGCGTACCTTGGGACATGAAGTACTTTCCCTTCAGTTAGCGAAAATAAGCAGCGGAAAACGTAGTAAACGCTAGTAAAGTGACTGCAGCAGAGCAGCAAGGCTGCGCAGTATCGCACACCCATCGCTGCGACTGTAGCGTTGGTAGTGACATACAGGGAGGTGAGCATGCGCAGTACGTTATTTATTTTAGGCCTGATTGCGCTGGGCGTAGCCCTGCAAAAAGGCATTATTGAGATTCCCCGCCCCTGGGCGCCTTGGGCACCGCTGCATATTGACGACCCCATTACGCCGGTCACTCAACTGAAGCTAAGCCGCTTGGCCGATGACCGTACCGGCTGTTTAGCGGCGCTGAAAACCGCTCCCGAGGGCGAGCTGCACTATACACCGCTGGCCGATTACACCCCCACGGCAAGCTGCCCGCTTTCCAACGTCGTGCGCATGCAGTCAAGCGATGTGACGTTTAATCGGAGCTTCGTGGCGTCCTGCCCGATGGCGCTGGCGTGGGTCATGTATGAACGCCACGCGTTACAGCCTGCCGCCGAGAAGATTATAGGCAGCCGGGTGAGCCAGGTTAACCATGTGGGAAGCTTTGCCTGCCGTAACGTTTACGGCCGCGAAACCGGCAGACGCAGCGAACACGCCACCGCCGAAGCGCTGGATGTAGTGGGATTTCAGTTTGACAACGGCCAGCGTATTACGCTGATCAATGACTGGGATGATGAAGGCGAGGTAGGTGAGTTTTTACGCGCTGCGCGGGATGGCGCCTGCCATACCTTCGGTAATGTATTGGGGCCCGATTACAACGCCGCGCATGCGGATCACTTTCATATGGGCATGCGCGGATTTAGGCTGTGTCGCTAAGAGATCAACCATTACTTATTCGAGATTGATGTCATCTGCATCCGTGGCGGCACCGGTGGCAGCACCCACGCCACCGCCGATAACGGCGCCTTGAACGACGCTACCACCGGTGACGGCTGCGGCACCCGCGCCAATGGCAGCCCCGACACCCGCGCCGCTAGTAGCGCGCTCGCCAGTGGAGGTACCGCAGCCCGCCAAGCCAATGGTTAACGCCACCACCGCGCCGAGGGTCAATATACGTGTCGAATTCAATACCTGAACGTGCATGGTCATCTCCTTATGGGTTACTACCCTTACACAGTAGAGAGAATTCGATTTTTTAGCCATGTTAATTATCACTGTTCGATAACTAGGCAACTGATCAATAGCGATGCAGCGCTAGGCTCGCTGAGCCACGGCGCCGTAGGTGCGCTTTTCCAACCAGCGCCCAGCGGCAAAAATCACCAAGCCACAGAGCGCCAATCCCGCGCCGACCAAGCCCGTGCTCGACCAGCTAAAGCCAGCGCTGATCGCCAGGCCTGCAAGCCACGCCCCTAAGGCATTAGCACCGTTAAAGGCCGCGTGGTTCAAGGAGGCCGCCATGGTTTGGGCATCCTCTGCCACATCCATTAAGCGGGTTTGTAGCGAAGGCGCCAGCGCCATGCTGGTACCCACCAGACCAACAAACAGTAGCCCCGTCCAAACGTTATTCGCCGCAAAGTAAAACAGCCCCTGGATCACGCCACACCAGAGCAGAATAGTCGGGATGGCACGCATCAGGTTTTTATCCGCCATGCGACCGCCGATTAAGTTGCCGGCAATGGAGCCCAGGCCAAAAATGACCAGCACCAACGGCCCCAGCGCTTCGCTCATCCCCGCCTGCTGGGTTAACGTCGGCATCACATAGCTAAAAATGGCGAACATGCCGCCGCAGCCGATGCAGGCAAGCGCCAGCGTGACCAAGACGCGCTGCTTAAGCAGCGCTGTTAGCTCACGTACTGGGCTTGCGAGGTCATCAACGGGCTGCACCGGTACATATAGGCGAATCAACGCGGCGGTAAGCAACGCAATGCCCCCAACGCCGGCAAAGGCGATCTGCCAGCCAAACAGATTGCCCGTCCAGGTGCCTAGCGGTGCGCCAATCAAAATCGCCACGGTTAAACCCATCATTACCCGAGAAATAGCCCGCGCCCTTTGGTCAACCGGTACCGCCCCCGCCGCCACTAGCGCCGCGATGCCAAAATAGGCGCCATGGGGTAAGCCCGCCAGAAAACGCAGGCCGACGAATGACCAAAAACCCGGCGCCATAGCACTGGCGATATTACCCACGGCAAACACCAGCATCAGAATAATCAACAGCATCCGCCTGGGCGCCCGCGCGGCCAGCGCTGAAATCAGCGGCGCGCCGACCACAACACCCAAGGCGTAGCTGCTAATGGCATAACCCACTTGAGGCACGGTAACCTCTAAATCACCCGCTACGCGGTTCATCAACCCCATAATAACGAACTCGCTGGTGCCAATCCCAAAGCCACCTAGCGCCAACACAAATTCGGCCAAGCGCGGGTTGCGCGCCAGCCCTTGAGACGACGATGCTGTCGAGTCCTGCATGCTTATCTCCTTGGGATACCGCACAGTTGGTATCACGATGGCGCAAATGATCGCAGGATTAGACGAAAGTAGAAACATACTGCGTTCAAAAAGTTAGCGGGCGAAGAAGATAATCGAGTAGATAGCCGCCAAGGTTCCCCCTTCTACGCTCGCTTTGCTAGTGTGAAGCTTTTACTAGACGCGTGAGGCAATGATGACGCCCGACACCATTGAACAAGCCATGCAAGCGTTAGCTCAGGCCGACCCAGATATTGCCCGCGCCTACCCATTGGTCGGGCCTCCTGGCCCACGCCAGCGCGACCAAGGCTTTGCAACTTTTTTCAGTACTATCGTCAGCCAACAGCTATCCACTGAAGCAGCCCGCGCCATCATGGGACGTGTTAATACGCTGCTGCCCGTGCTGCACGCCAAGGCAGTAATGGACGTGGAGGGCCAAGCACTGCGCGATGCGGGGCTCTCCTGGCGTAAGATCGAGTATGCCAAGGGGCTGGCGGAAGCGGAGTTAGCAGGCACTTTTAGCGCCGACGGGTTAGCGCATCTAAGTGATGATGAAGCGATTGCTGCGATTACCGAGCTACGCGGCTTTGGCCGTTGGAGCGCGGAGATCTACCTAATGTTTTCGCTGAAACGTCAGGACATTTTCCCCGCGGATGATCTTGCCCTGCGGGTGGCGCTGGGCCGCCTAAAAGGCATGGACGACAAGCCAACGCCCAAGCAGGCGCGCCAGTTGGTAGACCACTGGGCACCCTGGCGCAGCGTGGGTTCGCTGTTTCTATGGCACTACTATCGCGGCGAGCCGTTGTAGTGAATGGCTCACCTGAACACCCAGTGTGATCCCTACCGTTATCTACAAGGAGTCACTAACAATGGCCAACCGAGCTCCAGCCTACCGCGCCAAACCAGGCTCGCCTCTTTTCGTTGACCCGGCTTTTTACAACCGGATTGCCAAAGCAACCGATCAGCGGAGGCTGATAGAAACGCTAGAGGTGCCAATTCGTGACGCCCGCGCCTGGAAAGTACCCGCCGGTCACGTGATGCGCCTGTGTACGCGTCAAGGCCCTCAGGTGGGAGATTTCAATCTGTGGTCTTTGCACAACCCACGAGAACGCTTCTGGGCATCACGCACGCGCCAGCTTCAGCGCGCGCATGTCAGCGTTCACGACCGGCTATGGTCTTCACTGCCCTATCTTCGGCCAATGGCGACCATCACCGCCGATACCTTGGAGAACTACGGTGTCGACGAGGATGGCGGTCGTGTTCACGATTTATTAGGTACGCGCTGTGATCCCTATGTGAATCACTTGCTGACCGGTGAGGATTTCGACTTCCACTGTCACTCCAACCTAACCCGAGCCGTGGCGCCCTTCGGACTCACCGAATTTGATGTCCACGATGTGCTCAACGTCTTCCAATGCACCGGCCTTAATGAACAGGATCAGTACTTCATGAAGGCTTGTCCAGCAAAAGAAGGCGACTACCTGGAGCTATTTGCCGAGATTGACTTACTTTGTGCCCTCTCCTGCTGCCCAGGCGGCGATCTATCGGTTGATCTATGGGGCAGTGACGCCACCGATGACGACCTGTTGGCCACTTGCCACCCTATCGGCATCGAAATCTACGCGCTTGATGACGCACTGCTAGAGGGCTGGTCGCCGCCGACATCACCTAACTATCGCGGCAACCATGGCTTGCGCCCGCCCGAAGAGGATTGGAACGCCAAACGCAGTCGATGCTGCTGACGCTCATATCATGCGTCGAGCCCGCCAAATTTGCCGTTCTGATAGTCCTCGACCGCTTGGACAATCTCTTCGCGGGTAGTCATCACGAACGGGCCATGGGAGTAGACGGGCTCCTCGATCACCTCGCCGTGGCCAAACAGCAAGCGTGCGTCGCTGCTGGCTTCGATGTCGAGGCTGGTGCCATCGCGATCGACTTCAATTAAATGGTGGGCCTGAACTGGCTCACCGCCCACCTCAACCTCCCCACTCACCACGTAGAGAAACACCTGCCGCCCTGGCGCCACGGGCAACTGTTCCTGGCTACCGGCAGGCAGCCGTAGCGTCGACATAAACACACCGGTCAGCGAGTCGATAGGGCCAACGCTACCCTGCCACTCACCGGCGATCAGGTTCAGCTCACCGCCGCCCGGCAGCGCAATAGCGGGGATTGATTCCTGCTGCAGCCCCACATAGCGCGGTTCGCTCATTTTCAAGCGGGATGGCAGGTTGACCCATAGCTGCAGAATTTCCAGCGGGCCGCCCTCGCGCAGAAACTCCGGCGGCGAAATTTCCGCATGCACAATACCGCTACCCGCGGTCATCCACTGCACGCCGCCCGCGTTGATTACGCTTTGATGCTTGGCGCTATCCGCGTGGGCCAGCGAGCCCTCTAAAATAAAAGTGACTGTTTCAAACCCGCGATGCGGGTGCGGGCCAAACGGCAGGCCACGGTTATTGGCCGGATAGGTCTGCGGGCCGTGATGGTTTAGAAAAAGAAACGGATCGAGCTGCTCAAGCTGCGGTCCCGGCAATGGCCGCCGGGTGACTAAATCACCGATATCATCGCGCTTGGCCGGGTGCTGGGCGATCACGCGGCGTGCTGTTTGGTTAGTATCTAATGGCATAGCTGACTCCTTATCAATACGCCCAGCGTAAAACCTCAACCACCATATGAGGAGCGAATAATTTGCCCCGTTTCATTGAAGGAAATTGTTATGAGACGCCTCAGCGGTTTCCTCAAAACTCGGTCACCACCGTTACACCCGCCCCTTCGAACTTATCCATGTTCATCAGCGCATCAATGGACTGCTCAAGATTGATGCGTTTGCCGATAAGCTGCTCAGGCGCCAGCTTTCCAGATTGAATCATCGCCAGCATGGCGTCATAACGGTGGGCCTGCATGCCATGACTGCCCAGTATTTCAAGCTCGTGGGCAATGACTTTACTCATGGGAATGGCGGGCGTGCTGTTCTCAGCCAACATCAGCCCGACCTGAACATGCTTGCCACGTTTACGTAGGTTACTGATGGAGTTAAAGCAGGTCGTTGGGTGGCCTAGCGCATCCAGCGATACATGAGCGCCTCCTCGGGTTATCTCCGCCACCGCTTCCACCACATTGGGCACCTTAGCAGCATTCACGGTGGCAGTAGCGCCCAATTGACGGGCCAGATTAAGCGCCTCTTCTGAAATATCGATAGCGACAACGTTGGCGCCAATGGCATTGGCAATCATCACAGCAGAAAGCCCAACACCGCCACAGCCGTGGACGGCCACCCACTGCCCTGCCGCTGTTTTGCCCTGATCGACCACAGCCCGAAATGAAGTAACGAAACGACACCCCAAGCTGGCCGCCGTCGCAAAATCGAGCGCCTCGGGTAGCGCGACTAAATTGACATCGGCATAGTGAATACTCACATACTCAGCAAAGGAGCCCCAGTGGGTAAAACCGGGCTGAAACTGGCTATCGCACACCTGTTGGTTGCCGGAGTGGCACTCAGGGCAAGTGCCGCAACCACCAACGAACGGCACCGTCACACGGTCGCCAATGCGCCATTGCGTTACATCTTTACCAACGGCTTCGACTACGCCTGCCAGCTCATGGCCCGGCACATGGGGAAGCTGGATATCGGTATCATGCCCCACCCAGCCATGCCAATCGCTTCGGCAAACCCCATTAGCCATCACTTTCACCACAACGCCGTGCGGCTCAGGGGTAGGATCAGGCAGTTGCTGAATCTGTGGTGGGGCGGAAAATTGCTCAAAAACAACGGCTTTCATAAAAGATTCCTAACCTATATCGGTTTTTACTTTATAAAGTCTGATGCGGATAGGAAGCAAATTATTGGCCGCTAACGTTTAACCGCCCCACTACTTGAAACGAATTATCCGTGGGACGCACCACAATCATCTCGCCAGAGCCTACGCCGCTACCAACCAACGCGGTGATATTCACCTGATGGGTAACCAGCAGCAAATTGCCCGGCCCTTTCCATGCGGCGATCTGCTGCTGGGCGGTTTGGGTGATTTGCGCTTGATCACCGCGCCCGCGAAAGAAGGAATCTAACCAGGGCGTAGGCTCTACAGGCCCCAGCGCCATCAGTTCAGCGGTATCTAGCGCCCGGCACCAGCGCGATGAATACACTGCCGCAATGGGGATATCCCGTTCACGAAATGCACGTCCAGCGGCTTGCGCCTGAGAGCGGCCAGCCGCAGAAAGATTGCGCTGGGTATCGCAGCGGCCCCGCTCAAAACCCGGCGGGTCGCCAATGCCTGGGGCTAGGGAGTGGCGCATTAGAATTACCAAGCTGCCTTCTTGCAGCGCTTGCCATGTGGCTTCGTTTGCCTGGGCGCTGAGTTGGAATGTACACAGCACAGCGAGCAGCAGGGTTAAGGTGAGGTGGCGAAGAGTGTGCATGGGGTCTCCTTTGCCATCGGCCAGTACAAGCACAAGCCATTTTTTCTTTCGAGACGCAGTGCGTCTCGAATGGCAGTGAGCAGGGGCAGCGTAACTAACTGGGGACTACCGTGGCAGTGACCATTTGCATAAGTCTATCTAAATAGTCCGAATCCGACATAAACAACACATGCTTGGCACGTAGCTCTTCTGCCGTCATTCCCCAATGACTGTTAACCCACGCGCTTGTTGTACTGGACGGCGCTAAGATAACGCTTTCAAGCTCCACGTGCTCATTCTTCAGCCGCCGTTGGACATCCTTGATGCGTTCAGAGAACTCAATCTTTTCATCTTTGGGCCCAGTATGTCGCACGCCGTGAGGGTCGACGAAGACAATACGCTGCCTATCCTGATTAACATGCCAAAGTATGAAATCAGGGTAAAAGCCGCCTGCTTCAAAAAATCCTATACCCTGCTTTACCAAGTTCCTGAGCAGATACACCTGCTCTCCCCGCTCAGCAATGGCCTGCTGGTTTCTCTCAAGCCATGCTGTGAGGTCTTCCACAAAACGGAATTCACTGTCGTTGAGAGCTACAGGCTCAACGCGAATCCGACTATCCTTACCTAGATGTAGCAATGGATTATAGAGGTGCGCACCAATCTGTACGGCGCTGACACCGTTTGCTTTGGATGAGCGATAAGTCGCCTTTTGCTGCTGCTCAATCGCCGCCTTCATTTGTTTGATATCGTCGATCAGCGCCGACTCACTGCCATCCACCACTAACTGATACTCATTAGTGGCCGGCAAATTACCGTTCGCTTCCTCAAGTGCTACCAGCTCCATACGTGGCTCTAGGTAAGCACGGCGGTGAAAGTTGAAGATACGATCTAACAGCAGCGATAGCAGCTCTAACGCCATACTCTGATAACGTTGAAAGTTATCTGCATGGAGTTTCCATTGGTCATCGGGTACTAACAAGTTGTACCAAAGTTGGCTTTTCAGTAGCGCTGGCAAACGATGAGCATCGATTAACACATTCGCGTACCCACGATTACGCCGGTAACGCTCCAAGTCACGTGCCAAAGCTGTCATATCCAGGAACAGCAGCCGGTCATCATCGAAATAGCGTGCATGCTGCTTCGCCAATCCGGGCTTGGCCATAACTTCTTTCACACCCGATGCTTGAATGCTATCTACCTTGGGATAGCGATCTAGCTCAACCCGGCGCTCCTTTAGAACGATATCCGGTGTCAAGCCCAGCGGGCTTTGAAAATCACCGCTAATAACCGGATACCCAAAACGCACCAATGGCCCATCACGATGAAAGCTGTAGGCCTGCCGGGTATCCTGGCGCACTTTAGGCCGTAGCATCTTCAATGATTTACCCACGTCTTCCATAACATTGAGCTTGAGGGTATGCACTTCCGGGTTATCGTTTCCCGGTAAACCTTCGTCTTCCAGAAAGTCACGGAAGGTGGCCATAAAGTCGGCGCCAACGCCAAACACATTCAGCGTTTCCAGCAAGTAGAGGTATTTGGGCGCAAGAATTGGATCAAGTCGGCTTGAGCGCATCAGGCTCATGTCACGCCCCTTTAGGCGTACCCCACGGCCGAAGAGCTGAATAATCTGCGAGCCCTCTTTCTTACCGGTATTCATCAGCCCCATGCTGGAAACCCGCCAGCAATTCCACCCTTCAACAAACTTCTTGGAGCCGATCAGTAGATTGACGGGCGAGCTCTCACGAGTAACCTCAGCAAAAATAGGGTTAGCCAACTCAGACTTACGAACCTGTAGGTGCTTGATATCGTGGCTTTCCAGATGCTCGGCCAAGCCCAAGGCGTCGCCCACATTAATCAGACCAAAGGGCTTTTCAGCCTCACCAACCTTTAGCAGCAGCTCGCCTGAATCACCGGTAATCCGGTCAACATTGAGCGTACCGCCTCCTGCTGCGTGAAAAGTAAGCGTAAGAATATCCCGATAGAGAGCTTCTACGGTTAGTTGCTGCTCTTTAAGCCAAGGAAAGCTTCCAGAGAAAATTTCATTGCCTTGCTTATCAATCAGGCCCGCACTTGCTGCATCACCTTGGTATACGGCACTGAGCGCTTGCTTAGCTTGCTCTTTTTCGCCCAAAAACCACGCTAGAAAACCCAACACCTGCGCGATATCGGAAGCACGCTCATTGTAATTTTTGGCGCTCTCTTTACTGCCATCGTCTTTTACCACGCTGGCACCCACGAACACCCAGAGTGGCACGGCAAGGTTCCACTGGCTTAGCTCTCGGTGCTCTTCGCGGAAATATCGCTGCTGCTGGTAAAAAGCCAATAGCGCCGCTGTCAGGTAGGTGTAACGCTGCCGAGTTTCCTTCTCGGGCAAATTGAAGATACGGTAATCTTTGCCGTAGCCATCTTCATAGAAATAGCGGTACCCATAATCGAAAAGAATATTCTTGGCGTAAGACTCCTCAACCCCATTATCTCCAGCGGCTACTACCGCTTCTTTAAAGGTTGCCGAGTACTCAAAGGTGAAGCCACGACCCGCCAGCTTGTTACGATGCGAAAGCCAGCCTTTCTCCTCACTGGCAGAGCCCAACCCACGATGCCCTTCGTCAACCAGCAGCAAATTGCCGTCACCAAAGCTGTCGACGGCCATTTTCTTTTTGCCTTGCTCAATGCCGAGCTTGGTGATTTCGCTAATGGCAACGCGGCTGAGTGATCTTCGCTCACCACTAAACAGATCTCCTCCATCTTGGCTAAGACGTTCTGCCTCTAGGCTAGACTCGCGGCACTCGAGCAAATGCTGATCGCTGAGACGTTCATTGGGGGTGATTAAGATAATCTGGCCGTAGTCGCCAATGCGTTGGTGTTGACGGGCATAGTGGCGAAACTGGCGCACGTTCGTGTGCATCAGCAGCGTTTTACCGGAACCAGTGGCATTTTGTAGGCAAAGCTTATTCAGGTCTTCGTCCTGGTATCGGCCAATGCCTGTCTGGTACCCCTGCCCTTGCCAAAAAGCGTTAAATCTATCTACCTGGGCGTTAAGGCCCTCTTTCAGCGCCTCTCGATCACGGAAATATTCGAATAGGTAAATTTCCACGAATAGCAGCGTTAACCACTGAAAATATTTCCACTCGACTTCCACCTCACGCTGCTGATTGAGCGCATCGGTGTGCTCGACGATATTGGCATCAAAGCGCTTTAAATCTTCTTCGCTGTATTGCCAGCTAGACTGATACCCACCCAGCAATGCGTGTAGGTAGTGATGATGTCGATCCCCTGTTAACCCTGGTTGGCTCTCTTTGAGATTTTTATTCAGCAGCGTGACTGGGCGCACTTGGCTGCCCTTGTCACGGTACTGCTCAAGCGGGTCGATACCAAAGCGGGTCATCACCCACTGGTTGAGCACCAGTTTTTTGAGAAAGTCATTCTTGGCGCTGAGTACTCTGATTTTCGCTTGGCGTGGCTTACCTGCCATTAATGCGACTCCCGATCCTGTCGATTCTGCTCATCACTCTGTTGGGTAGGCGCATCATCACCTATGAGGACTGGCCTATCGTTCTCCCAGACCACAGCATACTGACCAAGGCGGCGTTTACGCTCGAGCGTTTCAGCAACAGCCGAGCGCAAGCTTTCTAGCATCTCGTGAGTATCGGGGGTCAACTGAGTCATGGCTGAGACTCCTTTAGGAGTAAAGTGTAGTAACGCTCATCAAGCACCTGGCGCTGCGCACCCGCTTGCTCAAAAACCGGCGCTGGGGCTCCTCCCGCGTTCATAAAACAGCGCGCACGGGTAACGCTTGGCGCGTAGAGCATCAATAGGTTGTTCAGGCTGCGGGGGAAGCGGCGCTGGATATCTTTCAGCGGAATATGGTGTCCACCGTGAGAAACACGTTCAGCCACACGCAGACGCGACATCTCGGGCGAAGGCAGCGCCAAATAGACGAGTTCGACCCGCCACCCCGCATCCATCAGACGTTTTATCAGGCTGAGATACCCCCGCCCGGAGAGCGTTGTCTCAAAAGCAAAGTCTTCGCCTTCATTAATCGCGTCCTCGATTTCCTTGAGAAAAATACGGCTGGCAGAGAGCAGCTCACGCTCAGGCGCTAAAGGCGACAGTCCGGCAGCAATTAAGTCGGCATTGATAAAACGTGCACACTTAGCCACCTGCGGCAAATAATGCAGGGCAAAGGTGGTCTTGCCAGCCCCATTGGGGCCAGCAACGATCCAACACGTCGGCGTTGCAGCCTTAGCCTTCATCATCACACCCCTCCCACATGCGCGCATGGAAGGTTTCTTCCAGGCTATGCACTCGGTGGCGGGCGCTGCCCGTCAAGTTCAGGCCGTGGGGGCCATTGATATATATGGTGTCGAACTCGCTATCCGTGGTACCGATCTTATATTTTTCGAGCAGCGCCTCTAGCACAGCGGCATCTTTTTCCGCATCGTCCGTCAGCTTGCGCCATACCACTAGCACCTTGGCCAAGTCCTCGTCGCTGCCCGGGATACGGCGCACATGACCTTCCACTTGGCGAATCCAATACGCACCATCTTCATTCTCACGCAGGCTGACAGCTTTCAGGCGCGTGTTCTGGTCTTCCGGCAGCTCGGGGTCAGTCTCGCGCTCGAAGCGGGCCACGTAGGTACGCGGCTTGTCCAAATGCGATACATGCAGGCCAATCAGCCAGTTAAAGGTCTCGACCAGATCCACAGCGGTTTTCCGACTTTCATCACTGCCGGGCTGTTTCACCTTCAGCATGTAGTTTTCAGGGTCACGAAACCACTCGGTATTCAGCAGGCTAGCCGAACCACGAGTTTCTACATCCAGCAGGTACTTAAGCGTATAGTCGTGGCGTAGCTCAGAGTCCTGCTCCACCAGCGCATCGCGCTCCGGGTTATCAACCAAATTTAAATTGTTGAGGGTGTCGTCGTAACTCTCCAATCTATAGATAGCAAAGCAATGTGACATACCACTGAAATTGCCACTTTTGTCACCTAGTGGCTTGCCTTCGCTCCAATCCTTTGAATAAACTAATTTTTTTATCCTATTAGCAGCCACATTTTTGATGTGCTCTCCTATATCGCAAAGAATATACTTCCTGCAACCTTGATCCGCTCTGTTAAGATTTATTACAGCATGAGCCGTAGATCCAGACCCAGCAAAGCCATCAAGCCTGAATTCAACTAATAAGTGCAGCACCTGCGGTTTCTAGCGCTCCTGAGTATTCACCTAAGAACACCTGGGCTGGGGTTCGGTATCCCAGCCGCTTTCTTGGTCTATCGTTTAGCTT
>NZ_JACCDE010000029.1 GCF_013415125.1 Vreelandella glaciei | reverse complement strand
CAGCACGGTGGGTTTTGGCAATAACGGGCTTGCGAAAGCCAACTTGCACGGGGCGAATGATCAAAAAGTGCTCGCTGGCGGTGATAGGGAAAGTGTCGGCGCCGGCTTCACGGATTCAGGTTCAATAATAGGCATGGATCGCTTATGAACCAACAAATCAAAACACACCGCTCAGCACGTTTAATGGTGGTTGACCCGCAAGGCCAGCTACTGCTTTTTCGCTATTATGATGAGCATCAAGCGCCTTATTGGACCACCGTAGGCGGCGAATTGCTTGAAGGAGAGGATTACCCCAGCACGGCAATGCGCGAGCTGAAGGAGGAAACGGGGCTGACCTGCCCCATCGGCCCGCTATTGCGCGAACGAGATGACATAGACGCCGTGGCAGGCTCTCCGCCAGCCCGCTGGCTTGAACGCTACTTTCTGGTGCGCTGCCCGCCAATGGCTGAAATTGCCACTGCCCAGTGGAGCGATGAAGAGCCTTCTACTGTTCATGCCAGGCATTGGTGGACGCGGGAAGAGATGCGCGAGGCCGACCCCGCGCTTTTCAAACCCAGGTGGATACCTGAATTACTCGACGACATTCTATCTAGCGAGCCAGTGACTAAAGTAGCCGAGGTGAATCTTCTTAAGTAAGCCTAGCGGCCAGCTTTAAGGCAGCCAACCACCACCAGCACTGCCGCAGTGGGTAATCGCCAGTCGAGAACACTCATGCCTGCTAGAACCAGTAGCAGGGCGGCCAGAATCGGCACGCCATAGGCTAAGCTGCCCACTAGGCTGGCGTGCCCCCAGCGCAGTGCTTTATCCCAAGCCACCATGGCCACGCCGTAAGGACCTAACCCCAGGGCAATGCCTGCTAGTAACGCTTCACCGCTGGGTAAAGGGAGTTGTCCTTCAAGTAGCAGGCTAGCGGCCACGGCAATAGCACAAGCGATCAACAGCAGTCGTGGCAGTAGCGGTGTCAACGCCACTGGAGATGCCTGGCTGAGCCATGAATAGAGTGCCCAACAGCAGGCAGCCAGCAGCGCTAGTGCATAGCCAGTGGTGGCGCCCCCTAATCCGCCGCTGATGGCTTGAGGAACCAGCAGTAACGCTGCGCCTGAAAACGCAATCAGCGCACCGACAACGCCTGCGATACTCAGTCGGCCAAAGCGGCTCCACTGACTAAGCAGCACAAATAGTACAGGCCAGGTATAAGTAATCAGCGCCGCTTCAGCGGCGGGCGCTAGGCGCATACCAATAAAGTAAGTACTCACAGCACCAAAAATAAGTAACGGAATGCCCACCCAGACACTTAACTGCCAAATCGCGCCGCTGGTAGCAACATTAACGCGGCGGCTCAGCGGGAGCGTTGCCAGCGCCCCCGCAAGCAGTGTTACTGCGGTTAGCTGTAAAGGTGGCGTCGCCTTGGCAAACTCTGCCAGCAGCGGCGCTGCGCTCCAAAGCATCACGGCCACCAGTGCCGCACCAACACTGTACCAACGTGGAAAAAGGGCGGGTGAGTGGGCGCGATGCATCGGAGGTCTCCTTGATTTGAGCATGTGCCGAGCAGCATACTCATCATCAATGCATCACAATATCGATCTTTTATGATCGTTTTAATCAAGAATGGTGATATATGCGCACGCCTACCTTAGACTTAACCCTGCTGCGTACCCTGGTGGCTATTTCGGATACCGGCAGTGTGACCGCCGCCGCCAAACGCTTGGCTTACACGCAGTCTACGGTGAGTATGCAGTTGCAAAGGCTGGAGGCGCAGTTATCGCTAACACTGCACGAGCGGGAAGGGCGGCGAATACGCTTTACGTCAGAAGGCGAACGCCTACTTAACCATGCCCGGCGGCTGCTGACGCTTAATGATGAAGCATGGAGTGATATGCAGGCGCGCCAAGTTACCGGTGACCTCACGTTAGGCATACCGGAAGATTATGCCTCGCTGCTGCCCTCGGTGTTTGCTTACTTTAATCAGCTCTATCCGGCGGTGGGGCTCAAGGTGATGTGCGGTACCAGCGCCCATCTCGTAGAGCAGGTAAAAGCCAAAGAGCTTGATCTGGCACTGGTGACACGCCAACGCAACTCACCAGGGGGCGATGTAATCCGTCGAGAGCCTTTGCTGTGGGCCGTCGGAATGCACCAGCAGCCGCTGCTAAGCGATCCATTGCCATTAGCGCTTTATTCGCCGGGGGCTGACGTGTTTCGTGAAGTCGCCGAGCAGGCGCTGCAGTCGGCAGGGCGCAGTTGGCGTGTTGCCTATACCAGCCAATCAATGGCCGGGCTGGCGCCGATTGTGACCGCGGGGCTTGCGATAGTGGTGGTGACGCGCAGCATGCTGACGCCGGCGCTAAGGCCACTGGATGAGAGCAGTGGCCTGCCTGCGCTGCCAATGATTGAGCTGGCACTTCACCGAGCACCCCACCGGCCCTCAGAGCCAGCGCGGCGCTTGGGTGAGTTAATACGTGAGCAATTAGCCGTGCCTGACTAGGCTATATAAACACCGGCCGTAGCGATTCAACCGTTCCCAGCAGGTAGTAGAGGAGAAGCATTGGGTAAAAGTAACACTTAACGTTGAGGGCAGCGAAGTGCTTTAATCAGCGAAAGGGAACGTTACTGACTAGACTAAAAAGCAAATAAATTTGCTGTTAGGAGCACTACATGCACGAACTGGATCATTATATCTACCCCCACCGGGTGCTGCACTGGCTAGTGGCGGGCGCCGTGTTACTCTCGTTGGCTAGCGGTTTAACGCTAGGCTTTCTGGGGTTTGAGCGCACCGTGGCGTTGGTAGGCAATACGCTCACGAACTTGCTTTATACCAGCCATAAAACGCTCGGCGTATTGATATTATTGCTGATGACGCTGCGCATTATTACCCGGCTAGCGTTTGTGGTCCCAGATCATGAACCACCTTTAAATGCGTTCGAGCGGATTGTTAGCTCCAGTGTGCACCATCTGCTCTATTTAGCGCTCATTATTATGCCTTTACTGGGCTGGGCCGCCACTGCTAGCGGCGGCTTTCCGGTAGAGTTTTTCCACTGGCATTTGCCCGGTTTACTTGCTGAGCGTGAGCAGCTCTCTGAACAACTTTTTATGTGGCATGGGCGGTTAGGTTGGATCATTTTAGGCTTAGTGGTACTACACGTTGCTGGCGCGATATTTCATTGGAAAATTAAGCGTGACAACGTGATGAAGCGCATGAGCCTGTTTGACTAGAATTAAGACCTCGCCGAGCCGTAGCGATAGTAAGCTGCGGCTTGGCTTGATTTAACTGCATACATATCGCTATCAGCTTCACTTAGCAAGCTTTCAAGCGTGGCCTCATCTGCGCCGTGACAGGTGCTTACCCCAATACTGACGTTAACACTGACTTGCTCACCGCCGGGAAGGTCGATCGGCGAACAGATGGCTTGGTCAATACGCGCCAGAATAGGCGCTAACGTATCGCCGGTTCCTATATTCTCCATGATAATAATGAACTCATCGCCTCCAAACCGGGCACAGTGATCAGTGGTGCGCGCTAAGTGGACGATGCGTTTGGCTATTTTCTGTAAAACAAAGTCGCCTGCTTCATGACCATAATTATCATTAATAGGCTTAAAGCGATCCAGGTCGAGCATTAATAGTGCCAAACGATGGCCATGCTGACGATTACGCTGTAGCGCTCCTTCGGCAGAACGCATCAGTCCATGGCGATTCAGCAGGCTAGTGAGTACATCATGATTGGCCAAATGCTCCAATGCTTTGGTGCGGGCAGCGACTTTTCGTTCCAACAGGTTTTCCTGTTTCTGGAGTGCTGCCAACATCGTGCTTTGAGTTCTCTCTTTTTGCCGTTTAAGTTTATTGAAGCGCGATGCTAAGGCAAACGAGAGCAATAACATTTCCAGTGCTGAGCCAATTTGAAGGCCGTGTAGAGTAATAAAGTTGGCTGGAAGCAGACTCAGGTTACGCAGCGCAAAGACACCAGTACCTAGTAAAAATAGCGACCATGCAAATACAAACAGCCGCGCACTGGGTACGCGTTGCAAACTACAGTAGCTGCCACAGAGCAGGAGTAGTAAAGCTGCCATACAGCCCGTCACATCCATGAGGTGAAGCGCCGAGGGAATGGGCAATAACAGAGTGGCAATCACTGTCAACCAGCAGTAACTGCGAAAAATACTCAATACGTTGTGCCAGCGGGGACAATAGGTCTTAGTGTTAAGAAAACTTTGCGAAAATAGCGTGGCCATGGTGGAAGCGAAGGTAAAACCGAGTGCCACGAGACGAGCCGTGTTGTCACCCAGAAAACTCCAAAACATCAGTGTACCGATGCCGTTAAAGGTCAGAATAGCGACAGCAAAGCCGCCGACAAAGAGCGAATAGTGAAGAAAAACCCGTTCCTTTAAGCCAAAAAATAGCAGTAAGTTATATAAACCCATTGCCAGCAGCATGCCGAAGTAGGTAGCCAGCCAAAAATTATGACGATCGTTTTGGGTATAAAACGCCTCGGGCGTTATTAGCTTGTAGTTGAGCATTTTGCTGCCTGAGGCAGCCACATGGGTATACAGCGTTACTCGCTCATGGGCAGCAAGCTCCAGTGAAAAAACCGCCTGACGATGGGCTAGGGCGCGCTGTTCAACCGGGACTGCACTACCGCTGCGCTGCGCCTCAATGCCCTGTTGGCGCAGTGTGTAAAGTGTGACGTAATCCAAGAATGGGTACTCAAACTGTACCATCCAGCGCTGAGTTTTCGGTGAGTCATTACGCACTTGTGTTCTCAGCCACACATCATGACGGGTATAGCCGAAGTTTAAATCCTCTTCGTGATGGGCGTGCTTAAAATCAGGCGGGTGAGAGAGGAAGTTTTCAAGCATGATTGACTGATCAGTTGCATGCCAAAGTTCGCTATAAGGAGCAAGCGAGTAGCTCGCCTGGTTTGGCGATGCGGATAAAAGAGTAGTTGCATGTGCCCAAGGTACCCAACATCCAGCCAACAGCAGCAATAGTCCGGTGTAAACATCCGCCGTTAAGCGTCGAAAATGCATATCACATCGCTTTTTTAGTTTTTAACCTGACCAAATTTTCCTGTGTCGCGCGATAAGCATTTTTAGTTTAGTCGGGTTTGAAAAAAGTCACTGTTTAAAACTTGCATACTTAATAAATGATATGACTCAAATGTTGCGTAAGGCGTTGAATCAACTCTCCACTATGGCGCCAAAAATGCCAATAGAGAGGCACCGACAAAGAGTGGCCTGGCGCCACGCTGACCAGCTGGCCACTTTGCATTAATTCATTCGTCTGCAATTGCGGCATCATGCCGTAACCAACCCCCGCGGCGGCTAAACGAACAAAGCCCTCCGATGAGGGGCAGAGGTGATAAGGGAAGCGACCTTGAAAACCAAACAGTGCCATAAACCGATGCTGCAACTGATCGTGGGGGCCGAAAACGATGGCTGGTGCACGCTGAAAGTTCTTTGTCGCCGGGCCATCTGGAAAATAGCGCTCAACGTAAGCAGGTGTCGCCAACGGGTGATAACGCATTTCTCCCAGCGCAACGCAACGCGCACCTGCAATCGGTTGCGGTGTGGCGCATAAGCAGGCCGCTACATCTCCATCGCGCAACCGCTTGAGTCCGACATCCTGATCTTCAATCACAAGGTCCAGTAACACGCCTTCTTGCTGACAAATAGTGGCGACAGCCTCGGCCCACCAGGTGACGAGGCTGTCGGCATTAATCGCAATACGCAGGCGTGGCGCTTGATCATCCAAGGTGGGTAGTGAGCCACGCAGGTCACGCTCTAATAGCTGTACCTGCTGATAGTGGGTTAACAGCCGCTGGCCAGCAGGGGTTGGAGCTAAATGCGGGTGCCGAACCAACACTGGCTGGCCAAGGCGAATTTCTAGTGCTTTTATACGTTGGGACACGGCAGATTGTGACAGCCCCAATTCATCCCCCGCGCGCTCAAAGCCGCCGCACTCCACCACGGTCGCCAAGGCATGAAGCAGTTTGTAATCCAGCATGGTGGTTTTCCTAGGGCAGCAAAAAATGATGTAAAGCAAAGAAGAGCAAATAAACACAGCAGCGCATTATTTTTTGGCTTCAAATGTAATTGAATCTCAAAAGTTAATGAATTACATTTAAATCGAAATATCTACCCCTCGTATTGCCAGGATATGAGTAGCTTCTGTCACGCCTCAGCCTAAAGGATACTGTAATGCCTGCCATCATGCTCCGTCGTCCCCTTGCTGGCATCGTTGCGCTTAGCGCGCTGATGCCTTTCGCTTCAGTTGCTGCCGACACTGCTGCAGACGGCACCGTTAGCGCTGACGCCGTGGTTCATCACTACGCCGATCTGGCGCATGCCAATTACGCCGATGCACTGAGTGCTGCCCAGGTACTAAACGAGCGCATCGACGAATTGCTGGACAACCCTAGTGCTGACACCTTGGAGGCAGCCAAACAAGCTTGGCTGCAGGCGCGGGTGGCTTATCAGCAGAGCGAAGTGTTTCGTTTCGGTAATGCGGTGGTGGATAACTGGGAAGGGCAGCTAAACGCCTGGCCCCTGGACGAAGGCATGATCGATTATGTCGAAGGCGACGACTACCAGCACGAGCTGGGTAACGAAGGCGCCACCGCCAATATTGTTTCCAATGAACGTATCACGGTTGGCGGCGAAACCCTGGATGTTAGCGATATTACCCCGGAACTCCTCGCCGACCTGAATGAAATCGGCGGCTCGGAAGCCAACGTCGCCAGCGGCTACCACGCCATTGAGTTTCTGCTTTGGGGGCAGGACCTGAATGGTTTTGAGGCAGGCAACGGCGAACGACCGGTGAGTGATTACCAAACCGGTGAAGATTGCACCCATGGCCACTGCGATCGCCGCCGTAGCTATCTGGACGCGGTGTCCGACCTGCTGGTTGACGACCTTGAATGGATGGTGGCCCAGTGGGCGCCGGAAACCGAGGGTAACTATCGCCAGGAGCTGCTGGCGGAGAGTGATCAGGAAGGTCTGCGCCGTATGCTGTTCGGTATGGGCTCGCTGTCGCTGGGCGAGCTGGCAGGTGAGCGTTTAAAGGTCGCCCTTGAAGCCAACTCTTTTGAGGATGAGCACGACTGTTTCAGCGACAATACCCACAACTCTCATTACTACAACGGCCAGGGGATTCAGAATATCTACACCGGCAGCTATCAGCGTCTTGATGGCAGCGTGGTAGAAGGGCCTTCACTGGAGGATTTGCTGGCCCAGGAAGATAGTGAGCTGGCTGACACGCTAGGCAAACAGCTTGAGGCGACTATGGCGAGGCTTGATGCTATCAAGCAGGCGGCTGAAGCGGAAAGCTCGCCGATGGCCTTCGATATGATGATCGCGCCGGGTAACGCGCAGGGCAGTGAAATGATCAACGAAGCGATTCTTACCCTGGTGGCGCAAACAGGATCTATCGAACAGGCCGCAGGCGAGCTGGGCGTTACTTCCCTGCAACCTGATGACGCTGGTCACCGGTTCTAGAGCGAACTAGCGTCTACCATGAGCCGCCGATAGTGTTGCTATCGTGCGGCTCTGTTAGTTTTTGTCGAATGGCTCGTATTTAGTATCGTCCTTCTCAAGGTATCACCATGTACCGCTTACTCCGTGTCTCGCTAAGCAGATTATCTCAAGGCAGTCTGCTGCTGCTCCTGCTGGCGGCGCCCTTGCAGGCAGCCGACTCACCTACCCAAGATCATCCCATCCAAATGACGCCCATGAGTGGCGGCGATGGCTCGGTGGAGCAGTTTGACCATAACGCCTATTCGCTGCCGTTGGGCAATATGTCGATGACCAAGCGGCTGGATTTCAGCGTTGGCAACAGCTTCTTTCGCAACCCCTGGGTAGCAGCACCCGCCAGCACCGAGGCCCGGGATGGCCTAGGCCCACTGCTCAATACCAATAGCTGCCAGGGCTGCCACCTTAAGGATGGTCGGGGACACCCACCCAGCGGCGACGAAAACCCCATCGCGCTGTTTCTGCGCCTCTCGTTACCCGCTAGCCAAGCGGATCCAGAGACACTGGAGCAGCGGGGCGCACTGCCGGTGCCTAACTATGGCCTGCAGCTACAAACTGCCGCTATTAGCGGCGCCAAGCCTGAGGCCACGCTGGTGATTGAGTATCGTCCCCGAGAAGTCAGTTATGCCGATGGCTCCAGTGTTACTCTGCAGGAGCCGCTCTATTCAATTGCCGAGCCCGCCTACGGAGTGCTGCCGGAGTCACTGCAAACCTCGCCACGGCTGGCACCGCCAATGATTGGCCTGGGCCTGCTAGAAGCGATTCCTGAAGCTGACCTTATCGCTGCCGCAGACCCCGATGATGCTGATAACGACGGGATTTCCGGCCGCTACAACCAGGTGTGGGATGTGCGCAGTGGCACCACGGTAATGGGGCGTTTTGGCTGGAAAGCCGGCGAGCCCAGCATTGAGCAGCAGGGCCTGCACGCCTTCGCTGGGGATATGGGGCTGACCTCCAGCCTGGTGCCACACACCGACTGCATGGAGAGCCAGGGGTGCGATGCTTTTCCTAACGGTGGCACGCCTGAAGTCAGCGATGACGTGGCCGACTTCGTGACCTTCTACGCCTCTAGCTTGGCGGTACCGATGCGCCGCGATATGGATGATCCCGCGGTGAAACAGGGCGCAGAGAGCTTTAACGCGCTGGGCTGCGCCAGCTGCCATACGCCGCGCCATCGCACTGCTACGGACGCTCCTCGCCCGGCGTTGGCGGGGCAGGAGATATGGCCTTATAGCGACCTGCTGCTTCACGATATGGGTGAGGCCTTGGCGGATCATCGCAGCGAGTTCCAGGCCGATGGCCGCGAATGGCGCACCCCGCCGCTATGGGGGATCGGCTTGGCGCAAACGGTTAATCCCCGGGCTGGCTTTCTTCATGATGGTCGCGCCCGCACCCTGGAAGAGGCGATACTTTGGCACGGTGGTGAGGCAGAAAGCGCTACCCAGGGCTATCGCGCATTGCCTGCCGACCAGCGCGCGGAACTTATCCGCTTTCTTGAGTCTCTGTAAATGATTGTTGTTAAGGAGTTGACGTGATCGCATCTCTTCGTCGCCTGAGTTTGCTGGCCTGTGCGCTACTCGCAACGCCGCTCTCTTTCGCGACAGACACCCCCACGCCGCGAGAAATGTGGCACGGCGCGGTGGAGCTTCAGTATGCCGAACTGAGTGTCGCTTCCGAGCGCCTGGAAGCCAGCGCCGCACGCTTTTGCCAAAGCCCAGGCGAGGCACTCAGGTTGCGGCTGGAAAATGACTGGCTGAGCGCCTATCAAGCTTGGCAGGCGGTGCGTTTTATTCAGTTCGGTCCGCTCGAGCAGAATAGCCGAGGCTGGCAGCTGCAGTTCTGGCCAGACCGTAAAAATCTGGTGGGCAGTAAGGTGCGCGGCTGGCTGGAGGCAGCCAAAGCCCCGGATGCTCAGGATATCGCCAGTGACAGCGTGGCGGTCCAAGGCTTTCCCGCCCTTGAATACTTGCTCTATGACGACGCCATGGACGCACAGGTCCTGAGCGCCCCTGGAGCCTGCTCGCTGATGCAGGCCATCACCACGCATCTTGCGGATACCACGAGCGCGCTGCATCGCGACTGGCAGGCCTTTGGCGAGCACTATCTTAATACTGCCGACTACACGGAGGCCACGCTGGCGAGCGCCATCCAAGCCCTTGAAATACTCGAAGATAAACGGCTCGGTGAGCCCATGGGCCTCAAAGGCGCACCTGCCAACGGCTACTTAGCCGAAACGTGGCGTAGCGGACAAACGGTTCGTTTGGTAGAGAGTAGCCTGGAAGGCCTGCGTACCGGCTTTTTGCCGGGCCTTACCGCGCTGTTGCGCGAGGCCGGTGCGCTGCCGCTTGCCGAGGCGTTTCGTGATCAGTTGGATAAGACACTCGTTCAGGCCAGCGAGCTGCCGCCGGGCTTGGTGCCTTCCCTTGAAGACGAAGAGGCGTTTCGTGGTCTGCAGTCGCTCTACCTCGACATCAGCCAGCTACGCCATCTGCTGGGTAACGAGATTGCTGGTGAGCTGGGGTTGGTGCGCGGCTTTAACTCTAGCGATGGGGATTGAACTATGCATAGACGACAGGTACTCAAAGTCGGGTTGGGCAGCTTCGCCATGGCGCTGACCCCGCTGAGCTGGGCGCTGCCCGCACGAGAGGAAGCCGCTTGGTTGTTTAGCGCGGTGGATGACCCCAGCGGTGCGCATTGCATCGCCGGGGTAGCGCTGGATGGTCAGACCCGCTTTATGATCGAAGTGCCCGAGCGCTGCCACGGCGGCTGTTTACGGCCCGATTCCCGCCAGGCGGTATTGTTTGCACGCCGTCCTGGTACACGGATGCATGTGATCGATGGCGACAGCCGTCAGTTAGCTCACACCATTGCAGCCGGTGAGGGCCACCACTTCTATGGTCATGGCGTGTTCGATCTAAGCGGACGCTACCTTTATGTCACCGCCAATCGTTTGGAGGATAGTGAGGGGCTCGTACGCGTTTACGATGCCGCCAACGACTACACCCATGTGCGCGATATGCCGCTGGACGGTATTGGCCCCCATGAGCTTAGATTGATGCCGGATGGTGACACCCTGGTGATCGGTTTGGGGGGCATTCAGACGCACCCTGACTACGGTCGGGTAAAGCTTAACCTAGACACCATGGCACCGGCGCTGATTCTGCTGGATCGCCACAGCGGTGATGTCCTGGCCCGTCACAAACCTTCCCATCACCAGCTAAGCTGCCGTCATCTTGATGTGGCGGCGGACGGCACGGTGATCGCCGGTTATCAGTTCGAAGGCCCCGAGTGGGAAACCCACCCACTGATCTGCCGACTGGATGCCCAGGGACACTTTTCTGAATTGTCGCTGGCCGATGAAGTCACCGCCAGTCTGAAGCACTACACTGCCAGCGTGGCGTTTAGCCGTGTGTCTGGCAATGTTCTGGTGACTGCCCCTCGCGGAAACCGGGTGCTGCTGCTGGATGCCGCGCAAGGCAAACTTGTTGCCAGCTTCGCATTATCCGACGCCGCTGGCGCCCGGTGCGATGGCAACGGCGGCTTTCTGGTTTCCTCCGGCCAAGGCGGGCTCTACCGTGTTACGCCTGACTTAGCGATGCCCGAGCTTCTCGCCAGCCTGGAACTGCGCTGGGATAACCATCTGACATGATTTTCAGAAAAGCGGCTTGGGATAGCATTCCGCACCAGTGACCGGTTGCCACATAATCCTCCAATGTTAATGACTCCTTCTTGGTGAGCGGCGCTGCTGTTAGACTTCAGCGCTCTTTACAGGAAGGCAAGGAGTCCCATGGAACTGCTGCGCTTAGTATTTCATCACTACCGCTGGCCTTTTTTAGGCGCCATTGCTTTGAGCCTATTGAGCGCTGGCTTAGGGGTCGGGGTGATTGCTTTTATCAACCAGCGGCTTATTGAGGTAGGCAGCATGGCGGCGCTGCCGCAATTTCTAGGCCTGCTGGCGGTGCTGCTGGCAGTCACGCTAAGTACGCAATTGGCGCTGACGGTACTGGGGCACCACTTTGTGTTTGACCTGCGCTCGCGACTGGTGAAGCGGATTCTCGACACCGATATTGAGCGCTTGGAGCAGTTGGGCAACGCCACCTTGCTGGCCAGTCTGTCCAGCGATGTGCGCAACATCACCATTGGTTTTGTGCGCCTTCCGGAGCTGATTCAGGGCGTGGTGCTTACACTTGCCTCGGTGGCCTATTTGGCCTGGCTCTCGCCGCAAATGGTGGTGATTACCGTTGTGTGGATTGCGTTCACCATGGGCGTGGGCTGGGTGCTGGTGTCGCGGGTGTATCGCCACTTTCGCCTGGTGCGTGAAAGTGAAGACAGTCTCTATAAAGATTTCCAGGCGGCCATTGAAGGGCGCAAAGAGCTGGCGCTGAACCGCGACCGTGCTCGGCGCTTTTATGATGAGCGTTATACCGCCAATGCCCGCGACTACCGTCACCACATTATCCGCGCTGATACCTACCACTTAAGCGCTAACAACTGGTCTAACATTATGATGTTGGGCGCCATCGGGGTGGTGTTTTTCCTCTCTAATGGGTTGGGCTGGGCGAGTACCACGGTGGCTTCCACCTTTGCGTTGACGCTGCTGTTTCTGCGTACGCCGCTGATTCAGGCGGTGGGCGCTTGGCCAACGCTGATCAGTGCCCAAGTGGCCTTTGATAAATTGAGCAGTCTGGAGCTAGCCGAGTACCAGTCAAGCTTTGCCGTCGACGATACGCTGGCTGATTGGCAGCGTCTGGAGCTGGAGGAAGTCACTTATCACTACCCGGACACTGCCCAGGGAGAGGGCTTCCAGGTGGGGCCTCTCAATATGACCCTTGCGCGCGGTGAGCAGGTGTTTTTGATCGGCGGCAACGGCAGCGGTAAGTCGACCCTGGCAAGGCTACTCTCTGGGTTATACCGCCCCCAAAGCGGCACCATTAAGATTGATGGGCAGGTGGTCACTGCTGCTCAGTGGGAAGCGTTCCGTGCTCGCTTTGCCAGCGTGTTTACCGATTTCCATCAGTTTGATCAGACCATGGGCCCTGAAGGGCTACCTGCTGACCCGCAGGTCGTTGATACTTGGCTTGAGAGACTGCAGATGCAGCACAAACTGCAGTGGGAGGGTGATCGCGTTATCAACACGCAGCTCTCACAAGGGCAGCGTAAGCGCCTGGCACTTCTGCTGGCGATTGCCGAAAAGCGCGATATCTTGCTCCTCGACGAGTGGGCGGCGGATCAAGACCCGCAGTTCCGACGGCTGTTCTACCGCGAGCTATTACCGCACTTAAAAGCGATGGGTAAAACCGTGTTTGCCATCAGCCACGACGACAGCTACTTCGTCCACGCTGATCGGTTGCTGGAGATGTCGAAGGGGCAATTAAGCGAGCTGAAAGGCGAGCAGCGTGCGCGAGCAAGTGAAGATGCGGTGGCGCAAATAAATATCTAAACCGCTTTAACGGGCGGCCAGTTTGGCGCGTTTGCGCGCCTCCAGGTCGCAGCCCTCAAGTGGGCAGGTACCGCAGGTATCAAACTCATCCAGTAAGTAGCGCAGGCAGCAGAGCTTGCGCACCCGCTTAACCTCCTCACTCCCCTTGGGCGTAAAGTAACGCACCGGCTGAAACAGCGGGTTGCGCTTGCCGTTGGGCAGGGTGCGTGCTTCCAGCAGCGCCTTGGCGGCTTCAAACGCCTGCCGATTGGCAAGCGGATGCCCGCCTAGCGCATTGACGTAAAAATCCAGGTAGCCACCGGCATTGCTCCAGAACACTCGCTGAGCGGCGCCGGAGATGGCCGCTAATTGCTCAATTAACGGTGCCCAGTGCTGTTCAATCAGGGTGGCAAAACGCTCAAACGGATCTTGAGTGGTTATCGGCGTGCCTTCGTGGGGTAACCACAGCCGCGAGGTTGCGCCCTTGTCGTTAAAGATAACCTGCATGTCGTCCAGTCCCACCGGCAGGTCACGGTTAAGCAGTAGGTTGGCTGTCAGTGTGGGAACGGTTAGCGCACTTAAATGCCATTTCGACCAGATCGATACCACTGCCCGCTGGTCTCCGTCTGGATACTGTCCAGCGAAACGGGAGAGATCCTCTTTGAGACAATCGGCATTCCGCCAACGGGCTGTTTTGAACGCTTCCAGCGGCGGCGTTCCACCTATTAACGGCGGCGTAAAGTTCGCCAACGGCCCGGTGTAGCAGGAAGCTAACGAAGGCTCGAACAGTTGTGGCTGACGCAGAGCAGAGGGCATCGCGGGGCTCCAACACAAGGTTTTGACACAGCGCACTGAGGAAATAAGGCTGAGGTCATCATAAACGATAATGCATATCACTAAAATAGCTATATACGTTAAATGCATCGCTGTTATAAATACAAATGATTATGCTTTAGTGTAAGATTCGCGTTCCCATTGCAATGATTATATTGCTGGCTGCTCTTATCTGAAGAGGATTCACCATGTCGCTACCTTGCCTCTCCTGGCGTACGCTCACGTTCGTATTGCTGGGATCGCTCCCTTTGCCCTGCACTGTCTGGGCGCAAGCATCTTCCAACGACAGTGCTTCGCTGGAGACCGTAACGGTGATCGGGGAGGCTGCAGCGAGGGGTGATACTCCGGCGCCTGCATTTGCCGGTGGCCAAGTGGCTGCCGGTGCCCGCGTTGGCACCTGGGGGCAGCGCAATGCGGCCGATGTGCCGTTCAATGTGATTGGATTTACCGCTGAGCTGATTGAAAACCAGCAGGCTGAGACGCTGGCCGATGTGTTAATCAATGATGCATCGGTACAAAGCGGTTTTGGCTACGGCAACTACGCAGAGAAATTTCAGATCCGCGGTTTTGAACTCGATGGCGAAGACGTTGCTTACGGTGGACTGTATGGCGTTCTACCCCGCCAGGTAGTCGCGACCAATATTGCCGAGCGTGTGGAGCTATTTAAGGGCGCCAACGCCTTCGCTAATGGTGTTTCGCCCAGTGGCTCTGGCGTTGGTGGCGCTATCAATATTGAGCCTAAACGCGCTGCCGATGAACCCCTCAATCGGCTTACTACCGGAGTGACGGACAGCGGCTATGTCGAAAGTGGTATCGAGCTTGGTCGGCGTTTTGGTGATGAAAATCAGTTTGGCGTGCGCGCTAATGTCGTGCGGGGGCGTGGCGACACAGCGATTGACGGTGAAGAACGCCGTGCGACCTCCGCCGTGATTGGGCTTGACTATCGCGGTGAGCGCGGCCGCGCTTCGTTGGATATTGGACATCAAAGTCACACCGTGAACGGTGGCCGCTCAGTGGTTTACGCTGGGAGTATCACAGCAGTACCCGACGCACCTTCTGCTAGCACCAACTATACGCCAGAGTGGGCCAATACCGATCTAAACACCAACTTTGCGATGCTGCGCGGTGAGTATGATATCACCGACAGCTGGACAGCTTATGCGGCACTGGGTGGCAATGACACTCGTGAAAGCGGCGTTTACGCCTCGCCTACGGTCAATAATTCTCAAGGCGATGCTACTATTGGCCAGATGCGCGTACCTTATCGGGCTGAAAGCGTAGGCGGCCAGGCGGGGCTACGGGGCGTTTTTGATACAGGCATGGTCACTCATCAGTTGGATTTAGGCTATTCCAGCGTCTATCGCACCACGCGTTCGGCTTATGAGATGGTGCTGTTTACACCGAGCGATACCAACATTTATCAACCTGTCGATGTGCCGCTGCAAACGCCGGATTGGAGCGACGGCGATATGAGTAATCCTAACCTACGTAGCCGCACCCGTAACAACGGCGTATCGCTATCCGATACGCTCGGCTTCCTGGATGATCGACTGCTGTTTACCCTGGGCGCCCGCTATCAGGAAGTTGACGTCACTAACTATGACTATAAGGGTGATTTTGACAACAATTTCAGCGATACACGGCTTTCGCCTGTGTATGGTGTCGTCGTGAAACCGACCGACTCACTCTCGCTATACGCTAACCATATTGAAGCACTGCAGCCGGGTGATACGGCTCCTACCTCGGCGGTAAATGCTGGGCAGAGTATTGGTTTGGTCGAAGCTAAACAGAACGAGGTAGGTGCCAAACTCGATCTGGGTAACCTGGGTGGCAGCTTAAGCCTGTTTGAAATTGAGCAACCCAACGCCTTTATTAACACTGAAACCGGCGTTTATGACTATTACGGCGAACAGCGTAATCGTGGAGTGGAGGTAAGCGTTTACGGTGAACCGCTGGACGGCTTGCGCTTGCTAAGCAGTGCTATGTGGATAGATCCTGAACTGACGCGTACTGACGATGGCACTAACCAGGGTAACGATGCGATTGGGGTGCCCGGTTATCGGTTAGTCTTAGGCAGCGAGTGGGATATTCCACAAGCCCCGGGCTGGACGCTCAGTGGCCGTGCGGTGCGTAATGGCAGCCAGTATTTAGACGCTGCCAATCAGCTTGAAGTTGACGCCTGGACGCGCTGGGATCTCGGCGTACGTTATGCCATGCCGCTCAACGGCACTACGCTCACCTGGCGAGCTAATATCGAAAACCTTACCGATGAGAACTATTGGGCCTCGGCAACCGGTGGTTATTTGACTCAAGGTGAGCCGCGTACGGTCAAACTTTCGGCGGCACTGGACTTCTAAACGCTCTTTAAAACGGCTTCGTTTAACGGGCTAATAGCGCTTCGCTGAGTAACTCAGCGAAGCGCGCAGCGGATGGCAGCCCCCCAAAACTCCACACCGCCGGTACGCGAACAACGCGGTTCTCTTTCACAGCGGGTAATTGCTGCCACAGTGCATTACTGGTAATGCCGTCGTCCATTCCTGAAGGGAGCGGCTCGACGATGATGATTGCCGCATCGGAGTAGCTCAACAGCTCTTCTAACGCTACCGTGGAGAACCCCCATTGATTGGTAGGTTGTTGCCAAACATTGGTCAACCCCAAGCGTTCTACCACCGCCTGAAACAGACTGTGCTCACCAAATACCCGTAGATGTCGCGCGTCGATAAACTGCACGATAAGTAGTGGTGGCTGTGGTTCCAAGCGTGCTTTTTGTTGACTCAGGTATGTTTCAACGCCATCAATCAGCGTGGCGGCCGCGGCTTGATTGCCGCTCAGTTTGGCTAGGGTCACCGTTGTGCGCTTTAGGCGCTGCCAAAGGGGGCCTCCAGGCTGGTAGGTGGCCAGCGCAGTGATAGGAGCAATAATACTCAACTGGTTGCTCAAGCGCATAAACAGCGGTGAGAGAAGGACGTGATCGGGTGCCTGCTGAGCAATGAGCTCGCGATTGGGTTGAGCACGCAGGCCGACATCAAGAACGCCACTCGGTAATCGCTCGACGCCAGCCCAACGCTGGTACTGGGGAATCTCTGCTAACCCAACGGGCGGACTATCTAAAGCGATCAGCGTTTCGGCTATTGTCCAATCCAAGGTGACTACCTTCGTTGAAGCAGCTACTCCATTGGCTGTGAGGGTGCCAAGACAGGCCAACACTAACAAGCCACGGTGAAAGCAGTGTCTCATTGTGCAACAGCAATATTGTGCTCTCCGTTGGGATGTTTCATGACTTGCATCGGCAATCCATAAATCGCCTCTAAGGTACTACAGCACATCAAATCGCCAGGACTGCCATGGGCCAACAAGCGACCGCTGTGCAGTGCCATTAGCTCGTCGCAGTAACGTGATGCCATGTTGATATCATGCAACACGATAATCACACCAAGGTTTAACTCGTCACACAGCTTACGGATTAGCGCTAGCACTTCGATTTGATGGGCGATATCAAGCGCCGCTAAGGGCTCATCCAACAGCAGGAATCGGCTGCCCTGGGCTAGCAGCATCGCCAACCACACCCTTTGACGTTCACCACCAGAGAGTGTGTCGACCAAGCGGTCGGCAAAGGCCTCTGTGTGGGTCAGAGCAATAGCGCGATCAATAGCATCTTTGTCTTTCTGGGTGTGGCGGCCCAGCAGCCCGTGCCATGGGTAGCGGCCAAAGGCGACTAGCTCGCGCCCGGTAAGACTTTCTGCGCTTGGTAAATGCTGGGGTAGGTAAGCCACCTGGCGGGCAAACTCACGATTCCCCCAGTCACTCAGTGGGCGCTGATCAAAGTGAATCCCCCCCTGGCTTACCGGCTGCTGCTGGGCCATGAGCTTGATCAGCGTCGACTTGCCCGAGCCGTTATGGCCAATCAGGCCGTAAACCTTGCCCTCATGAAAGCTGTGGTCAATGGGGTTTAGAATCGACTTACCATTGATTTCAAAGGTGGCGCCTTTGACCTCGAACATGAATGACTCCTGGGGACGGGGTGAATAACAATAGTTCTATTCTAGTGCTAATGGTTCTCATTTTTAACAAAAAAATGAAAAGATTTACGTGAGAGAGGGCAAACGCCCTTGGGGAACGCAGGCAAGGGGAAAGTTTCAGCCAGCTAGCCTCCACTGATTGGCTAGCCAGTGAGCTTAGAGATGACTTAGATCGTTTATCAGGGCAGCTAAAACGCTAGCAGTTGGCTATGCCAGTCAGGGGGCACCCCGCTGGGCACAGTTATCATAGAAGGCAACCGTGGCAGGCCAATCGCTGAAGACGCCGATAACGCCAACCTCATTGACGAGGGCATCTAAGGTAATCAGTTTGTCGCCATCACGCTGAATGACATCGTCAGTGGTGCTGTGGTACCACTGGCCGCCTTCCTTCAACGGCCCCGAGCGTTCCAGGGTCCATGCAATCATCGTTAGCCCTGCTTCACGGGCACGTTGGGCATAGAGTGAAGGCTGCAAGCGCCTCTCCAGTTCATCGTTGCCGAAATCGGGATTCGTTTCTAGCAGCATCCAGGTGGGAGGGGCGATAATCTGAACACCGCTCTCCACCAGCGACTGCATACTTGGCTGCCACGTATCGGGGTTAGTGTGATCAAAGGACTCATCGCTGTAGCGGCCATCAAGGTAAACCGCCTGATTGCCAAACTCAGGCTCATGTTCAATCCAGTAAAGCACATCGTCTAGATTGAATGACTGCGGGAAGACGTCGCTGGGAGGAACGCCTGCCGCTTTGTACTCATCGATCATTTTTTGTGCGTACGCCTGCTGCGTAAATGCTTGCTCTGAACCGCCTGTAAACGGCATTTCAACCTCTGGCGCTTTCAGCTCTGGGGTCATCTGCACGCCAAGCTGCTGAAACAGCGCAATGCTGTCGGCATGGCTCATCAGTGTACCGCGGGTAGCATACAGCTCTGTGCGCCATTCGGGTGTGCCTGAAAGGTACTCTTCAAGGGTAGCTGCATCAGTGTTAACCCCCTCCATGGTGCCTTGCAGGCTACGAAATTCGGCTAACGTAATATCGCTGGTACAGCAGCGTATATCGGCTGCATTTACTAGCTCGCCATTTTCTTCGTCAAAAGCGGGAGGCACGCTGCATTTTTCAGCTAAGTCGGTCTCGACGATGTTGGTGGTGTAGTGTAAATCGCACTGGGAGTGACGGCAGACGAGCTCCTCATCTGCGGTGAAGGCGACGTCGCACTCAAGAATACCCGCCCCGCCTTGAGCCCCGGCAATATAAGATTCGAGCGTATGTTCTGGAAACTGTAACGGCGCGCCACGATGTCCAATCGTCAAGGGAGAGCGCTGCCATTGGGTTTGCTCCGCAGCACAATTCAATAAAGAGGCTTTCAATTCGCGCTCGTGATCGTTATCCGCGCTCATGTCGTTAACCAAGAACAGCGGACGCGGCCCCAGCGTCACCTGCTGAGCCGCGTTAACCAGGGCATCATCCCAGCGCTTTGCGTCACTCTCTTCTTGAGCATGGGTGGTGTTAGCGGCTAGCAGGCCAACTGATATGAACGTAGTTGTTAGGAGACCGGGAGCCTTCATCAACGAGATTCTCTTTGCGGCGAAGTGGGTGTTTTGAGTGTAGGTAGGTTTCACGCCTGCTTCCGTGCAGCGATGAATGCGACGTAAAAGTGACTGGAATTCTCGAATGACCCGAGCCGTGAAGGCTCGAACATTGCCTCGCTACCATCAGCAGGAAGTTAAGCACGCTAGCAGTTGGCTATGCCGCTCAGGGTGCGCTGCAATTAGGCTGTCCCATTGAGCGGGATTCGGCTCGCCAGTGAGATCCGTGACGGTGTAGCCAGCTTCTCGGGCAATCACAATACCGGCGGCGATATCCCAAAAGTCGAGCTTAGCGCCTTGAGACCAAAACGCATCAAACCGGCCCAGGCTGGTGTAGGCGATCTCCAGCGCCGCTGAGCCTGGGCTGCGGATGCCGGCCACCCGGGGCATTAGGGCAGCGAGTTGTTTTAGGGCCGTCGAGCAGTCGCCTTTAGCGTGGTAGGGCAGGCAGGTGCTTACTAACATCTCGTTCAGTGGGCGCGGCTCAGGCGTGCTGAGTGGTGTGTCGTTGAGGAACACGCCGGAACCAAGGCTTGCCCAAAGCATTTCATCAAGTAATGGCTGATAAACAACACCAATGATCAGCTCATCACCTTTAGTCACCGCGATGGAAACCGAGAAGTGAGGCACCCCATGCAGAAAGTTGCTAGTGCCATCGAGAGGGTCAATGACCACGGTATAGTTGCTATCGGTGGGTGTAAGCCCGCTCTCTTCACCGAGGAAAGCGATATCGGGAAAAACGCTGCTGATACAGTCGATAATGATGTTCTCGGCGGCTGTATCGTAGTAGCTGACAAAGTCTGACGCCCCCTTTTGCTCAAAGGCAATCCGACCCTTGAGCGAATATCCCTCGCGTAACAGCGCACCCGCCTCGTACGCCGCCTGCTTCACCGTTTCGAGCAGGTCATTGCTGCTATCGAGCATTGTATTTCCCCTAAGCATGCATCGTGTCTTATTGAATGGTCAAAACTGTATCTATGCAATGTAACAAACCATTCAATGTAACTAGCCATTCATGACATACCGATGACAGCGGCGGAAAGCTTGATAACTAAGCCAGAGTTTCCACTTCAAACCCCACAATTTGGCGCTGGACGCTAGAAAACTCCACGCCGATTAGATGGATGGGCTTGCCAGAGGCGAGATGCTTATCGGCATAGCCTTTGTGTTTGATCTGCGCCAGCGCTTTGCCTTCCGGCAGTTGTTCCACCACCTTGAACTCAAACAGGTAGATATGCCCACCAAAATCCACGCTCATGTCCACCTTGCCGTGATGGCTGGCATCCTCTACCGTCACATCCAGCCCCAGGGCCGCAAAATGGCTGTAAAAGACACTCGCATAATGCCCTTCGTAGCGGGCAATCGGATTGTTACGGTACCAATCGTGGGGGAGTCCAGCGTAGAGCGCTTTGAGGTGACCTTCTAACCCGGCAATATCGTGCTGGCTTAAATGGCGAAACAGCGTTCTGCGCTCGCGTGGGGCGTTCTCGACCCCCAGTGACGGCAGCAGCGCATGGTTGAGGCTGGTTTCGACTTCGCGGTTAGGGAAGCCAAGAGTGTACTGGCGGTAACCCCGCAGAGGCTCTTCTACTTGCTGAATGGTCAGGTAACCGGTTTGAAACAGCAGGCCTTCGGTGCTGATCTGATCCACATCAAATTGGCTGAGCAGTTCGTACTCGGTTTCCCAATGATCCAATGACGGGGTAAATACCCCGCGCTGCTTGAGGATATCCACCAAAAACGTCGGTG
Source organism: Vreelandella glaciei (assembly GCF_013415125.1). GTDB lineage: Bacteria > Pseudomonadota > Gammaproteobacteria > Pseudomonadales > Halomonadaceae > Vreelandella > Vreelandella glaciei. The sequence goes on along the minus strand of NZ_JACCDE010000029.1, from coordinate 55,384 downwards.
TGGCAGACTCAAACCAGTACGGGCCGAACTCGTGTTTCTGAAACAGCAACAGCACGTCGAAGGGATTGTAGACGGACGTTACCTCACGGCCACCCCAGCGGTAGCCGTTATACCACTGGCGGATCGCCTCGCGATCAAGGCCGGGCAACTCAGCGGTGAACACCGTGTCAATGTCCTCGTCGGTATAGCCGCAAATCGTGCTGAAGGGGGCATCCAGAGTGATATCGTTGAGGTTATTCAATCCTGAGAAAAGGCTGACCTTACTGAATTTGGAAACGCCGGTGAGCAACACAAAGTGCAAGTATGGGTCGGCGTCTTTAATAACGCTGTAAAGGTTCTTCAAACCCTCACGCAATTCCCGGGCGCGCTCCGGTACCAGGATATTGTCCAGAATCGGCTTGTCGTATTCGTCAATCAGAATGACCACCCGCTGACCACGCTGCTGGTGGGCGGCACGAATGAGGGCGGAAAATTCACCCGGTATATCGGTTTTATGGTGGTGGGTAATGCCGAGTTGCTCACGTTGGACGCGCAGCTGCTCACGGATACGTTCATCCAGCCCTTCACGGCTCTGCATCACGCCATCGGCAAAGCTAATCCGAATCACCGGATAGCGCTGCTGCCAGTCCCACCTGTCGTGAATATACAACCCTTCGAACAGCGCCTGGCGACCTTCAAACAGGCAGCGCAGGGTGTCCAGCAACAGGCTTTTGCCGAAGCGGCGTGGCCGCGAGAGGAAGTAGTATTTATTCTGGTTAGCTAGGCGCTCAATGTGCGGGGTTTTATCGACGTAGTAATAGTCACCCTCGCGGATATCCGAGAACGTCTGAATCCCGATGGGTAGCTTGCGGCGGTGGGCATCCGTCACGGTGGGTCTCCAGATAGAAAACAACGTTATGGCCAGGAGTTTAGCATGCCCCAGTGCTGAAATGCCTAGCCACAAATTGTCAGCGCGCCGAGTATTGTTCGCAGTGTTAGGTAGAAGGTGGTTGCCTACTAAGCTTAGTAGGTAGAAGCCATGTGCAAGTCCTGCAGAAGCCACCCATTGCTGATTTTCTGGGAGTGAGGAAGGTCGGGAAGAGCGACAGGCGTTAGCGAACCAGTTCAAGCGAATTCCGAGAACCTCAATTGAGACTCCCCATGACCACTTCTCAATTGTTGGGGAGGAGGATCTGATATCTCAGATAGTAAAGCGGCTACGAATAAGTACTAAGCGATATTTGCACGAAGCAGTGAAGGCATTATTTTGAAGATAAATTTTTGGTGCACCCTGCAATACCCCCGGTTTAAGAAAAAATGAACTATAGGAATCACATACGACCTGCTCGGAATCGCGCAAGTAGCTAGAAATGCTGGGTATTTATTGATTCGAGAGATTTTTCTCATAGTTCGATAGCAGGAGTTGGCGAAGGGAACTTGAGGGAGGGCAAGTTTTTACTATAAAATACAAATGATAATCATAATAATTTGCTTTACCTTTAGTTTTGCAAACTTCTAAAAGGGGTAAGATTGTATGTTCAAGGGAAAATACGCGCTGTCCTGTCAAAGCGGGTTGTTGGTCGCCACACTGGTTGCGGTGCCAGCTTATTCTTCAGCGCAGGAAGAAGAATCGGTCTCCGAATTGGAGAGCCTAACGGTAACCGCAGAGCGAGTGGGGGCACAGGGGCCAGATGTGGGCTATCAGGCAGAGCGCAGTCTAACGGCAACCAAAACCGATACCCCACTATCTGAGACACCACGCTCCATTTCGGTGGTGACGAGGAATCAGATTGAGGATCAGGGAGCACAAACGCTTGGCAACATTTTGGATTATGTCCCTGGTGTTAACAGTGCTAACTACCCTGGCGGTGATGCTTTGGCTGGTGATATTTTCTATATCCGTGGTATGAACCAGCGCGATTACGGATACGGTACCTATCGAGATGGTTTGCGCGTGCAGTCTAATGCCTACGCCACTTCGGCCGAACCTTATGGTTTAGAAAGAGTTGAGGTGCTCAAGGGGCCGACTTCAATTTTATACGGTGAAAACGTGCCCGGTGGAATAGTTAACCTAGTCAGTAAACGTCCTACTTATGAACATCAGGGAGAGGTCAATCTTAGCTATGGAACCCACGACCGCAGGCAGTTCTCTGTTGATGTTTCAGGCGCTCTGAATAAAGAGGGCAGTGTCCGTGGGCGAATGGTATCCCTGATTCGCGAGGCCGATACACAAATCGATAGCATGGAGGATGATCGAATCTACTTTGCCCCTTCGTTGGCTATCGATCTTAGCGATAGCGATACTCTGACCCTGCTAGGACAATATCAAAAGGACAGCACCGAGATTCAATTGGGGCTGCCAGCCTCGGGCACGCTACTCGACAATCCAGGCGGTAAGTTGGGTACTGACACCAACTTAGGGCATCCCGACTGGGATGGTTTTGATCGGGAATTCTGGACATTGGGTTATGAATATGAACACCGCTTTGATGACGATTGGACGTTTCGCCAAAATGGACGTTACACGCGATCACTGGTAGATCGACAGGAAACTTGGTTGCAGTTCGTCGATGCCGGGTACGGTTCTAACATTGGAGCCTATAATCTTGACCGGGCCAATGAGTCCAGGATCTACTCCATCGACAACCAAGTGGTCGGCAACGTGACCACCGGAGCGCTCGAAAACACTATGCTATTTGGCGCCAGCTTCGATAAGACTTCATTCTTACAGAGCCAGTATGCCAGTGACATCGCCAGTGGTGAATTCTATATTATTGATATTTTTGACCCTCAGTATAGCAGCGAGCCGCAAACTTCTAGTTTGTCTGGTGATGGTGATCTAACGCAGGATTTGTTTGGAACCTATGCACAGTGGCAAGGCAAGGTAGGCGGTTTGATTGCCCTGGTGGGCGGTCGTTATGACTGGGCGGATAGTAAATACGATGACTATACAGCAGCCAATGACGATACTCAGCGCTCCGACGAAGCATTCAGTTGGCAAGCCGGATTGATGTATCAGTTTGACAACGGCATCTCTCCCTACGTTAGTTACTCTACTACTTTCGTACCGGTTCAACTTAATACTGAAGACAATTTCAAACCCATCACCGGCGACCAGGTAGAGCTAGGGGTGAAGTATGAACCTGAGGGCTGGAATACCCAAGTGACGGTTTCTGCTTATGACATCACTAAGCAAGATGACGTTAGCTACGACGGCAGCACCGGCGACTATCGACAAATTGGCGAGACACAATCCCAGGGTTTAGAAGTAGAGGTTAAGAGCGATATTAACGAAAGTCTGAGCCTTACTGCTGCCTATAGTTATATCGATGCCAGGATTGTCGAAGATGCCGGTTCGCGCTTAGAAGACGAGCAAATTACGGGCATTCCGCGTCACCAGGCTTCTGTTTGGGCTAATTACACCTTCCGTCAAGGTGCGTTGAACGGCCTGCAAACGGGGCTTGGTGTCCGCTACTTGGGCAAATCCTACGCCTATCCACCGGAGAGTCTTGATTATGGCACGCTTGAGGTAGGTAGCGAGACACTAGTCGATGCAGCCATCGGTTACGATTTCGGCAATAACTGGAGCGCTAAGCTTAATGTTAATAACCTCTTTGATCGCGAATATGTTGCACGCTGTAACAACGGAGGGCGTTGTTATTGGGGAGCTGATCGCACCGTGCTGGGTACTGTATCCTACGATTGGTAGTGCATAAGCACTGAAGGAAGTAATCGCTCGTGTCGCATCGCCTATCTGAGTGGCGGTGCGGCGCTTTCAAGAAGACGGCTGACCAGACTATCGGCAAAATGCAATGCGGCAGGTAGCCCACCCCAAGACCAGTAGTTGGTAGAAATAATAATATAGTTGCCTTCTTTCACGGTTGGTAAGTGCCGCCACTGGCCATCAGAGAGTAGTTGACTCTGCCCTCCAGGAGGGTCATAGGGGCTTTCAAGGAATATCATTTTAGCGTTGATGCTAAACAGAGGTGTTGCGCTAACGGTGGCCATTCCCCACTGGCCTAGGTTGCCCTGCCAAGCGTTCTGAAGGCCAAGGCGATTTAGCGCCATGCCTTCAACGCTTCCTTTGCCATAAACCCGGGCATGGCGCTCATCTACGAGGCGCACCATTAAGACCGGTCCGTCGAAGCTACTAAGCTGGCTTTTTAAATCGTCAAAGTAACGGTTGGTTTGCTCAATATACTGCTCTGATGCGGCAGCGTCATTGACGAGGGAACCAAGCTGACGCGTCAACTCCTCGATTGTTTCCCAGTCGTTATGGTCGCCATCACTATCAGTATGTTTATAAATCGGATACTCCCTAACATCGGCAATTTTACTAAGCCTTGGTAGTAAGTTGGTGTGAGCGGGCGGTGAAATCAGAATATGCTGTGGAGGGCGGCTTGCTAGAAGTTCATAGTTAGGCAGGAAACGGGAACCAAGATTAGTCGCCATGGGAATAATGCCCTCTTGACGTGAGTAGGTTTCGTATCCCTTTAAACCTGCTAAAAATCTCGGTGGGTGGCCAATTGCATTGAGTGTCTCCGCGATTGCGAAATCAAATGTTGCTATTGGCGCTTCACTGTTTTCATTTCCCGCCATCGAAGCGTGGCTTATCAACAAGCCGATTAGCAAAGTGACCGGTAATAAGGTGGTTTTATGGCGTACATAATGACAAAAAGTATCATTTTGATATTCCACGATCATGCCTATGTTGTGTGGATAAAAAACGTCATAACGAATATTAAGTGTCCATATTTACAGTGTCGGCTCAGCACGCCAACTTCTTCCTTTGGAAGGTTGTTTTAGCACTGCTTTAAATGATAATTGTTACTGTTTATGTTATGGGCAGCTGTACTCCGATGTCAATGTTGAGCAAGCTTAATGGCATTGGATCGGTTGATGAGTACGGCGCTGTGACTACTTGCTTACAGGAAAATGGGGCATATAAGGCGGTTGCCTGATCTAGTGATGAACAGGTATCACTCGTCCGTGCTTCCAACATCAAGCAGCTGTGTCATTGAGTGCAGTAGGTCTAAGCTAGGGTCTCCACCTCAAACGCCACAATCTGGCGCTCAACGCTGGAAAACTCCACGCCGATCAGGTGGATGGGTTTGCCATAGGCGCGGTGTTTATCGGCATAGCCTTTGTGTTTGATCTGCGCCAGCCTTCACGGCCCTGCATCACGCCATCGGCGAAGCTAATCCGAATCACCGGGTAGCGCTGTTGCCAGTCCCACTTGTCTTGAATATAGAGTCCTTCGAACAGCGCCTGCCGACCTTCAAACAGGCAGTGCAGGGTGTCCAGCAACAGGCTTTTGCCGAAGCGGCGTGGCCGCGATAGGAAGTAGTATTTATTCTGGTTAACTAGGCGCTCAATGTGCGGGGTTTTATCGACGTAGTAATAGTTGCCCTCGCGGATATCCGTGAACGTCTGAATCCCGATGGGGAGCTTGCGGCGATGGGCATCCGTCACGGTGGGTCTCCAGAGCAAAAAACAGCGATACGAGCAGCAGTAGTTTAGCATGCTCAGGGGCTGAAATGCCTAGCCACGAGTCGTCAGCGTGCCGAGTGTTGTTCGCAGCCTAAGGCAGAGGTGTTGGTGGCAATGAATGAAGTAACAAGTGCTGGAGAGGGGGGAGAAACATCTCATGCAGCAGTGCCGCCAACAAGCATATCGTTATAAAAAGTGATTTAGCTCTCACCAGTTGACTTACCGCGCCTTAACGCAAATAATAATTATTGCCATTTAATTTGTGGTGTAATCAAGGCAGGAGGCCGAGCTGTGGATACCCAGACCTGGAGCGCTGAGTTAGAAGATATCTTCGTTAATCAGCGGCCCCGGCTCTGCTGTGTCGCTGCAAGAGTCTTGGGCAATGCTGATCAAGCCGATGATGTCGTGCAGGATGCTTATCTGAAAATTTCAGAAGCAACCACGCTTTTTGAAGTGAGGCAGCCCATATCCTACGTGTCACGCGTGGTGCGCAACCTCGCCATTGACCGCTGCCGCCGTTCGGCGTTTGAGTTAACGTTGTTTGCAAAAGAAGAGGAGGGCGAGGCCGCCTCTTACGCGTCACACTCCCCAGAGGTGATCGCGATTGACCGCCAGGCCTTGGCACAGGTGGTGGACGCGTTGGACGAGCTACCCGAGCGTACGCGGCGCGCTTTTGAGCTCTACCGTTCGGGTAGTCATACGCAGCGGGAAGTGGCTCACTTGTTAGGTATTTCCACCACGTTAGTTAATTTTATGATTCGCGATGCACTAACTCATTGCCGCCAGTCGCTAAAAGGCCAGACGTTGTCAGGTCGGTAAGCCCACGTTCCGTCCCCTCTTTGTTGTCGCTTTGTTACAATGTCAGCAAATAGCGTTAAGAATATCAGACGCTTCCATAGGCAGGTAATAAGTAGGCCGCAATAGCGAGGTTTGACAATAACGATGGATAACGAAAGCGGCGATGATGCCGTTTGGCAAACAGCGCTAGATTGGCTGATGCGCGAGCATGAAGAGACGTTGAGTGATGCTGATCGCGAAGCGCTCCATGCGTGGCTAGCGGCTTCTTCTCAGCACCGCCAGGTATTTCATGAAGCCGAACAGCTATGGCTGTTAACGGGGATGATCCCAAGCGGTGATGAGCGCAGTGGATAAGTCACTGTTTTTTTAATCTCCTCCTTCGATTGTCAGGCTAACCCAATGGTCGCGAGCTAAAGCGGCCTCCCACAGGTGCCATTTTTAGCCTGGCAAGGGTAATTCTATGCCGACGCCCTAGCGACCCCCCTCCTTATTTTTTTCTATTTTCTTCCCCTCAGCATTAAATTTTCTGACGCCTCACTCGTCATTAAGTAATGAGAAGCAATTGCGTTTTATTTCTCATTTCTTAGGCAACGGTGAGGTTAGTCCCATGACAAGCTGTTTTGATCGTGAAGATGGTGTCTTCCGCGTATTAGTCAACCACGAAGAGCAGTACTCCCTCTGGCCAGAATGGAAAGCGATTCCCGCTGGCTGGACCGATACCGGTGTGCTCGGCGATAAGCCAACCTGCCTCGACTACGTCGAAAAGACCTGGACTGATATGCGGCCATTGTCGCTACGCCAGTGGATGGATGCGCAGGCCAAAAGTGAGGCGGAGCAGGTGGATGCAGGTTAAGCGTTTAAGACTGCTCTGCCTGCCCTGTGCCGGGGCTAGCGCCACCATGTATCTGCGCTGGAAGCGCCAGTTGCCCGCCTGGATCGAGGTGTATCCCGTCGAGCTGCCGGGGCGTGGTGAGCGTCTGGGTGAGTCGCTCATCGATGACTTCGAGACCCAGGTCGTGCGGCTGTGCGAAGAGCAAGCAACGCGGATGCGCGGCGACTTTGCCCTGTTCGGTCACAGCATGGGGGCGTTGTTGGCCTACGGCATGGCAGCTCGCTTGCGCGATGTAGGGCGACCTCAGCCGCGGATGCTGTTCGCCTCAGGCAGCGCGGCGCCCTCAATGCGCGACGCAGACCGCTTGGCGGGCCTTGATAATGACAAAGCCCTGATGGCGGATCTACGCCAGCAGGGCGGTACCCCAGAGGAAGTGTTCGAAAGTCCGGAGCTACTGCGCCTCACTCTCGATGTTTTGGCAGCGGACTATCGCCTCTGCCGCAGTTTCCGCTATCGCGGCGGGTCGCCGCTTGGTTATCCCTTACAGGTACTCGCAGGGCGCGATGACGATATCGAAAGAGAGCGTTTAGAAGCGTGGCAGCGAGAAGCGGGCGGGGCGCTCTCGTTGAACTGGTTCGAAGGAGGGCACTTCTTTATTCGCCAGCAGCAAGCACAAGTGCTGGAGACTATCGAACGGGCACTGACCCGACGGCTTGAGGAGGTGCCCCATGCAGCGCCTGCAGTTAGCTGAAGGGGCTCCTGAGGGGCTTGAAGTCTGGCGTTTATCGCTCGACCTGAACGCCCCGGTGGCTGACGAAGATGATCGGTTGCTGAGTCGAGCCGAGTGGCAGCGCGCCCAGCGGCTTCGCCGTCACGCCGATGTCGTACGCGCCGTGGCGGCTCGTGCGGCCCTGCGGCGATTGCTATCCGAGCACACCGGTATAGCGCCAGAAAAGCTGGTGTTCACTCAGAACGCTTACGGCAAACCAGCGTTGGAAAACGCTGATGGGCCTGCTTTCAATGTTTCCCACTCTGGCCATGTCGCCCTAATCGCGCTTGCTCCCGGTGGCGCAGTGGGGGTCGATATTGAGCGTTGCCGATCCGAGGCCGAACTGGCACCGCTGCAAGGGCTGGTGCTATCGCCGAGTGAGCAGCTCAACCACGCACGCGACAGCTCCGCGCTGCCCTTTATGGAGCGCTGGGTGGTTAAAGAGGCGGTGCTCAAAGCCCTGGGCCTGGGCATTGCTGATCATTTGCGGTCGCTCTCGATCTCGATCACTTCCTCTTTAGGGCCGCCAAACAGCTATCACCTTGAACACTCGCTTCCCGTTTCATCACCTTTGCAAGCATGGCCGCTGCCAGCGCCGAGTGGCTATGCCGCTGCCCTGGGCTATGTCGACAAAAGCTATGTCGACTCGGACTGTACCTGCTATGCCCATGGCAAACGCTATTCAACGACTTTTTAGGAGATCAATAATGGACAGCCAAAGCGCAACACCAACGCAACACGCCAACGTCATATCCAAACGTCAGGGGCCTGCTGATTCAGAGTTGCCCATTATGATTTCCCCCTCCTATCCAGGGCAGCCGCTGCTGGAAGCCTTTGGCGAGTTGCGTGGGGATATTGAGTCATTAGTGGCCAAAGTCGGCGGGGTGCTGCTAAGAGGCTTCGATGTTCCTTCCGTGGACGATTTTCAGCAGTTTGCTGCCGCCTTTGGTCATCCTCTGCTGAGTTATGAGTTCGCCTCAACACCGCGTTCAGCGGTTTCGTCAGGCATTTATACCTCGACCGAGTATCCCGCTCATCAACATATTCCCCTCCACAATGAGCAGGCTTACACCCGCGAGTGGCCGATGAAAATCTGGTTCCACTGTGTCACCGCTTCCCCCGAAGGGGGAGAGACGCCGATAGCCGATAGCCGCGCTATTTACCGCCGTATGCCTGCAGAGATCCGCGAGCGCTTTGCCCCCGGCATTCTCTACGTACGCAACTACGGCGATTTCGATATGCCTTGGCAAAAGGTGTTTAACACCGAAGACCGCGCTGAAGTGGAGGCATTCTGCCAGCGCGCGGGTATTCGCTGTGAATGGAAGCCCGATGGCGACCTGCGTACCACCCAGTTATGCCAAAGCATAGAGACTCACCCTGTCACCGGTGAGCAGGTGTGGTTCAACCAAGGCCATCTTTTCCATGTCTCCAACCTGCAGCCAGAAGTGCGTGAATCGCTGGAAGAGCTGCTCGACCCCGAAGACATGCCACGCAACGTTTTCTTTGCCGATGGCAGCCCCATCGACGATGCCATCTTCGATGAGATCCGCGGCGTACTGGCCGACGAAACGGTGATGTTCCCCTGGCAAGCGGGCGATGTGTTGATGCTCGACAACATGCTGGTCGCCCATGCACGCACGCCGTTCAAAGGGCCGCGCAAAGTCGTCGTCGCCATGGCGGAAGGTCACGGCAACCTCTCCAACGACTAAACATAACGCCTCATCTCACGGCCAGGAGCTTCAGCAGGTACGCATATGAATATTAGGCACGCCCAGACAATGAACAGCCACCCGTCCCATAACGTTGTTAACCTCAGCTTCGTTGAGCATTTAAGTCGCCTGGCCCGGGAAAGGCCCAGCGACAGGGCGTTGATTGTAGTGAACGCGCAAGGTGAGACCACCCTTGACTACGCTACCCTGGAGCGGCGCTCCCGCGCCCTGGCCAGCGAGCTCCAGCAGCGGTTCCCGGCTGGTGAGCGTGCCTTGATCCTGCTGGATAACGATGAGCACTACGTGGTGGCGTTCTTCGCCTGCCTGTATGCCGGGGTGATTGCCGTGCCGGTCTTCCCTCCAGAGTCGGCCAAACAGCAGCACCTGGCACGTCTGCTCGCCATTGCCGCCGACTCCCAGGCTGTTTGTGTGCTCACCTCTACAACGATTATCGATGTGGTCGCATCGGCAAGTGAAGGCTTCGGCAGCGCCGAACTGATCCCCGTAGATGCTGTAGATGAGAGCCGCGCTGAACACTGGGTAGAGCATCACCCAAAGCGTAGTGATATCGCCTTTTTACAGTACACCTCAGGCTCCACGGCCACGCCCAAAGGCGTTATGGTCAGCCATGGCAACCTAATGGCGAACGAGCGTGCTATCGAGACGGGCTTCTCGATTGGTGCCGACGATGTTTTCGTCAGTTGGCTGCCGCTTTACCACGACATGGGGCTGATCGGTGGCCTGCTGCAGCCCATCTATCGCGGTATCCCTGCGGTATTGATGAGCCCCACCTTCTTTTTACAGCGGCCGGTACGCTGGCTGGAAGCGATCTCCCGCCACCGGGGCACCATTAGCGGTGGCCCCGATTTTGCCTATCGGCTTTGTCTTGAGCGTATCCGCGACGAGCAGCTTGAGGCGCTCGACTTATCTAGCTGGCGGGTCGCGTTCTCAGGCGCCGAGCCGGTACGCCACGATACCCTCACTGGCTTTATTGAACGCTTCCGCCCAGCGGGCTTTGCCGCTGATACCGCAGCCCCCTGTTATGGCTTAGCTGAAGCCACGCTGCTGGTTAGCTGTAATCAGCGCGGTACGGGCGTGGTGGGCACGGCTTTTTCTCAACAGTTGCTGGCCGAGGGAAAGGCTGCCTCAGCGGTTGAAGGCAACACCCTGGTGGGCTGCGGCACGCCGGAACCCGGTCACGCTATCGATATTGTCGATCCTGAGGGGCTTCACTCGCTGCCCAGTGGTGAAGTCGGCGAGATCTGGGTCAACGGGCCCAGCGTGGCGCACGGGTATTGGCAGAACCCAGAAGCTACAGCGAAAGCCTTTGTCACCCGCGATGGGGTCAGTTGGCAGCGCACCGATGATACTGATGGACAGAACCACGATGCTCGCGATGATCGCTGGCTGCGCACCGGCGATCTAGGCTTTCTGCACGAAGGGCAGCTGTATATTGCTGGGCGTATCAAAGACCTGATCATTCTGCGCGGCCATAACGTCTACCCCCAGGATATCGAAAGCGCTATCGAAGCCGAGGTGGAAGCAGTGCGCAAAGGGCGCGTGGCGGCTTTTGCAGTGACCACCCCCGAAGGCGCCGAGGGGATTGGTGTCGCGGCAGAGGTCTCCCGCGGCATACAGAAACTAGTTCCCGCCGAGAAGTTGGTCGAAGCGCTAAGCGAGACGGTGGGGAGCGCTTGCCACGAGCCGCTTTCGGTAGTGTTACTGCTTAACCCAGGTGGCCTTCCCAAAACCTCCAGCGGCAAGCTACAGCGCAGCGCCTGCCGCCAAGGCTGGGAAGCGGGCAGCCTGGATGCCTACGCCATTTACGCCTTTGGGCATTTTGTCAGCGGCAGCGACGATGGGGACGCTAGTGGTGGCGAGTCATCACAATCTACTGCGGAAGCTGGGAGCGAAACAGAGCAGACGCTAGCGACGCTCTGGCGCCAAGTGCTGGGAGACAACAAGGAGGCGCCACTGGGAAACAATGCCCACTTCTTCGCCAGCGGGGGTAATTCTCTGGCGGCGGTGCGCCTAGCCGCCGCCATCAGTGATCACTGGGGCGTCGAGCTATCGCTGCACTCGCTGTTCGAACAACCGCGCTTGTCTGCCATGGCTAAAGCGATCGAAGCACGTTTGGCGGTATCATCGGATCAACGAGGGATGGCCATCCCCCGTCTTGAAGATGATCAGCGTCAAGGCGATATACCGCTGTCAGAAGGGCAGCGCAGCCTATGGCTGACGTGGCAACTCGATCCCCAGAGCGCTGGTTACAATATGGCAGGGGCACTGCATCTCAAGGGGGTGTTGGAACCAACAGCGCTCAATGCAGCGCTGGAAGCCCTCGTACAACGACATGATATTTTACGTACTTACTACCCCTTGAGTGAGGCGGGAGAACCTGTTCAGCGGCTAGCGCAGGATTGGCATCCTGAGTTGATTTGTAACGAGATGCCCGGTGATACCGTGGATGAACAGGAGCAGGCACTGCATGACGCACTCATTAAACTGGCCCGGAAGCCTTTTGACCTGGATCAGGCGCCTCCTTTAAACATCGCCCTCTACCGCTTGTCCACGGAGCACCATGTGTTAGCTGTCGTGCAGCACCACATTGCTGGCGATGGATGGTCAGTACAGGTGCTCATCGATGATCTATGCGCACTTTATGAGGGTGCGTGCACACAGCAAGAAGTCAAGCTTGCACCACTGCCAGTACAGTTCGCAGATTATGCGGTTTGGCAGCAGCGTCAGCAGCATAGCAGTGAGAGACATAGTAGTGAGCGGCAGGGCCAACTTACTCACTGGTGTGAACGCCTCTCCGGGGATCATCCCCCGCTAGCGTTGCCCTTGGATCGTCCACGCCAAGCGCTGTCCGCACCGAGCGAAGGCCAACTGCGCTTTACGCTTCCCGGTGAGTTGAGCGAGCAGCTACGTAGCCTAGCCCGTGAAAGAAACGTTTCACTCTACGCCGTGATCTTGGCGCTATTGAAGCAGACGTTGTATCGCTTTAGCGGTGAGACAGATATCAAGGTAGGGGCGCCGATTGCCAATCGGCATAAAGCCGAGCTTCAGGGCTTAATTGGGTACCTTATCAATGTCGTTGTGTTGCGCACTCAGATTGATCCCACTGGAAATTTCGAACGTTTGTTAGATGAGGTGAACGCTACCCTGATCGATGCCCAGCTGCATCAGGATGTCCCCTTCGATCAAGTGGTGGAGGCGCTACAGCTCGAACGGCAACCGGGGGTACATCCAATATTTCAGGTGAAGTGTACTCAGCAGGAAATGTGGCAGGCGGAGCGTCACGTGGCTGGCCTGGCCATTCAAGCCGAGCAGGTATTCACGGGCATTGCTCACTTCGACCTGAGTCTCGATTTTTGCGATGAGCCCGAGGGAATAGCAGGTCTATTCGCTTACTCCGCAGAGCTATTCGATGCCACCACGATCGAGCGCTTCTGTCAGGCATTCCGGTTCCTGGCCGAGCAGGTCGTCGTTGATCCGCGGTCTCACATAGCGATGCAGTCGCTACCTGAGCCTATCTCCGTGTTGGAAGGAAACCAAAGCGAGATTCTCACTCAGGCTATACCCACCCTGCTGTCGAAGATGGTGGAAGCTAATGCTGATGAGTTAGCCGTAGAGGATAGGCAACACCGTTATACCTATGCCAGTTTGGATGCTCAGGCCCAACGGTTAGCGGCAGAATTAATGGCAGAAGGCGTCGGCCCTGAAGTACGCGTTGCCATTCACGCCGAGCGCTCGTGTGAATACGTACTCGGTATCCTCGCTGTACTTAAAGCAGGCGGGGTCTTCGTGCCGCTTGATCCACAACTGCCACCGGAGCGCTTGGCCTATCAATTGGCTGATAGTGGCGCTCGCTTACTACTGAGCAGTACGCCTTGCGGCTGGAGTGATGACGTTCCGGTAATGGAGCTGTCGTTTATCGACGATATTCCGGCTGCCGTAGAGCACGAACTGCCGGTCATTCATCCCCAGCAGACCGCCTATGTGATCTATACCTCTGGCTCCACGGGCAAGCCTAAGGGGGTGGCGGTTAGTCACGGTGCGCTGGCCAATTACGTACAGGGCGTTCTGGAAGCGTTGGCGCTACCAGAGGGAGCCCGCAGCATGGCGATGGTCTCGACGGTGGCGGCGGATCTAGGGCATACCGTACTGTTTGGTGCCTTGTGCACCGGCCGCGCCTTGCATCTAATTTCACCGGAATGTGCCTTCGACCCGGATGCCTTTGCGGCTTATATGCGTGAACAGCAGGTGGATGTACTCAAGATTGTGCCCAGCCACCTGCGAGCACTGCTGAGTGCGGCAACCCCGGCTGACGTGCTTCCGCACGAGCGCCTGATTCTGGGCGGCGAAGCGACCGACTGGGCGCTACTGGAACGTATCGCCGAACTCAAGCCAACCTGCCGGGTGCTTAATCACTACGGCCCTACGGAAACCACGGTAGGTATTCTCACCCAGCAAGCCGACATGGCCGATCGAGCTGCCAGCACGCTGCCGATCGGTACACCGCTGGCCAATGCTCGGGCCTATGTGCTCGACCCCTGGCTTAACCCGGTGCCGAAGGGCGTTGCCGGCGAACTCTACTTGGGTGGCCCAGGACTGGCTCAAGGCTATCTGCAGCGGTTGGGGCAAACGGCGGAACGTTTTGTTGCCAGCCCCTTCCAAACGGGGGAGCGGCTCTATCGCAGCGGTGACCTTGTGCGCCAACTGGCCGACGGTAGCCTGGAGTTCCTTGGACGTGTAGATGATCAGGTCAAGATTCGCGGCTATCGGGTGGAGCCGAGCGAGGTCGCTGCCCTGTTGCGCGACCAGCCAGGGGTCTCGGAGGCCGAAGTGGTCGCTCGGGAAAATGAGGAAGGACGCGCGCAACTGTACGCTTATGTGGTGATGGCAGCCGGGAGCGACGTTGAAGATGCTGTGTTACTCGCGCAGCTTGGCGAGCGCGTGCCGGACTATATGGTTCCCAGCGCCCTGGTACGGCTGGAGGCTCTGCCACTAACCGCCAATGGCAAGCTGGATCGCAAGGCGCTGCCCGAGCCAGTGCAAGCCGGTAGTGGTAAAACCTTTGAAGCGCCCCAGGGAGAAGCAGAAGAGACGTTGGCAGCGGTCTGGGCTGACGTGATCGGCTGCGAGCAGGTGGGGCGCAACGACAACTTCTTCGAGCTGGGTGGTGACTCCATCCTCAGCTTGCAGATCGTCGCGCGCTCGCGCAAGCGTGGCTACAAGGTAACGCCCAAGCAGTTGATGGAAGGGCAGACCATTGCCGCAGTGGCGGCGATGGCCACGCCTCTAGCTGCTACCGCCCCTAAACAAGCGGCTGCGCCCAATAAGGCTGCTTCCTTTGCGCTGCTACCGGTACAGCGCTGGTTCTTCGAGCAGAACTTTGCCGAGCCACACCACTGGAATCAGTCGTTGATGCTGGAAGCGGTCAGTGGTGTAGATACCACACTGCTACGGCGTGCCATTGAGGGAGTGGAAGATCACCATGGTGCCTTGCGACTACGCTTTGAGCGCGTTGGCGATAGCTGGCAACAAGCCTATGGCAAGCTAGCCGACGATCTCTTCGAGCACGTGGATTTAAGCGATCATGCGGATCCGGCGCAGGCCATCACCCAGGCTGCCGATGCTGCGCAACGCAGTCTGAGTTTGGCGCGACCGTTCCGTGCTATCTGGATGGCACTGGGAGGCGAGCGCGGCGGGCGATTGCTGCTAGTGGCTCACCACTTGGTGGTAGACGGCGTCTCGTGGCGCGTGATCCTCGACGACCTGCAAGCGGCCTACACGCAGTTAAGTGCAGGCAAGACAATCGACCTACCACCGGCAACCACCTCGCTAGATGAGTGGGTTCGCGGCCTGGCCGACTACGCCACATCGGAGGCGTTGGCTGAGCAACGCCCTTATTGGGAAAGCATCGTCAAAGAGCCAGAGCCTAGCCTACCGGCACATAATCCCCGTGGCAGCAACACCGTCGCTGATACCGCATCGCTCGTTGGCAGCTTGCCTACCGAAGCGACCACGCAACTGCTGGGGCCGGTGCATAAAGCCTACCGCACCCAGGTGGATGACCTGCTCCTCACTGCACTTTCGAGCGCCCTGTGCCAATGGGCGGAGCGAGACAGTGTACTAATCGAACTGGAAGGCCATGGTCGCGAAGACCTGTTCGACGGTGTCGATCTCAGTCGCAGCGTAGGTTGGTTCACCTCGCTCTACCCGGTTCGCCTGACGTCAGATAACGGGGAACCTGGTTCGAGCCTAAAAGCGATCAAGGAGCAGCTTCGCCAAGTGCCCGATAAGGGGCTCGGCTACGGCGTACTGCGCTATTTGAAAGAAGAGCCCGCGCTGGTCGGTGGTGCCTACCCCCAGGTCACCTTCAATTATCTAGGCCAGTTGGATCGCTCCCTACAGGGCGATGGGGCCTGGCGGCTCGCTAAAGAGAATGCAGGGCAGGCTCGCGCGCCGCAAAGCAAGCGCCGTACCTGGATTGAGGTGGTGGCCTGGGTTCAAGATGGCCAACTGCGCTTCGACTGGAGTTACAGTCGTGAGATTCACAGCGAGGCAGCGATACATGCCTTGCAAGTAAGCTTCCAAGCGCAACTAGAGGCATTGATTGAGCACTGTGCTAGTGGCGTTCGTGGCGCAACACCTTCGGACTTCCCGCTGGCGGGGCTGAGTCAAGGGCAGCTTGACGGCTTGCGATTGGATGTCGCCAATGTTGAGGACATCTACCCGTTGGCGCCGATGCAGCAAGGGCTGCTATTGCATACCCTGCTCAATCCAGGTGCTGGTATGTACATGATGCAGGATCGCTACCGGTTTGCTTCGCCTATCGACGTCAATGCTTTCGAGAAAGCCTGGCAGCGAGTCGGCGAACGGTATGAGGTTCTACGTACAGGGTTCGTATGGCAAACCGAAGAGATACAGTTGCAGGTGGTGTATCGGCAAATTCCTTCACCCGTGGAATATATCGATTGGCGCGGTATTGACGAGGATGAGGCTGATCGGCGCTTGGCGGTGTTATTGCGTCAGGAGCTTGATGATGGCTTCGACCTGGAACGGCCATCATTGCTAAAGGTACGCCTTATTCAACTGGCGGAGAACCTGTTCTACGTCGTACAGAGTTTCCACCATATTCTGATGGATGCCTGGTGCCGCTCCCTGTTGCTCAGCGATTTTTTCCACTACTACGATTACGATGCCTATCGTCTCAGGACGAATCAAGAGTTGACGCAACCAAGGCCGTATCGTGATTTTATCGCTTGGTTGCAGCAGCAGGATGCCAATGTGCTACGCAACTATTGGCAACATGAGCTTGAAGGTTTCGATGAGGTAACGCCGATTCCTTATCTTAAGCCGCACGGTTCGCACGACAGTGTTGCCACGGTGGCTGATGTATTCTCCTCGCTCTCCCACGATGAGAGTGCAGAGCTACAGAACGTTGCCCGACAGCATCAATTGACTGTCAATACGATCGTACAAGGGGCATGGGCACTGCTGTTAGGGCGGCTTTCCCAGGTGGATGACATCCTATTCGGCGTGACAGTGGCTGGGCGCCCGCTAGAACTGGAGGGCATACAGGAGACGATGGGGCTGTTTATCAACACGATTCCCCTGCGTGTGTTAGCCCCTTCGCCGCAAACATCTGTCCTTGATTGGCTGCATGCGCTATTGGCGAAAAACCTGGAGATGCGCCAATACGAGCATCTACCGTTAGTCGAAATTCAATCGTTGGGAGAGCAGTCACAAGGACGCAGTCTCTTTGATAGCCTCTTTGTATTCGAAAATGCGCCGATAGATGCCAGCATAACGGAGAAAATCCATGATCTTCATGTGTCTATCAAGGGCAACCGCACCCACACCAATTACCCCTTGACCGTAGTGGTGGTGCCTGGCGAGCAATTGATGCTGCAGCTCTCCTACGACGCCCGAAAGTTTGACGATTCCGAGGTCGAGAGGCTGCTCTCGGGCTTCCGTCAAATTCTCTTGCACATTATTGACAGGCCTGATGCTCCCTATCATGAATTGGACGTATTGCCTGTTAATGAGATGGAGACACAGCGGGCGCAATGTAGAGGGCAGTCGGTTGCTTATCCCTTTGAGCGAGGTTATATCGACCTGTTCCGTGAGCAGGTACGACAGCATCCACGCCAAGTTGCCGTTCGCCATCAGGGAGACACACTCGCTTATGATCAGCTAGAGGACACCTCCAATCGCATTGCCCAAGCACTGCGGCAAGCAGGGGTGAAGAAGGATAATGTCGTAGCTCTGCATGCCGAGCGCGGCCTAGCGTTGCCAAGCATGATTCTGGGTACGTTCAAGGCTGGCGGTGCGTATCTAGCGCTGGATACCCGACTTCCTGATCAACGTATCGCCGATATGCTGGCGTCAAGCCAAGCATCGGTTCTGGTTGCCACTGCTGAGCAAACACCGCGCCTCGAAACTGTGCTTGAATCCATGCCCAACCCGCCGCGGATGCTCGTGTTCGAGGATCTCGTCACGGCGGAAGGACTAGAGGGGGATGCCGCTGTAACGGCTCACCCTGATCAGGCCGCCTACATTATCTATACTTCCGGCTCAACCGGTGAACCCAAGGGTGTAGTGGTCAGTCACCGTGGCATGCTCAACAACCAGTTGAGCAAGGTTCCCTACCTGGATCTGTCGGCCAGCGATGTTATTGCTCAGACCGCAGCGCTGAGTTTCGATATCTCCGTCTGGCAAACGCTGGCGGGGCTGTTGTGTGGTGCTTGCATCGAGATTGTGCCTGATGAGATTGCACGCGACCCCAGTGCGTTGCTTCCTTATGTGCGCGACAACGGCGTCACGGTGCTGCAAAGCGTGCCCGCACTGATCCAGGGAATGTTGAACACTGTCTCAGTCGACCTGCCAGCACTGCGCTGGCTGCTGCCCACAGGTGAAGCCTCCACCTCCGAGCTAGTGCGCCAATGGTTTGCGCGCTATCCAGCGATCCCATTGGTCAATGCGTACGGCCCTGCTGAATGTGCCGATGACGTATCCCTGCACTTGCTGCGTAGTGGCAATGATGAGCACTCAGCCGTATTACCGATAGGCAAACCGGCCGATAACACCCAGCTAATCGTTCTCGACAACCAACTGAACCCACTACCAACGGGGGTGAGTGGCGAACTATATGTCGCCGGTGTCGGTGTTGGGCGGGGCTACCTGAACCAGCCGAAGCTGACGGCGGAGCGCTTCGTGCCCAACCCGTTTGCCGATGTGCCCGGGGAAAGGCTCTACCGGACAGGCGATCTGGCCCGCTATCGCACTGATGGGGTGCTTGAATACATCGGACGCACCGATCAGCAGGTCAAAATACGGGGCCAGCGTATTGAGTTGGGAGAGATAGAGTCTCGGTTGGTGGAATTCGATGTTATACGAGAAGCGGTAGTGGTGGCCCAGGAAGGGCCGGGAGGAGCCAGGTTGGTGGCTTATGCCGTCGCCCAGCCACATGAGTTGATCGATACTGCCGAGCTACGCGAACGCCTGGGACAGGTAGTGCCCGACTATATGGTGCCAAGTATGGTGGTGATGCTTGATGCCTTGCCACTAACGCCCAACGGCAAGGTGGATCGCAAGGCATTGCCCGAGCCCGACTTCTCCAGCAGCTCGCAATACGAGCCACCCCAAGGTGAGATTGAAGAGACGCTGGCGGCGATTTGGAGCGAGGTGCTGAGTGTCAAGCGGGTAGGGCGTCACGACAACTTCTTCGAGCTAGGGGGGCACTCGCTGTTGGCACTAAAGGTGCAAGCTAGAGTAGAAGAACATTTCGATATACGTCTCCCTCTCCGCAGCTATTTCGAACACGCTACATTGGCCTCTATGGGTGAGCCCATTCAGGAAAGCAGGGGAGGTGCGGAAGAGAACGAGAGCGCACAGCTCGAAAAGATGGCAGCGCTACTAGATGGAATGGAGAGCTGATATGGAACTCAATAAACACACTATTGCTGAGCGCTTCGCACACTTGCCACGAGACAAGCAGAGCGTATTTCTTGAGGCATTAAGACAACAGGGTATCGACTTTTCGCAGTTGCCAATCGTTAGGTCTAAGAATAAAGAGAGCAGAACACTCTCCTATGCCCAACTTCGCCAGTGGTTTCTGTGGCGCATGGATCCCCAAAGCAGCGCCTACCATATCACGGGTGCCGTGATCCTTAAGGGAACTCTTGACTCTGAGGCATTGCGGGGGAGCTTCGCGGCTTTAGTAGCACGCCATGAGGCATTGCACACGGTGTTCCGTGACGATGGTGAAGGCGAGGCAATGCAAGTGGTGCAGGCTGAAAATAACTTCGTATTGTCTGATATTGACCTGAGCCATGTGCCAAAGGGTGAGCGAGAAGCGGCAATAGAGAGTCAGGTTGCGCGGCTTTGCAATGACCCTTTCGATCTGGAGCAAGGGCCACTATTGCGGGTGGGACTATTGCGTTTAGCTGAAGAAGAGCAGCTGTTGGTGGTGGTCATGCACCACATTGTCTCCGATGGCTGGTCGATGCAGTTGATCATCGATGAGTTTGCTACGGACTACTCCGCTCGGGTAATGGGTGAGACGTGGCAGCCGCCAGCCTTGCCGATTCAGTACGCTGATTATGCACTCTGGCAGCGTCAATGGATGGACGCGGGTGAGAAAGAGCGTCAACTCGCCTACTGGAAGGGGGAACTAGGTGACGAACACCCAGTGCTGCAATTGCCAACTGATCGCCCGCGTCGCAACGATGGGCATTATCACACTGCACGCCACCACATGGTACTTCCAGAACCGTTAGTGAGAGGATTGCGTCAACGAGTTCAGACTCAGGGAGCTACCCTGTTTATGACGCTACTGACGGGCTTACAGGTGTTGTTGTATCGATATACTGGGCAGGAAAATATTCGTATAGGCGTGCCAATCGCCAATCGGCATCGTACAGAAACTCAAGGAGTGGTAGGGCTTTTCGTCAATACTCAGGTGATGTGCAATCAGTTAAATGGTCGCCTGAATTTGGCCGAAGCGCTAGAGCAGGCAAAACGTGCGGCGCTTGGTGCTCAAGAACATCAAGATCTGCCTTTTGAGCAGTTAGTAGAAGCGCTGCAGCCGGAGCGCAGCCTGAGTCACACGCCACTATTTCAAGTGATGTTCAATTATCAGCAGCAGGATCATAGTGCGCTGAAGACACTACCAGGATTGGAGTTGAGTACCTGGCCACTAGAAAAGAAAGAGGCGAAGTTCGAGCTGACGCTAAATGTGGAGGAGTGTAATGATGGTTACCTGAAGACAAGTTTTATTTATGCTGAAGAGCTGTTTGATTCCACCACCATTGGACGACTGGCGCGGCATTATGTCGTTTTTTTAAAGGCGCTGGCAGAGATGCCAGAACGTGCGTTGAGTGATATCGAACTACTTGATAAGAATGAACAGCATCAATTGAAGAAATGGGCAGGCAACACTCAACGATACCCCGATATTCTAGCTATTCATCATCTAATTGAACGCCAAGCAGCGGCAGCCTCTGATATCACAGCGCTAGTATTCGAAGACCAGTCACTCAGCTACGCCGAACTCAATACCCGCGCCAATCGGTTGGCGAACTATCTGATTGATTTGGGTGTAAAACCTGAAACCCGAGTAGGCATCGCCATGGAGCGCTCAGTTGAGATGGTGGCGGGCTTACTGGCTATTCTTAAGGCGGGCGGCGCCTATGTGCCACTGGATCCAGATTATCCGAGTGACCGGTTGGCCTATATGGTCGAGGATAGCGGCATTGAGCTGTTGCTTACCCAGCAGCAGCTTCGCGAGTCGTTGCCGGTGGCCGAGAGCCTTAACGTTATCGACCTGGATCAGTTGGACGTCACGCACCATGCGTCAACGAACCCTGAAGTGGTAATGCACAGAGAGAACCTCGCCTATGTGATTTATACCTCGGGCTCTACCGGACGACCTAAGGGTGTTGGGATCACGCATGGTTCCCTTAGCAATTATACGGAAGGGGTTCTGGAAGTTTTAGCGCTATCTGATGATGTTCGTAGTTTTGCAATGGTGTCGACAATAGCCGCGGATTTAGGCCATACCATGCTCTTCGGCGCCTTGTACAAGGGGCAAACTCTTCATTTGATTTCATCTGATAGCACGCTTGATCCAGACGCTTTTACTAGATACATGCATGAGCATGAAATTGATGTCCTCAAAATAGTGCCTAGCCATTTGCGCGCTCTAATGAGTGTAAAGAGTCCATTAACTACATTGCCGAGAAGGTGTTTAGTTCTTGGGGGGGAGGTAAGCGATTGGTCTCTGGTTAAATGGATCTCAGACCTAAATCCATCTTGTCAAATTGTTAACCATTATGGCCCCACCGAGACAACTGTCGGAGCATTGACACAAAGATATGAAAGTGCTGATCAGCGAGCATCTACGCTACCGATTGGCGCCCCCTTGCGTAACATGCAAATTCGAGTACTTGACCCTTGGATGAACCCTGTGCCTCAAGGAGTGAACGGTGAACTTTATCTAGGAGGGGTAGGGGTGGCCCGCGGTTATCTGGGGCGTCTTGATATGACGGCGGAACGATTTGTAGCTGACCCCTTTGGTGAAGGAGAACGTTTATATCGCACCGGTGATAGTGTGCGGCAATTGCCAGATGGTAGCTTGGAATTCCTTGGCCGTATGGATGATCAAGTTAAAATCCGCGGTTATCGGGTGGAGTTGGGGGAAGTTCAAGCGCAGCTGCTATTGCAACTGGCGCTTCGCGAGGCGGTGGTGGTCTCCCAAGATGGAACTAGTGGTTCGAGGCTGGTGGCTTATGTGGTTCCTCAGGCAGGCATTGAACTTGACGCCACCTCAATGCGCGAGCAGTTGAGCCAACATCTGCCAGACTATATGGTGCCGGGAGCCGTGGTCACGCTCGATGCACTGCCGCTGAATGCCAACGGTAAGGTAGACCGCAAGGCACTGCCCGCACCGGATTTGGCCGGAAGCCAGCGGTACGAACCTCCGCAGGGCGAGGTAGAAGTCGCTCTCGCAAAAATCTGGTCCGAAATATTTGGCGTGGAGCGGATTGGCCGTCACGACAACTTTTTTGAACTGGGTGGTCATTCCTTGCTAGCCCTGAAAGTGCTGGAGAAAATGCGGCAATGGGGCTTGATGGCGCAGGTACGCACGCTGTTCCAATCCCCTGAACTGGCGGCCTTTTCCAAGGCATTAACTCAGGCATCAGAGCGGCAGGAAATCAGCATTCCGCCCAACCGCATTCCAGATGGCTGCTCAGCAATCCTGCCCGAGATGCTGCCTTTGATCGAACTCAATGGTGAAGAAATCAGCGCCATCGAAGCGGCAGTGCCCGGCGGTGCACGCAATATTCAGGATATCTATCCCTTGGCACCGCTACAGGAGGGCATTCTTTTCCACCATCGGCTTCAGGAAGAGGGCGATGCCTATGTGACCCAACACTTGCTTGGCTTCGACAGCCGAGAGCGGCTGGAAGCCTTTACTGCCGGTTTTAACCAGCTGGTTGCCCGCCACGATATCCTGCGTACCGCCGTGCTTTGGGAGGGATTACGAGAGCCGGTGCAGGTGGTATGTCGCCATGCTCAGCTTGAGCTTGAATGGTTAGACTTTGATTATGCTTCTTCGCTTAGTGTCGCTGAACAATTGAATGCTGAGGTGGATCCGGATCATCATCGCCTTGATGTGCGCCACGCACCGATGCTGCGGGCGGTAGCTGTATACGATGCCGAGCATGGGCGATGGTTGCTACAGCTACCTAGCCACCATCTCGTCATGGATCACATCACCCTCGAACTACTGGTAGAAGAGATTGCCTTGATCCAGCAAGGCCGCGGAGATGAGCTACCTCAACCCCTTCCATTCCGTAATTTCGTTGCCCAGACCCGACTAGGGGTAAGCCAGGAAGAGCATGAAACCTTTTTCCGTGAGCGGTTGGGCGATATTGAAGAACCGACCGCGCCCTTCGGCCTGTTAGACGTTCGTGGCGATGGCAGCGAGATAGAGGAAGTTCGCCTTCCTTTGCCAGCGGAGCTAGCCCAGCAAGTTCGGCAACAGGCCCAGCGCCATGGTGTCAGCACGGCCAGCTTGTTCCATCTGGCCTGGGCCTTGGTGCTGAGTAAAACCACCGGGCGGGATGATGCGGTATTTGGCACCGTGCTGTTCGGCCGTATGCAGGGCATCGAAGGTGCCGAGCGGGCGCTGGGGATGTTTATCAATACGCTACCAGTGTGTATCAAAACAGGTTCCCAGAGTGTTGATAAGTGCCTAAGCCACACCCACGATACTCTTTCTGAACTAATGCATCACGAGCATGCCAGCCTCGGACTGGCGCAGCGATGCAGTGGACTGCCCGGTGGCGCGCCTCTATTCACGAGCCTGCTGAACTATCGTTACAGTGCTCCACAGAAAGAGGGAAATCCCACCCATACCTGGGAGGGTATGGAGACGCTGGATGTCCATGAACGTACTAATTACCCTATCGGTATGGCGGTAGATGACCTGGGAGAAGGCTTTCAATTAGTGGGGCAGGTGAGTCGTTCGATTGGTGCTCAGCGACTGTGTGATTATTTGAGTACTGCTGTGGCTGGCATTGTGGAAAGCCTGCAAGCGGCACCGCAACAAGCGATAAGTGAGATCAGCCTACTAGGAGAAGAAGAACGGCGGTTGTTAAGCGAGTGGGGAGTGAACTCCCACCGGCATCCCGATACTCAGTCAATCCATCAATTGATCGAGCGCCAGGCCGAGGTAACGCCCGAGGCTACTGCATTAGTATTTGAAGAGCAGTCGCTCAGCTACGCCGAATTCAATACTCGTGCCAATCGTCTGTCCCACTATTTGATAGGTCTTGGCGTAAAACCCGAGACGCGGGTGGGCATCGCCATGGAGCGTTCCATCGAGATGGTGGTGGGGCTGCTGGCGATTCTCAAGGCGGGTGGCGTCTATGTTCCGCTGGATACCGAGTATCCTTCAGAGCGGCTGGCCTTCATCGCCGACGATAGTGGCATCGAGTTGCTGTTGACCCAGCACCACTTGCGCGAGTCACTGCCAGTAGCGGATAACCTAAGCATTGTTGAGCTGGATAGGCTGGACGTTGCGCATCACGCTTCTACCAATCCAGCGTTGATGCTGCACGGCGAGCACCTCGCCTACGTGATTTATACCTCGGGCTCCACCGGGCGGCCCAAGGGTGCCGCCATCCGCCATGATGCCTTGACCAACTGCATGGTCTGGATGCAGGAGACCTACCAGCTAAACGATACCGATGCCGTATTGCACAAGGCGCCGTTCGGCTTTGATGTCTCTGTATGGGAGATTTTTTGGCCGCTGAGCGTTGGGGCACGTTTGGTGATCGCCCAGCCAGGTGACCATCGAGATCCAGAGCGTATTATCGAGCTGATCCAGCGGCACGGCGTTACCACGCTCAACTTTGTGCCCTCAATGCTCAAGGCCTTCCTGGCCTATCCCGATGTTAGAGCCAAAACGCGCCTCAAACATATTATGTGCGGTGGCGAGGCCGTTCCAGCGACGCTACAGCAAGATGTGGCTGAGTGTCTTGATGGTGCCCACCTGCATGATCTCTATGGCCCCACCGAAACTACTATTCATGTCACTCACTGGTGGTGTCGTGATGACGCTCACCGCCAGATTCCCATTGGGCGACCCATTAGTGGTACCCGCACCTACGTCTTGGATGGTGATCTTAACTTGGCTCCGCCAGGAGTCGCTGGAGAGCTTTATCTCGGCGGGGTAAGCCTGGCCCGTGGCTATCTCAATCGCAGTGATCTCACGGCAGAGCGCTTTATCGCCGATCCGTTTATCGAGGGCGAACGCCTCTACCGCACCGGTGACCTGGTGCGCTGGCGGGAGGATGGTCAGCTCGAGTACCTGGGCCGCCTCGATCACCAGGTGAAGATCCGTGGCCTGCGTATCGAACTTGGTGAGATCGAAGCCGAACTGCTATCGCAACCGGAAATTCGCGAAGCGGTGGTGGTCGCCCAAGAAGGTTCCCATGGTGCCAGGCTGGTGGCCTATGTGGTTTCCCAGGCTGACAGTGAACTCGACAGCACCTCACTACGCGAAGTGCTGGGTCAAAAACTACCAGATTATATGGTGCCGGGCGCCATGGTCACCCTCGATGCCCTGCCGCTGAATGCCAACGGCAAGGTAGACCGCAAGGCCCTGCCCGAGCCGGAGTTGGCCAGTGGATTGCAGTACGAACCGCCTCAAGGTGAAACGGAAGAGACGCTGGCGGCGATATGGAGCGAGGTGCTGGGTGTCAAGCGAGTAGGGCGTCACGACAACTTCTTCGAGTTAGGGGGGCATTCTCTGCTTGCTGTGCAGATGGTGGCACATGTTCAAGCTGATATGCAGGTTGAACTTCATATATCTGAAGTATTCAAGAATCCGCTTCTACGCGCTTTAGCAGAATGTATTGTCGCGCTAAACCGTGGGCACAGTTTCGAGAAATCACTCTCCGATATTGATTCCTTTATCGACAGCATGGATACCGTTCAATGAGTAATATCGATACCCGTCGTATTGCGGAGCGCTTTGCCGGATTGCCTAGCGAGCAGCGTCGTGTGGTTTACGACAAGATTCGTACTCAAGGATTGGGCATTGGCCAGTTTCCTATACTTAGGCGCCCTGTATCACAACAGACCACTTGCTCACCCTCTTATGCCCAACTTCGCCAGTGGTTCCTGTGGCGCTTGGATCCCCAGAGCAGCGCTTACCATATTAGTGGTGCTCTGTCCCTTGAGGGGGCGATGGATACTGAAGCACTGTGGGGTAGCTTCACCGCCTTGATTTCTCGTCATGAGGCATTGCGCACGTTGTTCCGTGACGACGGCGAAGGTGAGATGATGCAAGTGGTTCAGGCCGAGAGCAACTTTGCATGGTGCGAAGTTGAGCTAAACCATATGCCGAAGGATGAGCGCAAAGCGGTATTAGAAGATCAGATTGATCGGCTTTGCAATGACCCTTTCGATCTGGAACAGGGGCCGCTGTTGCGGGTGGGGCTACTACGTTTAGCAGAAGAGAAGCACATTTTGGTGGTGGTAATGCACCACATCATCTCCGATGGCCGGTCGATGCAGTTGATCATCGATGAGTTTGTTGCGGACTACTCCGCTCGTGTGACAGGAGGGGCCTGGCAGCCACCCGCTTTGCCGATTCAATATGCCGATTATGCCCTATGGCAGCGTCAGTGGATGGAGGCGGGTGAAAAGGAGCGTCAACTGGCCTATTGGCAGGCGGAGCTGGGGGATGAACATCCTGTATTGCAACTGCCGACCGACCGGCAACGTCGCGACGATGGACACTATCACGCTGCGCGCCACGCAATAGTGCTCCCTGCCTCGGTAGTGAGTAGATTGCGTCAGCAGGCCCAGGCGAAGGGCGCCACCCTGTTTATGACGCTACTGACAGGTTTCCAGTCACTGCTATATCGCTATACGGGGCAAGAAGATATCCGGGTCGGGGTTCCGATCGCCAACCGCCACCGCACGGAAACCCAAGGCGTGGTGGGCTTCTTCGTTAATACGCAGGTACTCCGTAACCCGTTGGATGGTCGCCTGAGCTTGGCCAAGGCGCTGGAGCAGGGAAAACGTGCGGCGCTGGGCGCGCAAGAGCATCAGGATCTTCCTTTTGAACAGTTAGTGGAGGCGCTGCAGCCGGATCGCAGTCTGAGCCAGACGCCGCTATTCCAGGTGATGTTCAATCACCAGTGGCAGGATTATGGCGAGTTGCCGACACTACCAGGACTGGAACCAAGCAGTTGGCCACTAGATAAGGGAGAGTCGCAGTTCGAGCTGACGCTGAATGTGGTAGAGCGCGCGGATAATTTCCTGAAGGCAAGTTTCGTTTATGCAAAAGAGTTGTTCGATTCAATTACCATTGAGCGTCTAGCGCAGCACTATACGGCTATGCTACTGGCGCTGGTAGAGACGCCGGAGTGTGCGCTGGGCGATATTGAGTTGCTAGATAAAGGCGAACAGCGTCAATTACAGGAGTGGGGGGAAAGCTCTCAACGGTATCCCGACGCATCGCCTGTTCACCACCTGATCGAGCGGCAGGCTTCTGCAATCCCTGAGGCCACGGCACTAGTATTTGAAGAGCAGTTACTTAGCTACGCCGAGCTTAACACCCGCGCCAATCGCTTGGCTCACTATCTGATCGGACTAGGTGTAAAACCCGAAACTCGGATAGGTATTGCTGTTGAGCGCTCCATCGAGATGGTGGTGGGGTTGTTGGGTATCCTCAAAGCGGGTGGTGCTTACGTACCGTTGGATCCGGATTATCCGAGCGATCGATTGACCTATATGGTCGAAGACAGCGGCATCGAGTTGCTGCTCACCCAGCAGCATCTTCGCAATACGTTGCCGGTGTCTGAGAGTCTCAGCGTTATCGAGCTGGATCAGTTGGATGTGACGCATCATACGTCAACCAACCCAGAGGTGGCACTGCACGGTGAACATCTCGCCTATGTCATTTACACCTCGGGTTCTACCGGGCGCCCTAAGGGCGCCGCCAACCGTCACCATGCACTGACCAACCGCCTACAGTGGATGCAGAATGCCTATGGCCTAACGGCTGACGATGCGGTGCTACAGAAGACGCCATTCAGTTTTGATGTTTCCGTGTGGGAGTTCTTCTGGCCGCTGATGCAGGGCGCCCGGCTAGTGATGGCGCCACCAGACGCTCACCGCGAACCAGTTCAACTGGTCGAATTGATTCGTACTCATGGGATCACCACGCTACATTTCGTACCTTCAATGTTGCAGGCCTTCCTGGCCCATGGCGAGGTCGAGACCTGTACCAGTCTGACACGCATGGTGTGTAGCGGCGAAGCGCTACCGGCAGAGTTGCAGAACCAGGTATTTTCCCGTTTACCTCAAGTGGCACTCTACAACCTCTATGGCCCAACCGAAGCGGCCATTGATGTTACTCACTGGTCTTGCCAAGACGATGGACGCAACCACGTAGCCATAGGTCAGCCGATCGCAGGTATCCGTACCTACGTACTGGATGGGAATCTTAACTTGGCGCCGTCCGGGGTTGCGGGTGAACTCTATCTCGGTGGCGCGGGCTTGGCGCGGGGCTATCTGCACCGCCCTGACCTGACCTCAGAACGTTTTGTCGCTGACCCTTTTGCGCAGGGCGAACGCCTCTACCGCACCGGCGATCTGGTGCGTTGGCGGGAGGACGGCCAGCTCGAGTACCTGGGCCGCCTTGATCACCAGGTGAAGATACGTGGCTTGCGTATCGAACTAGGCGAGATCGAAGCCGAGCTATTAGCTCAGCCGGCGGTTCGCGAAGCGGTGGTGGTCGCCCAGGAAGGCCCCGGCGGATCGAGGCTGGTGGCTTATGTGGTTCCCCAAGACGGCAGTGAACTCAATACCGCTGTACTACGTGAAGCGCTGGGTCAAAAGCTACCGGATTATATGGTGCCGGGAGCTGTGGTCACCCTCGATGCGCTGCCGCTGAATGCCAACGGCAAAGTAGATCGCAAGGCCTTGCCCGAGCCGGATTTAGCCAGTGGCTTGCAGTACGAGCCACCTCAGGGCGAGGTGGAAGAAGCATTAGCGGCAATCTGGTCTGAAGTCCTTGGCGTTGAGCGTGTCGGCCGTCACGACAACTTCTTTGAATTGGGGGGCCATTCGCTGTTGGCTCTAAAAGTGCTGGAGCAAATGCGGCATCTGGGACTGACGACGCAGGTGCGAACCCTGTTTCAGTTCCCAGCATTGGCGGCCTTTGTCCAGGCCATTGCACAAAAGCCATTGCGGCAGGAAATCGTCATCCCGCCTAATCGGATCCCCCGTGAGTGCCAGGCTATTGAGCCTGAGATGTTGACCTTGATTGAACTCAACGCCGAGGAGATCAGTACGATTGAAGCAGCAGTGCCGAGTGGTGCTGCTAACATCCAGGATATCTACCCTCTGGTACCGCTGCAGGAAGGGATCCTTTTTCACCACCGGTTACAGCAAAAGGGTGATGCCTACGTGGCTCCTCGCTTGCTAGGTTTCGATAGTCGAGAACGGCTGGAAGCATTTATAGCCGGTTTTAACCAGCTTATTGCCCGACACGATATTCTGCGTACCGCCGTACTCTGGGAAGGGCTCCGAGAGCCGGTGCAGGTGGTTTCCAGACATGCTGTGCTGGAAATCGAATGGTCAGTGGTGCCGGATGAGTCAACCGGCCGTGTAGCCGAATGGTTATACACTCAGGTGGATCCTGAATATCGTCGCCTCGATGTTCGCCAGGCACCTATGTTACGGGCGGTGGCTGCATACGATGCCGAGCAACAGCGGTGGTTGCTACAGTTACCCAGTCACCACCTAGTGATGGATCACACCACCCTTGAGCTACTGGTTGAAGAGATCGCCCTGATCCAGCAAGGGCGTGAGGACACGTTGCCCAAGCCGCTACCATTCCGCAACTTTGTAGCGGAGGCCCGGCTGGGTGTAGGTACAGAAGCGCATGAGAATTTCTTCCGAGAGCAACTGAGTGAGGTAAAGGAACCCACGGCGCCCTTTGGGCTGCTGGAAGTGCGCGGCGATGGCAGCGATATCGAAGAAGTGCGCGTTCCTCTTGAATCGGAATTAGCCCGGCAGGTGCGGCGACAGGCGCAGCGGCATGGTGTCAGCACGGCCAGCCTGTTCCACCTAGCCTGGGCCTTGGTGCTGAGTAAAACTACTGGGCGGGACGACGTCGTGTTCGGCACTGTGTTGTTTGGGCGTATGCAGGGCATTGAAGGGGCCGAACGAGCGCTGGGGATGTTTATCAATACATTACCGGTGCGCATCAAAACAGGTTCACAGTGGGTCGATCAGTGCCTGCGCGATACTCATAATGCTTTATCTGAACTACTGCACCACGAGCATGCCAGCCTCGGCCTAGCACAGCGCTGTAGTGGATTGCCTGGTGGGACGCCACTCTTTACCAGTTTACTGAACTATCGTTACAGCGCACCTCAACAAGATGAAAGCCCCGTTCATACCTGGGAAGGCATGGAGGTATTGGGCGGCCAGGAGCGTACTAACTATCCCATCGGTATGGCGGTAGATGATTTGGGAGAAGGTTTTCAATTGGTGGGGCAGGTGAGCCGTTTGGTCGGTGCTCAGCGGCTATGTGACTACATGCACGCGGCGGTAGTCGGCATTGTTGAAAGCCTTCACTCGGCGCCAGAGCAATTATTAAGCGAGATCAGTCTGCTAGGAAAAAACGAACGGCAACTGTTGAGTGAGTGGGGAGAAAACTCTCACCTGCATCCCGGTGGTCAATCAATCCACCAACTGATTGAACGCCAATCCATGAAGACGCCTGAGGCCACGGCACTAATCTTCGCTGAGCAGCGGCTCAGCTATGACGAGCTTAATACTCGTTCGAACCGTTTGGCGCACTATTTGATTGGTTTGGGTGTTCGTCCTGAAACTCGAGTGGGCATCGCCATGGAACGCTCCATCGAAATGGTGGTGGGGCTGTTGGCGATTCTCAAGGCGGGTGGCGCCTATGTGCCGCTGGATCCTGAGTACCCCTCGGAGCGGCTGGGGTTCATCGCCGAAGATAGTGGCATCGAGCTGCTGCTGACTCAGCACCACTTGCGCGAGTCATTGCCAATAGCTAATAAACTCAGCGTTGTTGAGTTGGATCGTCTGGACGTTGCGCATCATGCATCTTCCAATCCAGCGGTGGAGCTGCACGGCGAGCACCTCGCCTACGTGATTTACACTTCGGGCTCCACTGGGCGACCCAAGGGTGCCGCCATCCGCCATGATGCCTTGACCAACTGCATGGTCTGGATGCAGGAGACCTACCAGCTAAACGATACCGATGCCGTATTGCACAAGGCGCCGTTCGGCTTTGATGTCTCTGTATGGGAGATTTTTTGGCCGCTGAGCGTTGGGGCACGTTTGGTGATCGCCCAGCCAGGTGACCATCGAGATCCAGAGCGTATTATCGAGCTGATCCAGCGGCACGGCGTTACCACGCTCAACTTTGTGCCCTCAATGCTCAAGGCCTTCCTGGCCTATCCCGATGTTAGAGCCAAAACGCGCCTCAAACATATTATGTGCGGTGGCGAGGCCGTTCCAGCGACGCTACAGCAAGATGTGGCTGAGTGTCTTGATGGCGCCAATCTGCATGATCTGTATGGCCCCACCGAAACCACGATTCATGTCACGCACTGGTGGTGTCGTGATGACGCTCAACGCCAGATACCTATTGGGCGGCCCATTAGCGGCACCCGCACTTATGTCTTAGATGGCGAGCTCAACCTAGTGCCGCAGGGTGTAGCGGGTGAGCTTTACCTGGGCGGGGTAAGTCTGGCTCGTGGGTATCTAAACCGGAGTGATTTAACCGCAGATCGTTTTGTTGCCGATCCGTTTACAGCGGGAGAACGTCTCTACCGTACCGGCGACTTGGTTCGCTGGCGGGAAGATGGCCAGCTCGAGTACTTGGGGCGTCTTGATCACCAAGTTAAGATCCGAGGATTACGCATAGAGCTAGGTGAGATCGAAGCGGAACTGCTATCGCAACCGAAGATTCGCGAGGCAGTGGTGGTGGCACAAGAAGGCCCCGGCGTTTCGAGACTGGTGGCTTATGTGGTTCCCCAAGCTGGCATCGAAATCGACACGAGCGCATTACGAGAGCGACTGGGTCAACAGTTGCCGGACTATATGGTGCCGAGAGTCATAGTCACGATCGATGAACTGCCGCTGAATGCTAACGGTAAGGTGGAGCGCAAAGCATTGCCTGAGCCTCTTCTAGGGGAAGCCCGGGAGTACGTGGAACCTTCCACACCAGAGGCACACCAACTCGCCGAGATTTGGCAGCAAGTGCTGGGCGTTGAGCGGGTCGGCGAAACTGATAATTTCTTCGAATTAGGTGGTGATTCTTTGCTAAGCCTAAAAGTAATGAGTCATTTGCAAGCGCTGCGGGAACCTAAACTCGACTTCAAACTATTCGATCTGATGCGGAAGCCGACCATTGCTGATCTGCTGGGAGTGAGGAATCACACTAAGGTTCTGCCAAAAGGGGCTGTGATGCTCAATGGCGAGTGTCGCAGTCAGGCGCCGCTGTTCTGCATTCATGCCGTAATGGGAACGGTTTTTGACTATCAGCCGTTAGCCCGACGTTTGCAGGGGGTATGTACGGTTTACGGCCTACCTTGCCGAATGTTGACCGACCCACAGCATCGAGATACCTCACTTGAAACAATGGCTGATAACTATGTGGAGACGATACGTCGCATACAACCCGTGGGGCCTTATCGGCTATTGGGATGGTCTCTTGGTGGAGCATTGGCAGCACTGATCGCGGCTCGACTTGAAGGGCTGGGGCAAGATGTGAGCCAACTGGCTTTGATAGATCCCTATATACCTGGCGGTGAACTGCACAGCGAGGATAGCTGGCAGCGAGATTTTGCAAACTTTGCATCGATGATACTGCCAAGTGTTTCGCTTGAAGCTCGGGATGGTAAGGAGGAGAGCAAGGAGGAACCGAGTGAGGATGAGGTTGCCATTAAGCTGTCGAAGCTAATGGCGTCATTCGGTGCATATGGTCGTGAGGGTTACGCAACATTGGGTAGCGAAGAGCTTGCTAGAATATTCTGCGTGGCGCGGCATTTGAAGTACCTTTCACTACAGCTTGATGCCTTGCCCGCATTGGACTGTGACGTGGACTGCTGGTGGGAATCGAAAAGAGGTTGGGAAGAGCGACAGGCGTTAGCGAACCAGTTAAATCGAATCCCGAGAACCTCAATTGAGACTCCCCATGACCACTTCTCAATTGTTGGGGATGAGGATCTGATATCTCAAGTGGAGGAGCTACTGGAAGCAAGTGCTCATCGGTATATCGGTGAGCAGGCGCCAGCTTGAGTAAAGGTTTTATGACCTCTTGCCTACAGAATAACTGTAGCGGCATGCCGCTACAGTTATTTCATCTATAGTATTCCATTTGCGTGAACTGGTTAGGATGAAAGTAAAAAAGTATGCTCATTAAAATTGTGTCTATCATAGGGCTTTCACCAAGGCATTGGCAAATCGTCGAGCAGAGGGGTGGACTCCGCCTATCCAAAACGAAGATGGTAATACGATAAAATCTCCACGCTGAACGCTAGGAAGGTAGCGCCACATGCCGCTATTTTCGATATTGTTTTCTATACCTATGGGGAATGCACTTTCCATAATGACCAGCCTTGCTTCTTTAGCTTTAAAGAGTTCCCTTATGCTTACCATAGAGTAGCCCCACTGATTGGTCTTTCCTGTCCATGCATTGTTGAGACCTAAATGATGGAGCACTTCGTTAAACATACTGTTATCACCATATACTCGCACGTATTGCTCAGTTATTAATTGGATGACTAATAAAGGAGGGTGTGGATCCAGTTCATCTTTTAAAGATGCTAGATTAAGTTTAGTATTTGTAATTAATTGCTCTGCCGAAGCTCTTCGGCCTGAAAGTTCACCGACCTCAAGAATGAATGCAACAAAGGTTGCCCACAACTCATCGCTACTATTATTCACGAATGGAAATGAGTGGGTTATATAGGAAGGTGCTATATTCGCTAATGTAGCTGCCATACGAGTTTGGCGAGGCGCAAGGAGTATATACTGAGGATCAATGCTGCTTAGTAACTCCATGTTAGGAAATGATCGGGTGCCAATGTTTGTTATATCAGCATCAACGTAGTCATTGCCGGTCCATGTGTGGAAAGCCGCAACATTGCCCATAAGAACAGGGGCAGGATCAAGTGAAAGAAGCGCTTCAGCGATGGTCCAGTCGAAAACTGCAATGGATGAGGGGGCATTAGATGCCTGCGCTGGACTGGTGATAAAGTAAAATCCAAGTAAGAAAACAAGAGTGCAACAGAATTTAGGTAGCGATTGAAAAAAATGCATAGCGAACCCTTTTTAGACAGTGTTGGATAGATGGCGCTTTTCAAAAATTCAAATCTAGTTTAAATAGAAGTGATGTATGGTAGTAATAGTAAATTTTGATTGAAGTACTCTGGCATGAAATACAGCCCCAAAGAGGGGCTGAGTGAAAAATCTATCAATCGAGATATTTGGTATTGTTATGCTGTTTTTTTAGAAGTCATACTTCATCGACACCATGAAATTACGCGGTGCACCGTAATAATTATGTCTAGTTATTCCTTGAACTGTAGAGTAGTACTCCTTATCGGTCAGGTTGTTGCCATTCAATGAGATATCTAAGTTCTCACTGACTCGATAACCAATCAGGGCTGAAACAGTGGTATAGCCCCCTTGATCAATACGAGTATCACCGCTTTCGGCATAAATACTGCTGACTGTATTTAGGCCGGCACCAAGGCGCCAGCCCTGATTTGGATTATCACTAAAGCGATAACGTGACCATAGGTTGAAATTATGCTCAGGTGTGTCAGGCGAGAGGGTGAGTCCTTCTGAGTTGGCATCTCTCACGAACTCAGTCTGCGTATAAGCATAACCTGCGCTGATATCCCAGCGAGGCAACAGCTGGCCGCTGACTTCTAGCTCGAAGCCTTCACTCTTTGCTTCGCCGATGGGGATTGAAAAACCTGGGTTATTAGGATCCGTATAGGCACGATTGGTGTCTTCAATACGGAATACTGCAGCATGCCAGTTCAAGTCGCCCCCAAAATGGGAACCCTTGATGCCTGCCTCGTACTGCTCACCTTCTCTCGGGTCAATGAGGTCACCATTATTAGCCATAGCTGTTTGCGGCTGAAATATACCTGTGTAGCTGGTGTAAAGGTTGAGCTCTTCGTTGAGCCGATAGATTAAGCCTGCGTAGGGGAGAAATTCGGTACCGTCATCACTGGACGCATTGCCGCCAAAGAAATTATTCGTTTCCCACCGGTTGAATCGACCACCCAATGCAACAGTGAAATCATCGACAATATTGAAGCGCGCTTGACCGTAGGCAGCGTATTGTTTGATGCTATAAGCTGACCTGCCAGGAGAAACGTCGAAGTCTGGTTCAGCTCGATCATATACGGGGTCAAATAGATTTTGAGGAAGGTACTGCGGGGCGCCGTAGACCCAGTTGCTCGTCTGCCATCTATCTTGATAACTAGCACCAAATACGGCTTCATGTGAAGCGTCAAAAAGTTTGAATGGCGTCCTAAGCTGGGCCTCTAAATAATCGTCTTGCTGCTCCATATCAAAAGCGATCTGCCGTATAGCAAAATCACCAGAATTCTGGTCAGCAGTGAGTACCCCTTCACTACTTTTTATCTGGCTGGCATCGCGATCCAACCGATTGGCCTTGAGCGTTAATTCGCCACCGTTGGCGAGGCGATGTTCAAGCTCCAGGAAATAGCGCTGCGAATCTCCCGTTTGCTTGTCCCAGTTGGATCCGAGGTAGGTGGAACGGTCTACATTGGGTAGGGTGCCGTCATTGTAGGTAGGCAGCCCAGAGTGAGGGCGAAATTCCTCATCCTGCACAGTAACACCCATTGAAAGAGTCGTCTCAGGAGACAAGTCAAATTCAAGGGTACCATAGCCGACTTTATTTTCTGAGTAAACGTGATCAATAAAAGAGCCTCTATCATCGTAGATACCAACGAAGCGACCCCGTACTCGCCCTTTGCTATCTAGCGCACCGGTAACATCAACCACCCCCCGGTAGGCATCATCGGTGCCAGCAGACAGGGTAACAGAGGCCTGGCTTTCAGCCAGTGCACGTTTACGGACTAGGTTGATAGTGCCGCTAGGTTCACCAGAGCCTTGAAGAATACCAGCGGGCCCACGCAGTACCTCTATACGGTCGAGCAGCGATGTGTCGAACATTCCAGCGCTTTGCCATGCGGAACCGACATCTTTAACCGGGCTACCATCTACAAGAAAGTAATCAATATTATAGCCTCGTGCCTTGATTACGTATTGGTTACCCCCGTAATCGTTCACTGTGATACCCGTGACGTTACGCATGGCTTCGGATAGTGATGTAGTACCTTGATCGTCCAGGCGTTCTCTGGTCACAACGCTGACGGATTGTGGCGTTTCCTGCACAGACTGTGAAACTAAGCCTATGTTAGCGCTTTCGCTAGTGTAGGAATTGCTGTTTTCGGTCATACCGTAGGGCAGGCGCTCCCCGGTAACAGTAAGTGTAGACAGATCGCTAGCATCACTGTCTGTCGACAGGTTTGTATTACTCTGAGCAAGCACAGCTGACGACGTGCTGTAGACAGCAACAGCAATGGCGGCCGTTAGCCACCGCTTGCGGAAAGTGGGTTGGTTCACGAATGTTCTCCTTGAATAGGGTTCGTTTTAATTTTATGTAAATGCTAATTGTTATTGTTTGCATTATGAGTATATAAACCCCGAAGTCAACATCGTGTGAGCCTCGGGGTGGCCGAACGCTATGGAGCGGTGACTTCTTGTTTACAGGGAGAGGGGGCATAAGAGGCAGTTGTCTGCTCTAGAGCAGCACAAATCTCACTTGTCCGTGCCGCCAAAATCGACAGCAGGGTATCGCTTAAACCATGGGTGGGCTCGCAGCTGCCTTGCAGGAAAATAGCCGGTTTGAACTCAGGCTTGGTGTAAAGCTGATAGTGGCGGTTGACGGCAAACTCAGGCAGGTAGTCCGCGACGGGGGCTAACAGCTGTTTATGAGTGTCGCGTACATAGCCGGTGGCTAACACCACGGCGTCGTAGCGGGTGGACTCTGTATGGCCGCTCTCCAAATCGCGTACAAGTAGCTCAACGCCTTCAGTAGTTGCTTCGCTGCCAATAACCTCATGTCGGCGGCGGAAGCGGTGGCGGGCCTGGCCGGTTACTTTTTGCTGATAGAACACATCGTAAATCTCCTGAATCAGCGCTAAGTCAGGGGCTGAGTAGTTGGTGCTTTTATACTCCTGCAGCAGTGCTTCCCGCTGGCCGGTGGGGTTGTTGAACACGTAGTCGGTGTATTCGGGATTGAAAATCTCGTTGACGAAAGGGCTATCGTCGGAGGGTTTAAAGGCCCATGCCCGGCTAATAAGATCCACCTGAAGGCCTTCACGGCCGTGCAGATCCAGGAATATCTCAGCAGCGCTCTGGCCCGCACCGATCACGGCGATGCGTTTGGGGGCGTCTTGCTTTGCCAACTCCCGGAGGTAGTGGCTGGAGTGGAAGACCCTTGGGTCGTCTTTTAGCCCGGCGAAGCATTCAGGCACATTGGGCGCGCCGCCCACGCTGATCACCAATGAACGGGTGAGCCTTTCCTGTACCGCGCCACTCTCATCCCGTGAACGCACGCGGAGGTAGGCGACCTCGTCGTTATCCGTTTCGGGCAGCACTTCAAACACATCCTCTCCATAGGTGCACTGGTGTTCAAAGTGGCTGGCAGTCCAGCTTAGGTAGTCATTGAATTCGTGGCGGCTGGGGAAGAAGGTTTGTAGATTGATAAAGTCTTGTAGGCGGCCTTTGCTGTGGAGGTAATTGAGAAAGCTGAAACGGCTGCCTGGGTTGCGCGGCGTGACCAGGTCTTTGAGGAAAGAGATCTGCATATGGGCATTTTCCAGCAGCATATGCGGGTGCCAAGCAAAGCAGGGCTGGCGCTCAATAAACAAGGCATCCTTCGCTTGCCCTGCCTGACGTTGCTCATCAAGCGCAATGGCCAGGGCAATGTTGGAGGGGCCGAAGCCGATGCCGATCAAATCGTGAATATGCATAAGAGTCCTCGTGGCTGACGTATTTATGGGGTGAAGCGTGGATCGGGTCGTGGGGCTGAGCCAGGGTGCGGAGGCAGCGGGATCCAGCTGCGCTCGTTAAAAAAGTGTTCGCGAAGCTGCATACCGAGCATGGCCCGCTTATGGGGGAAATCGAACGCCTTAACGTGGGCATAACCGCACTGGGCGAGGTTGCGCAGCATCTTGGCGTTATCCACGCGGGGCTCGATCACCAGGCGTTGGGTGCGGCAGTCGTCCAAAAAGAGGTAGTGCGAGATAGAGGGCAGCCAGGCGGCGACATAAGGCCGCCCGCGAAAAGCGGCTTCACCGATCAGCACGTGCCAGCCGCGGTCAAAGTCATCGGCGTCGTAATAAGCGCCGATGCGATCCTCCTTGGCCCAGTAGGTCTCGAAATAGCCGAAGGGTTCGCCGTCGATACAGCCGATCAGCGGTACAACGCTGGGGTTCTGGAGCGTGCTTTCTAGCCGCTCGCGATGCTGTTCCAAATCACCCTGCTCTTCCCAGAAATGGGCGACGACCGGGTCGTTCATCCAGCGGTTGAAGCGCTCCAGATCAAGTTCCAGGTCAAGCACTCGAAAGCTCAGGGTGGCATCCAGCCAGGCAATATGGCGCTGATATACCGTGCCGCTGGGGCGCGGCGGGCGGCGCGGGTGCCGTTTTCCGTTCTCCAGGATGGGCTGCTGCGGATAGGGGCGCATGCGCGTTGAGGTCAGCCAGAGCGTGGGTAACTGCCAAAATAGCTCCGCATATACCCAGAGCTCTCCATGGCTTTCTTGAACCGCGATGCCAGCTGCACACAGGTTGGTGTGCAAAGCACTAGGTAGCTGAAGGCGTAGGGCAACACTGGCCGGGTAAAAGGCAAAAGCTCCTTCGATAGCGGCAAGCAATGCCGGGAAAGGTGGTGCTGAACGCTGTGACCACTGCAGCATCAAGTTGCTGTTATCGTCTACTAGCAACCACTCAAGACGCTCTTGATGTCCTTCCACATAAAGTGTCTGCGTGGTTACCTCATAGGAAACTTGATAGGTGCACCCCTCTGGGTGTGAGAGCAGCGAGGCCACCGCGTGGCTTTCAGAGGGTACGTGTACCTGGGGTTGTGCCTGGACAGAACTGGACACCGCTAAGCTCCTATCAATAAGAACGAATCAAAGAAACGAATTAAAATCACCCCGCCGGAGGGCGGCGTTACTGACTTCCTTATTTAAGGACGAATGAGAATGAGGCTTGTTTACATAAAATTGGTTAACTTTTTACGCCAGCGGTTCGTCATTAGAGGTAGGTGCCGATTTCCAGTCGCTTTTTCTAATGGCTTTCCAATGAGGTGAATGTGCTTCCCTATCTGATTCGTCGAACTCGCGGGTTGATGACCGCTGCTGCGCTGGCCAGCATTCTCTCGGGGCTTTTCAGCGTGCTGCTGATTGCCCAAATTAATGCGGCGTTAACCAGCGACTCCGCCAGCCGCGCCAGTGCGGCCTGGGCCTTCGCGGGTATCGCCGTGGCCCTAATGGTCTGTCGGATGGTGTCGACGGCGCTGTTTGAGCGGCTGGGGCAGCGTGCGTTGGCCGAGTTGCGCAGTTTTGTCGCCCAGTGTGTGGCCCAGACCCCCTTTGCTCAGTTCGAGCGTGTGGGCAGTGCACGGATCCAGTCGGCACTCACCGAGCACAGCAACAACGTGGCGGTACTGTTCGTTAGCTTGCCGGTGATTTTGACCAATACGGTCATCGTGGTGGGATGCTTGGGCTATCTGGCAATGCTTTCATGGCAGGTGTTTTTATTTGCACTGGGGGTGATTGGACTGGGCGCTGTCGGCTACCATTTGGTGCACTTACGCGCTATTCATTACCTACAGTCCGCATCATCCGAGCAGGATCGTCTGTTTGGACATTTCCGCGCGCTGACCGATGGTGCAAAAGAGCTGCGGCTACACCAACGCAAGAGCCGTGTCTTTATGGATCAGATACTGGGGGAGTCGGTTGAAGGCGTGCGGCGGCTGCGTACTTATGGCATGTCGCTGTTCGTGATCTCGACCAGTTGGGGGCAGTTCCTGATGTACGCCTTTATCGGTCTGGTGTTGTTTGTGTTGGCGGGCGATGGGCCTAACCAAACCCAGGTAATGACCGGATTTGCCCTGGTGTTTGTGTTTATGGTGACCCCCCTTGAAGGCTTGCTGATCAATATCCCGCGGATCAATATGGCGCGGGTAGCTGCTAGTCGAATTGATGACATCACACGCGAGATGCCCCAGGGGCAGGAGAGGCAGGTGTCACCTCAGGTGCCTGCTTTGCAGCGTCTCGAGTTGCGCGACGTCACCCATCAGTACTACCACGAGCAGAGCGATGACTTCTTTGAGTTGGGGCCGATTAATCTGAGTTTTACGCCGGGGGAAGTGGTTTTTCTGGTGGGGGGCAACGGTAGCGGTAAGACCACGCTGGCCAAAGTAGTGGTGGGGCTTTATCCGCCTGAAGGTGGCGAGGTATTGCTCAATGGCGAGCGGGTCGAAGCGGATGGCTGGGATGCCTACCGGCAGCTTTTCTCGGTGGTGTTCTCAGACTTCCATCTCTTTGAACGTCTGTTAGAGGCACCGCGTGATGGCCTGGACGAGGAGGGTAATCGCCTGCTGGCCAAGTTGCACCTGCAGCACAAGGTGCGGGTTGAAAACGGTGCGTTCACCACCCAAGCACTCTCCCAGGGCCAGCGTAAGCGTCTGGCGCTGGTGGTTGCCTACCTTGAGGATCGGCCCTTCTTGGTGTTTGACGAGTGGGCGGCGGATCAGGATCCGTTATTCAAAGAGGTGTTTTACTGCGAGGTGTTGCCCGAGCTAAAACGCATGGGCAAAGCGGTGCTGGTGATCACCCACGATGACCGCTATTTCCACCTCGCAGATCGATTGGTGCGGCTAGAGAGTGGCAAGCTGTTGACTGCTGAGTCTGAGACTGCCGAAGAGCCGCTAGCGGAACCCTCATCGGCCACTTGACCCCACCATACGCGCCAGTACCCGGTCTTTGAGCCAGAAGCGGTGAATCAGCGCCATCATGATGTGGCCGATGACTAATCCACATAACAGCCACGAAAGCGGGCCGTGAAGGAGCTCGGCGGGGGCGACCATCCAGGTGATGTCGCGTTCCGCTTCGGGTAGCAGCTCAATGCCATAAAAGCGTAGCGCTCCACCGCGGCCGATCTGGCGCAAAATAGCGAAAGCGGGCAGCCACAGCAGCAGCCCATAAAACGTGATATGGACAAAGCGCGCCATGCGCCCGCCTAGACCAGGTGATAGGGGCGGGCGTTGCTTGCGGTTGTTCCATGCCCAGCCAAGGCGCGCCAGGGTCACTATCAGAATCATAAAACCCAATGAGCCGTGAGGCCCGATGCTCGCCAAGAACAGCGTGATAGCGTTTTCGCCCATTCCTCTCCAGGCCAGCAACACGGTAAATTGCAGCGTGACCAGCGCGGCGGTCAACCAGTGAAGTGTACGGCTGACCCGGCCATAGCCGTTGGGGCTGTCTCGCCAGCCAATAGGCGTTTGAGCTGGCTTGCTTGTGAGATCACTGTTTAACGCCGTGTTGTTTGCCGTTCCTTTAACCATTGGCCTTGCCCAGGCGCCAGTAGCCCATGCTGGTAACGTACTGCTTGGGGAGCCCACACTCGTTGACCAGATAGCGGCGCAGCTTCATGGCGACCTTGGTTTCAGCGGCGATCCAGGCGTAGAAAGGCGCGTTGTCGTCCAGGGCGGCGGGTTCCCAGAGTGGGCCATCCTCATCATCGCTTTCGTCGTTGGTCGTGGCGCTGGTAGTGGTGCTGGTAGTGGTATTAGCAGGCGTGCCGCCTAGCGCTTGAATTTCCCTATGCAAATCGATATCACGCAGCGCCCTCATCAGCAGCTCACCGTGTTGGCAGCCGGGCTCAGCGTCACGTGCCAGCCAGCGCAGCTTGGTGGCCTGGGGCAGCGGCTGAACGTCGTCGCCGCGAGGCACTTCGAATAGCGCTTCGACCTTGGGTTTGAGCGGCAAGTCATCAAGGATTTCCAGAATACCTGCGGCGGCGGGGAGGGCGGTTTCATCGGCGATGATCAGAATACGGCGCACGCCTTGGGGCGGCTTCCACTCGTAGCCCAGCTTTGGGCCTTCCGCATTGGCGTCGGGGGCCGTCATGGCTAGGCGGTCACCGGGGCGGGCGTGCATCGCCCAGCGCGATGCGGGGCCATTATCGCCGTGGAGTACAAATTCAACGTCCACCTCGGCCTGCTCCGGGCGGAGGGCGCGAATAGTGTAGGTGCGCGCTGAGGGCCTTTGGGCATCCGGCAGTGCGCGGTAGGCGCCGTACCAGTCGTGCTCTTCCAGCTTGGCAATCTCAAACAGCGGGTCGAGACTGCCACCGCCTTCGGGGAAGAACAGCTTGACGCGCTGATCCGGGGCGTAGGTGTCCATTTGACCAACATCTGGGCCAGTAAAGGTGAACCTGACTAATGAGGCGCTGACTTGGGTGCGCCGGGCGAGGGTGATATCGAAAAGCCGGTAGCTCGGTTTGGCTGCCATAATGATGTCTCCTTTATATAAGGAGTCAATTGTAGTGCTAATCGTTATCATTTAGAATCATTGTTAGTTATTCAATCGCTAATTTCCATAAACTCGTTTGCATAAATAGTAAGGCTAAGAAAATGACGCTGCTGCCTATCACGTCTCTTTGGGCGAACTGTCCGGTTACCACGAAAGGGTGCTCGCTATGTTAGGCGCCGCGCAATTTGCCCAAAGAGCGGGGGGGATGTCGCCCGCTAAAGCCTGCCTATTGCTTAGCCTGCCGATGGTGGTGCTGTTTTGGGTGGGCCTAGAGGGCCAAGGCGGTTTTGCGCTAGGCCTGCAGGCGTTAGTGGCTCCCTCCTTTGAAAACGTTGATGAGTTGCTGCTTTACTATGCTTGGTGGCCGCGACTCTCGATCGCCCTGCTCGCCGGGGGCGGCTTGGGGCTGGCGGGCGTACTCATGCAGCAGGTGCTGCGCAACCCGCTGGCCTCGCCCACCACCTTGGGGGTGGCATCGGGCGCTAATCTGGCGCTGATGACCGCCACCTTGCTAGCGCCGGGGCTGCTTGTCGCCGGGCGCGAATGGGTCGCCTTATTGGGTGGCGCGCTGGCGGTGGGGTTAGTTTTCCTGCTCTCCTGGCGGCGCGGGCTGGCGCCAATCGTGGTGGTGCTGGCGGGCCTGGTGGTCAATCTTTACCTGGGGGCGCTGTCTACGGCGCTGCTGCTGTTTAACCACGAGGCGCTCTCGGGGCTGCTGATCTGGGGCGCGGGTTCGCTGGCGCAAAACGGCTGGGATGGTGTTGCCATCCTCTGGCCTCGGCTGGCGATTAGCTGCATAGCCGCGTGGTTTTTGCTGCGCCCTTTGGCAGTGCTGGAGCTTGACGATGCCAGCGCCAAGAGCCTGGGGGTTTCGCTGACCTATCTGCGCTTTGCGGGGATGGGGCTGGCGGTGTTTATTACCGGAACCATTGTTAGCGTGGTGGGTATTATTGGTTTCATCGGGTTAGCAGCGCCCAATATTGTACGTATGGCTGGTGCGCGCCGCTTAGGGCCACGGCTACTCTGGTCGACGCTATTGGGGGCCGTGCTGCTGGCTACCACCGATCTGCTCCTGCAGCAGTTTGGTGGCATGGTGGCGGCCTTTATTCCTACCGGGGCGATTACCGGTGCCCTGGGGGCACCGCTGTTAATGTGGCTGATTCCGCGCCTGAAACTGCAGGGCGACCAGCCGCCAAAAGGGGCCGGTGTTTTCGCTCATCGCCACCCTGCGCCGTCACGTTTAGCCACTGGTTTAATCCTCGCGTTACTGGGGGCAACGGTTCTCGGTTTGCTGTTTGGCCAGGGTGTAGACGGCTGGTATTGGCTGGCGCCCAATAACTGGAA
The DNA here is from genome assembly GCF_013415125.1 of Vreelandella glaciei. Classification (GTDB taxonomy): domain Bacteria; phylum Pseudomonadota; class Gammaproteobacteria; order Pseudomonadales; family Halomonadaceae; genus Vreelandella; species Vreelandella glaciei. Next base: position 11,228 of record NZ_JACCDE010000029.1, on the reverse strand, counting down.
TGTCATGCAGTGGCGCATGCCCCGGGTGATGGCAGCAGCCGCCAGCGGGTTGATGCTGGCGATTGCCGGGACGATTCTTCAGCGCCTTTCTGCCAACCCCATGGCCAGCCCCGAGGTACTGGGTATCAGCGGTGGCTGTGCCATTGCGCTGATTCTAGGAATTTTCCTGCTGCCTGCGCCCACCAATATGATGCTGATTGGCGTGGGCACCCTGGGGGCTTTCGCGACGCTGTTGGTGTTGGTGGGTATCAACCGCAAGAGCGGTTATCTCCCCGAGCGTTTGCTGCTCACCGGGGTGGCGGTCAGTGCGTTATTTGATGCGGTTCGCAGCGTAATGCTGGCAGGTGGCGATCCTCGTGGCCAGCAGGTGATTGCCTGGCTGGCGGGCTCCACCTACTACGTGGATATCACCAATGCGGTGGTGGTAGGGGGGCTTGCCGCTGTATTGGCGCTGGTCACACTGCCCTTCACTCGCTGGCTGGATATCCTGCCCCTGGGCGCGCCCACGGCCAAGGCCCTTGGGGTCACTCTAAACCGTGCCCGTTTGGCGTTGCTGCTACTGGTGGCGCTGCTCACCGCTTGCGCCACCCTGGTGGTGGGGCCGCTTTCGTTTATTGGCCTGCTGGCGCCGCATATGGCGCGCTTGGTCGGCTTCTCCCGTGCAGGGCAGCACCTGCTGGGTGCTGCGTTGATCGGCATGCTATTGATGGTGCTGGCGGACTGGGTGGGGCGTCAGATTATTTTCCCTTACGAGATACCTGCAGGCTTGGTCGCCTCGCTGATTGGCGGTGCCTACTTTATGTGGGGGCTAAGGCGGTTGTAGTTACCCGTGCTTTTAGCACGCGCTTTTAGCATGCACCGAAAACAAGATGCCGGGGAGTTGTGGTCATGGAGCTGTTAAGGATTGTATGGCGTGATTATCGCTGGCCGTTTGTGGCCGTGGTGGTGCTCAGTTTGGTCAGCGCTGGTCTCGGCATCGGTGTCATCGCCTTTATCAATCAACGGCTGCTAGGCACCTTTTCCGATCCCTGGCGCATCCTGCCCGAATTCCTGGGGCTGATTGCGCTGCTGCTGGTCATTACCCTGACATCACAATTGGCGCTAACTACCCTGGGTCACCATTTCGTCTACCGGCTGCGAGGGCAGTTGATCAAACGCATTCTGGATACCAATATCGAACGCGCCGAGCAGATTGGCAGTGCGCGTTTGCTGGCGAGTCTCTCCACCGACGTGAGTTCAGTGACCGTTGCTTTTATACGCTTGCCGGAGCTGATGCAGGGCGGAGTGCTGACGATAGGTGCCACGCTTTACCTGGCGTGGCTTTCGCCTGCCATGCTGGGCGTCACCGCGCTTTGGGTGATCGTGACTATTTTAATTGGCATACGCTTGGTGGCCCGGGTCTATGGGCATATGGCCAAGCTGCGCGAAATACAGGATCGTCTTTACGCGGATTATCAATCAGTAATCGAGGGACGCAAAGAGTTGGCGCTCAACCGTGACCGGGCAGAGTGGCTGTATCGCGATGTCTACACCCCTAACGCACAGGATTGCCGGCGCCATTTCATTCTTGGCGATACCTATCATCTGAGCGCGGTGAACTGGTTCAACATTATGATGCTGGGGGCCATCGGTGTGGCGTTCTTTTTGGCCAACGGCCTGGGTTGGGCATCGGTGCAGGTAGCCACTACTTTTTCACTCACGCTGCTGTTTCTGCGTGCGCCGTTGATGCAGGCCATTGGCGCCTTTCCGACCTTGATTAACGCCCGAGTGGCGTTTGAAAAAATCAGCAGTTTAGACCTGGCCGAGCACCGTGAGGGGTTCGGCCATTCTGCGCTGCGCCATGACTGGCAAGCGCTCACCCTGGATCAGGTTAGCTATAGCTACCCGGATGAGGAGTCTCGGGCGGGTTTTGCCATCGGCCCTATCGACCTGACCTTGAAGCGTGGCGAGGTGGTGTTTCTGATCGGCGGTAACGGCAGCGGGAAATCGACTTTGGCGAGGCTGCTGACTGGGCTCTACCAGCCCCAAAGCGGCTGCGTGCGAGTCGATGGCAGGCCGCTGCGGGAAGAAGACTGGACACGCTATCGCCAGCACTTCTCGGCCATTTACACCGATCTGCATCTCTTTGACCGTTTGATGGGCCCTGCGGGCGAGTCACCCGACTCGGGGCTGGTGGAGGAGTGGCTTGCCGCGCTGGGCATGCGCAGTAAGCTCGACTTCGACGGCGATCGCATCACCAACGTCAACCTCTCCCAGGGCCAGCGCAAGCGTCTGGCGATGCTGCTAGCCGTTGCGGAGCAGCGCGACCTGTTGCTGCTTGACGAGTGGGCCGCCGACCAGGATCCCCAGTTTCGGCGAGTCTTCTATCGTGAGCTACTGCCCCAGTTACGGGCGTTGGGCAAGACGCTGGTGGTAATCAGCCACGATGATCACTACTTCGACCAAGCTGATCGCCTGCTGGAAATGCGCCAAGGGCAGTTGGTAGAGCTCACCGGTGAGCAGCGAGAAGCCGCGAGCCGCGATGCGGTGGCAAAGGTGAGTGGGTAATGCGTAACGATGTTGGGGCGCCTAATTTAGCCAAGACCACGGCGTATCATACCGGCTGCCGGGACTCGCTCGGCCAGCTGTATCACCACCACCAGCCTTGGCTGCAGCAGTTGCTCAGCCATCGGTTGGGGTGCAGTGAATCGGCGGCTGACTTGGCGCAGGATGCGTTTGTGCGATTGATCAAAACGCCCCGCCAACTGGATAGTTTCGACGGTGCCAGAGCCTATCTCAGCCGTATGGCCAAAGGGCTATGTGTGGATCATTGGCGCCGTCAGGATATCGAGCGTGCCTGGCAGCAAGCCTTGGCAGCTAGTGCCGAGACACATTTGCCCTCTACTGAACACCAGCAGATCGTTATAGAGACGCTGTGCGAAATCGACCGCATGCTGGCGCGGTTGCCCGAAAAAGTCGCCAGCGCCTTTCTGGCCTCCCAGCTACACGGCAAACCCTATCGGCAGATTGCTGAGGAGCTAGGGGTTTCTGAGCGCATGGTCAAAAAATATATGGCCCAAGCCATGCTGCGGTGCGCGTTGATCGAAGCGGGCTTCGAGGCGAGCCTCTAAATGGCCTCTGCCGCCAGCCCTGATGAAGCCGCCAAGCGCCGCGCCTTGGCCGATGCCGCCGAGTGGTTTGCTGAGTGGCAGGCAGGCGAGCTCTCTTCAGTTCAGCGTGAGCATTGGCAGTCGTGGTTGGAAGCCAGCGATACCCACCGCTGGGCCTGGCAACAGGTGGAAGGCGTTAGCCAACGTTTTACCACTCGTCTGGATGAGGCTGAGCGCCACACCGCCGACTGGGTCATCAGTTCGGCGCGGCAACGACGGCGAGGGCGATGGCATCTGCTAAGTGGTCTCTCTAGCCTGGCGATTGTGGCCGTGTTGATAGGGCTCTCTTGGCAGTGGACGCCACTGACCCAATGGGTAGCCTACTGGGGCGCCGACTACCGTACGGCTACCGGTGACATCACTCGCATCGAGCTGGATGATGGCACCCAAGTGTGGCTCAGCAGCGCCTCGGCGTTGGACGTGGACTACGACCGCCAGCGGCGCCGACTGCAGCTGGTGGCGGGCGAAGTGCTGGTTACGACCGGCAAAGACCCCGAACGACCACTTTATGTCGATACCCGCAGTGCCCGGCTAACGCCCTTGGGCACCCGCTTCAGCGTGGCTGAGCAGCCATCAGGCGAACTGCTGGCGGTGTTTGACGGTGCCGTGGCGATCCAGACCCTGGGTGATGCTCAGCATGCGAGTCAGCGGCAGGTGGTCAATGCAGGACAGCAAGCTTACTACGCCGCTGACCGCATCGGTGAACTCACCCCCGCTGAAGGCCGTAGGGAAGCCTGGGCCAACGGCATGCTGCTGGCCGAGAACATGTCGCTTAAGACCTTCGCTGCGGAGCTTAGTCATCATCATCGTGGCCGCCTTGAGGTCGACCCCGCGGTGGCGGATCTCACCCTGCTCGGCGCTTTCCCGCTTGATGATCTAGAGCGCACCCTGAACATGGTCGAGACCACGCTGCCGGTGAAGGTGCGCCGGGTCATGCCCTGGTGGATCAAGATCGAGGCAAGCGAGAAAAGCCCCAACCAAGAATAAAAAGAGAAAAAATTGGTTTTTCTGGTTCCCCTTTTTCGCGCTGGTTCGATTCCCCTTTATAAGCACTTAAAACGTATCTGCAAGGGGAACCGTAATGCTCCAACAGCGCACTGCACTTCAACCGTTTACTGCCAAGCACCAACCGACGCTTAACCGCCGCGCCTTGGCGCTGGCGGTTCATTTTGCCGCCGCCGGGCTATTGGCCGTGCCGCAGCTATCGCAGACCGCCATGGCACAAACTACCCAGCAGCAAACGCGCCACTATGATATTGCCAGCGGCCCGGTAAGCAGGGTTATCAACCGCTTCGCCGCCGAGTCGGGCGTTTTTATCAGCGGCGCTGGTGAGCTGGGAGAAGGGCGCCAAAGCCCTGGCCTGCAAGGCCAGTATCGCGTCGATGAAGGGCTGGAGCGGTTGTTGGATGGGACGGGTTTAACGGCAGCCCGCCAGGGTGATGGTAGTTATCGGTTGGAAGAGCGGGCGGCGGATGTGGCATTGACGACAGTAGAAGTAACCGGAGCGCGCCTGCCCTACGGCATGACCGAGAATAGTAACTCCTACACAAGCGAAGGCGCTAACATTGGCTTAGCTTCACAGTCAGTGAAGGAAATACCTCAGTCAGTGAGCGTTGTTACACGAGAGCGTCTGGACGACCAAGGTACGACCTCATTGGCTGAGGCTATGCGCAATGTTACTGGTATGACCGTGCGTGAGTACGGGCCCAATCAGTTCGAGCTCAAGTCTCGAGGTTATAATATTAACTCCTTCCTCATTGATGGTAGTCCTGCTCAGAGTCCAGAAAGTGCCTGGGAAAGCGCTGGAGTATTTGATACAGCCCTACTCGATCGTATTGAGGTGCTCCGTGGGCCTGCGGGTATTCTCCAAGGGACTGGTGAGCCCAGCGGTACCATCAATCTGGTGCGCAAACGTGCTTTAGCTGAAAGCCAAGCTTCGGTTACCCTTTCTGCCGGTACAGATGATGCTTACCGTGGGGTAGTCGACGTAACTGGTGCACTGGATAGTGATGGGCGAGTCCGGGGCCGCTTCGTCGGTGTCTATGATGATCGCGGCTCTTTCATTGATAATGTATATTCGGAGAACCAAGTCGGTTATGGAACCTTGGAGTTCGACCTGACCCCGAATACCACATTGTCCTTGGGGGCAACCATACAAAAGGAGGAGTTCCGTCCTAACTCGGGATTACCGACCTACAGCAACGGCTCCCTACTCAATATTAGTCGCTCTACGTATCTAGGTTCGGACTGGGAAAAACAAGCTGGTGATGCCCAGCGCTATTTTCTAGAATTGGGGCATCAGTTGAATAATGGTGCTGAAATCACTTTTAAAGCCAATCACCAGAATCGAGATTCTAACCTCCAAAAGAGTGAAAGCCATTCGTCCGTTTCACCCGATACTGGTGAATTCTTGATGCGCCGAATCCAGTGGGATCAAGAACGCCAAGATGATTACCTCGAGCTTCAGGCACGTACTCCCTTTGAACTGGCTGGAAACTCTCACGAAGCCGTATTCGGCGCCAGCTATTTAAATAGGGAAGTCATCCGTATATTTGCATCTGGTAATCCGATCACTGTTCCGGCAAGCATTTTCTCTTCCGGCCATAGAACTTCAGAGCCTCCTACCTTCGATCAAAACCCTGTCGATTTTGACGTAGGTAGCAAGCAATATGCGGCTTATAGTAAAGCTCAGTTCAACCTATTTGATCCTCTCACCCTTGCCTTGGGGGGACGCATCAATTGGTGGGAAAGTGAGAGTTCCCTCAGTTCTGGAGGATCAGTGAGCAAGAATGCTAGCAGTGGAACCGAATTCATTCCCTATGCGGGCTTGATCTACCAACTCAACCCCGAGATCAATCTCTACGCTAGCTACACCGGCTTCTTCGAACCGCAGACGGCAACAGACCGCAATGACAATATTATCGATCCACGTGAAGGCGACCAAATAGAGATCGGGATCAAAGGATCTAACCTTGAGGGCGGTTTAAACTGGCATGTCGCAGCTTTCCGTATTGAAGACACCAACCGTGCCTTTGCCGATCCTGATAATCCAGGTTTCGCGATCCCTATTGGAAAAGCCGAGAGTGAAGGCTTAGAAGCTGAAATCAGCGGTCAGTTGTTGCCTCGCTGGGATCTCAGCGTTGGTTATGCTTATACGCAGACAGAGTTTGTAAGGGACTCTAGCTCAGAAGGCCTCACACTCTCACCGGACACACCTGAGCATAACTTCAACCTATGGTCACGCTATCGCTTTAGCGACAACCCAAGTCAGGGGTGGCGGGTTGGTGCAGGCGTGAATACCGCTAGTGGAGTTTATGCCGAAAGTGGGGATGTTAAAACTGAACAAGGAGGTTATACCACTGTTTCAGCACTGCTCGGCTATCAGGTCAATGAGAACTTGGACATCTCATTGAATGGTAATAACCTAACCGACAAGGAGTACTACTCTACAATTAGAGGAGGAAGTAGGCATAATTATTACGGTGCACCACGAAACTTCATGCTTACCATGGATTACAATTTCTAATAACCCATGGGCAGGGTAATATACCTGCCGTTCTAGGACTTATTAACTTGGCGGAAACTTAACGGCTACTGAAATGATGAGTGATTGAAGTTGCCGCCAAGTTAACAGCGCATATATTTTTATAAGTATTACCATATATTGAGAAAAACATGAGTACTCCTCTCTCTCAACCAAAGATAAACAACGAATTTTCTCTGCGTGCCTTTTTTGTATGCCTCTCATTTTTTATTCCCGTCACCTGTCTAGCTTCGCCCCTACCTTCTACGATAGCACTTAGTTGGACTACTGCCGAAACACTGGTCGCCATTGGCGCCCCCCCTGAAGGAATGTCAATGAGAAATAATTATCAGAAATGGGGAAGCATCAGATCCATACCCGAAGACACAGTTGAAGTTGGCCTTTCTTTTCAACCAAATCTTGAACTCATTACATCGATGCACCCAGATATAATAATATCAGACAGTGTTTTCGCCGTATCCGATGAGAAGCTATCAGACAAATACAAGACATATCGCTTCACTCTCTACCATGAAGATGTAAATAGATGGAATGAACTTACAGATTTCACAAGAGAAGTGTCTTCGGCTATTACACTGTCAGATGCTGGAGAGATGTATATAGCCGACGTTGAAAATAAAATTGAACATTTAAAAAATAGACTCAAGGAGTGGAACGAACCACTACTGATTATTCGCGCTCTAGATTCCCATCATGTGAGGGTTTACGGAAAAAATAGCTTGGTTCAAGCCGTGCTTGATCGCCTGGGCTTAGCCAACGCCTGGCAAGAACCAACAAACCAGAAGGGGTTTTCAATTGTCGGTGTAGAGGAGCTAATCGACATTGATGCGCGACTAGTAATCGTGGAGGGCCCACAACTTTCTGGGAATATAGCAAGCCAACTTTACGGCCGTGGCCTATGGCAGTATGTGCCTAGCATTCGAGAAAAAAATTTAATAACAGTTCCTCCGTTCTGGGTATTCGGTGCTCTTCCCTCAGCCCTCCGCTTCGCCGAATCCCTCGTTGAGGCATTAGAGGGGCCAGCCACGCCCTAACACGGACCTGATCACCACCATATGATTTGTAATGATAAGTATTATCACTTATTGTTTGCGTCTGGTTTTGCCCCTTTTTTGGGGCAGTTGGCACAGGCAATCAATGGCAACGGGCGATGGTATCGATAAAGCAACAGGGCAGAAGCGATGTTCCTTTCGACGCCCTCTATCACAATCATCATAGCTGGCTGCGGCGCTGGTTGAGTGCCAAGCTGGGCTGTTCCCACACCGCTGCTGACCTAGCGCACGATACCTACCTACGCATACTGGCGCGGGGCACTACGCCAGCGCCCGAACAGTCACGGCGTTTTTTGACCCAGGTCGCCAAAGGGCTGGTCGTCGACCATTACCGCCGTCGGCGAATCGAAACCGCCTATTTGGAAACCCTCAGCCTGCTTCCAGAGACACACTCGTCTTCTCCCGAGGAGCAGGCACTTACTATCGAGGCGCTGGTAGAGATCGACACGCTGCTCCATGAGCTTCCCGACAAGCCTCGCCGGGCCTTTCTTATGTGCCGCCTGGACGGCCAGAGTTATCAAGACATCGCCGTTGCACTGAATGTCTCGGTCTCTTCGGTAGAGAAATATATCGCCCGGGCGCTGCTGGCCTGCCACCGCGCGATAAGCGAATCTCAACCTTAAGTGAATACCATGAGCCGCATGTCCGCCGACGCTTCCCATGAGACCATCGATCCTGCCGTGCTTGAGCAGGCCAGCCTGTGGATGGCACGTCTATGGAGCGACGACATCAGCGAGGCCCAGCGCGACGCTTGCCTGGCCTGGCGACAAGCATCGCCGGAACATGAGCGCGCCTGGCAGCAGTTGCAGGCGATTGATGGCCGGTTGGCCGCACTGCCACGCCACGCTGCCCGTAGCGAGCTGTTTTCGTCTTCCCAGGTCTCCCGGCGGGGCTTGCTGCAGTGGGGCGGCTTGGCCGTGCTGCTAGGCGGGCTGGGATTTGGGCTGCCGCGCATGCCCCAGTGGCAGCGTCAGTTCGCTGACTATGCCACCAGTATTGGCGAGCGTCGCGAAGTGACGCTGAGGGATGGTACTCATCTGGTGTTGGATACCGATACCGCCATCGACATAAGGTTCGATGCTCATCAACGGCGACTCCACCTGCTACGTGGCGGAGTGTTGATTACTACAGCAAAAACATCGGATGCCCGGGCATTCGGCGTTATGACGCAGGAAGGGCTCTCCTATCCGCTGGGCACCCGCTTCAGCGTGCAGCAGCATACTGACAGCACCCAAGTGGCCGTTTACGAAGGCCGGGTGGCGCTGGAACTGCGTGGAAGTGATGAGCGGACGATACTGGATGCTGGCCAGCAGGCTGCCATGAGCGCCGATGGGGTATCGCCACCGGCACCCTTGGAACCCGCTGGATTGGCCCGCTTTCAGGGACGGCTGGTGGCCGAGAGCATGCGGGTTGCTGACGTGGTCGAAATGCTGAGCCGCTATCGCCATGGCGTGGTGCGCTGCGCACCAGAGGTAGCCGACCGGCGAGTGAGTGGGGTGTTCTCGCTGCAAGATACCGATCGCGCCCTGGCCAGCCTTGCCGATGCACTGTCGTTAAAGGTGGTCTACCGAACGCCATTATGGGTTACGGTCGCGTCGCGCAACGTTAACGGTAACTAGGAAGAAAAAAATTCAGAAAATATTGAGGGATTCTCGTTCTCGTTCGGAAGAGAAGATGTAGACATAAAAAATGCATCACTTAACGGGGATCTTCATGACGACGCAGCAAGCGCACTCACGCTTTATTCAAACGCTTTTGGCCCGCGCCCTTAAATACGGCCTGCTCGCTAGTTGCTTGGTGGGCCTGCCCGCAACGGCGCTTGCCCAGCAAGCAGAAGGAGAAGGGCAGAGTGCCGCGACTCAGCACCACTATTCCATTGAAGCAGGACCGCTCGATACGGCTTTAAACCGTTTCGCGGTCAGTGCAGGCATCGAGATTGCCTTCGATACCACCTTGACCGCTGGCAAGCAAACCGCTGGGCTGCAAGGCAACTATGGCGTAGACGAAGGGTTGGAGCGCTTGTTGGCAGGTACCGGCCTTGCGGCCTTGCGCAGCGCTGAGGGTGGTTATCGGTTGGAAGAGCGGGCACCGGATGTCGAGCTATCATTAATGGAAGTCACAGGCTCTCGATTTTCAAGCCAAGCTTTACCCGTTACTTATTTTGGAGGGCAAGTGGCAACTGGCGGGCGTCTTGGTTTGCTGGGCAATATGGACATCATGGACGCACCCTTTAACATCACCAGTTACACCTCCGAGCTGATTGAAAGCCAGCAAGCCAGAAGCATAGCCGATCTTACTGATAATGATCCCTCAATCCAGATTAGCACGCGCGGAAGAGGCACCAACACGGGAGGTGATACCTTTCACATTCGTGGCTTTGATCTTTTCAACAGTGATATTTCTCTTAATGGGCTCTATGGTGTGATGCCGCTAAACACTATATCCATGGAAACCGTCGAGCGTGTGGAAATCATTAAAGGGCCCAGCACCTTATTGGGCGGAGTATCGCCTGGTGGCAGGGTTGGTGGCGCAATAAATATTGTCCCAAAGCGAGCAAGTGATACTCCTCTAACAAAAATCTCAGCCGTTTATCAAAGCGACTCACAGTTAGGCAGTCACATAGACACTGGCCGCCGATTTGGAGAGGCCAATCAACTTGGCGTACGTTTTAATGGGGTCTTCAGAGAAGGCGATACGGCGGTCGATGGCCAATCCTCGACGTTAGGCGTTGCCAGCCTTGGCCTTGATTATCGAGAGGATAACTATCGCTTATCAGCCGATCTAGGCTATCAAAAAGATAGAACAGATGCTGGGAGCGGCTTTGGCTCAGGGCTTCAGCTTCGACAAGGAGTAGAGGTTCCTTCTGCACCCGATGCAAGCAAGCAAACAGCGCAATCATGGGAAGAAATAGAGAACGAGGATACTTATGCCGCTATTCAAGGTGAATATGATCTATCACCTAACTGGACTCTCTATGGTGGATTAGGGGGACGTAACAATACGCGCTATAACCTTAGAACCAATCACTCACTGATAGATGCGCCAAACCCTTTGGCCTCATTTCCCGTCTATTACCCGGACTATGTTGACACAAGAAGCGCCACATCAGGGATTCGCGGCCTTGTAACAACCGGTGATATTACCCATAACTTCAATATAAACGTGTCGAAGCTAAGGGAGGAAGGTGGATATCTATACGAGAGCAGCGATGTAAGCCTTTCCAGCCTTCAAAGTGTTGGTGTGATTGGCTTTCCGACTCAGTTCGAACTCTCCAAAGATATCCCAAAGTCATTTGAAAGGGAGTTAACGTCCATAGCAGCGGCAAACGTGATAGGGCTATTTAACGATCAGTTACTTGTTACACTAAGTACCTGATATAAAGTTTTCGTGTAATATCCATGCCAGGATTTCTGACACGGACAGAACCATGGAAAAACGCTTCGTTGCCCCTCTCACTGAACCTGAACAACAGACGCTGACCTC
>NZ_JACCDE010000028.1 GCF_013415125.1 Vreelandella glaciei | reverse complement strand
ATGAGTCGCTCGCATCATCATGATGGCGGCTCGGTCTTCAGCAGTGAGATGGCGATAGCAGTAAGTCATAGCAACACCGTACCTGATGGGTCACGTGTTGCACTTGCTCATTGAGACCGCCCCCCTTTCCAGCACGCTGAAAAGGGGTAAAGGTTAGGTCTATCTAACTTACATTTATCTAACTTACGTTTATACGATTAGCTGAAGAGCGCAAAGCTCTCAGCGTTAAGCCACATGTGAACCAAAATGCTGGCGATATAGCCGAGCAAAATGACCGGCGACCAACGCAAGTGGCCCATAAACGTATAGGAACCTCTTGCCTGGCCCATTACCGCTACCCCTGCCGCTGAACCGATCGACAGCAAGCTGCCCCCGACACCCGCGGTTAAGGTAATCAGCAGCCATTGGCCGTGGGACATATCGGGCTCCATCGTGAGTACCGCAAACATCACGGGAATGTTGTCGATGACCGCTGATACAATACCCAGCGTAATGTTGGCTGCCGTCGCGTTCCAGCCAGTGTAGAGCGCCTCTGACAGCAGGCCGAGATAGCCCATAAAACCAAGCCCGCCAACGCACATCACTACCCCGTAGAAGAATAGCAATGTATCCCACTCGGCACGTGCCACACGGTTGAAGACATCAAACGGGACCACGCTACCCAACTGCTCAAGCTTCTTGTTGTCACCGCGGCGGCTATAGCGTTCGCGTTTACGCTCCAACGAGCGGGGTAGGCTACGGCGTAGGTAGTAACCGAAGAACTGCAAGTAGCCCAGGCCGGTCATCATGCCCAGCACCGGCGGCAGGTGGAGCACTACGTGGCACAGCACGGCGGTAATAATAGTCAATAAAAACAGCCCTACAATGCGCCGGGCACCCCGCTTCATCCACACATCTTCATACACGCTAGCGGGTTTCTCGTCCTTAATAAACAGGCTCATGATGGAGGCGGGTATTAGGAAATTGACCAGAGCAGGGAAGAACAGGATGAAGAATTCCTGGAACTCAACCATGCCAGCTTGCCACACCATGAGAGTGGTAATGTCGCCGAAGGGGCTAAATGCACCCCCTGCATTGGCGGCTACCACAATATTGATACAAGCGACGTTAATAAACCGCTGGTCGCCCTCTGCCACTTTAGTTACCACGGCACACATCAATAGTGCGGTGGTGAGGTTGTCGGCAATGGGTGAAAGCACAAAGGCGAGACCGCCGGTCAGCCAAAACAGTGTCCGGTAGTTGAAGCCTTTGCGTAACATCCAGGAGCGCAAAGCATCAAACACCCGGCGCTCTTCCATCGCGTTGATATACGTCATGGCCACCAGCAAGAACAGCATCAGCTCGGTGAACTCCAAAAGCGTCACGCGAAACGCGTACTCTGACGCTTCCGACATACCATTTTGGACATACACCCAGCCGATGAGGCTCCAGATGATACCGGCTGCCACCAACACCGGCTTCGACTTGCGCATATGAATCTTTTCTTCCGCCATGACGAGTGCATACGCCAGAACGAAAATAGCCACTGCAAAAAAGCCGACAGCCGAGGTGGTTAAATTTAATTCACCAGTAACGGCAAACGCATTGGGACTTACGCCTAATAGTAAGGCCGCTAACAAAAAAAGCCAGCGACGATATAATCGTGGCTGGCAAGAGGGTTGGCACAACGTAGGCATGTGACGTTTTTCCTCATGGTTAAGTTGTCAGGAGTGGTGTAAAAGCGCCGCTAGTTTACCAGCCTATATTGCGCCGCAATACTTTATAAAAACGAACGAAAGTAGTTCTTCTTAGGGGAATAGCATCTTTTTTTAGGAAATTAATCTTTTAGGTAATGGTAACTTTAACAACATTCGTTTTGCCTAAGTGCTGATTTAAATGTGGGGTTATACTATTGCCGAATAGTATTATTAAATAATATCCATTTCTTTATACCTCTTTTCACTAATGCCCGCTTTCATTATCACCGCTCAACCCCAGGCGAGGCTGCCCGTTTAGGCATAGTCATGGTATGTTGATGCCCCCTAGGCCCATTGCTGGGTAACATAAAAACGAGGCCCGTTAGAAAACGGCCGCTGGATACGCTAAGGAAGATTAAGATGCGCAACTCATTTCGCTCCCTTCGCCGCACGCTTGGCGTGACGGCTGCTACGCTAGCGTTGGTAAGTACCGCTTTCTCCGCCCACGCTGAAACGCGGGTGACCTATAAATCGGCTTCTGCAGGTACCGCCTACTATCAGATGGGCGTAGAACTCTCAGAAGCAATCCGCCAGGGTACGGATGACGCGATTATTCTGACCCTTGAAGAGAGTCAGGGCTCGGTACAAAACGTCATGGAAGTCATGGCTCGTCAAGGCAATTACGTGTTTACCACGCCGCCTGCGTTAGTCGAACAGGCTATGGCAGGTGAAGGCGCCTTTGCCGAGCGTCAAAACCCCCGCTTTCAAGAGATTCGTGGCCTGTTCCCCATTCCCTCTATCACCATGCACTTTGTACTGGCGGGTGACGAAGGGGTGGCTAATATGTCTGCCCTGGAAGGCAAGCACTTATTAATTGGCCGAGGTACGTTTGGCGCCCGGGAAGCGGCTCGTTATCTGGAGCTGTTTGGTCTGGAAGAGAATGTCCAAATTGCCGATGCTGCCATTGGTAGTGGCCCGGATGCACTTAAAAACGGTCAGATTGATGGCTTTGTAACAGCCAGCTCTTTCCCGTCGCCTAACGTGATCGAGACCGCCGCCAGCATGCCTATAGCGTTGGTTAGTCTGACCGATGAGCAAATCGAACAAACCGGCGCAGCGCGCCAAACGATCCCCGGCGGTACCTACCCCGGTGTTGATAAAGATATCGAAACCACATCGCTGCCGGTGATTGCCTACACCACCACCTATATGGATGACGATACCGCCTACACGCTGACCAAAACATTTTGGGAGCGTCGTGATGCCATGGCCGAAGAGGCCGCCTGGTGGGGCAGTATTACCCCAGAGATGCTGGAAAACATGACCGGCTCGCTACACCCAGGGGCACTGCGCTATTACGAAGAAGCGGGTTTCGAGGTGCCTGACTCTCTACGTTAGTCACTTTCCCCCTTCTTCCTACTGCCACGGCGCTCGCGCAGTGGCAGTTCTGTATTGATGCAGTATTGATAGTAATAGGCAACTTGGCATGCGTGTTGTTACTTCTTCGCCAGCGGCGACCCCCATCGATGATGACGCCATAGCCCCAGGCTGGATGGCGCTGGGGGCGGTGAGTGTGGTGTTTCATCTTGGATTGATTTTTTATGGTTTAACACCTGCGCTCGTCAGTCGGCCGTTACACATGGCGCTGCTGTTGCCCTGGGTGCTGGTCTATATGGCCAACACACCGGTGCAGCGAATCAGCGGCTGGGTGCTGACGGTGCTGGGCGTGGCCGCATGTGGCTATATCGCCGTCAATGAGGCCGCGCTAGCCAATCAGTATGGCTTTATTGATACCCACCTGCAGATGGGGATCGGGCTATTTTTAATCGCGCTGGCGCTTGAGGCCGCCCGTCGGGCGATTGGCTGGCCGCTCCCGCTGGTCGCGTTGCTGGCCCTGATGTATGGCGCTTTCGGCCAATACATCCCTGGTGCGTTTGGCCACCCTGGGCTCCCGCTGCCTAGCATGGTGGGTACATTGACCATTGCCGAAGGTGGGCTGTGGGGATCGCTGACCGGCGTGAGTGTCAGTGTGGTGGCGATTTTTGTGATTTTCGGTGCGGTACTCAATGCCGGCGAAGCGGGTCAGGGCTTCATGAACCTCGCTGGCGCGGTGGCAGGGCGGCTGACCGGGGGCGCGGCCAAGGTGGCGGTGATTTCCTCAGCACTGATGGGGTCTATCTCCGGTTCGGCGTCAGCTAACGTGGCCTCCACCGGGGCGATTACCATTCCCTCCATGGTACGCCTGCGTTATCCGCGCTCGCTCGCCGGTGCGGTGGAAGCGGTTGCCTCCTCTGGCGGGCAAATCATGCCGCCGCTGATGGGGGCCGGGGCGTTTGTCATGGTGGAACTGACGGGGACTCCCTATACACAAATTATGGCCGCGGCAATGTTGCCGGCAGTCCTCTATTTCTTGACCGTCTGGGTGGGCATCAATGCCTACGCGACCCGGCATGACTTGCAGCCCGTGGCTGAAAGTGAACGCCCCCATGCGAAAGAAGTCGCCATTACCTCACTATTTTTCGCGATCCCGTTCGTGTTGCTGCTCGAACGTATTTTCAACGGTGGTTATACCCCACAGTACGCTGCCAGCATTGCGATTTTCGCGGGCATCGCGCTGTTGTTCTTTGATGTGACGCTGCGCTTTTCGCTTCCTGGCTTTAGCCGTCGGTTAGCCGCCGCTGCGGTCACTGCCGGGCGCCAGATTGCCGTGATCGGGGCGATTATCCTGTGCGCCTCGCTGGTGGTCGGCGTGCTGTCGCTAACGGGGCTGGGTGTCAAGATTACCTCAGGTATCCTGTCGCTCTCCAACGACATGCTGTGGCCAGCACTACTGCTAACAGCGCTCGCCTGCTTGATTTTGGGCATGGAGGTGCCAACCACCGCCGCCTACGTGATCTGCGTCTCTGTCGCCGGGCCAGCGTTGACATCGCTGGGTCTGGAACCGCTTCTAGCGCACTTGTTCGTCTTCTGGTACGCGCTGCTCTCGACTATCACACCGCCGGTGTGTGGCGGTGTGTTTATTGCCGCTGGCATGGTGGGGGAGAACTGGCTGAAGGTGGCGTTCAAGGCCATGGCGCTGGGGATCGGGCTGTATATCATTCCCTTGGCCATGGTGGCCAACCCGGAAATAATCCAACTGGCCTTTAATCCGTCAGGTGCCCTGCTGAATGCGCTGAAAGTGGCGCTGGGGCTGGGGGCGATCTCTTACGGAGTGATCGCGCGCAAAGCGTTGTGGCAGCGTGCGGCGCTAGTCGCGGCGGGGGCCATCCTGATCTTCGTGGTTTAGTCCTGGGACGAACCTTCAGCATCCAGCCGTAGCGGCGAAGAGGCTGGCAGCGGGGTAGTGGCAAACATCACCCAGGTATCCAGCGCAGGCCCCAGTGACTGAACTAAACGCAGTTGCTCGGGTGCTTGCCCCAGCACCTCTTCAGCGCAAATGCCTGCCTCAAAACGTCCCGCAAGAAGCCCTTCTGCCACCGCCACTGTGGTGGGGGCGTTTATGATCTCTGTATAGGCCGTTAAGTCGGTGTAGTAGCGGGTTGCCGGTTGTAGCGCTACTTGGGTGGGGCGAATAGAGGTACGCTGGGCAATCAGCGCTAGTGGTTTGCTGCCCGCTATAAAGGTGTCTACGGGATAGGCTCGATGCATATAGCGGCCAACGCAGTCGCTATGCGTTGCATGAGCGGTGCACTGTAGAACGTGGCTCACTTGGCCGTTGATCAGGGCTTGGAAGGCATCTTCAAAGCAGTTAAATAACGTAATACTGCCTTCGCCTGAGCCGCGCATTTTGAGATAGCGCTTGGCAATCAGCTCATGGTTATTGCCACTAGGCCCCAAGGTTGCAATCTGCACGGTGATTTTTCTCCACGCTAAATGATCAAGTCATTGAGCCAAAAGCGTTGGGGCTTTTGGCTCAGCGCAATTGACGATTAAATCATCTCAAAAGATCGTAAAGCTTAACGCTATATAAGCGGCATAGCCTGCAAGCAGTGCCGCGCCTTCCCAGCGCGACAGGCGCATGCCAGTGTACAAAAATAGCACCAGTACGCCCGCAGCTCCCAGCATTACCCACTGGTCAAACATGGCCACACGTGGTGCAAGGGGCAGTGGTTGTAAAAATGCTGAGATACCGAGGATGCCCAGCAGATTAAATATGTTGCTGCCCAGAATATTACCAACGGCAACATCAGCATGACGGCGCAGCGCCGCAATCACCGACACGGCCATTTCAGGTAGGGAGGTGCCAACAGCGACGATGGTTAGCCCAATGACTGCTTCGGAAATACCCAACGCCTGGGCTAACCCAATGGCGCCAAAGAGCAGTAGCTGCGACCCTCCTATTAGCATGCCTAAACCAATCACCAGCGCTAAGGCGATCATCCAGCCCGTGTTGGGAAGTTTGGTCATCTCTTCGGCTTCTGAGGCATGCATATCTGCCGCAGGAATATGCTGACGGCTTTCGCTTATGTAAGCCCAAATAAGATAGCTAGCAAGACTGGCTATAAAGATTGCCGCATCAACGCGCCCTAATGCCCCGCCAAAGGAGAGGCCAATAAATAGTAGACTGGCTAGCACCACCACCAAGCCATCCCGGCGTAGCGCTAAGGGTTGAACCACCATAGGGCAAATCACGGCGCACATGCCTAAAATCAATAAGATATTACCGATATTGCTACCCACGATGTTGCCAATCGCAATGTCTGGCTGTTGGTTTATAGCGGCATCAATAGAAACAACCAACTCGGGTGCCGATGTGCCGAAGCCAACGACGACCAATCCGGTTAGCAGTGGCGAGATACCCACCCTTCGTGCGCCAGCGACAGCCCCCCGAATCAGTGACTCGCCGCCCAGGGTGAGCAGCGCAATACCCGCCAACAAACTAAGTCCATATAGCATGTTAAAACCTCTTCCATAGTACTGGTCAGGCTGCGATTAATGCAGGGTTTGCCTGGCCAATAGAGCGCGCTAGGCGGTCGGATTAGTAGTGCCTAGCTCATTGGCAAGATTACTGCTAATTTTTGTAATTTGCGCGGTATTCCAGTGGTTATAAGAGGGAGAGCAAAAATTAAAAACGCATAAAGGCTTTGACCTGCTGCTGACTACGTGGCAGGATATGCGCAGTTAGTAAGTTAGCAAGCAAGCATGGTTCCAGAAACATTCGAATTCTTTCGGTAGTCTGTAATTGTATTCCTTGTTCTACTCACTATTTATCTGGGTAATACCAGGATTTCTACAATTCGCGACTTGCGAAAAGGATTTAATATCATGGCAACTGGCACAGTTAAATGGTTCAACGATTCTAAAGGCTTTGGCTTTATCGCTCCTTCTGACGGCAGTGATGACGTTTTTGCTCATTTTTCTGAAATTCAGTCTGATGGCTTCAAAACTCTGCCTGAAGGCGCTAACGTCTCTTTTGACGTTACCCAAGGTCAGAAAGGCCTTCAAGCTTCAAACATTAAGCTGCTTTCTTAATCCTAGCGATTATTTAAGTTCTCGAATCGTTTAGATTCGATGATCGGGCCCCGCTCACGCGGGGCCGATGCGTTTGTATCTTCAATAAATCTACGACGCCACTATCGTTGCGTCTGCCGACAGGCGCTGCTACTCCATCCGTTGCCACTTTCCCCATAATTCTATAGTGCATTAATCAACTAGCTTGATTAATTGATATGTTATATTGTATCTTTCTTGAGCATTAACTCACAAGGGAGAAAGAAACATGGGAGCCAGCAAGATGGAAGATAGTCAAAAGATGGTGTCGCCGCTAAAGGCTGTCAGTGCCTTTGCATTCAGTACGTTACTGCTCGCTGGCGCTCAATACGCCAGTGCTGATGATCATGACCATGACCACAGCCATGATCACGATCATGCTCATCACGACCACGACCACGACCACGACCACGACCACGACCACGATAGCGATATCTATTCGGGTTATTTTGAGGATGAGCAGATCAAGGATCGCTCACTTTCAGACTGGGAAGGTGATTGGCAATCCGTCTATCCGTACCTACAAGATGGCACGCTAGATGAAGTGTTTGCGGATAAGGCAGAGAATGGCGATAAAACCGCCGAAGAGTACAAAGCGTATTACGAGATAGGGTATGCAACGGATGTAGATCGTATCGTTATCGACGGCAGCAACGTCACTTTCTTTGCGAACGGCGAAGAGATGTCAGGTGACTATCAGTATGATGGCTACGAGATTTTAAATTACGAGGCGGGCAACCGGGGTGTTCGCTTTATTTATGAGTTTGAAGGCGAGGGGGCTGACGATCTTCCCCAGTATATTCAGTTCAGCGACCACAGCATTTACCCAACAGACGCAGCCCACTACCACCTTTACTGGGGCGATGATCGTGAAGCGCTGTTAGAGGAAGTGACGAACTGGCCGACCTATTACGCCTCAGAATTAAGTGGCGAAGAGATTGTTGAAGAGATGCTGGCCCATTAAACTGTATTAAGCATACTTTAATAATTGAAAAGTGCTGGCTATCATGCCAGCGCTTTGTGGTTATTGGCACTGTTAAAATAGGATTCAGGGCAGATCGACGGCACACTTGCAGTATGGTTTTACCAATTGTCATAGAGCCATTCATTATGCGTTTGTCTTCACTTTTTATTGTTATTGGGTTGGTGGTCTCAAATAGCTTTGCTTATGCGGGCGATAGGTGTAATAACGCGACTACTCAGGCTGAACTCACCGAATGCTCGGCGCAGGCCTATCAAACGGCTGACGAGGCGCTCAATGAAGCCTACCAGGTGCTGGTAGACCAATTAAGTAATAACACCGCGTCACTGGAAAAGCTTAGAGCCGCCCAGCGGGCTTGGATCGGTTTTCGCGATACCGAGTGTGCATTTGAAAGTAGCGCTGTTGAAGGCGGCAGTGCACAGCCTATGGTGCGTAACGGCTGTCTTGAAGGGCTAACGGAAGCACGTGCTGAAACGCTGCGCAAGCATGCTGAATGTGAAGAGGGCGATCTAAGTTGCCCGCGATAAAGTTGTTCTTCAGTTTGGCGATAAGCAGCGATAAGTCATTAATTTAATCATCTCAGTGTATATAACTTCACAAGCTTTTTAGTTCTTAAATATTGATAAGGCTAGGCGTCATTTGTGCTCAGCTAGCCGAGCGAACAGCGGCATCAGTAGCGCGAAAAGTTCCGCCTGGGACGAAATGCAGCACTTGGCATAGAGCTGGCGGCGGAAGACTTTCACTGTCTGAAGGCTGACTTCTAGGTGGAGGCTGATGGATAGGGAGGAGTGTCCTCTTAAAATAAACAAGGCCACTTCGGCTTGGCGTGGGCTCAGGCGAATGCCGTGTTGATGACTCAGGGCCTCTCTTAGGCGTTCCTCTAAAGGAGCGGGCGGCGCTTTGCCCACATCGTCAACGCGGTAGTCTTGCCAGTGCTTTTGCAGAAGAGAGCTGAGGGTGTTTTCGTACTGATGCAGAATCTCAAGTTCACGCCTATTGAAGGGGTTACCACTGGAACGATCCCTACCAAAACAGGCAGTTATCGTATCGCTCTCAGTGATATTGGCGAAAACCGCTACCTCATCCAGTAGCGTGGTCTGCTGGTAGTAATTCTGATAGTAATGCGTGCGTCGAAAGTGATCAGGCGCTACGTCTCTCAATCGTCTTATGCCCTGAACATTGCCTCTCAGGTGCTCGCGGTAAAAAGGATCCAGCAGGTAATCTCCCCCTAGATATTGGCTATCCATCGGTAGGTAAACGACAGGGTCGGTGTATTCCCGATAGAGCACCGCTGGCCGGTGTTCGCCGTGATAAGCGATGATGATCAAGTTATCGAAGGCAGCGAGTTGTTTCAACAATCTAGAGAAGTGTTGAGGTAACGCAGGCGTTCCCAAGGCTATGATGGCATCGGCCAGTACCTCGTCATTTTCGCTTTGAGTCACTGCATCCACATCCGCAAGTCCATACCACGCTAGGGTTATATACGATCCGACGAGCTGCCAATACCGTTCTAAAGAGGTTGGCTACTAAGCGTCTCAGTCTAGCTGGATAGCTGTAACGCCAGCAACTGAGAGTTATTAGCCGATCATTAACGGTAGCAAGCTGGTCTAGCCTCGGCGGCTGGCTTGATCAACCACCTCTTCGTTTTGTGCCGACTCAGCGGATTGCCCGCTGTCGGTTCCAACGTTTCCTGGAGATGGATCATGACGGATAACAATATCAAACTGGAAAGAACGCTATCACTCAAAGCGGTGGTGCTGTTTGGCTTGGCTTACATGACGCCATTGATCGTGCTGGGTACCTTCGGGGTCATTGCCAGCACTAGCAATGGCGCCGTACCCACTGCTTACCTCATCACGACCGTTGCCATGCTATTCACGGCCTACAGCTACGGCATTATGGCGCGTACTTATCCGGTAGCCGGGTCTGCCTATACTTACGCCCGCAGAGCCATCGACTCGCGTGTTGGCTTTATGGTGGGGTGGAGCGTGCTGCTGGATTATTTCTTCCTGCCAATGGTGATTTGGTTGATCGGCGCCGCTTATCTGAACGCTCGTTTTCCTGAAGTACCGAGCTGGATATTCCTGCTGGGCTTTATTGGCATCACCACCTTCTTGAATATCTACGGCATCAAGCTCGCGTCCAAAGTGAACTCGTTGCTGATGGTTTTCCAAATACTGGTGATCGCGTTCTTCGTACTGCTTTCAATTCGTCACGTTTTTGCGACTGGTGGCACTGATTCGCTTTTTAGCCTGGGGCCGTTCTTGGGTGAGGATGCTGGTTTTACCGCGATTGCTGCGGGCGCCGCGGTGGCCGCTTACTCTTTTCTTGGCTTCGACGCCGTCACCACACTGACCGAAGAAACCATCGACCCGAAGCGCAATATCCCTAAGGCCATTATGCTCACCGCGCTGATCGGCGGGGGTATTTACGTACTCGTGGGCTACACCACCCAGCTGGTGCATCCTGGCAACAGTTTCGTAAACTCAGACTCCGCCGCCTTTGAGATTGCCACGACCATCGGTGCGGATCTTTTCGGCGCTATCTTCCTGGCTGGTATGGTGCTCGCCCAGTTCACATCCGGCCTGGCCGCTCAAGCCAGTGCCTCTCGGTTGCTGTTTGCCATGGGGCGGGATGCGGTATTGCCGCCTAAGCTGTTCGGAGCGCTGCACTCGCGCTTCCACACGCCAGTGTTCAACATCGTCCTCACGGGTGCTATCGGCATCATTGCCTTGTTCCTTGATGTGTTATCTGCCGCCTCGTTTATCACTTCGGTGCCTTTATCGCCTTTACGATGGTGAACCTGTCAGTGATCTTTCTGGTCAGCAAAGACGCCGATGCAAGGCGCCAGTATGGTGTGCTGAGAGGAATGGTGGTGCCGCTCATCGGTGCCCTGGTCAACCTTTGGCTGATGAGTAAGCTGGATATCAACGCCTTTATTCTGGGCTTGATCTGGCTTTCAATCGGTCTCGCCCAACTGGCCTACCTGACCCGCTTTTTCCGTCGCGAGCCGCCGGAAGTGGCCTTTGATGAATCAGAGCCCGAGTCAGCGCCCGCCTCGGTAAAAGCGACCCTTTAAACGGAGATCCACTATGTCCAGAAATTTGCCTGTCCTTGTGGTGCAGGAAGCCTCGCGGCCGCACGGCATTGACTCCGAACTGCTGGACTTCGAGGCCGCGCTGGCGGTGCACCTGAGCGACTTCGGTGCCGATTTTGAACAGCCCAGGATGGTGGTTTATCCGGAGCTCCATCTATGTGGTGCCACGGGTACGCCGGAGCAGCGCAAAGAGCAACTGGAAGCCGCGGCTGAGCCGATCGATGGCCCCCGTCACCAGCACTTGTCACGTATCGCCCGCAACCTGGGAGTATGGCTGCTGCCCGGCACGGTATGCGAACGAGGTGAGGACGGGCATCTGTACAACACCGCGCCAGTGTATTCGCCTGAAGGTGAGCGAGTGGCTGCCTACCGTAAGTGTTTCCCCTGGCGGCCTTATGAGCCCTATCAACCGGGAGATCGCTTTGAAGTGTTCGAGGTGCCGGGCATAGGCCGGGTCGGCCTGGCCATCTGCTACGACATCTGGTTCCCTGAGATGGTGCGTCAGCTAGCGTGGCTGGGGGCGGAGGTGATCATCAACCAAGTAGCCACCACCACCTGCGACCGCGCGCAGGAGCAAATCCTTGTGCAGGCCAATGCTATTTTCAATCAGGTGTATATGGTGAGCGCTAATTCAGCCGCGCCTGCGGGGGAAGGTCAGAGTTTGATCGTCGACCCCGAGGGTCGCATCCGCGCGAGGATGCCCGGCGCTACACCGGGCATTCTTACCGATGTACTCAACCTGGATGAGGTTGAGCGTGTGCGTACCTACGGCACTGCGGGGTTGAACCGTATGTGGTCTCAGTTTCGAGACGATGACCCTGTGCTGGAGTTACCCATGTATGAAGGGCGCATTGATCCGCGTAAGTGGAGGGAAAGGCGTTAAGTAGCCTTCCACCACTCTCTCCAACCCCGCGTTATTCCCATTTCGTACAACTATGCCATCACTCAGGTGATGGCTATTACCTGCAAAAAGTTGATTGTTCAGATCGCTGAGTATCTAACCCGCCCAGCGGTAAAGATTATTTTTTCCCGCATCAGCATTTGATATCCCATCCAATCTGCGTCCTCACAAGGGCCGCGAATATCGTGCTTACTGAGAGCGTTCTTATCCATAGCAGCTCCCGCTGACCTGACAACGTCGGCGCTGAAAGCCCAAACCTAAGATAATCAGCCGTCTTAAGAATCCTGTGCTAATCTGGATTCGTTAGGGTGGGTCAGTGCAGCAAGAAAAGTAACCGCCCAAGGCGGAGGTGCTGGGAAATGGAGCGGGCGAGAGAATTTTGAAGATGTGGAATAATAAAAATTAATATAAAAATCATGCTTTTGGAAGGGTTTGGTAGACTGTAATTTTCCGACAAGCATCGGCAGCGCATTCATTCACTTATAGGATGGGAAGTCTAATACCTGTTAGCCAATTGGTGGATCAATGAAATTACGCATTTACTTGAGAAGAATAATTCCGCTTCCCAGAATAGTTGAGCTTAATTGGAATTTGGCTGCCGTAGAGTTCGTCTATCAGAAAGATATTCAGGCTGCGCATAAATAAATGATCGAGAAAAAGTCCGCGATTTAAAGGAATCTCAACGCTGGGAAGTGACCCTTATTGAAGAAGAAATAGATCATCATCTATCGAAACAGATGCTGAAAAGAGCCAGGAAACTAAGAGTTCCCGTTCCGCACAGAACAACATCCGATCCGGATGGTGATGAATTTTGGACGCAAGGTCATCAAACCGGAAATTGGTATCTAACAGTCAGAGGTTATGCTGATCTGCGTTTGGCAATAAGAAATGAGTTAAAAGAAAGGCATGAGTTGAAGTCACGCTGGATTGTGTGGGTGCCTGCCTTAACTGGCTTGGTGGGCACCTGCACTGGTTTATTGGCAGTCTTCAGTAAGAGTAGCTAACAATGCAAATCAAAGCGCGGCGTTAGGCAACAAAGGTGAAGCATCCGTGAAGCCAGAAGTTTTCTACAAGTATACGTCCTCTTCCACAGCCGAAATTATTCTCAATGGCGGCAGTCTCCGGTGGTCAAGCCCATCCGTCTTCAATGATCTGGCGGAATTCCAACGTATGCCTCGCTTCGAACCGTCGGTCAGTGAGTCTCATCGTCTCTTTCCGCAAGCACTGATCGATATTGCGAGCGGCAAAAGACCTGCGGATTTGGAGTGCCTAGCACCAACCACACGCATGCATCTCTATCTCATCCAAAAGATGCGCCAGAATGGATTATCAGTAGGAAGTTTGCTGAAGCTTTTTGGCGATTTTAAAAATTCCCAGGCGGACGACAAGATTGATAAAGCGCTGCGAGACCATTTCGATTCACTCGACGTTCAGCGTGCACGAGTCCTGTGCCTTACCGCAACGCCTTACAATGAAGTGATGTGGGGTACATATGCTGAAAATCATTATGGCTGCGCTTTAGGTTTCTCGGCTGCACTGACGGATAGTCCATTTCATGAAGCCAGACCCGTTACCTATACCAACAAGCCGGCAATTGTAGGATCAGGACTAGACTTCTTGTTGTATGGGGACACGCCAGAACTACGACGAAAAACGTTGGAAGCAGTCTGCTATACGAAAAAGGTGGTTTGGTCCTATGAGCAGGAGTGGCGATTAATCACTTGGCGACCGAATGAGGTCGGTATATCGCACGGCGATTATGTATTTCACCCAGAAGAACTCAAGACAATAGTGTTTGGAGCAAGAGCCAAGCAAGACTTCATTGAAACGATATGCGCAATTGCTAAAGACAAATACCCAATGACGAAAATTCTTAAAATGACGCACAACAAAGGCGAACTGGAAATGATCGATTAGTTGCCTAACTGGTCGGTCGAGCGGACGCCAACAAGGCTCATGGTTTAGCCATTTTCATTAGCCTTGTTCGTATGCTCCTTCGGACGACACTTATCTTAGGCGTTAGAGCTACCAAGGAGTTGGCACCATGCCTGTCTATTTCATAGCTGAGAACGAAAATGGAAATTATGGCAATCTCAGAGTGAAGATTGGGATAAGTGCTAATGTCGAGCGGCGTATAGGACAATTGCGAACGGGAAGTCCCTACAAGCTGAAATTGATGGGATGGATAAAGCCTGATGACGATAGAACATTGGAAAAGCTGTTACATCAAAAATATGCTCCTGTAAATGCTCACGGAGAGTGGTTTGCATTGGATGCTAGTAATGTATTTGAGGAGCTAAAACGGCATTCAACAAGCAGTTTCATTGCCACAAACGAAAACGCGTTTGAAATTGTTTCACATGATCAAGACGGTGTTCCAGAATATCTCGGTTCTTGGCAATGGGGCGATGCAGAAATAGATGAGTTTTGTCCTTCATGCGGTTGGGGTGGAGGAATGGATTACAACGAAAACTATGGCGGTATGAGGTGTCTAAATTGCGGTCTTATGGAATCGAGCTTATGACCCGCTCTAAAACCTATGAGCCTTCTCTCTGTCACCGTTTGCTGTAAGCGGTTTACAGCAAACACCTATTGAGGATCACTTATTGTGGTGGCGAAAACGATATGAACCGTAATTACAGTGGCCGATAAGATGGCAGATTTGGCTAGGACGCCGAGCTGGCTAGTCCGGCTTGGCTGAAAATGGAAATAAGCTGACTCAAAAGCTGACCACCCTATGCCTAAACAGGCCCTTTTACAGCCCACAGGCACAAAAAAAGCACCCGTAGGTGCTTGATTTGTATAGTAAGGTGGTGGAGGCGGCGGGAATTGAACCCGCGTCCGCCAGCACGCGCCTATTGGCTCTACATGCTTAGATTCCGTCATTTAGTTTAGCGCGACTGACTCCGACGGTCAGGATTCAGCCACGCGAGCCTTCTAAAGTTTAGCGCTTGGCGAGAAGACACCACCAAACGCGATCCTATCAGCTTTAGCTCGTATCCCCTCAGTGATGAATAGGCACATCACCTTGGGGCCAGACAAGAAGCTAACAGTTTAAGCTGCTAGCGCGCCTTGAGCGTAGTTTTCGTCATTTGCGACTATTTTTTCGTGATGTGGGATTTACGAGATACATCACGCTCTCGGCATGCACCGCAAGGGTTGTCACCGGCGTCGAAACCATGTCGCCCCCTTATTACAAGTAAGCATTCTAACGTGCTCACACCTGATTGACCAGTTATGCCTTGGTATGTTCCCGCATAATTCGACCTTTTTGACGGTTCCAGTCGCGATCTTTTTCTGTCGCGCGTTTGTCATGCAGCTGTTTGCCGGTTACCAGCGCCAGCTCGCACTTCACTTTATTGCGCTTCCAATAAAGTTTGAGAGGCACACAGGTGTGACCCTTGTCCTGGGTGATCGAAAAGATTTTGGCGATTTCTTTGCGATGCAGCAGCAGTTTACGGGTGCGCGTAGGGTCGGCGATCTCATGGGTGCTTGCCGTGTTAAGCGGCATAACATGACTACCCAGCAGAAACGCCTCGCCGTTGCGTACCAAAATGTAGGTATCGGTGAGCTGAGCTTTGCCGGCGCGCATGCTTTTCACTTCCCAGCCAGCGAGCGATAGCCCTGCTTCGAAGGTTTCATCGATATGGTACTCAAACCGTGCCTTCTTATTTTGGGCAATAACGCTGCTACCGGGACCCTTACTTTTACCTTTCTTAGTGGCCATGGAACCTCATAATTAATCTGTCAGTGGCATCCCCTTCGTTATTTGGGGAGGCGTGATACCATTTAGAGTATGAAAAATATTCCCCATGATACGCTTTGGGCACTGTGAAGTCAGCGGAGAGGTCAATGCCAACCGTCAATCGTTCCGCCTTGGTGCGGCACACCCCCCAGAAAATGTTCGATCTGGTTAACGACTTCGAACGTTACCCGGAGTTTTTGCCCGGTTGTCGTCAGGCGCGTTTGCTTGAACACGATGACGTGCATCTGATCGGCGAAATGACCCTGGGTCGCGCCGGTGTCGAGCAAACGATCACTACGCGTAACGAACTTTTTGCGCCTGAGCGTATTGAGCTTTCGTTGGTAAAAGGGCCATTCAAGCGGCTTAAAGGTCGCTGGCTATTTATCCCCATGGGAGAGGGTGCCTGCAAAGTGAGCCTTGAAATGGAATTTGAGTTCGCCAATCGCCTGCTTGGTATGGCGTTCGGGAAAATCTTTCAGCAAATCGCCGGCCAGTTAGTCGATGCCTTCACAAAGCGTGCTAACGAGCTGTATGGGCGCTGAGACGCTGGCCGTTGAGGTCGCCTATGCGCTTCCATCTAAACAGCGCATAGTGGCTCTACGCGTGCCTGAGGGCACCACTGCGCGTCAGGCCGTTGCCTTGGCAGATTTGCCCACGCTGTTTCCTGATGTACCCAGCGATACGTTTGCTCACGCACCGCTGGGTATCTTCGGTAAAGCGATACGCAACCCCGACACCCAGTTATTGCGCGATGGGGATCGGGTAGAAGTCTACCGGCCACTGGCAATCGACCCCAAGGCCGCTCGCCTGGAGCGCGCTAAGCGCCAAGCGAGCGACCAGGAGCGATAAACGCGTTAAAGCTGTTGAGCGGGCTGTACGTTCGATGTCGGCCGCGTCTGGGTACTCTCTTCAGGTAGCGCATCCATGGGGTCAACGCCTTCCGTTGCGGGGCCCATGCTGCTTTCGGCTTCGAACGGCAGCGCCTTGGATAAATCGCCCTCTTGCTCAATGTTCGCTAAGCGTCCTTGAGGATCGAAGGTGAGCGTTACGCGGCGCTGTTCTACGTCGCCATACGCCTTATCTAAACGAAACACATAGTCCCATTGGCTGGCGTCAAAGGGCGCTTCCAGCAACGGCCTACCCATCACATAAGTAACCTGCTCTTGGGTCATTCCTGGTTGAAGCTGGCTGACCATCTCCTGAGTGACCAGGTTGCCTTGGGGAATATCGCGCTTATAAACGCCGACGTAACTACAGCCGCTAACAACGGTCAGGGCGACGGAGAGTGTGATGATTCGAGTCAATTTTTGCATTTGGGCCTATTCTTCACTATCGTGGTTTCGGTTGATCATACCCGACCTAACCAGTTACTGCGAAGAGCGACCATGGCCGATCAGAACCATGAATTGCGCAAAGCCGGTCTAAAAGTGACCCTGCCGCGCGTCAAGATACTTCAAATTCTCGAAAATGTTTCGGGTCAGCACCACCTTAGCGCGGAAGAAGTGTACAAAACACTGATTGATGCGGGCGAAGATGTTGGCTTGGCAACCGTATACCGCGTATTGACTCAGTTTGAGTCAGCGGGCTTGGTAATTCGTCATAATTTCGACGGAGGCCATGCGGTATTCGAGATGACCCAAGAGGATCACCATGACCACATGGTGTGCCTTGAAAGCGGCGAAATCATTGAGTTCGTTGATGAAATCATTGAGCGCCGTCAGCAAGAAATCGCTGAGGAGCACGGCTACGAACTCGTAGACCATGCCCTGGTGCTATATGTGCGTCCGCGCGGTTCAGACGTGACGCGCCAAGACAGCGGGCCGACGAACAAGAAATAGCGTTCGTGGGTCGCGGTCATAATGTGAGCGCCCCTGATCTACTGGATCGAATTCGAATTTTATTGAATTCACCAAGTGGACCAGGGGCGTTTTTTTTGCTCGGTACAGATGTGCTGAATAGCGATGTAGCAAAATGGCGTAAGTCGCCCGTTCAATCAGTGCGGCGGGCGCTGGCTTGCATGTAGCATTTCTTGGGCATGGGCGAGGGTTTGGTCAGAAAGCGTCACACCGCCCAGCATTCGCGCCAGTTCGCTGATGCGCCCTTGCTCATCGAGCAGCGCCATTTGAGTTAGCGTGGTGTCGCGTTTCGCCTGCTTCTCGATATGCAAGTGCTGGTGTGCTTGGGCCGCCACTTGCGGTAGATGCGTCACGGTCATTACCTGACCGTTCTCGCCTAACTTGCGCAGTAATTGACCTACAATCTCCGCAGTCGCGCCTGAAATACCCACATCCACTTCGTCAAATACCAGGCTGGGCACCGTTGAGTGCGTCGCTGCGACGACTTGAATGGCGAGACTTATCCGCGACAATTCGCCGCCGGAAGCCACTTTGGTTAATGGCCTCGCGGGCTGGCCGGGGTTGGCGCTGATCAAAAATTGCACACGATCAAGGCCGTCAGGGGAGGGTGCGTCTTTCGCGGTGACCTCCACTTCAAAGCGCGCTTTGCCCATGGCCAAAAATCCTAACTGCTGCTGCACCTCTTTGCCCAAGCGAAGCGCGGCTTTTTGACGGCTCTCGCTGAGTTTTTTCGCCTCTTGGCGGTAGCTCTCGCGTAGCTCGACTACCCGTGCACTGAGTGCCTCCAGGTCATTGCCACCCTCTTCTAACTGCGCGACTTCTCGCTGTAGATCGGCATGCAGGGCGCATAGTTCTTCAGGGGCAACGTGATGCTTACGGGCGATCCGATGCACGTCGGTCATGCGCTCTTCCACCCAGGCGAGCCGCTCGGGGTCTAATTCAGTGGTGCTAGCGAGGCGATTGAGTTCGCTGGAGGCCTCCTCCACTTGAATGCGCGCATCGCTCAGCATGGCCAGCGTATTGGCCAGCGTGCCTTTGTCGCTGCCCGGCAGGGCACACAAGTGGGCGAAAGCTTGGTTGAGCAGCGAGAGTGCACCACCTTCATCGCTGGCACAGCAGTCGGCGGCAAACTGGGTCTCGCGCAGGGTTTCTTCTGCGTGGGCGAGCGTATGTTGCTCCTCCTCCAGCGTCGCCAGCTCGCCCTCCGCCAGGCCGAGCTGATCCAGCTCTTCCACCTGGTAACGCAGCAACTGCCGTTTGGCCTCTACCTCACTGCCTTCTTCGCTGAGCTTCTTCAGCTGGCGACGCGCGTTGCGCCACTCGCGAAACGTTTCGGCCAATTGAGCGGTGGCATCGTTTAGGCCTGCGTAATCGTCCAGCAGGGCAAGGTGGGTCTCTTCGCGCATCAGCGCATGGTGGGCATGCTGTCCATGAATCTGAATCAGCTGCTCGCCGAGGGATTTTAGATCCGAGATAGTCGCGGGGTGGCCATTAATCCACGCTTTGGAGCGGCCGTTGGCGGTGACCACGCGGCGCAGCAAGCACTCTTCAGCGGGAAGCTCCCGCGCCGTTAGCCACTCGACGGCGGCAGGCAGGTGCTGAATGTCGAAACGTGCAGAAAGATCCGTGCGCTCGCGGCCGTGACGCACGCTGCCGGCGTCGGCACGTTCGCCCAGGCAGAGCCCAAGGGCACCCAACAGAATCGATTTCCCCGCGCCGGTCTCCCCGGTAATCGCGGTCATGCCGCCGGTTAGGTCGAGTTCTAAATGATCAACAATAGCGAAATCTTGAATAGCGAGCTGAGTAAGCATGACGCCTCCCAAGGCGGAACAGCACAGGAGCTGGATACTTATCCAATAGTTGTTGATTTATACAGTAGTTAATAACTCACTTCAATGCACCTCTTGAGATGGAATTTATGGCCCCCATATAGCGTGCATGATCAGTTAAAGCTAGTGACTTAAAGCCTTACTTCTTTGCGCGTCGCCCCAGGTGGCAGCGCTCTACTTTTTAGGAGCACAACATGGCGAAAGAACCGCAAACTCCGTTGGATGACGAACTGGCCCGCCACGAGCAAGACGCCGATGGTGCCGAACAGGCGGCGGAACAAGCCGCAGAAGAGCGCTTGATGGAAGGCGAGCTGGAAGGATTGATCAATGACGAAGAGCCGTTAGATGGTAGCGTCGATAACCCTGAAGCGGAAATGCTGGCAGCCCAAGTGGATGAGCTAGAGCAGAGTTTGGCCGAGGCTAAGGATCAAGCCCTGCGTGCCGCTGCTGAAGCGCAAAACGTGCGCCGTCGCGCGGAGCAGGAAGCCGAGAAAGCGCGCAAGTTTGCCCTGGAGAAGTTCGTTAAAGAGCTGCTGCCAGTGGTGGATAGCTTGGAAAAAGCGCTTGAGACCATGGAAGAGGGTGCTTCAGAAGTACACCGTGAAGGCGTTTCCATGACCTTGAAGATGCAGTTGGATGTGCTTAACAAATTCGGCGTAGAAAGCATTGAGCCCCATGGTGAGCCCTTCGACCCGCAGGTACACGAAGCCATGACCATGGTGCCTAACCCGGATCTTGATCCGAACACCGTGATGGACGTTATGCAGAAAGGCTATTTGCTCAATGGACGCTTAGTGCGCCCGGCCATGGTCGTAGTGAGTAAAAAAGCCGATTAAGCCACTGGCGGCACAGAAGTGAAAAAAGTGTGTGAAAAAAAGCCCTTGAAATGTCAGCGGCGGCCCCCAAATAAAGGGCAACCCCGCGGGGAAACCCGCAGACAAGCTTTAAAAGCTAAATTTTCAGTTTTGTAACAACCGAATTCGAGGTATTGCTATGGGACGTATAATTGGTATCGACCTGGGCACCACTAACTCTTGTGTGGCCGTGCTTGATGGTGACAGCGCTAAAGTCATTGAAAATGCCGAGGGTGGTCGTACGACCCCTTCAATCATCGCTTATACCGATGATGGTGAAACGCTAGTCGGCCAGGCGGCAAAACGCCAAGCGGTGACTAACCCAGAAAACACCCTGTACGCCATCAAGCGTCTAATTGGCCGTCGCTTTAAAGACGACGTCGTCCAGAAAGACATCAAGATGGTGCCGTACAAAATCACCGAAGCCGACAACGGTGATGCCTGGGTTGAAGTAAAAGGCAAAAAAATGGCACCGCCGCAGGTCAGCGCGGAAGTGTTGAAGAAAATGAAGAAGACCGCCGAAGACTACTTGGGCGAAACGGTCACTGAAGCGGTGATTACCGTACCGGCCTATTTCAACGACAGCCAGCGTCAGGCGACCAAAGACGCCGGCCGCATCGCGGGTCTAGACGTCAAGCGCATTATCAACGAGCCAACCGCTGCCGCACTGGCCTACGGTATGGATAAATCGCGCGGCGACAAAACCATCGCGGTCTATGACCTGGGTGGCGGTACTTTCGATATCTCAATCATCGAAATTGCCGATGTTGACGGCGAAACCCAGTTTGAAGTGTTGGCCACTAACGGCGACACCTTCCTGGGCGGCGAAGATTTTGATTTGGCGCTGATCAACTACCTGGTTGACCAGTTTAAGGCTGACAGTGGTATTGATCTGTCTGGCGACAACCTCGCTATGCAGCGTCTGAAAGAAGCCGCTGAGAAAGCCAAAATTGAGCTTTCCAGCGCTCAGCAGACCGACGTGAACCTGCCTTACATCACCGCCGACAACACTGGCCCGAAACACCTTAACGTTAAGGTGACGCGCGCCAAGCTGGAGTCGCTGGTAGAAGATCTGGTTCAGCGTTCACTCGAACCGTGCAAAATGGCACTTAAAGATGCTGGCTTGTCCGCGTCTGAAATCGACGAAGTGATCCTGGTCGGTGGCCAGACACGTATGCCGATGGTGCAGAAGAAAGCCGCTGACTTCTTCGGTAAAGAAGCACGCAAAGACGTTAACCCGGACGAAGCGGTTGCCGTTGGTGCCGCGATTCAGGGCGGCGTACTGGGTGGCGACGTTAAAGACGTGCTGCTGCTCGACGTTACTCCGCTAACTCTGGGTATCGAAACCCTGGGTGGCGTGATGACGCCGCTGATCGAAAAGAACACCACCATCCCGACCAAGAAGACACAAACCTTCTCAACGGCGGATGACAACCAGACGGCGGTGACCATTCACGCCGTACAGGGTGAGCGTAAACAAGTGTCGCAGAATAAGTCGCTGGGTCGTTTTGATCTTGCTGACATTCCGCCTGCACCGCGCGGCGTACCGCAGATCGAAGTCGCCTTCGACTTGGATGCCAACGGCATTCTGAACGTATCGGCGAAAGACAAGGCCACTGGTAAAGAGCAGTCGATTGTCATCAAGGCGTCTAGCGGCCTGTCCGAGGAAGAAGTCGAGCAGATGGTGCGCGATGCCGAAGCTCACGCCGAAGAAGATAAGAAGTTCGAAGAGCTGGTGCAGCTGCGTAACCAAGCTGACGGCATGATTCACGCCACGCGCAAAACGGTGGAAGAGGCTGGTGACAAAGCCACTGACGACGAGAAGCAGGCGATTGAGACGGCCATCAGCGAGCTGGAAGAAGCAGTTAAAGGTGACGACGTCGATAACATTCAGAAGAAGCTGGATGCATTGACCGAAGCCTCTGGCCAGCTAGCCCAGAAGATGTACGCTGAGCAGGCCGAAGCGGCGCAGCAAGAGGGCGGTGAAGGTGCCGAGAACGCGGGCACCAAGCCGGACGAAGACGTGGTTGATGCTGAGTACGAAGAAGTCAACGACGATCAGAAAAAGCAGTAACAACCTCTTTCTGCCAAGGAAAGCGGTGACGCGGGAGCTTACTCCCGCGTTGCTGTTTCCGCGGCCAAGACGCACGTAGTTAAGTATCACGTAGTTAAATATACAGTTGAATACATGGCTAAATGTGCAGTTGAGTGCGTAGCTAACCAGGAGGCGTAGGGCCTATGTCCAAACGCGATTATTACGAAGTCCTGGGTGTCGAAAAAGGGGCCGATCAGAAAGAGATCAAGAAGGCCTATCGCCGTCTGGCGCAAAAATTCCACCCTGATCGAAACCCGGACGATACCACCTCCGCGGAAAAATTCCGCGAAGTGTCCGAAGCGTATGAAGTGCTTAGCGACGGCGAAAAACGCGCAGCCTATGACCAGTTCGGCCATGCGGGCGTTGATGGCCAAGGCGGCGGCGGTGGTTTCGGCGGTGCTGGCGCTGGTGATTTCAGCGACATTTTCGGCGATGTGTTTGGCGATATTTTTGGCGGAGGCGGTGGCCGCCGTCGTGGGCCCAATGCCCCGGCACGCGGTTCCGACCTGCGCTATAACCTAGAGCTGGATCTAGAGAACGCCGTTTCAGGCACCACAGTCGATATCCGCGTACCGCGACATATCGAGTGTGACCGTTGCGATGGCGGTGGTGCGGAGCCGGGTTCCTCTAAAGAGACCTGCCCGACCTGCCACGGTCACGGTCAAGTGCGTATGCAGCAGGGCTTCTTCGCCGTGCAACAAACGTGCCCCACCTGTCATGGTTCTGGTCAGCACATCAAAGTGCCGTGCCATAAGTGTAACGGCGAAGGCCGTGTACGTGAGACACGCACGCTGTCCGTTAAGATTCCGCCCGGCGTGGATACCGGCGACCGTATTCGCTTGAACGGCGAAGGCGAAAGCGGTGTGAACGGTGGCCCACCTGGGGATTTGTACGTCCAGGTAGCCATCAAGCCGCACCATATCTTCCAGCGTGACGGTAAACACCTGCAGTGTGACGTGCCGATCAACTTCGTCGACGCAGCGCTAGGTGGCGAGCTTGAAGTGCCGACGCTCGATGGCCGCGTGAAGCTGAAGATTCCGCCGGAAACGCAAACCGGCAAGCTGTTCCGCCTGCGTGGTAAAGGCGTGAAGCCAGTGCGCGGTGGCATGCCCGGCGACTTGCTATGCAAGGTAGTGGTGGAAACCCCCGTCAAGCTTAACGACGAGCAGCGCGACTTACTGCGCCAGCTGCAAGAGAGCTTCGACGGCAGCAACAGCCACAGCCACTCACCGAAGAAAACCGGCTTCTTCGACAGCGTGAAAAGCTTCTTTGAAGATATGAAGCCGTAAGTCTGAGATAATGGTTAGCAGTTAGTTGTTTGGTTCAAAAACCCCCGGTTCGCCGGGGGTTTTTGCTGTTTAGGGGGTGCTGCGCGCAATGGATAACCTTCAGGAAAGGCCCACAAAGGGCATCTTGCTCCGGGTGCTCTCAGGCGCTCTGTTCACTGGCATGCTGGTGTGCATTAAAGCCGTGAGCGACGCAGTGCCGGTGGGGCAGTCGGTATTTTTTCGCTCATTGTTTGCGCTGCTGCCTATCGTGATTTTTCTGTTGCTGCGGCGGGAGTTTCCCCAGGGGTTGGCTACGCGGCGCCCCTTGGGGCATGCGTTGCGCTCGGGGATGGGGACGGCGGCGATGTTTGCCTCCTTTGCGGCGGTGGCGCTGCTACCCGTTGCTGAGGCGACACTATTAGCCCAGCTAACACCGGTATTTATGGCGATAGGTGGCATATTGCTGTTGGGGGAGCGTTTCTCGCTCTACCGCGCTGGCGGCATAATATTGGCGATTGCTGGAGTGGCAGTGCTGATCTTGCCTGGGCTCAATGCCAGTTCCAGCAATGGGCAAATAACCGGGTACGCGTTAGGGGCGCTGGGTGCGCTGTTAACCGCGGGGGCGCTACTGACCGTGAGGCGTATTTCGCGCACCGAGAGTGCTGCCTCCATCGCCTTCTACTTTATTGTGGTGGCAGCGCTGGCTGGGCTTGCCACGCTCCCGCTGGGCTGGGCCGCGCTCACACAGGCGGAGTTTGCCCTGTTGGTGCTCTCGGGCCTGTTTGGCGGTGCCGCCCACATCGCGATGACATTAGCGCTGCGCTACGCCGAGGCGTCGCGGTTGGCGCCTTTTGAATATATTGCTCTGGTGTGGCCTATGCTCGCCGACTGGGTGTTGTTTGGCATACCGGTCTCCAGCGGCTTCCTGCTAGCGCTACCGCTGATGTTAAGCGGGGTGGCGCTAGCAGCGATGGAAGGACGGCGGCTTAAATGGCTGCTTCGGCGTTAATTTGCGCCTGGTGCTTCGAGTTGGGTAAAGCAAGCAAGGCCACTGTGGTGTGGGAAAGGAGCCCATAAATGAAGTTTTATTACTACGTGAAAACGTGCTGTTCCAGCGGGGTATCATTCATTACTTGGCAGCGCTGGTCGCTTCGCTCTAGGCTAAGAGGTAGATAACTTCTTGGAGTCACTGCTATGCCGCTTTCCCGCGCTGAAATTGCTACGCCTTCTGCTGAACGCTTGATCAACCGTCTTTGTAAACATTGGGCGCACAAGCTGGAGGTGGAGCAAAGCGATCAGCAAGGTAAAATCTCGTTTGCCACGGGCACCTGCTTAATGCTCGCTGAGCCCGATAAATTGGTGGTCGCCATTGAAACGCTTGAGGAGGAGCATTTGGATGAGCTTGAAGGCGTGGTCGAGCGTCACTTAATTCGTATGGCAGGGGATGAAGAGCTGGCGATTGTTTGGGAGAACTAAGCTGAACCTTCATGGCAGCAAAGGAGAGCGTCTAATGCGCTGGTGCGTCTGCTATAATTGCGACATTTTTTATCTACCGGAACGCAGAGCGCAGGAGTTCGCATGACCCGAATTGCCATTGTAGGCGTGGCTGGCCGCATGGGCCGGACGTTGGTAAATGCTGTAGAGCAAGATGCTGAGGCGACGCTGGCTGGTGGAATTGTGGAGCCAGGCAGCTCCTTAGCGGGCGCTGACATTGGCGAGTTGGCGGGTGTCGGGAAGCGCGGCGTTGTTGCGGTCGATTCACTCGCGTCGATTGTCGATGACTTTGATGTGCTGATCGACTTTACGGCTCCTCAGGTCACGCTGGGTAATCTGGCGTTTTGCGCAGAGCACGGCAAACGTATCGTGATTGGTACGACTGGCATGAGCAATGATGAGCTGGCCCAACTCGACAGCTATCGCGATAAGGTCGCTATGGTGTTTGCCCCTAATATGAGCGTCGGCGTTAATCTAACGCTGAAGCTGCTCGAAACGGCTGCCAAAGCGCTCGGCGATGAAGGCTACGATATTGAAATAATCGAGTCTCACCATCGCCATAAGGTCGATGCGCCTTCCGGTACCGCAATCAAAATGGGCGAAGTCATCGCCGACAGCTTGGGGCGCACCCTGAAAGAGCACGGCGTGTTCGAGCGAGTTGGTCAGTGCGGCCCACGCACGGATAAAGAGATTGGCTTTGCCACCGTGCGTGCAGGCGATATCGTGGGCGAGCACACGGTGATGTTTGCCACCGAAGGCGAGCGCATCGAAATCACCCATAAAGCCTCCAGCCGGATGACCTTTGCCAAAGGCGCCGTTCGCGCAGCGCGCTGGGTCGCCGGCAAAGAGGTCGGCCGTTACGATATGCAGGCTGTGTTGGGTTTGGATTAAGGAATGACTAATGCTAGAACTGCCCTGTCACTCAGGGGTAGTTTTAGGCCAGGAATTCCTGTAACATTTCAAAAATTTTGGCCGGGTGGCTTAGAAGCTCTGACTTACAGACCTTAGACGGCGCGCTTGTTGCGTTGGCCAGCCCAAAGCCTGCCGCGAGTTTGCTGATGTAACGTTATCAGTTAAGCGACTCTGAAAGGCATCGAACAACAAGCGGGATGAAACCGATTCTTTTTATCGGCTTCGTCCCGCTTTTTTACGGCCCTTGTTTTGATATTGAATGACTTTGATCGCGAGCGTCGTGGATTAATGAAGAAATTGCTGAGCCTGCGCCCTACAGGCTCCCACCAGCATGGGAGGATCTTGTTTTGAATAACCCCGCATTGAGCAAACCCGCAATATTGGCCCTGGAAGATGGTAGTGTGTTCCACGGTATCGCCATTGGCGCGGATGGAGTAACCAGCGGTGAGGTGGTGTTCAATACGGCCATGACCGGCTATCAAGAAATCCTCACTGACCTTTCCTATGCCCGCCAGATTGTAACGCTCACCTATCCCCATATCGGTAATACCGGCATTAACACTGAAGATGTTGAGTCTGCTTCTATTGCTGTAGCGGGTTTGGTGATTCGTGATCTGCCGCTAATGGCCAGCAGCTTCCGCTCAGAGCAGTCGCTGTCGGACTACCTGAAGAGCCAGAACGTGCTGGGCATTGCCGATATTGACACTCGCCGCCTGACGCGCATTTTGCGTGATAAAGGCGCCCAGAACGGGGCGATTTTGGCCGGTGAGGATGCCGAGGGCGAAGGTGCAGTGGCGCGGGCGCTGGAAGCCGCCAAGGCGTTTCCAGGGCTGAAGGGCATGGATTTGGCTAAAGAAGTCTCCTGCAAAGAGGCTTACGAATGGACGGAAGGCGAGTGGACGCTGGGGGAAGGCTACGCTGATGCTTCCAAAAGCGAGCGCCCCTATCACGTGGTGGCGTACGACTACGGCGTGAAATTCAACATCCTGCGCATGCTGGCCGCTCGCGGCTGCCGTCTCACGGTGGTGCCTGCGCAAACCCCCGCCGCTGACGTGCTGGCGATGAAGCCTGATGGCGTTTTTCTGGCTAACGGCCCCGGTGACCCAGAGCCCTGTGACTACGCTATTAAAGCGATTCAGCATGTGCTGGTAACGGATATCCCGGTATTTGGCATCTGCCTGGGTCACCAGTTGCTAGCGCTCGCGGCTGGGGCGAAAACCGTCAAAATGAGCCTCGGCCACCACGGTGCCAATCACCCAGTGCAGGATTTGGATACCGGCACAGTGATGATTACCAGCCAGAACCACGGCTTTGCGGCGGATGAAGCGACCCTGCCTGCCAATGTACGCGCCACGCATCGTTCGCTGTTCGATGGCACCTTGCAGGGAATCGAGCTTACCGACCGACCGGCGTTCAGCTTTCAAGGCCACCCGGAGGCGAGTCCCGGCCCGCGCGATATGGCGCCGCTGTTTGATCGCTTCGTGGCTATGATGCAGGCACGCCGTTAACGCGCGCCTCGCATCACCGTATCGTCGTCTTTTGTCGCTCATCGTCACCATTTTTTGCGGGAACCGTTATGCCTAAGCGTACCGACATCAACACTATCTTGATCATTGGCGCTGGCCCAATTGTGATCGGCCAGGCCTGCGAATTCGACTACTCTGGCGCCCAGGCGTGTAAAGCGCTGCGCGAGGAGGGTTACCGGGTTATTTTGGTTAACTCCAACCCCGCCACCATCATGACCGACCCGGCCATGGCCGATGCCACTTACATCGAGCCGATTACCTGGCAGACGGTCGAGAAAATCATCGAGGCCGAGCGTCCCGATGCGATTCTGCCCACCATGGGTGGCCAGACGGCGCTGAACTGCGCCCTCGAGCTTGAAAAGCATGGCGTGCTGGAGAAGTTCGGCGTGGAGATGATCGGTGCCAACGCCGATGCGATCAATATGGCCGAAGACCGCGATCTGTTCGATCAGGCCATGAAGCGCATTGGCTTGGAGTGCCCGAAAGCGAAAGTCGCCCACAGCATGGATGAGGCGTGGGAGATTCAGGCAGAGCTGGGTTTCCCAACGATTATTCGTCCTTCCTACACCATGGGCGGCTCCGGCGGCGGTGTGGCGTATAACAAGGAAGAGTTCGAAGAGATCTGTACGCGCGGTTTTGAACTCTCCAACAACCACGAGCTGCTGATTGATGAGTCGCTGCTGGGTTGGAAAGAGTATGAGATGGAAGTGGTGCGTGATAAAAACGACAACTGCATCATCGTCTGCGCGATTGAGAACTTCGACCCCATGGGCGTACACACCGGTGACTCCATCACCGTGGCCCCGGCGCAAACGCTGACGGATAAAGAGTATCAGATCATGCGAGATGCCAGCCTCGCGGTCCTGCGCGAGATTGGTGTGGAAACCGGTGGCTCTAACGTCCAATTCGGTATGGACCCCAAGACCGGCCGTTTAGTGGTTATCGAAATGAACCCACGGGTGTCGCGCTCCTCGGCGCTGGCCTCTAAAGCGACCGGTTTTCCGATTGCTAAAATCGCCGCGAAATTGGCGATTGGCTATACCCTGGATGAATTGCAAAACGATATTACCGGCGGGCGTACACCGGCATCGTTTGAGCCGTCTATCGATTACGTGGTTACCAAGATTCCACGCTTCACCTTCGAGAAATTTCCCCAGGCCAACGACCGCCTGACCACCCAGATGAAGTCGGTGGGCGAGGTGATGGCGATTGGCCGCACCTTCCAGGAGTCGCTGCAGAAAGCCCTGCGCGGCCTGGAAACCGGTAACGATGGTCTTGATCCGATCATTACCGATTTCACGCCGGACAACATGGCGATTATCCAGGGCGAGCTCCAGGCTGCGGGCGCCGAGCGTATTTTTTATATCGCGGATGCCATGCGCTCAGGTATGAGCGTTGATGAGGTGTTTGCGCTGACCAATATTGACCCTTGGTTCCTAGTCCAGCTTGAAGATCTAGTGCTGACTGAAAACGCTGTCGCTAAACGCTCACTGACCGACTTTTCTGCCCGTGAGATCTATCAGCTCAAACGCAAAGGCTTTGGTGATGCGCGCCTGGCCAAGCTGCTCAGCGTCAGCGAAAAAGAGTTCCGCCAAACCCGCCATGCAGCAGGCATTCGCCCGGTTTATAAGCGTGTAGATACCTGTGCTGCCGAGTTCGCTTCTGATACCGCCTATATGTACTCCACCTATGAAGAGGAGTGCGAGGCGGATGTGTCTGATCGTCAGAAAATTATGGTGCTGGGCGGTGGTCCGAACCGGATCGGCCAGGGTATCGAGTTTGACTACTGCTGCGTTCACGCCGCCTTCGCCATGCGCGACGACGGTTATGAAACCATCATGGTCAACTGCAACCCGGAAACCGTTTCGACCGATTACGACACCTCTGATCGCCTCTACTTTGAGCCGGTGACGCTGGAAGACGTGCTGGAAATTGCCGACAAAGAGAAGCCGGTGGGCGTGATCGTTCAGTTCGGCGGCCAGACGCCGCTGAAACTGGCCCGTGAGCTGGAGGCTGCCGGTGTGCCGATTATTGGCACCACGCCGGACGCCATCGACCGCGCAGAAGACCGCGAACGCTTCCAGGTGATGATCGACAAGCTGGGCCTGAAACAGCCGCCCAATGCCACGGCGCGTAGCTTTGCCGAAGCCTTCGATAAAGCGGCGGCGATTGGCTACCCGCTGGTAGTGCGCCCAAGCTATGTGCTGGGTGGCCGGGCCATGGAGATCGTCTACGACGCCTCCGAGCTTGAAAACTACATGACCCACGCGGTGAAGGTCTCCAACGACTCGCCGGTGCTGCTGGATCACTTCCTGAGTGCCGCAATCGAGATCGATATCGATGCCGTGTCGGACGGTCAGCAGGTGGTGATTGGCGGCATCATGCAGCACGTCGAGCAAGCGGGCGTTCACTCCGGTGACTCCGCCTGTGCGTTGCCGCCTTACTCGCTGCCTGCCGATGTGCAGGACGAGATGCGCCATCAGGTGAAGCAGATGGCGGTTGAGCTGGGCGTTAAAGGCTTAATGAACGTGCAGCTGGCCTGGCAGGATGGCGAGATCTACGTGATCGAGGTGAACCCCCGTGCTTCGCGTACCGTGCCCTTTGTGTCCAAGTGCATCGGTACGTCGCTTGCGCAGATCGCAGCGCGCTGCATGGCCGGTAAAACCCTGGCTGAGCAGGGCTTTGAGAAGGAAATCGTGCCGCACTTCTATAGTGTTAAAGAGGCGGTTTTCCCGTTCAATAAATTCCCGGGTGTCGACCCGATTTTGTCGCCGGAAATGAAGTCCACCGGTGAAGTGATGGGCTCTGGCGATACCTTTGCAGAGGCCTTCTTCAAGGCGCAGCTGGGGGCGGGCGAAGCGATACCCGCGCTGACCGGCGAGCGTAAAGCGTTCCTTTCCGTTCGTGAACCAGACAAGGCGGGGATTATCGAAGTGGGCCGTTCTCTGTTAGCATTAGGCTTTACGCTATGTGCAACACGGGGAACAGCGGCTGCTTTGGAAGCTGCCGGGCTTGTCGTGGAACACGTCAATAAAGTTTACGAAGGCCGTCCCCATATCGTCGATCTGCTTAAGAACGACGAAATCGCCTACATTGTGAACACTACTGAAGGTCGTCAGGCTATTAACGACTCTTCGGTCATTCGCCGTACTGCTCTCTCGCGCAAGGTGCCCTATGCGACCACCTTGGCGGGTGCTAATGCTGTTTGCATGGCGCTTGAGTACGGTAGTGAGATTACGGTGCGACGCCTTCAGGATCTGCATGCAGGAGCAAGTCAATGAACAAGGTCCCGATGACAGTGGCGGGAGAAAGAAGCCTTCGTGAAGAGCTCGACCACCTTAAAAGCGAAGCGCGTCCGCAGGTGATCGCGGCCATCGCTGAAGCGCGTGAACACGGTGATCTGAAAGAGAACGCCGAGTATCACGCCGCTCGTGAGCAGCAGGGGTTTATCGAAGGGCGTATTCAGGAGATCGAAAGCAAGCTCTCCGTCTGCCAGGTAATTGATGTCACAAAACTGCCGAAAACCGGCAAAGTGATTTTTGGTGTTACCGTGTCGCTAATGAATCTGGATACCGATGCGGAAGTCACTTATCGTATCGTCGGCGAAGATGAAGCGGATATTAAGTCTGGCCGTATTTCGGTCACTTCTCCCATCGCCCGTGCTTTAATCGGCAAGGAAGAGGGGGATGTTGTGGTGGTGAAAACCCCCGGCGGCGATGTCGAGTACGAAATAGGTAGCGTCGAATACGTTTGATGAAAAAACGCCCCTTCAATTGACCTCGGTTAGGTCGGTTGAAGGGGTGTTTTAGTGCAGCAGCATTCGTTTTAGAACGAGTACAATCTAACGGTTAGTGCCGACCGTGGTGGTTCTCAAAGCGGGTAACATTAGAAAGCTTTGGATTCACCTGCGGGTTCCTACGGTAGAGCAGCGCCATTTTGCCAATGGTTTGCACAAGATCTGCACGGCTGTTGGCGATCAGTTCGGCTATCATGGCAGCCCGATCATCACGCTCAGGAATGGCGAGTTTCACTTTGATCAGTTCGTGATCAGTGAGTGCGCGGTTAAGTTCTGCGAGCAAATTTTCGGAGACGCCGTTCTCAGAAACGGTGACCACTGGGTTAAGATGGTGGCCAATGCTACGAAATGCTTTCTTTTGTGCCTGTGACAAGCTCATGGTATCTTGCGGTATCCCGGTTAGCGCTTAACGCTCCATCTTACGGTGAAACGTCACCGAGTGAAAGCGATCGCGTGAATGCGCCCATCTCTTATTCCAGTGTTAGATTCCCACATGCAGCAAAAGCCGCCAAGCCGTAAACA
This sequence comes from Vreelandella glaciei, assembly GCF_013415125.1. Classification (GTDB taxonomy): domain Bacteria; phylum Pseudomonadota; class Gammaproteobacteria; order Pseudomonadales; family Halomonadaceae; genus Vreelandella; species Vreelandella glaciei. Next base: position 47,245 of record NZ_JACCDE010000028.1, on the reverse strand, counting down.
TTCCGTTAGTAAAACCAGCAATAACTGGAAGAAGGAGCATTTTGACGACCAGTACGTGAAGCAGAGTTGGCAAGATGGCTATCGCTCCCGCGCCAGCTATAAGCTGATTGAGCTGGATGAAAAGGATAAACTGCTGCGACCCGGTATGACGGTTATTGACTTAGGGGCAGCGCCTGGCGGGTGGAGTCAGATTGCTGCTGAGCGGGTAGGGCCTGAGGGTGTCGTCATCGCCTCTGATATTCTAGAGATGGATGCGCTGGCCGGTGTGGACTTTATCCAGGGGGATTTTACGGAAGAGGCAGTGTTAGAGGCGATATTAAAACGTCTAGATAATCGCCGTGTAGACCTTGTGATGTCGGACATGGCCCCCAATATGAGTGGTATGGCGGCGATTGATCAACCCCAGGCGATGTACTTGGTGGAGCTAGCGTTAGAACTCGCTCGCGAAACGTTGTCACCCGGTGGTCGATTTTTAGCTAAAGTATTCCAGGGGGAAGGGTTTGACGCCTACTTGAAAGAGTTACGCGGCAGCTTTAACAAAGTAGTGACTCGTAAGCCGGATGCCTCTCGGGCACGCTCCCGGGAGGTGTATTTCCTGGCCGAAGGGTTTCGCGGTTAACGCATCATATGGTTCGATGATTTTACCTGTGATGGGATAACGGTGTATGTGGTTCATAGCCAAGATTTATCAGCGCGATTGCCAGACAGGCAAGCGCAACGTGTGTCACATTAGCCGCAATACGCGCGTGACACAGATGGCCCGAGGCATAAGACGCTTTGGCAATGGTTGAACGCTTGATGCTGATGTAATGTCGTAGTACTAAGATTATTAGTAGCAGGCTTTATTAAGCATCAGGGTTTAACTGACGGATTCTTGTAATGAGGGTAGCCCCTTGAATGATATGGCGAAGAACCTGATTCTGTGGTTGGTCATCGCGGCCGTCCTACTGACAGTGTTCAATAATTTCAGCACCGAAAGTGCACCGCAAAACACCAACTATTCTCAGTTTGTGCAGCAGGTGCAAAATCAGCAGGTACGTAGCGTCACGATTGATGGTTATACCATCAGTGGTGAGCGCACGGATGGCTCTCAGTTTCAGACGATCCGCCCATCGGCAGAAGATCCGAAACTGATGGACGACCTGTTGAGCAATAATGTGACGGTCGTGGGTAAAGAGCCAGAGCAGCAAAGTATCTGGACGCGGCTGCTTATTGCCAGCTTCCCGATTCTGCTGATTTTGGGCATCTTTATGTTCTTTATGCGCCAGATGCAGGGTGGTGCCGGTGGTGGTAAAGGCGGCCCGATGAGTTTTGGTAAATCGAAGGCCAAGCTGCTCTCTCAAGATCAGATCAAAACGACCTTTGCCGACGTGGCTGGCTGTGATGAAGCCAAAGAAGAAGTCGAAGAGTTGGTCGACTTCCTGCGTGACCCCACCAAATTCCAGCGTTTGGGCGGTACGATTCCCCGCGGCGTGTTAATGGTAGGGCCTCCAGGTACCGGTAAGACGCTGCTGGCAAAATCGATTGCTGGTGAAGCGAAAGTGCCGTTCTTCTCTATCTCGGGCTCTGACTTCGTTGAAATGTTTGTCGGTGTCGGCGCATCACGTGTGCGCGACATGTTCGAACAGGCTAAGAAGCAGGCGCCCTGCATCATCTTTATCGATGAGATTGACGCCGTGGGCCGCTCTCGCGGTGCTGGCATGGGTGGCGGTAACGACGAGCGCGAGCAGACGTTGAATCAGCTGCTGGTCGAGATGGATGGTTTTGAAGCCAACGAAGGCGTCATCGTTATCGCTGCAACTAACCGCCCGGACGTGCTTGATCCTGCGCTTATGCGCCCTGGTCGCTTTGACCGTCAGGTTACCGTTGGTTTGCCGGATATTCGTGGCCGTGAGCACATTCTTGGCGTTCACCTGCGTAAAGTGCCGCTGGCGGATGACGTTAAGCCGCAAATAATTGCGCGTGGTACGCCAGGTTTCTCCGGCGCGGATTTGGCTAACTTGGTTAATGAATCAGCCCTATTCGCCGCGCGTCGCAATAAGCGCTTGGTTAGCATGGAAGAGCTTGAGCTTGCGAAGGACAAGATCATGATGGGCGCTGAGCGCAAGTCGATGGTCATGACCGATAAAGAGAAGCTCAACACCGCTTATCATGAATCAGGTCACGCCATTATCGGTCTGGTTGTGCCTTCTCATGATCCGGTCTACAAGGTAACCATTATCCCCCGTGGGCGTGCCCTCGGCGTGACGATGTTCCTGCCGGAAGAGGATCGTTATAGCCTGTCGAAGCAACAAATTTTGGGGCAGATCTGCTCGCTGTTTGGTGGTCGTATTGCTGAAGAGATGACGTTGGGGCCGAACGGTGTCACTACTGGCGCCTCCAACGATATCAAACGCGCCACTGAGCTTGCCCACAACATGGTGGCGAAGTGGGGCTTGTCGGATGAGATGGGTCCGATCATGTACGACGAGGACGAGTCGCATCAGTTCCTTGGCGGCCCGGGCCAGGGCGGCAGTAAGATGAAGTCGGGTGATACCACCACACGACTTGATAAAGAAGTGCGTAAAATCATCGACGATTGTTATGAGCAGGCGCGCCAAATCCTGACGGATAATCGCGACAAGCTGGATGCCATGGCCGAAGCGTTGATGAAGTATGAGACTATTGATGCCACGCAGTTGAAGGACATCATGGAAGGTCGCGATCCGCGCCCACCGGAAGGCTGGGACGACGGTGACTCATCCGGCGGCGGAACGCCAGTTGGCGGCGGTGATAAGCCAAAAGCGCAAGAAGCCGATGATGATACGTCTACCAGCGCTTCTGGCAGCGACGGCGAAGAGGATGATGACGAGCCGCGCCGTCGGCCTTCAGATCCTCTCGGCGGCCCAGCGGGCCCTTAGGTGATTAGATAGTTAACCCTGCGTATAAGCCGAAGGCGCCCCGTCAAGGGGCGCCTTTTTTGTTATGCTGTACCTATAACACTGCAAAGTTTCTTTTATTGACCAGGCTGCAGCATGAAATCACTTATGGATACGTCCTCTACGCAAACAGCTGAAAATGCTTTCCAGCTGCGTTGTGGGCGCCACCTGCTGGATCTCTCGTTTCCCCGCGTGATGGGCATCCTTAATGTCACACCCGACTCTTTTTCTGATGGCGGGCAGCACGTCGCGTTAGATGACGCGTTGCGCCATGCCGAGCGGATGTTGGCGGAAGGGGCTGCAATCATTGATGTGGGCGGCGAGTCGACTCGTCCTGGCGCTACGCCTGTCAGCCCCCAGGAAGAGCTTGACCGGGTTGCCCCCGTGGTGGAAATCCTGGTGCGCGAACTGGATGCGCTGGTGTCGGTGGATACCAGTTGTCCCGCCGTTATCCGCGAGGCGAGCGAGCTGGGCGCCGGTATGCTTAACGACGTGCGCGCATTAGAGCGTGAAGGAGCACTGCTGGCTGCGGTGGGCAGTGGCCTGCCCGTTTGCTTGATGCATCGTCAGGGTGAGCCGCAAGATATGCAGCAGGCACCTGCTTATTCGCGTCCAATCGAGGAAGAGGTAGCTGACTATTTGACCCGCCGTGTGGCCGAGTGTGAGGCGGCTGGGCTGCGCCGTAATCGGCTTTTAATTGATCCTGGTTTTGGCTTCGGCAAAACCGTCGAACACAATCTACGCTTACTCAAATATATGGAGTCTCTGCAGTCGCTGGAGCTTCCATTGTTGGTAGGTATGTCGCGCAAGAGTATGATTGGCAAAGTGTTAGGCCGCCCGGTAGAGGAGCGTCTTTCCGGTGGTTTGGCGCTGGCAGCCATGGCGGTAGAGCGTGGGGCGAATATTCTGCGTGTACATGATGTCGCTGCAACGGTAGATGCAGTCAATATGGCGTGGGCGGTACTACAAGAAGGCTGCGAGCCGCCGCTTAACAAGGAGTCTGACGCATGACAAGACGCTATTTTGGTACCGATGGTATTCGCGGCACAGTGGGTAAATCACCCATTACGGCTGATTTTATGCTCAAGCTAGGCTGGGCGGCAGGACAGGTCTTGCGCCGTGATAAAGGCCGAACGCGGGTGTTAATTGGCAAAGATACGCGTATCTCTGGCTACATGTTTGAATCCGCATTAGAGGCGGGGCTTTCTGCCGCCGGTGTGGATGTGTCGCTGCTGGGGCCAATGCCGACGCCAGGCATCGCCTACTTGACGCGTACGTTCCGTGCTGACGCGGGTATTGTCATTTCAGCATCGCATAACCCCTTCGATGACAATGGCATCAAATTCTTCTCCGCAGAGGGCAAGAAGCTTCCTGATGAAACGGAAGATCGTATTGAAGCCATGCTTGAAGCGCCGCTGACCACGGCAGAAGCCGCTCAGCTGGGTAAAGCAACCCGTATCGACGATGCCGCAGGCCGTTACATTGAATTTTGCAAATCAACCCTGCCTGATCGGCTTAGCTTGCATGGCCTTAAGGTAGTGCTAGATTGCGCCCACGGCGCCACTTACCATATCGCGCCTAATGTGTTTCGCGAACTGGGGGCTTACGTCACCACCATCGGCGCTGCGCCCGACGGGTTAAATATTAACCAGCAGGTAGGCTCAACGCATCCCGCCGCACTGCGTGCTGCCGTCATTCAGCAAAATGCTGACTTGGGGATTGCCTTTGACGGTGATGGCGATCGCGTAATGTTGGTTGACGGCAATGGTCGCGAAGTCGATGGCGACGATATTCTCTATTTAATTGCCCGTGATCGTCATGAGCGTGGTTTGCTGCAGGGCGGTGTGGTGGGCACCTTGATGTCTAATTTTGGCCTATCCATGGCGTTGGATAAGCTGGGTATTCCTTTTGAGCGAGCAAAAGTGGGCGACCGTTTTGTCATGGAGCGAATGGCCGCCAACGGTTGGGAGTTGGGCGGTGAGTCGTCGGGTCACATTGTGTGCGGTCATGTGCAGACTACCGGTGATGGTATCGTCTCGGCGCTGCAGGTGTTGGCGCTGATGATGCGCGAGCAGAAGAGCCTACCGACGCTGCTAAAAGAGCTGGAAAAAGTGCCGCAGGCGCTGATTAATGTGCGTTTACCCGCCCATACAAGTGCTAAAGAGGTCATGGCGTCGGCGCCGCTCCAGCGGGCGGTTGCTGCGTTAGAGCATGAGCTGGGCGATGAAGGGCGCGTATTGTTGCGCCCGTCAGGCACTGAACCACTGATTCGTGTGATGGTGGAGGGGCGTGCCCATTTGGATGTCGAACAATTGGCGCACAGCTTGGCTGATCAAGTTCAGGCATTGCTTAAATAAACGTGTCCCACTAATCGATATAGCTAGCTGGCCCAGGAAAGCAAACCTGTGCTTGCAACAGCGGTTGTCTTGACAAGGCCGCTCCTATACCATTTCGCTCCACCTTGAGTGAGGAGAGTCGATGCGTACGCCTTTAATTGCCGGTAACTGGAAAATGAACGGTTCCGTGGCGTTGATCAACGAATTCGGCCAGGCCTTCTCTGCCGCCGTATCGCCAAAGGGCGTGGATGTCGTTATCATTCCGCCGTTCCCTTATTTGGATGCGGCGCGCCTGGCGTTTGAGGGCACGGGGCTGTCATTGGGCGCGCAAACATTGAATCCCATTCACTCTGGAGCGCATACCGGTGAAGTGAGTGGTCGCATGCTCAAAGAGTTTGCGGTCTCTTACGTCTTGGTAGGGCACTCAGAGCGGCGTCAGCTTTATAAAGAGAGCGACGAACAGATATTTGCGCGCCTGCTGGCGGCATTGAGCGTGGATATCACGCCGATTCTCTGTGTGGGGGAGTCCTTGGAGGAGCGCGACGCGGGCCGCACAATGGACGTAGTGTTGCGTCAAGTAGGGCACGTAATGTCTCGCCTGGAGCCAGACCAGCGCAAGCGAGTGGTGATTGCCTACGAGCCCGTTTGGGCGATTGGCACGGGGCGTACGGCATCTCCTGAACAAGCCCAGGAAGTCATGGCAGGCATTCGTGCTTACCAGGCGGGCTTTGATAAGGGGTTGGCTGAACAGCTGCGTTTGCTCTACGGCGGCAGTATGAATGCAAGTAATGCGGCTGAGCTGCTTGCTCAGCCAGATATCGACGGCGGTCTAGTGGGCGGAGCCTCACTTAAGATCGATGATTTTTATGCCATTTGTCAGTCAGCAGGATAACGCCATGCAAGTTGCAATTCTTATGATCCATGTGGTGATTGCGATCGCCCTGGTGGTACTCATTCTGCTTCAGCAGGGTAAAGGTGCCGAAGCCGGTGCGGCTTTCGGGGGTGGTGCTTCACAAACCGTGTTTGGTTCGCGGGGCAGCGGTAACTTTTTATCACGCACAACGGCTATTTTGGCGGCGGGTTTCTTCGTTACCTCTATGGCACTGGCTTACTTCGCCACCCAGGCTGGTCAGGCACCAGAAGCAGGTATTCCAGACTCGCGCTTGATCGAGCAGCAGCAAAGCGTTCCGACGCTTGACGACAGGCCTGCGGACGTGGATAATACCGCGCCAGTGCTAGAGGAAAGCAGCGAGTAAGTAATTCTCGTTGTTTCGTTAGATAACGTTTCTTTAGCCTCCCCTGATGCCGAAGTGGTGGAATTGGTAGACACGCTATCTTGAGGGGGTAGTGACCGTATGGTCGTGCGGGTTCAAGTCCCGCCTTCGGCACCATCTGTTTTGCTGGCTCGCCAGCTTCCCAGAATGTCTTTTTAGGTTGTTAAATGAGAACGTCGCATTTAGCAGCTAAAATGAAAAGACAGCTTTAAGTAAAGTGTTCTTGAAGCAAGTAATTGTTGACGTAAGTAGCTTTAGTGTCTATTATCGTCGACCTAGATTGATGCGGGGTGGAGCAGTCTGGTAGCTCGTCGGGCTCATAACCCGAAGGTCATCGGTTCAAATCCGGTCCCCGCTACCATTTTCTAGTGGCATGTTCGAAAGTTGTTTTCTCTACTACCATAGATTGAAAATAGCTTCTATCAGGTAAATCCTGGGGCGTGTTGCTGAGACGGTACTTGAAGATAGTACTGAGAATTAGTACTTAAGGTTTCTTTTAAAAAGCCCCTTCCAGTGAAGGGGCTTTTTGTTAGCAGCTTTTGGTTAGCAAAAGCATTGGGCTAGCGCCCGCTTGTCGCTAATATGAGTAATCTTAATAGCGGATGCGTCCGGATAACCGGGAGCACATTTCCGAGTAACGCCAATCAGCCACCTAGCTTTTCTAATAACTCCTGGCCAGGTGCCTGATGCAACGGCTATAGGAGCTTTGTCTGTGGCCACTAAACACGCTGCGCTTCACGCGCTGATCGAACCTGTTGTTGCTGCCATGGGCTTTGAGCTATGGGGCATCGACCATCTTTCCCAGGGCAAAAATTCGCGGCTGGTGATCTATATCGAGCGCGAGAGTGGCGTTAGCGTAGAAGACTGCGCAGATATTAGCCGCCAAGTCAGTGCTGTTATGGATGTGGAAGACCCCATTGCCGGTGAGTATCGGCTGGAAGTCTCCTCGCCAGGCATGGCACGTCCCTTGTATTCCCTGGATCAGTTTACCCGCTTTCAAGGTCATCACGTCGCGCTCAAGCTGCGCACTGCCTTTGACGGGCGGCGCAAGTATCAAGGGCTTCTGGTCGGTGTTGAGGGGGATGAAGTGCTCATTCAACTGGATGGCGAAGAGTATTGCTTTCCTATTGAGAGTATTGATTCTGCTCACATTGTACCGCAGTTCGACGATTGACCGGGTGGCGGCGCTGCCGGCAGGCTGCCGGGGTGATGCACATAAGGATAGGTTTTCTGGCGAGGCATACGCATGAGTAAAGAAATTTTAATGGTCGTAGACGCGATCTCCAATGAGAAGGGCGTCCCACGTGATGTCATCTTCGAAGCGGTAGAAGCCGCTCTTGCGAGCGCGTCACGTAAGCGTTTTGACAAAGAAGAAGCCAATGTGCGCGTGCATATTGACCGTCGCACCGGTGAATACGAAACCTTCCGCTTCTGGACTGTCGTAGAAGACGACGAGTTTGAAACGCCAGATTACGAAATTAAAGAGACCATCGCCGAGCAGCGTGATCCGCCGCTAAAGTTGGGCGATGTGGTCGAAAAAACCATCGAAAACGCATCGTTTGGTCGTATTGCTGCGCAAACCGCCAAGCAGGTGATCGTACAGAAAGTACGTGAAGCTGAGCGGGCTGAAGTCGTGCGCCAATATGCAGATCGTGAAGGCGAACTGGTTGCCGGCATTGTTAAGAAAACCACCCGCGACGGCCTGATCATTGATTTGGGCGAAAACGCTGAGGCGTTTTTACCCCGCAATGAAATGATCCACGGTGAGCGTTACCGCATGAACGAGCGGGTGCGCGCCCTGTTGATCAAAGTGGATCCCGATGCTCGTGGCGCCCAGCTTCAGCTGTCGCGGACATGTCCCGAGCTGATCATCGAGCTGTTCAAAATCGAAGTGCCTGAAATCGCTGAGCAGCTGATTGAGATTAAAGGCGCTGCTCGTGATCCCGGTTCGCGCGCCAAAATTGCGGTTAAAACCAATGATCGCCGCATCGACCCGGTGGGTGCCTGTGTGGGAATGCGCGGTTCGCGCGTTCAAGCAGTCTCTTCCGAGCTGCAAAACGAGCGCGTCGATATTGTGTTGTGGGACGACAATCCCGCCCAGTTGGTCATTAATGCCATGGCGCCCGCCGATGTTGGGTCTATCCTTGTTGACGAAGATGCCCACGCGATGGACGTGGCCGTGGCGCAAGATAATCTGGCTCAGGCCATTGGCCGTAGCGGTCAGAACGTGCGTTTGGCCTCTGAGCTTACCGGCTGGCGGATTAACGTCATGACCGAAGAAGAAGCAGAGTCTAAGCGCGACCAAGAGATTGATAGCCTGGTGGACTCTTTCATCCAGCACCTTGAAGTGGATGAAGATGTCGCTCGCCTGTTGGTGGAAGAGGGGTTCACTACCCTGGAAGAAGTCGCCTACGTGCCGATGGAAGAGATGCTCGAAATCGAAGAGTTCGATGAAGATTTAGTAGAGCAGCTACGCGCACGTGCGAAAGACGAGCTGCTGACGATGGCAATTGCCTCGGAAGAAGCGCTAGACGGTGCCCAACCAGCAGCTGATCTGCTGGAGATGGATGGCATGGAGCGCCACCTGGCCTTCATTTTGGCCAGTCGCGGCATTGTCACTATGGAAGATCTCGCCGAGCAGTCTGTCGACGATCTGGTCGATATCGAGGAGTTGGACGAAGCGCGCGCAGCGGCACTGATCATGACTGCCCGTGCGCCCTGGTTTGAAGTCGATGACGCATCGGATTCGAACACACAGTAAACAGGTCACGGGCTGAGGAGGGTCAATATGTCAGATATGACAGTTAAAGATTTCGCAGGAAAGGTGGGCCGTGATGTGCCCCGCCTACTAGAGCAAATGAAAGAAGCAGGTTTAGAGCACGCTTCTGAAAGCGATGCTGTGTCTGAAGAAGATAAGCAAAAGCTGCTGAGTTTCTTGAAGAAAAGCCACGGTGGCAGCGACACCGCTGAAGCGGGCAAAAACCGCATCACGCTGACGCGCAAAACCCGTAGCCGTATTAATACCGGCGAGCGCGGCAAAACTATTGAAGTGCAGGTACGTAAGAAAAAGACTTACGTCAAAAGCGCTGAAGATGAGAAGCCGAAAGCGCCAGAGCCTAGCTACACCGGCCCACGCCAGTTAGTGGGCGATATGGCGGAAGCGGAAGCTGAGCGCAAAGTAAACGATGCGCGTGTCGCTGAAGAAAAAGCAGCTGCGCAGAAGGCTCAGGCAGCTAAAGCGGCTGAAGAAGCAGCGAGCAAGAAAGAAGCCGCTGCTAAGAAGCCAGCTGACGCCAAGCCGAAAGCTGAAAAGGCGCCTGTAACGCCTGATCTTGATGTGCCTAATCTGCAAATCGACGATACCCCGTCGGGCGACGATATGCCGCCAGCGCCGCCGAAAGAGGGCCGCTCTGACCGCCGTACCGCGCCGCCGAAGAAAACGGCAGCGAAGGCCAAAGGTCGTCGTGACGATGAAGATCGTGGTGATCGCGAAGAGCGTAAACGCGGTGGCGGCGGTAAGAAGGTAAAACGTGCCGAACAACGTCGTGGTGGTCGCCGTGGTGGCAACCAAACCGGCAATGGCAAGCACGCTTTCCAGAAACCGACCCAGCCGATGGTGCGTGAAGTGTCGATCCCTGAGTCTATCAGCGTGGCGGAATTGGCCGACAAAATGTCGATCAAGGCCAATGAAGTGATCAAGGCCATGTTTAACATGGGCGCGGCGGTTACCATCAACCAAACCATCGATCAGGATACGGCGGCGATTGTGGTGGAAGAGATGGGCCATACCGCGAAGCTGGTTAAAGATGACGCGTTGGAAACGGAAATGCTCGAAGGCATCTCCTACGAAGGCGAAGAGATCACTCGTTCACCCGTTGTGACGGTGATGGGTCACGTTGACCACGGTAAAACCTCGCTGCTGGATTATATCCGTAAGGCGAAGGTTGCCACTGGTGAAGCGGGCGGTATTACCCAGCACATCGGTGCGTATCACGTGGAAGATAACCACGGTGGCGTTACCTTCCTGGATACCCCAGGCCACGCGGCGTTTACCGCTATGCGTGCCCGTGGTGCTAAGGCAACGGACGTCGTGATTCTGGTCGTTGCAGCGGATGACGGCGTGATGCCGCAGACCATTGAAGCGATTGAGCACTCCAAAGCCGCTGAAGTACCGATGGTGGTGGCGGTGAATAAGATCGATAAGCAGGGTATCGACCTGGATCGCATCAAGAACGAGCTTTCCCAGCACGGCGTGATTTCGGAAGAGTGGGGCGGTGACACCCAGTTTGTTCACGTGTCTGCTAAGACAGGTGAAGGTATGGAAGAGCTGCTTGAAGCGATCCAGCTGGCCTCCGAAGTGCTTGAGCTAAAAGCCGTGCCTTCCGCGCCGGGTAAAGGTGTGGTGGTTGAGTCACGCCTTGATAAAGGCCGTGGTCCGGTCGCTACCGTACTGGTTCAGAACGGTACATTGAAAAAGGGCGATATCGTCCTGGCGGGTCTGCACTATGGTCGTGTGCGTGCGCTGACCAACGAACTTGCCCAGCAGGTTGATTCGGTTGGCCCGGCCATGCCGGTAGAGATTCAAGGCTTGGGCGGAACGCCGGATGCCGGTGATGACTTTATGGTCGTCGCTGACGAGAAGAAAGCCCGCGAAGTGGCTAACTTCCGTCAAGGCAAGTACCGCGAAGTGCGCTTGGCGCGTCAGCAGAAAGCCAAACTGGAGAACATGTTCAGCCAGATGGGCCAAGACGAAGTGGCCAAGGTCAATGTCGTCCTCAAAGCCGACGTTCAAGGCTCTCTGGAAGCGATCAAGGGTGCTCTGGAAGAGCTCTCCACCGATGAAGTGGAAGTGGCCGTGGTTTCTTCGGGCGTGGGTGGTATCACCGGTACCGATGCCAACTTGGCACTTGCTTCTGAAGCCATCGTGGTCGGCTTTAACGTTCGTGCTGACGCTGCTGCCCGCGAGATCATCGAGCGTGAAGGTCTGGATCTGCGCTACTACAGCGTTATCTACCAGCTGATCGACGAGGTCAAACAGGCGATGAGCGGTATGCTCGCCCCTGAGTGGAAAGAAGAGATCGTTGGTATTGCCGAAGTACGCGACGTCTTCCGTGCGCCGAAGATTGGTGCGATCGCCGGTTGTATGGTGATTGAAGGCAACGTCCATCGTAATAAGAAGATCCGCGTGCTGCGTGATGACGTGGTGATCTACGAAGGTGAGCTCGAATCGCTGCGCCGCTTCAAAGACGATGTGCAGGAAGTGCGCAACGGTATGGAGTGTGGTATCGGCGTGAAGAACTACAACGATGTCCAAGTCGGCGATAAGATCGAAGTCTTCGACCAAGTGAAGGTCGAGCGCAGCCTGTAAGGTTGCGAGGAGCTAAACATGCGCGAATTTAAGCGTACCGACCGGGTAGCCGACCAGCTCCAAAAGGAGCTGGCGGTGTTGATCCAACGTGAAGTGAAAGACCCGCGTTTAGGTATGGTCACCGTTAGCGGCGTTACCGTTAGCCGTGACCTTGGCTACTCCGACGTCTACGTCACTCTGTTGGGTGAGCAAGAACCCGAGCGTATTAAAGAAAACCTGCAAGTGCTTAAGCGCGCCGCCGGTTTTCTAAGAAGTCAGATTGCTAAGCGCATCAAGCTACGTCACGTACCGGAGCTACGTTTTCATTTCGATGAAAGTGTGGTGCGTGGTCAGCAACTCTCTTCATTGATCGATGAAGCGGTGACCACGGATCGTGCACGCTATCAAGATGACGAGGATGACGCGGACGCCGAGCAAAGTGAGGAAACTCGCTAGTGGCGCGTCAACGTCGCGGTTTGCCGGTCAATGGTGTACTGCTGCTGGATAAGCCCAAGGGCGTTTCCAGCAACCACGCGCTGCAGCGTGTTCGTCGGTTGTTTCAGGCTCAAAAAGCCGGACACACCGGGACGCTAGACCCGATGGCAACCGGCTTGTTGCCGATCTGCCTTGGGGAAGCCACTAAGTTCTCGTCGCACCTGCTTGAAGCCGACAAGGTGTATCGCACCCGGGTAGAACTGGGGGTGATCACCGATACCGGCGATGCGGAAGGCTCGGTGATGGAGCAGCATGAAGTTCCCAGCCTAAACGTCGATGACGTGGAAGCTGTGCTCACCCGTTTTCGCGGTGAGATCGACCAAGTGCCGCCCATGTATTCGGCTTTAAAGCATCAGGGTAAAAAACTCTACGAGTTGGCCCGTGAAGGTAAACACGTAGAGCGTGCAGCACGCCGAATAAGCGTGTATGATGCGCGCCTGCTTTCATTTGATGGCACGGCTTTCGAGCTGGAAGTAAGCTGTAGTAAAGGCACTTATATCCGCACGTTAGCCGAAGATATTGGTCAGGCGCTTGGCTGTGGCGCGCACATTAGTCAACTAAGAAGGCTCAAAACAGGGCCCTTTTTAGCCGACGCGATGTGGACGCTAGAGGCCTTGGAAGCGTTAGCCGACCAAGCCGCCTTGGAAGCTGAGCTAATGCCCGTGGATGTGCTCGTTGATCATTTACCGTTACTGACAGTCGATGACACCGCTCACGCCCGTTTGGCCCATGGCCAGCCCGCTGCTCTCGAAACCGGTGCATTAGCCGCGGACGACGTAGCCAGACTTTATTACGCCGAGACGTTTATCGGCCTTGGTGTAGTGAAAGGTGCCCAGGAAGTGGCGCCTAAGCGGCTGTTAAGTACCGTCGCTATCTCGTAAGGCCTGTTGCAAGGACGCCGCAGACTACGTGAAAATAGTAAGATGCAAGACGCACATAGTAGCTTGAGACTGCAAATATGCGTGGTCTCACCCATTCATTTTTAGGCATATTGCTTACTGGAGATACAGATGGCTTTAACCGCTGAGAAGAAGGCCGAGATCGTCACTGAATACGGCCGCGGCGATAACGATACCGGTTCCCCTGAAGTGCAGGTTGCACTGCTGAGCGCCAACATCAATGGCCTGCAGGACCACTTCAAGACCAACAAGCAGGATCACCACTCTCGTCGTGGTCTGATCCGCATGGTTAACCAGCGTCGTAAGCTGCTGGACTACCTAAAGCGTAAAGATTTCGAACGCTATCAGTCTCTGATTCAGCGTTTAGGTCTGCGTCGTTAAGCGTTAACGGCAACGATTAGAAACGGGCAGCTCCCAAGGAGCTGCCCGTTTTTTTATGTTTCGAGTTGACGACGAGAGGGAACAGGTAGCCCTAACGCGCTCCAGCGCCTAGAATGGTAACGAGTCAAAACGACCTAAACGAATAGACAAGTAGATATTGATAATGCTGAAGGAAGTCGCTGTGAATCCGGTAAAGAAAACGTTCCAGTACGGTCGTAGCACCGTCACGCTCGAAACCGGGCGTATTGCTCGCCAAGCTACCGGCGCTGTCATGGTAACAATGGATGACACCGTCGTACTGTGTACCGTGGTTGCTCGAAAAGACGCCAACCCGAGTCAGCCCTTTTTCCCCCTCTCGGTACACTACCAAGAGAAAACCTACGCGGTGGGCAAAATTCCTGGCGGCTTCTTCAAGCGCGAAGGGCGCCCCACTGAAAAAGAGACGCTAACCTCGCGCCTGATTGATCGCCCTATTCGCCCGCTGTTCCCCAAAGGCTTTATGAACGAAGTGCAGGTTGTCTGTACCGTTCTTTCTACCGATCGTAACCACGATCCGGATATTGCCGCTTTGCTTGGCACCTCCGCGGCGCTGAGTATCTCTGGCGTACCGTTTAGTGGCCCGATTGGCGCGGCTCGCGTTGGTTTTAACGAAGAGAAAGGCTACTTCCTCAACCCGACGGTTGAAGAACTGGCTACCTCTGAGCTGGACATGGTCGTCGCCGGTACTGAAAAAGCCGTACTGATGGTTGAGTCTGAAGCCAAAGAGCTGCTTGAAGACGAAATGCTGGGAGCCGTTCTGTTCGGTCACCAGGAAATGCAGGTCGCGATCAGTGCCATTAACGAGCTGGTTGCTGAAGCGGGCAAGCCGCGCTGGGAGTGGCAAGCCGCCGAAGAGAACCAGGCGCTTAAAGCCGCCATGGCCGATGCCTTTGAAGCCAAGGTAGGCGATGCCTATCGCATCACTGACAAGATGCAGCGCCAGGATGCGCTAGCCGAATTGAAAGCTCAAGCCATTGAGCAACTGGCAGCCGATGAAGGCGAACCGGTTAACGATAAGTTCAGTAAAGATGACGTGAAAGGTGCCTTTGCTGGTTTGGAAAAACGCGTTGTGCGTTCACGCGTTGTAAAAGGCGAGCCGCGTATTGACGGTCGTGATAACCAAACCGTGCGCCCCTTGGCCATCGAAGTCGGTGTGCTGCCCAAAGCGCACGGCTCTGCTGTTTTCACTCGCGGTGAGACCCAGGCGATTGCAGTGGCAACGTTGGGCACGCTGCGTGATTCTCAGCTCATCGAATCGTTGGAAGGTGAGCGTAAAGACCGCTTTATGCTGCACTACAACTTCCCCCCCTACTCGGTAGGCGAAGCGGGCTTTATGGGTGGCCCCAAGCGTCGTGAAATCGGTCACGGCCGCTTGGCGCGTCGTGGTGTGCAGGCCATGCTGCCCGCCGAAGACGCCTTCCCCTACACCATCCGTGTCGTCTCTGAAATCACCGAATCTAACGGTTCAAGCTCGATGGCCTCTGTGTGTGGCTCTTCGCTGGCCTTGATGGACGCGGGTGTGCCGCTAAAGGCTCCGGTTGCTGGTATTGCCATGGGCCTGGTGAAAGATGCCGATGGCTTTGCCGTCTTGACCGATATCCTGGGTGACGAAGACCACCTTGGCGATATGGACTTTAAAGTGGCCGGTTCTGAAGAGGGCATTACTGCCCTGCAGATGGACATCAAGATCGAAGGCATCAACGAAGAGATTATGGAGCTCGCGCTGCAGCAAGCACTGACCGCGCGACTGAGTATTCTCGAGCAGATGAATGTCGTGATCAGTCAGAGTCGTAGCGATGTCTCCGACAACGCGCCGTCCATGGCAACCATTAAAATCGATCCTGACAAGATTCGTGACGTGATTGGTAAAGGCGGCGCGACGATTCGCAAAATTTGCGAAGACACCGGCGCATCCATTGATCTTGACGACGATGGCACCGTACGTATCTACGCGGAAGATAAAGCCGCTGCGAAACGCGCCATCGACACCGTACTGGCGATTACCGCAGAAGCGGAGATCGGCAAGCTGTACAACGGTAAGGTAGTGCGTATTGCCGACTTCGGTGCGTTTGTGAACATCATGCCGGGAACTGATGGCCTGGTGCACATCTCGCAGATCGTTGCTGAGCGCGTTAATAACGTGCGCGACTTCTTGAACGAAGGCGACGACGTGATTGTTAAGGTACTCGATATCGACAACCGCAACCGCGTGAAGCTGTCGATGAAAGAGATCACCGAAGAAGAGAAAGCCGCTTTCGCAGCGGAAGCAGCGGAAACCGAAGCGACGATGTAAATCGCTAGCTAGGTTTCTGATACCGCCCTCGTAGCCTCTGGCTGCGGGGGCGTTGTTTTTGCTAGGTACTTTTTTTGCCAGATATGGTTTTGTGGTTAGGTATAGCTTTGTTCGCCGGAATTTAGACAGTCAGGGAGCAGCAGATGGAACAGGAGCAAGCGCCGCGCTGGTGGGCGGTGGTGGCCGTGATGATCGGCATTTTTTTACTGGTGACCGCTGAACAGTTGCCGATTGGGCTGCTCTCTCAAGTGGCTTCTTCCATGGGCGTTACCCCTGGGATGGCAGGCTTAATGGTCACCGTGCCTGGTGTGGTCGCTGCCTTTTCTGCACCACTCTTGCCGGTCGCGGTAGGGCGTCTGGACAGACGTATTATGCTCACCCTGTTAATGGTTGTGATGGTAGTGGGGAGCGTGCTTTCGGCGCTGGCAAGCAGCTTTATACTACTACTCGCCGCCCGCGTGTTAGTAGGGCTCAGCATTGGTGGATTTTGGGCGGTAGCAGGCAGCATTGTCCCACGGCTTGTGCCTGAAGCCCAAGTGCCAAAAGCGATGACGATGATTTTTGGTGGCGTTGCGGCGGCCTCGGTGCTGGGTGTGCCACTAGGAACGCTGCTGGGAGATCTGAGCAACTGGCGGGTCGCCTTTGGGTCGCTGGGCGCCCTAAGCCTGTTAACGGCCGCGGCGCTGTGGTTTTGGCTACCGCCGTTACCACCAAGGGAGCCGGTGCGGCTTCGCGTGCTCGCCCAGCAGTTTAGCAATCGCGGCGTGCGAGTGGCGGTACTCACGACCGCCTTTGTGGTCGTTGGCCACTTTGCTGCTTACACCTTTATTAGCCCCATCCTGCAAGAGATCAGCGGTATTTCCCAACGCCATGTGAGCAGTCTGCTGCTGCTTTATGGGGTGGCGGGTATTGTGGGTAATATCGCGGCAGGCATGTTTGCCGGGCGCCACCCCTACCGCGCCGTGCTGGCGATTCCCAGCCTGCTGCTCATCGTCGTCGCCATCTTCCCGCTGCTGGGTGTTCAGCCGAGCAGCGGCGTCATGTTGCTCATGATGTGGGGCGCGGTGTTTGGCAGCGTATCAGTCAGCATTCAAACCTGGATTATACGCACAGCACCCAACACCGAAGCCGCCACAGCGTTGATGGCGTTTACCTTCAACATGTCGATTGGATTGGGGGCTATGCTAGGGGGACGCTTGGTCGATGGCACTAGCCTACCCATTGCCATGTGGGCCGCATCAGGATTATTCCTGCTGGGGGCGCTGCTGGTCTGGCGAACACCTTCACGCATCGTGGGGGAGAAGCGTCGTTAAGTAAGCGATAAATAATGCGCAAGTATCTGGCTACGCTGACTGCTCGCACAGCCAGCTGCGCAAATTTTCCAAACGGCGATCCTCGCGCAGTGCATCTGGGTAGACTAACCAGAAGCCAACGTCTGCGTTGACTGGATGTTCGAATACCGACGTTAGACGCCCCAAACGCACGGCGCTATCGGCCAGTTCGCAGACCGCTATCGATACACCTACCCCATCGGCGGCGGCTTGCAGCGTTAATCCGCCGGAATCCACCTGCGTGACCACGGCGGGTTTGAAGGGGCCGCCGGGAAGGCTCTCCATCCAGCGTTGCCATGTCAGGCAGTGGCGGGAGACAAACAGATTGGCCTGGCTGACACGGTCAAGGCGATCGCGATGGGAGCCGGTAGCAAAGCCTGGACGGGCATAAAGGTCGATGGTTGCTTCAAAGAGGAGATCGGCCTGTAATTCCGGCCAATGCCCGTTGCCGTACCAGATGCCCACATCGGCCACCCCCGCGGCAAGGTCTACCTCATCCTGCGTAGTGGATATCTCAAGCGAGAATCCACGCCGCTCGAAGGGATACAGGCTTAACCGCGGCGACAGCCAGTTGGTTGCAAAAGTAGGCAACATGTTGAGACGTAGCGGCCCGTCACGGCGTTTTTGGCGAAGTGAGTCAACCCCCTTGGCAATCTGCGTAAAGCCTTGTTGCAGGTAAGGCGTTAGCTTGTGCCCCGCGTCGGTAAGCTCAAGACGCGTTCCTGTTCGGCGCAGAAGCACGACGCCAAACAACTCCTCCAGTATGCGCAGTTGGTGACTGACGGCCGAAGGAGTGACCGAAAGCTCCATGGCCGCTTCCTTGATTGAAAGATGCCGCGCCGTCGCCTCAAAAGCGCGTAGAGCATTTAATGGCACAGGAATCCGCATAATCGCTACCCCCACCCTCGAAGGTTGATAAACAGATCATACAAGAAGCCGCGCTGACCACGCTGTAAAAATCGCTGAGCAAAACTCAGCCCAGTTTGAGATTTACTCACTCGTTTTTAAAACATACTGAGGACAGACTGACGATATCGATAATCTGCTACTGGGTGGGTGCCATGCTAAACGCTCTTGATGACCGAGATGGGTTGATCTGGCTCGATGGTGAGCTGCTTCCTTGGCGTGAGGCGCGCCTGCACGTGCTTAGCCATGCGTTACACATGGGGGGAGCGGTATTCGAAGGCATGCGTGCCTACGGCAGGCGTGTTTTTCTGGGTGACGCGCATTTGGAGCGTTTAGAGCGTTCCGCCGCACTACTGGACTATCGGCTGCCCTGGTCGCACCGCGAGCTCAGCCAAGCGATTGACGCGGTGCTATGGGCCAATCAGCTAACCGATGCGTATATCCGCCCTATCGCCTGGCGTGGCGCGGACAGTGTGTCTATCGCGGCGCCTCAAGCACGTGTCCATGTGGCGATTGCCGCTTGGGATTGGCCTACGGCGGCGTCCCAGGGGCGGGCAGAGGTAGGTATTCGGCTGCAACTGGCCAACTGGCGACGCCCGCCCCCTAATACGGCGCCTACTGCCTCTAAGTGTTCTGGACTGTATATGATCGGCACGCTAGCCCGCCATGCGGCCATAGCAGTAGGCTGTGATGATGCGTTACTGCTCGATAGCGACGGCTTAGTCGCTGAAACGACAGCCACTAATCTGCTTTTGGTCAGTGATGGCGTACTGGTAACCCCACTGCCGACCTGTTTTCTTGATGGCATCACCAAGCGCCATGTGTTGGGTTTGGCACGTCAGAGAGGCCTGCCGGTAGAGGAGCGAGCGGTTACACTCGAGGAACTGCGTGCTGCAACCGAAGTGTTGACTGCCGGCACCTCGGTCGAGCTTCAGCCGGTGGTGGCATTGGTGGAAGATAAGGCGAAGACCGAATGGCCCGTGGGCCCTGTTACCCAGCAACTGATTGCGGACTTTCATGCTACCGTCACTGGGGCTAAGAACGGTATAGATGCAAGGCGACAGAACATTGATACCTGAGCTCGTCTCTATCAGCGCGGCGGATAGTTATGCGTTGCGCGGGTGGGTTTGGCGCCGGCCTTGTGATTCGTCGTCTCACCCTGGCCCCGTGGTGATCATTAACACCGCCACCTCGGTGCGCTGCCGCTATTACATGCCCTTTGCTGACTATTTGTACCAGCAAGGGTGGGACGTAGTGACCTATGACTACCGGGGAATCGGCGATTCGCGCCACCATTCGCTGCGCAAACTCAAGGCCGACTGGATCGACTGGGGGCAGCATGATTTTGAAGGCGTTCTACGCTACGTCGCCAGGCGTTTTCCTGGTCAACCTATCGATGTGGTGGGTCACTCTGCGGGCGGTTTCGTGATTGGCCTTGCCCAGTCCGCCCATCGCGTGCGTCGCATCTTCACCATGGGCGCACAGTATGCCTACTGGCGGGACTACGCACCCGAGGCTCGGCGCTCTATGTTCTTGCGTTGGCATCTAGCGATGCCACTGTTGGCACTTTTGGTCGGCTACGTACCCGCCAAGCGTCTGGGGTGGATGGAAGATACACCCAAAGGCGTAGCACTGGATTGGGCGCGAATGGGGCCGCGCTTTGAGCACAACGTGCGGCGTAAACGTGAAACACCTGAGGGCGAGCCCGAAGCTGAGATGCTGGTGCGGGGCTTCGCGCGTGTGCAGGCACCGATTTTGGCGCTGGGCATCGACGATGACCCTTTCGGCACTCGTCCCGCGCTTGATCGCCTTCTAGAGTATTACAGTAGTAGCGAACACTACCACCTGCGGCTAGCGCCAACTGCGGTGGGCCAGCCAAGCATCGGCCATTTCGCTTTTTTCCATAAGCGCTTTCGCGACGTGCTCTGGCCACTTGCCATGGAGTGGCTGCGCACCGGTAATCCGCCCACGACTTTTCCTGGCGAGTTGCGCTATCGACCGCGTAAGGAGACCTGCAATGACAACTAACAAGCCAGCGACCCAGCTGCTATTTCTGCCCGGTCTCGGCAATTCTGATGCTAACCACTGGCAGTCGCTATGGGCGCTAAAGCGGCCTAATAGCCTCCGTTTTCAGCCTGGCTCCTGGGATGAGCCGAATCTTACCGATTGGCTGCAGGCATTGGATACCGCCATTGATGAAGCTGAGGCGCCGGTGTTGCTCGTTGCTCACAGTCTTTCATGCCTGCTGGTGGCGCACTGGGTGCAGGAGGCCAACAGTAGCGATGAGAGAGCTCATCGATTGGCGCAGGTAAGCGGCGCGTTGTTGGTGGCAGTACCTGATCCTGGCGCAAAGGCTTTCCCGCCCGAAGCGAGCGGTTTCCGCAACCCTCCTGCTCGACCGCTGCCATTTCCAGCGCTGGTTGTCGCCAGCAGTGACGACCCCTACGCGACGACAGCCTATGCCCAGCAGCAGGCTGCGGCATGGCAAGCCGATTTTGTTGACGTGGGCGCCTGCGGGCATATCAACGCCGCAAGTCAGTTAGGGGAGTGGCCCCAGGGATGGGCGTTGTTGGAGGCTTTAGCATGAGTTTCCATACGCTGACAGCACGCGATGCACTGACCGCGCTCTGGTCACTGGGTGGTCTGCCGGCGGAGGCTTTGGACAAGATCACGTTGACTGGCCATGATCCCGTTTTCCCATCCTCGTTTGCCGTTGGCGCCGCCGCGCAAACGACGATCGCTGCCGCGGCGCTTGCCGCCTGCGAGCTGGGGCATTCACGTGGGGCTCCCCGCCAGCCAGTCGCGGTGGATATGGCGCACGCCGCCGCTGAGTGCTTGGGGTGGTTTAGCCTGAATGGCCAGGAACCCAACCTCTGGGATCCGTTCTCCGGCTTATATCGCTGCGCCGACGGGCACGTTCGTGTACACACCAACTTTCGTCACCATCGCGATGGCGCGCTACGGTTACTGGGCCTGGATAAGAGATCAGCGACACGCGAAGATGCCGCACAAGCACTGTTGCGCTGGCAGGCGCTGGCGTTCGAGCAGGCGAGCGCTGAGCGTGGCCTAGTGGCCACGGCGCTGCGTCGCTTCGATGAGTGGGATGCAACGCCCCAGGGCCAGACCATCGCATCGCAGCCGTTAATGACGATCACCCGCATCGGCGATGCACCGCCTCGCGCGCTGCCAACGCTGGCAAATAACGCTCGTCCGCTCACAGGCGTGCGGGTGCTTGATCTCACTCGTATTCTGGCTGGGCCGGTGGGAGGGCGGGCGTTAGCTTCATTGGGTGCGGATGTGATGCTGGTGAACTCACCTAACCTTCCCAATATCGCTGCCATCGCCGAGACCAGCCGGGGCAAACGCTCGGCGCATATTGATCTATGCACTGATGCCGGGCGAAGGTTGTTATGGCGGCTCATTGAGAATGCCCAGGTATTTTCGCAGGGCTACCGCCCCGGTGGGATGGCCGCACTCGGTTTTTCTCCTGATGCCCTGGCTGCGCGCCGGCCCGGCATTGTCAGCGTGTCGCTCACCGCTTACGGTACCCAGGGCCCCTGGGCCAACTGCCGCGGCTTTGACTCGCTGGTGCAGACGGCGATGGGATTCAATCATGCTGAGGGTGAAGTGACCGATGACGGCAAGCCACGCGCGCTGCCGATGCAGATTCTCGACCAGGCCAGTGGTTTCCTAATGGCCTTCGGGGCTGCCGCCGCCCTGTGGCATCAGCAGCGCGAAGGGGGAAGCTGGCATGTGCAGGTTTCGTTGGCGCAGACTGGCCACTGGCTGCGGGGGTTGGGGCGCGTCGAGGGAGGCCTTGACGCCGCTAGGCCCGACTTTGCGCCCTGGTTGACAAGTGATATTTCTGGCTTCGGCCTGTTACGCGCGGTGCGTCCCAGCGCGCAGCTGCTGCGCACGCCAGCAGGCTATGCACGGCCCTCGATGCCACCTGGCACGGATGCGCCGAACTGGACGATGCAGTCATGACCCGAGTGGCACCGCAAGCGGCCTTGATCGTTCCTGTTCGAGAAGCCGAACCCGTGGTTGGCGAGCTTCGTCAGCGCTATGATGCTACAGCGGCTATAGGCGTGCCCGCGCACATAACACTGCTTTATCCCTTTGTATCACCTAACGAGATTATCGAGAAAGATCTCCACAAGCTTCAAGCGATTGCTAAACAAACCACTGCTTTTGAGTTTTACCTATCGGGTGTGGGCCGATTCACGGACACGGTGTATCTTCAGCCAAGCCCTCGCGCTCCTTTTATCTCGCTGATTAAAGCATTCGTCGATGCCTTCCCAGACTACCCACCCTACGGTGGTCTCCATACAGCCAGCATACCTCACCTCACCGTCGCCAGAGAGAGTGAGCCAGAGGCGCTCGAGCGAATAGAAGATGAGGTGCGTTTGTTGATGGCGAAGCAGAGAGCGATTCAGTGTTATTGCAACAATTTTGCGTTGATCGTGAATACTGAGGGGAGATGGGTGACTCAACAACGATTTTCTCTTGTCGCGTCAGAGACCAATGACGACTAGTGACATTTAGCCCGGTAAAGATGATGTTAGTAGAACAAGATAAAGAAATTTGTGTATCCCGAACGGAAAAAGCCCTCGTCAATTAACGAGGGCTTTTATTAGCACTTAGCTACGCGAGCGAAGGGTAGGTTTTTAAGGCCGCTCGATAGCCAGCGCAACACCCTGACCGCCGCCGATGCACAGCGTCGCGAGGCCTTTCTTGGCATCGCGGGCGATCATTTCGTGGAGCAGGGTGACCAGTACGCGGCAGCCGGAGGCACCGATGGGGTGACCTAGGGCAATGGCACCGCCGTTGACGTTGACCTTGCTGACATCCCAGCCGAGCTCTTTATTGACAGATAGCGCCTGAGCGGCAAACGCTTCGTTGGCTTCGACCAAGTCCAGGTCATCCAGGCTCCAGCCGGCTTTTTCCAAGCAGCGGCGGGTAGCCGGTGCGGGGCCGATACCCATAATGGCAGGATCAACGCCTGCGTTGGAGTAAGCGGCAATACGCGCCAGCGGCTCTAGCCCCAACTGCTTGGCTTTTTCGGCGGAGCAGAGCATAACCACTGCCGCGCCGTCGTTGAGCGCCGAGGCGTTACCGGCGGTAACGGTGCCGTCTTTCTTAAACGCAGGGCGCATGCCGCCAAGCTTCTCCGCGGTAACTTCCCGTGGGTTCTCATCGGTATCAAACACCACCGGGTCGCCTTTGCGCTGGGGAATTTCCACCGGCACGATCTGACCTTTGAACTTACCTTCTTTGATGGCGGCAGCGGCTTTCTGCTGGGACGCTGCGGCGAACTCGTCCATCGCTTCGCGGGTGATGCCGTACTTCTCGGCCAAGTTCTCGGCAGTAATGCCCATGTGGTAGTTGTTGAACGCATCCCACAGGCCGTCGTGCACCATGGAATCAATTGCCTTCCAATCGCCCATGCGCTGACCGTTGCGCGAGTTGGGGAGTACGTGTGGCGAGGCGGACATGTTCTCCTGACCACCGGCCAGAATCAGCTCAGCATCGCCACAGCGAATGGCTTGAGTGGCGAGATGCAGCGCTTTAAGGCCTGAACCACACACTTTGTTGATGGTCATGGCCGGTACCGAGTCTGGCAGGCCGCCCTTGATAGCTGCTTGGCGCGCCGGGTTTTGGCCAACGCCTGCGGTGAGCACTTGGCCCAGCAGTACTTCGTCAACTTGATCGGGAGAAACGCCGGTTGAGGCGAGGATATCTTTGATCACCAAGGCGCCGAGGTCGCTCGCTGGAATACCTGCGAGGGAGCCGCCGAAAGCGCCCACAGCGGTGCGGCGTGCCGCAACAATGACTACTTCTTGCATAAGATGACTCCTGGAGTAATTAACAGACAGTCTGATGCCAGATGCCCGATAGGCGTGCTCTGCAGCCGTACTCTTTTATTCGTGCTGTGTCAGCCGTCTCTTCAGCATAGGGGAAGGTGGTGCGTTGCGGCAATAAACCTTTATGGGCAAATAAAAACGGGCCAACATGTGGCCCGTCAGGGGAAAGTAGTAGAGGCGCTAAGATTAGGCCAGTTGTGATCAGGCCAACTGCACCGGGATAATATTGCTGGTGTGGCTGACGTGGTTGCCTTCCTGCAGATACACCAGCGCAGGCTGGTGGTTTTCCAGTTCGGCTTCGGAATAGTGGGCGTAGCTGCAGATAATGATCCGGTGGCCAGGGGCGGCGAGGTGGGCAGCAGCGCCGTTGATCGAGATAAGTTTGGAGCCTTCCTCACCGCGAATGGCGTAAGTGGTGAAACGTTCGCCATTCTCGACGTTGTAAATCTGGATCTGCTCATTTTCACGGATGCCCGCCATATCCAGCAAGTCACCGTCGATAGCGCAGGAGCCTTCGTAGTTGAGTACCGCGTGTGTGACGCGAGCCATGTGCAGCTTGGCTTTGAGCATAATGGTGTGCATGTGAGTTCCTCTATTCCCAGTTGTTTATTTATTTGCTGAAGGCAGTGACTGTGCTGGCCGGGAGTTGAATCGTGACATTGTCGATTAACCGCGCCGGGCCTAGTTGGGCCGCTGCCAACAGTACCGCGTGGCGGGTGGTTGGGCTCACCGGTGCCAGTGATGCGTCACGTAGCTCCAGGTAGTCCGGTGTAAAACCAGCTTCACTTAGCGCGGCTTTACCCTGATCAAGAGCCTCTTCTATTGGGGCTCCGTGCTCCAGAGCATCGCGTAGCATACATAATGTGCGGTAGAGCGCAGGAGCGATAGCACGCTCCTCGCTGCTTAAATAACCATTTCGCGATGACAGTGCCAAGCCATCCTCGGCACGCACGATTGGTACACCGATAATCTCGATCGGCATATGCAGGTCGCGCACCAGCTTACGAATCACCGCCAGCTGCTGGTAATCCTTTTCCCCGAAGCAGGCAATATCTGGCTGCACCAGATTGAATAGCATGCTGACGACGGTAGAAACACCGTCGAAGTGGCCGGGACGCGAACCACCGCACAACCCCTCGCCGACGACGGGTACATGAACACGGGTTTGAGCATCCAAACCGTTTGGATAAAGTGAGCTCACCGCTGGTGCAAACAGCACGTCACAGCCAGCCTCAACCAACTGCGCCTGGTCGGCGTCAAAGGTACGCGGATAGCCGTCTAAATCTTCCCCTGGGCCGAACTGCATCGGGTTGACAAACAGGCTTGAGACTACGATGTCGGCGTGCTGGCGCGCGCAGGCCACCAGCGCTAAATGCCCCGCATGCAGGTTGCCCATCGTGGGCACCAGGGCAATGCGCTGGCCGCGCTGACGGTATTCCTGCAGCGTACTGCGTAGCTGATCAATGTCTCGCAAGGTGCGCATAGTCAAGATTTCTTCTTCTAAAAGCGGTCTTTAAAAACGGTCTTCAAGAACGATCTTCAAAAACAGTATTTAAAAACAGTGCTCTGGGGCCGGGAACTTGCGCGATTTGACCGCTTCGTGGTAATGCTGGAAGGCTGTTTGAATACTGTCAGCGTCAACCATAAAGTTTTTCACAAAGCGCGGTGTGCGGCCATGGGTGACACCGAGTACATCGTGCATCACCAGAATCTGGCCATCGGTATCCGGGCCTGCGCCAATGCCAATCACCGGCACATCCAGCGCTTCGGTGACCGCTTTGCCCAGGCTGGCAGGGACGCACTCGAGCAGAATCACCGAAGCGCCCGCTTCGACAAGCACTTTTGCGTCATTAATGATGCGTTCCGCTTGGGCGGCATCGCGCCCTTGAACTTTATAACCCCCTAACTGATGCACGGTTTGCGGGGTTAAGCCCAGATGGGCACATACCGGAACGCCGCGGCGAGTGAGTTCCCGAATGCCATCGGCCATCCAAGCTTCGCCTTCCAGCTTTACTAGCTCCGCCCCCGCGCGCATCACGGCACCAGCATCTTCCAACAGGCGCTCAGTGGTGGCGTTGCTCATAAAGGGTAGATCGACCATCAGCAGGCTATGGCCTTTACCACGCGCCGCGCAGCGGGTGTGGTAAACGATGTCGTCAATGGTGACGGGCAGGGTGCTGTTATGGCCCTGTAGCACCATGCCCAGCGAATCACCGACGAGCAGGACATCAATGCCTGCTTGGCTTGCCGCATGGGCAAAGGAGGCGTCGTAAGCGGTTAGACAACTGAACGTCTCGCCAGCCTGCTTATAGGCCTGCAGCGTGCTTAGAGTGACGGTTTTCATGGCGTGCTCTCTATTTTACGTGAGGCCGCTGCGACATAGGCAGCCGACCATTATTAATGCTGCTTCCCTGCAGGCGCGAAGTGGCGTAACCGGCAATTGTTACCTGAATGGGGTGTCGGTGTCGAGATTTGTGTCAAATGGTAGCGTTAGCCGCACACTAGGCGTTAGGTAAGCGTTCCAAGCCTTGGTTTTCAACACGTTCAAGCCAGATGGATAGCGGCTGTTGGAGAAGATCGAGAGAGGGGGCGATCTCTGCGAGGGGGAGCAGTACAAAGGCCCGGGCAGTCATTTGCGGGTGCGGTACGCGTAACCGCGGTGAGTTGATGTGGTCATTAGCGTAGAGCAGCAGGTCAAGGTCGAGCGTGCGTGGCCCCCAGTGGCGCTGGCGGCGGCGGCGATGCTGCTGCTCTAACGCCTGAAGCTGGTCGAGTAGCGCCAGCGGCGAGAGCCGGGTCTCCAGCGCTGCTACCGCGTTGATAAAGTCAGGCTGATCCTGCGGCCCCACCGGGCGGCTGGCGTAAAGCGATGAGGCTGCCACCAATCGACTTAGCGGTAGCCTTGCCAGCTCGGTGAGAGCCTCGCGAACCTGCTCGATAGGTGACTCTAGATTGCTACCCAAGCCAATATAGGCGAGCGGGGAAGGCGCACCCACTACTCTGGCGCGCTCGGCTTACGGCGCCGTTTGCGACGACGATCGCCCTGGCTGGCGGGGTCGCCGCCCACTTTTTGCAGCAGGCGACGCTGTTCGTGCTCATCGCCGCGCTGAAACGCCGTCCACCATTCGCCTAAACCACTGGGTATCTCGCCCGCCTGCTCGCGCAGCAGTAGCAGGTCATAGCCCGCCCGGAAACGCGAATGTTCGCGGGTTTGAAAGGCTTTTTTACCGCGCCGCTGGGGTAGCCGTTGCTGTAATTCCCAAATTTCCCGCATGGGGATGCCAAAGCGCTTGGGAATGGAGGTGAACTCTAACTGCCGGGATACCACCTGTTGAGCGGCTGCTTGAAGCGCAGGAATGGGCGGCATGCCCTCTTGTTCCAGCGCTTCCTGGCGATGCTTGACCGGGGCCCATAAAAACGCTGCCAGCAGAAAGGCCGGGGTGACGGGGCGTTCTTCGGCAATGCGTTTATCGGTGTTGGTCAGCGCCTGCTCAATCAGCTCTTCGGCCCAGGCGGCATCGGCCATGGCTTCTTCGGCTTCGGGGAACAGCATGCCGAACAGGCCGTAGTGGCTGAGCAGCCGGAAGGTGACCAAGCCGTGGCCCGACATAAACAGCTTGAGCACTTCATCGAATAGCCGCGCTGGGGGAATCTGCAGCAACAGCGGCGCCTGATCATACATCGGCGCTTCGGTAGCGGGGTCTAGCGTGAAGTCGAGCTTAGCCGCAAAGCGCACCGCCCGCAGCATGCGTACCGGGTCTTCGCGGTAGCGTGTTGCCGGGTCGCCAATCAGGCGCAGGGTGCGGGTTCTGATGTCCTCGGCACCATTGGCAAAATCAGTGATGCTGAAGTCGGCGATATTGTAGTAGAGCGCATTAACGGTAAAGTCGCGCCGCAGGGCGTCCTCTTCAATGTTGCCCCACACGTTGTCGCGCAGCAGCAACCCTTCATCGGACTGGTGGGCTATGTGGTCGCCATGCTCGTCTTGGGGTTTGCCACGGAAGGTGGTGACCTCAATGACCTCGCGGCCAAAGCGCACGTGGACAATCCGAAAACGGCGGCCGATCAGGCGCGAGTTACGAAATAGATCGCGCACCTGTTCGGGGGTGGCGTTGGTGGCGACGTCAAAGTCCTTGGGCATTTTGCCAAGCAGCGCATCGCGGATGCAGCCGCCCACCAAATAGGCGTCGAAACCAGCCCCGCTAAGGCGATAAAGCACTTTTAACGCGGCATCACTAATATGCTGGCGAGAAACAGGGTGCTCGGACCGAGGGATGTTGCGCGGAGTAAGGGCGCTGGTAGTGCTCTCTTGGGGATCAAGCAAGGTTTTCAATTGCTCCCCCGGGCTGTGTAGGAAACGGGTAAATCCTTTAAACATGCGACGATTTCAACTCGCAGGGTACATAAAAAAGTCAAGTATTGCGTAACATGACTATGTAAAAAGCACACCAAATGAGTACCTAACATAGAAAGTTAATGTTCGAGTGTATCCGACCCCCCAAGGCTTGCAAAGCATTTGACGCTGGTTTGCATAAACTCAAGTGTCCAGACACGGAAAGGGGAGGCTAAGAGAGCCTCCCCTATAAAGCAATCAATCAGCGTCCGTGCTGCTGTTTTTCTTCATGATGGCACATCGCCCTGAATACGCACCGCAGTCGGTAGGCGTTAGGATCGCAATCGCTCCGACCGCCTCGTATTCAAAACAATAATCCAACCGCGAACTTTTCTCCCCCCCGGGGAATTATTATTGGCGCCGGGGTGTACACACTGACAGCTATTGTTGTTGTTAGGATGCCAAGTCACGTTGTACGTCGCGTCCTTTCGGGCCACTTGCTACTTTTATTATTGTTAGCTGCGCCTGTGTTGCCTGCGCAAGCAAGTAATGAGACTCAAGCCTGTTGTTCTTATTAGTACCGTTATCTCTACCTGGCTCTGTTGTTTTTGTTGTAGCTCAGGTTCTGGCGAGGTCATGTTGTTTTTGTTAGTGACCTGGCGCTATGCCCAGTTTGTTTTTCTTACCCAGTAATACTGCAGACGCTGTGCCACCTATTTAATAAATTATAAATTTCAGAAGGTTGGCGTTTTTTTGAACGTGGTGGAACTTAGCGGCGCAAAAAGTGTTACCCCTTCTGGGTCCGTTTGTGCGCGGCTTTGTGTGGGAAGGTAACAGTGTCAGGGTAGCAGGGAGTAGGGTATTTCTTATTTAAATCAGTGTATTAGACAATGGTCGTAGAGGGCGCGAGGCGTTCGGGTAGCTAGGCGCCCCTGGGGGGCTTAGCCTGGGCGCCGGGCGGTTTTTTTGCGCGGTATGCCAAGCCGTTGGCGCCGCTCCCAAAGATTTTTACGGCTAATACCCAGTTTTTGTGCCAGTTCGGTTTCACTCATTTGATCCTGGTGCTCGAGTACAAAATGCTGAAAGTAATCCTCTAACGAGAGGTCGTCTTCATTTTCTTCCGCGGTATTATCTGCACTGCCAGAGGTGGCGGGAGTGGTCGTTGAGGGAGCATGAGGCCGAGTGGTAATGGGCGCTAAACCTAAATCATCCGGGTGGATCAAATGTCCCTCAGCAAGAATGACGCCACGCTCAAGGGCATTCTCCAGCTCGCGCACGTTGCCTGGCCAAGGGTAGTCGCGCAAGTCCTGACGGGCAGCACGTGATAAACGCAGACCGGTCCGTTCATGACGCTTACATGCTTTATCGAGCAGAATGTCAGCGATCTCGAGCACGTCATCCTCGCGCTCGCGCAGTGGCGGCAGCTCGATCTGCATCACGTTCAGCCGGTAATAAAGATCAAGGCGGAACTCACCGGTTTTTGACAGTGCCCGCAGGTCGCGATGGGTGGCCGCAATTAGCCGGACGTTAACGTGGCGGGTTTCCACCGAGCCAATTTTACGTATTTCGCCCTCTTGGAGTACACGTAACAGCCGTGCTTGAGCATCCAGCGGCAGCTCACCAATCTCATCCAAAAACAGCGTGCCGCCATCGGCTGCTTCGACCAACCCGGTGCGCGCGGCGCTGGCGCCGGTAAAAGCCCCTTTTTCATGGCCAAACAGCTCGGACTCGATCAGCGTTTCAGGAATCGCCGCGCAGTTGACGCAGATCAGCGGTGCTTTGGCGCGCTTGCTCTGCTGGTGAATCGCGCGTGCCACCAGCTCCTTACCGGTGCCCGACTCGCCCAGAACCAGTACGGTGACATCGGCGGGGGCGGTTTTACTAATGCGGGTGTAGACCTGCTGCATGGCAACGCAGTTGCCGATCATAGTCTGGCGGCCGCCGCCGGCATCGGTGATATCCGGCGGTGGGCTCTGCTGCATCGACTGCTTGTGCAGAATTCGCTCAACGGTTTCCAGCAGCTCCGCATGGTCGAACGGCTTGGCAACGTAGTCCACGGCGCCCTGTTTGAGCGACTCCACGGCAGAGCGCATGCTGGCGTAGCTGGTCATGATCAGAACCGGCACGGGGCTTGAAGCCGCGATCAGCGTAGTGCCAGGCTCGCCCGGCAGGCGCAGGTCGCTGATGATGAGGTCGAACCCTGTGAGTTCAAGCTGGCTGGCCTCCTCAGCGCTGCCTGCTTCGCTGACCGTATAGTCGTGGCGTTCCAGTAGGCGCTTTAACGCGCTGCGAATAATCGCTTCATCTTCAACAATCAGAATCCTGGGCATGAGCTGGCTGATCATCCTGTTGGTAAAGCGGCAGCCAAAGCGTAATGGCGGTGCCGCGAGGCTGTCCGGGCGGTGGCGAGGCCACGTCTATCTTACCCTGGTGTTCGTTGATAATCTGATAAGCCAGTGAAAGTCCCAGGCCGGTGCCTTCGCCTGCTGGCTTGGTAGTGGTAAAGGGCTCGAATAAATGCTCGCGCACTCGTGGGTCGATGCCCTGGCCGTTATCGGTTATCCGCCACCAGGCAAGCTGCTCATGGCGCCCTGCGGTGATGTGAACTTCTCCGCCCTGGCCGCAGGCATCCCGGGCATTGCTCAGCAGGTTGACCATCACTTGGGTTAATCGCTGGGCATCGCCGCGTACTACCACATCGTCAGGTGTTGCATTGGTTAAGGTAACATCCTCTCCCGAGCGGGCGAGGTGGATCAAGTGCAGCGCATCCTCGCTAATCGATGCGAGCGCCACAGGCGAGGTCGGGAGCGGCACCGATTGGCGCCCTCCATGGGCAAAACCCACCAGTGAGTTAACGATTTTGGTGACCCGCTGGGTTAACTGCTGGATTTGATCGGCAGTCTCCAGTAGGGCGGGGTCGTTGGTGTCGTAGCGTAAATTTTGCGCCAGCGACGAGATGCCGGTAATCGGGTTGCCAATTTCGTGGGCGACCCCGGCGGCTAACTGGCCGATAGAGGCAAGGCGCGCCGCATGCACCAACTCATCTTCCAACCACTTCATTTCGGTATGGTCTTCAATCAGAATAACGCTGCCGCCACGGCTGTCATTGCCGCTGAGAATCGCTTTGTGCAGGGTCAGAAAGTAATCCTTGCCATGTAGCGTCACCGCCTGCTTGTAGAGCGGGCCTGACGTCGCATCTAACACGCTGCCCAACAGGCTTGGCCAGGGGGCAGGCAGGCTATCGCGGCGTGAGCCAATCACGCTTTCACCGCTAATGCCCGAAAGTTGTGAAAGCGCTTGATTCCACATTAACAGCTCATCGTCATCGCCCAGGACACAAAGTCCCACCGGTAAATAAGCTAGGGTCTGGCGGTGGTGGCGGCGCAAACCGTCGAGTTCACGGGCTAACCCTGTTAGCCGTGAGCGGTAGGCTTCCAAGCGGCTTTCAACGAAGTGAATATCGTCGGTTTCCGGGGCGTCGTCGTGGCGGTAGGGAAGGTAGCGATCAACAATGTCTCGCGCCACCGATGGCCCCATTAGGCCCGAGAGATTGGCCTGAATACGGTCACGCAAGCGACGCAGCGCGTAAGGTCGGCGCTCCTGGGGTGTAAAGTTGAGCGCTTTCAGGGCCCGGTTAACTTCACGGCTAGCCGCCTCATCGCCGAGGGCGTGGGCTAAATGGGTAGAAAAGTCACTCGCCGTAGCGGCTTCTAGCGGAAAACGCTTGGAGCGAATAACCGCATCGACTGAGCACGCTTCTGCGGCGGACTGCTCCCCTTCAGAAATGCGCGTAAACAGCGATACCACAATCAGCAGCAGGATATTGACCGCTAACGAAAGCAGCGTGACGTTGTACCAAACCGGTGCCCCAGTGTCGGTAAGCGGTGTAAAAGGTAGCGTCGGTACGGGTAGCGAAAACATGAGTGGCAGCCATAGACCCCAAAGCCACACGCCCACACCTGCTATTAGGCCAATAATCATGCCTTTACGGTTAGCGCCCGGCCAATAGAGCAGCGCCAGCATGCCAGGCAGGCACTGGGCCATGCCGACAAACGCGGCTAACCCCAAGCCGATGAGACCATGGTGGCGACCTACCCACTGGTAAAACACCCAGCCGCCGATAATCACCGCGACCACTAAACCACGGCGCAGCCACAGCAGCCAGCCGTAGAGATCACTGCGCGCCTCAGGGGGCCTCGCTACCAGCACAATATGATTAAGCACCATGCCGGAAAGCGCCAACGCAATCATAATCATGGTGCCGCTGGTGGCGGCTAGCCCGCCGATAAACGCCAGCGCCCCTACCCACCAGTGTTCGCTCATTAGGTAGGCGGCATAGGCGGCGATGGGGATGTCGGGATTAACCGACTGCGCGGCCCACCAAATCAACGGCACGGGCAGCGCCATTAGCAGTAGAAACAGCGGCAGTGCCCAGCTCGCTTGTAGCAGGGTATGCCGCGACAGGCTTTCTGCAAAACTGATATGAAATAGGTGCGGCATCATAAACGCCGCCGCAAAAAACAGTAGCAGCAGGGTGCGCCACTGGGCAGGGTCAAGTTTGGGTGTCTGGTGCTGGAGGATAGCGCCTGGTCCTTCTAGCCAAAGCTGCAAATCACCTGGGCCATCAAACACCATCCATAGCGCCACCGCACCCAGGCCCAGCATGGCTAGCAGTTTAACAATGGATTCAAACGCAATGGCGCTAAGCAGGGTATCGTGGCGACCGTAAGACTGACTGTGGCGGGCCCCGAAAATGACCGCAAAGGCGGCAATGACGGCGCAAAAAAGCAGCGCAATGCCAGCGCCTGCCTGGCTGACGGTGATGATATTGATGGCTTCGCTCAGGGTTTTGACTTGAATGCCGAGCAGTGGCAGCACCGCCAGTAGGCTGACGAGGGTGACCAGCGTACCCGCCCACCGGGAACGAAAGCGAAAGGCAAACAGATCCGCCAGCGAGGTCAATTGATAGGTGCGGGTGATGCGCTGGATCGGTACCAGCAGCACAGGGGCGAGTAAGAAGGCACCCGCCGCGCCCAGGTAGTAGGCAAGGAAGCCAAACCCCGCGTTGGCCGCCATTTCGACGCTGCCGTAGATTGCCCAGGCGCTGGCATAAACACCCAGAGCAAGGGTGTAAACAATCGGGTGACGGGTAATGCGCACCGGCACCCAGCCACGCTCTACTGCAAAACCGCAGCCAAACAGCAGTGCCAGGTAGCCCAGCCCAAGCAGCAGCACGCCGACTATCTCAACGTGCATCTCAACGTTCATCAAGCTTCCTTTTCTGCTCCAGCCAGAGGGTTAACGCAATCAAACCACCCCAAATCGCAAACGGTCGGTACCAGGCGGCCTCAGGGTCGCTCCAGCCATTCATCAGTAGCGGAGAGAGCAGGTAACCGCCAAACACCAAAAACAGCATGATGCGGTAGACGTACATATCAATCTCCTGCTGGAGGTGAAGAGGGATTTAAACGGTGTGCCGTGGGGCTTAGCCGTGCCAACGACCAGTTCGCTACCGCCCAGTGTAGCTGAGTCGCCTGGGGCTCTGAGGCAAGTTCTTGGGGCGGTGCCTGATCAAGCGCTTCCAGCGCCTGAAAGAGCTGCTGGCGTAGCCCCTGCTCGTCTTCTGCCAGAGCCGGGGCCAGGTTTTGCTTGGAGAGCTTTTGCCCTTCAGCGGTCACAATGAGCGGCAGATGCAGGTAGCGCGGCTGCGGCAGCTGAAGCGCGCTCTGAAGTTGGCGCTGCCAAGGGGTGTTATCGAGCAAGTCGAGCCCGCGAACCACATCGGTAATCTGCTGCTCGGCGTCATCCACGACCACGGCGAGCTGATACGCCCAGAGGTCATCTTTGCGCTTTAATACCACATCGCCTAGTTCAGCCGGGTCAAACTGCTGTTCGCCGAACAGCCGGTCTTGCCAGCGGATAGGGCGTTCGCCACGGTCGCTGCGCAGCCGCCATGCCAGCGGTTTACTCGCATCGCAAACGCCATCGCGGCACCAGCCGGGGTAGATATCAAACGCCTGCCACTGCTTACGCGAACAGCTGCAGGGGTAGGCAAGGCCGAGCTGGATAAGCTGGTCAAGCGCCTGTTGGTAAGCATCGCTGCGGGTGTGTTGCCACATGACAGCTTCATCCCACTCCAGACCGAAGGTTTCCAGCTGGCGCAGGATAGTGCTCGCCGCATCTTCAGGGCAGCGCGGTGGGTCGATATCTTCAATGCGCACCAGCCACTGCCCATCGGCTGCGCGGGCATCTAAATAGCTGCCTAAGGCGGCGACCAAAGAGCCAAAGTGCAGCGGGCCAGAGGGCGTAGGGGCAAAGCGGCCCCGGTAGCGAGCAAAATCATTCATGGTAGCGTCATTGTTGAGAGGGGCTGGTTATTGACAAAAAAGCCATTCACAAAAAGCCGTTCACAAAAACGGGCACCCTAAGGTGCCCGCGTTCGAGTAGCACGGTCATTTAGTGCTCAGCCGCCTAGCTGTTTCTCTTTGAGTTCCGCCAGGGTTTTGCAATCCACGCAAAGGGTGGCGGTGGGGCGAGCTTCTAAACGCCGAATGCCGATTTCAACGCCGCAGGCTTCGCAGAAGCCGTAATCGTCATCATCGATGTTATCTAGTGTTTCGTTAATTTTCTTGAGCAGCTTACGCTCGCGATCCCGGGTACGCAGTTCCAGGCTAAAGCCCTCTTCCTGGGTAGCGCGGTCGGCGGGGTCGGCGTAGTTGTTCGCATCTTCCTGCAGGTGGCGTACGGTACGATCCACCTCTTCCATGAGATCCTGTTTCCAATCCAGCAGCAGCTGACGGAAGTGCGCTAGCTGCTGCTCGTTCATATACTCTTCACCCGGCGCTGGCTCATACGGGGTGAAGGACTTGGACGCTTCCGGTTTCTTTTCTGCTACTGGCATGGGACTGCCCCTTACATATGTGACTACTGATCGACCATGAGCGATTGTCACGATCTCACGCCAAAGGGATGCTTGTTTAGCTGAAAAATGACTGGGTTGCAAGCATAATGGTGAGCTTTCGACGATTGTTTGGCCTTGAATATGACTAGCGCCATGTTTTAGTTAGTTTTTCGAAATTTGCCCAGTTTTACAAAATGATTAGATTGAAGGAGCCGTTATGGCCTGGAATTCGCGTGTCGATCACGTTGCCCCTTTTCGGGTCATGCATTTGCTGGAAATGGCCCAGACGCGGGAAGCCGCCGGCCACGATGTGATTCACCTGGAAGTAGGCGAGCCGGATTTTGTTACTCCCGAGCCGATTATTGCTGCCGGGCAGCAGGCGCTGGCCAGTGGTCTTACCCGTTATACCCCCGCGGCAGGGATACCCGCACTGCGTGAAGCAATTGCCGGGCACTATGCTGAGCACTTTAACGCCACGGTAGATCCAGCGCGTATTTTGGTAACGCCGGGTGCTTCAGGCGCGCTGATGCTGGCCAGCCAGCTATTAGTCGAAAGCGGCTCGCGGGTGCTAATGGCTGACCCTAACTACCCCTGCAATCGCCACTTTATGGCCCTGGCGGGCGCAGAGATCGATGCGATATCCGTGGGGCGCGAGAGCGGCTGGCAGTTGGATGCCGCCCTGGTCGCCCAGCATTGGCGAAAGGACACTAGCCTGGCGATGTTGGCGTCGCCCTCTAACCCCACCGGCCACACGTTGAGCGCGCCACAGCTCTCTGCAGTGCTTGATGCAGTTGCTGAACGTGAAGGCGAGGTTATCGTCGATGAGATTTATCAGGGCCTCAACTACGACGATGCGCCGCTGTCGGCGAACTCGCTCTCGGCCAACGCCTTTGTGGTGAATAGCTTCTCAAAATATTTTGGTATGACCGGCTGGCGCCTGGGCTGGCTGGTAGCGCCAGAGCATGCGGTGGAGCCATTAACGCGGCTGGCGCAAAACATGTTTCTAGCCGCGGCGACGCCTTCGCAGCATGCCGCCCTGGCGGCGTTTACGCCCGAGTGCCGGGGTATTCTTGAACAGCGCCGTGAAACCCTGAAAGAGCGCCGCCAGGTGCTGCTGGAGGGCCTTGCAGGCTTGGGGCTGGCGCCGGATATACCGCCCCAGGGGGCGTTCTATTTATGGCTGGATATCTCCCGCTACAGCCGCGATAGCCAAGCCTTTTGTGAGCGCCTGTTGCAGGAGGAGAACGTGGCGATTACCCCGGGCATCGATTTTGCCGTGCGTGGTGGCGAACACCATGTGCGTATTGCCTTCACCAATGATGTCGCACGCCTGGAAGAGGCAGTGGCACGGATTGCCCGCTTTGTGGGCAGATTATGATGCTGTCTTATTCGTCGCTGGTGCCGGGCACGCTGATCAAGCGTTATAAGCGCTTTCTCGCCGATGTCCTGTTAGATGATGGCCGCGAGGTGGTCGCGCACTGCCCCAATACCGGCTCGATGAAGGCAGTGAACGTGCCAGGGTGCCGGGTGTGGTTGTCACCCAGCGATAACCCCAAGCGCAAGCTTGCTTGGACCTGGGAGTTTATCGAGCTGCCCCAAGCGGATGGACAGGTGGCGCTCGCCTCGGTGCATACCGGCCGCGCTAACCGCATCGTGGAAGCGGCGCTGGAGGCGGGGGCTTTGGCACCATTGGCAGGCTACGCCACTCTGCGCCGGGAGGTGAAAGTGGCCGATGCTCGCCTGGATTTTAGGCTGGAGGATCCAGAACGGGGGCGGGCGTATGTTGAGGTGAAGCAGGTCACCCTCAAAGAGCAGGACGGCCACGGCTACTTCCCAGACTCGGTAAGCGTGCGCGGTACCAAGCATCTGCATTCGCTGCGAGTGCTGGCAGAGCAGGGCGAGCGTGCGGTGCTACTGTTTTGTGTTGCCCATGAGGGCATTGCGGATGTGGCCGCCGCAGCCCATATCGACGCGACTTACGCGGCAGCGCTTTTAGAGGCCTCGGCCAGCGGGGTGGAAGTGCTGGCCTATGGTATTGACGTGATCCGGGAGCGGGAGCGTCCCATTGGAGTGCGGTTAACCCGCAGCCTGCCTGTACGGTTGTAGATAGGGCTTAGAGATAGAACTTAGCGATCAATATAAAAACGCTGAATAAAGTTAACCGGCTCGGGGGCGGCGTTGCGGTCGTAGCGCACGCTTAGCTCAAAGCGCATGCTTTCATCTTCGCGCATGGTAAAAGGCGCCAGATGGTAGGTCGCATCGCCGTCATGCACGGTGCGAAAGGTGAGTGATTCCTGAACGCCCGTCAAGCCACTAACGTGGCCCTGTACGCTGGCGTTAACGGGGCGGGTACTGCCATCGTCCTGGCGCTCGCGAACGCTAACATTGACCAAACCGCGGTTGGAGCTGCGCTGGAGGTTGTTCGCCTGGGCCACTTCAGGCGTCAAAAAGCTGCTGTTCACCGCGCTGTAGTGAATCTCGTAATCGCCTACACTGACGAACTGCTCAGCGTGGGCCCCAGCGGCGGCGAAGAGCGTGCCGACAAGGGCGGCACCGATCATTAATCTGCGTAACATGGCGTGGCTCCTAGGATGATCGATAAGTTGAATGTCTAAGCCTAGCGTCGGCGAACGCGGAAGATGGCAATTTCACCGAATAAATTGGGCCACAGTCGCGATTTCCAGTGACCTTGATGATCTCCTACGCCCACCGCGCGATCAACAATCATCAGACCCTTCTCGCGGCACAGATGCTCAAAGTCGTTGAACGTTGAGAGGTGGATGTTGGGTGTGTCGTACCAGGCGTGGGGCAGCGATTTGGATACCGGCATATAGCCGCGCAGACCCAAATGAATGCGGTGACGCCAGTAGGCGAAGTTGGGGAAAGTGATGATGCCTTCTTCGGCGACGCGCAGCATTTCATCGAGCATCTTGTCCGGACGGCGCAGCGCCTGCAGCGCCTGGGTCATGATCACCTGATCGTAGCTGTTGTCGCAGAAGCTGCTTAAGCCGTCATCCAGGTTATGCTCAATCACGCTGACGCCCCGGGCGACACAGGCATTAATGCCGTCGTGGTCGATCTCCAGGCCATAGCCGGTCACGCCTTTATTTTTCGCCAGCGTCTCAAGCAGTTCGCCGTCGCCGCAGGCGAGGTCGAGCACGTGCGCCCCTTCGGGCACCCAGTCATAAATCAGTTCAAGATCGGCGCGCATCATGGCGTTTCCTCCAGGCTCGCTTTATCTTTACCCGCTTCATCTCCGCCCGTTTCGGCGAGATTAAGCTCGCGGGCAGCGCGGCTCATAAAGGCGCTTAAGATAGCGTCGTAGCGCGGATTCGAGAGTAAGAAAGCATCGTGCCCATGGGGTGAATCGATGTTGGCGTAGCTAACCGCTTTGCCCGCGCGGGTGAGCGCATCGACCAGCTCACGGGAACGCGAGGGTGGGAAGCGCCAGTCGGTGGTAAAGCTAACAATCAAAAATGGGCACTGTGCTGGGGCCAGGGCTTTGGCTAAGTCGCCTCCCTGGGTAGCGGAAGGGTCAAAGTAGTCCAGCGCCTTGGTCATCAGCAGGTAGGTATTGGCATCAAAGGCCGTGGAGAAGGTATCGCCCTGATAGCGCAAGTAGGACTCCACTTGGAACTCAACGTCAAAGCCAAAGTTGAGGTCGTCGCTACGCAGGTCGCGGCCAAACTTGCTGCCCATGGCGTCTTCTGACAGATAGGTAATATGGCCTACCATGCGCGCCAGTTTCAGCCCTCGTTTAGGTACGGTGTCGTGCTCAGCGTACCAGCCATCGAAAAACTCAGGATCGGAGCGTATCGCCTGGCGAGCCACTTCGTTAAAGGCGATATTCTGTGCCGAGAGCCGGGGCGTTGCGGCAATCACCACCGCGTTAGCGACGCGTTCCGGATAAGTCATGGTCCACTGCATGACTTGCATGCCGCCAAGGCTGCCCCCGACGGCTGCAGCCCAGCGCTCAATGCCCAGCTGGTCGGCAAGTCGCGCTTGGCTGGCGACCCAATCGCTAACCGTCACCATGGGGAATTCGGGCCCCCATTGGCGGCCGGTCTCGGGATTGTGGCTAACCGGCCCGGTGCTGCCGTGGCAGCCACCCAGGTTATTCAGCGAAACAACAAAAAAGCGGTTGGTATCGATCGCTTTGCCGGGGCCAATATGGGCATCCCACCAGCCGGGCTTGCGATCATCCTCGCTATGGTAGCCCGCGGCGTGGTGGTGGCCGGAAAGTGCGTGGCAAATCAGCACGGCGTTGCTACGCTCGGCGTTCAGCGTGCCGTAAGTTTCGTAAATCAGCTCATAGGCAGGCAGCACTTTGCCACACGCAAGTGCGAGGGGCGTGTCGAAACGTGCTACGTGCGGAGTGACAAGGCCGACGGATGTCGTCGGCCGGTCTGCAAAGGCAAGAGTGTCTGAATCAGGCATTGAAGGCGCTAGTCCTGCTGAAGGTTTGCGACTGAATGAATCTTGCTAAATAGGCACTGGCTGCCATCACAACCCAACCAGCGCGCCGGAAATGCCCGCCGCACGAATCATTGAGCCGACCACCAAACCATCAATCAGGTTAATGGCAATAAACACCACGATAGGCGAAAGATCGATCATTCCCAGCGATGGAACCACTTTGCGCACCGGTGCCATAATTGGCTCTACCAGTTGCATCACCAGCAGCGCACCTGGATGACTGGCGTTAGGCGCTACCCAGCTCAAGATGATCATGACAATCATGGCGAAGAAGTAGATTTTTAAAATCGCATTCGCCAAGGCCGCTAGGCCCGCAATCAGCAGGCCAGGAATGGGTGGCATGCCAACGCCGATGACCATGAAAATGGCGACAATGCTGACGACTTTCAAGACAAAGCCTGCCGCCAACGTGGCGAGATCAAAACGACCTGCAACGGGACCTAAAAAGCCCTGAAACAGACCTACTACCGGCTGGGTGATTTTAACCACCGACTGGCTTAACGGGTTGTAGTAATCCGCCCGCGACGCTTGCAGCAGAAAGCGCAGCATGAGTAAAAAGAGGTAAATATTGATCAGGGTATTTACCAGCATTAACCCTGCACTGCCCAATTCATTGCCCATTATTATGTCTCCTTGATGATTCATTGCGAAGCGGTGGCGTTACTGAACCGTTATGTCAGTACTGTTATGTCACTCTCCGCTCAGTTCCTTAGCCATTGCCTGGGCGCGATCAGCGCAGGCCTGCATGGCGTCGGCAATCGTGGTGCGCAATTGTGCCTCTTCCAGATGTTGAATGGCACGTTCGGTGGTGCCGCCCGGCGACATCACGTTCTGTTTCAGCGTGGCCGGGTCTTTATCACTTTGCTGCGCCATCGTAGCGGCGCCCAGTGCGGTTTGAATAGCGAGGCGGCGCGCAGTGGCGGCAGGCAGGCCGAGTTTAACCGCGGCTTCTTCCATGGCTTCGAACATCAGAAAGAAGTAGGCCGGTGCGCTGCCGGAAACGGCGGTCACCGCATCTAACAGGGCTTCCTCTTCCACCCACTCGACAATGCCGACCGCTTCCATTAGCTGGGTGGCCACATCGCGCTGGTCATCGCTTACTTTCGCATTGGCGTAGAGGCCGCTGGCGCCATAACCGACCAGCGATGGCGTATTGGGCATGCAGCGTACCATGGCATTTTGGCCGCCTAGC
Source organism: Vreelandella glaciei (assembly GCF_013415125.1). Taxonomy (GTDB): domain Bacteria; phylum Pseudomonadota; class Gammaproteobacteria; order Pseudomonadales; family Halomonadaceae; genus Vreelandella; species Vreelandella glaciei. The sequence continues at coordinate 6,260 of NZ_JACCDE010000028.1, read as the reverse complement.
CACTGGTCGATCGTGCTGGCATCCAGGCCAGCAGCTATCGAGATAACCAACGGCTGCTGGCGCTGAACGCTGTCGCGCAGCGCTTCACAGACGGCGCGCATGATTTGCGGCTTCACTGCCAGTACCACCACATCGGCTTCAGCCACCGCCAAATTGTTGTCGGTGTCGGTATTGATGCCCAAGCGTTGTTTAATCGATGCCAGTTCGCTGTCATTCGGCGCAGTGGCGGTAATAGTAGAAGGCGCGACGCCGCTGTCGATGAGGCCGCCGATAATGGCGCTGGCCATATTGCCAGCCCCAATGAAGGTAATGTTATTCGCCATGCCAGGTGTCCTTAAATAAAAGTATGTTCAGTGTAAAGGTAGGCGACTGCCCGCCTAGGCCGATTGGCGGGTGCCGAAAATCGCGGTGCCTAACCTTACCAGCGTGGCACCTTCCAGTACCGCCGCTTCTAAATCGTCGCTCATGCCCATTGAGAGTGTATCAAGGGGGGCATCCGGCAAGCTGCTCTGGAGGGAGGTCAACGCCTCGCGCAGCGCTGCCAATGGCTGGCGCTGAGCATCTACGCCTTCCGTCGGGGCGGGAATCGCCATTAAGCCGCGCAAGTGCAGGTTGGGCAGCGTGGCGACTTCTTTTGCCAACTCTTCCAGCGCTTCCGGTAGCACACCGGCCTTGCTCTCTTCGCGGCTGATATTAACCTGCAGGCAGATATTCAGCGGCGCTAGGTGGGCCGGGCGCTGTTCGCTGAGGCGCTTAGCAATTTTTAGCCGATCAACGCTGTGCACCCAATCAAAGTGCTCGGCGACAGCGCGGGTCTTGTTGGACTGCAGCGGCCCAATGAAATGCCATACAATGTCGTCAAGATCAGCAAGCTCAGTCTGTTTCTCTAGCGCTTCTTGCAGATAGTTTTCACCAAATTCACGCTGGCCTAACTGCCAAACCTGGCGAATCATTGCCGCAGGCTTGGTCTTGCTGACCGCTAGCAACTTGGCTGCATCCTGGGCGCGTCCCGCGGCTTCTAATGCGTTACGCAGGCGTTCACGCGCCTGATCGTATGAAGAGCCGAGTGACTCGTTAAGCGCGATGTCTGTCATACTCAAGCACCTTACCGCAGCTGGGAAGAGAGATGGATATTACCGAACTGCTAGCATTCTCGGCAAAGCAGAATGCCTCTGACTTGCACCTTTCGGCCGGTTTGCCGCCCATGATACGTGTTGATGGCGACATTCGTCGGCTCAATGTGCCTGCTATCGATAATAACGATGTGCGCAAATTGATCTACGACATCATGAATGATCGACAGCGGCGCGACTACGAAGAGCATCTGGAAATTGATTTTTCCTTTGAGGTGCCGGGGGTGGCGCGCTTCCGCGTGAATGCCTTCACCCAAGCGCGCGGTGCAGGGGCGGTGTTTCGCACCATCCCCAGTCAAGTGCTCTCCATGCAGACCTTGGGGCTAGGCGAGGTGTTTGAGCGCTTAGCGATGTTGCCGCGGGGCTTAGTGCTGGTGACGGGGCCAACGGGCTCGGGCAAGAGCACCACGCTGGCCGCGATGATCGATTACATTAACGATCATCGTTATGAGCATATTCTCACTATTGAAGACCCCGTCGAGTTTGTCCACGCCAGCAAGCGCTGTTTGATTAATCAGCGCGAAGTGCACCGTGACACCCATAGCTTTGCCGATGCGCTGCGCAGCGCGCTGCGTGAAGACCCGGATGTGATTCTAGTCGGTGAGCTGCGTGATCTTGAAACTATCCGCTTGGCGTTGACCGCTGCGGAAACAGGGCATTTGGTACTGGGGACGCTACACACCACTTCGGCAGCTAAAACCGTTGACCGGATTATCGATGTCTTTCCCGGTGAAGAGAAAGCCATGGTGCGCTCCATGCTCTCTGAATCACTCCAGGCAGTGGTGTCACAAACCCTGCTTAAACGTGAGGGCGGTGGGCGCGTGGCGGCCCACGAAATCCTTATTGCCACGTCTGCAGTGCGCAACTTGATTCGTGAAGACAAAGTGGCGCAGATGTACTCGGCCATTCAAACCGGTGGCAGCTTGGGCATGCAAACGCTGGATTCCGCGCTGTCCCGGTTAGTGAAAGAGGGTTCGGTAAGTTTGCAAGAAGCGCAGCTGAGGTCAAAGGGAACGCTGTCGATAAAGGAGGAGTAAAGAATCTATGAGTCAAGATGCCCAGCTTTCGCCCGCCCAGTGGCTGCACCAGCTGCTTGATATTATGGTTGAGCAAAACGCTTCTGATTTGCTCATCTCCGTGGGTGCGCCGCCAAGCTTGAAAATGCCCGATGGGTTGGTGCCCTTGGGTCAGCAACGCTTAACCGCGCATCAGGTAAGTGAGCTGGTTACTCACGCTCTACCGGAAGGATTGCGTGAACGTTTTACCTGTGAGCATGAAGCGAATTTCGCGCTCAGCCGAGAAGGCAAGTGGCGCTTTCGGGTCAGCGCGTTTCAGCAGCGCAATCAGATGGCCATGGTAGTGCGCAGCATCGCGATGGAAATTCCTTGCCTAGAGGCGCTGGGTGTACCAGAACAGTTGGCAGAATTAGCTCAGGCCAAACGGGGGCTGGTACTGGTGGTGGGTGGCACGGGAACGGGTAAGTCGACGACCCTGGCGGCGATGATTCAGCAGCGCAACGAAACCGTTGGCGGCCATATCATCAGCATCGAAGACCCCATTGAGTACTTGCACTCGCACAAGCGCGCTATCGTCAATCAGCGCGAGGTGGGGATCGATACCGAATCGTTTGAGGTGGCGCTAAAAAATACCCTGCGCCAGGCGCCGGATGTGATTCTGATTGGTGAAATCCGCACCCGAGAAACCATGGAACACGCACTGACCTTTGCTGAAACCGGCCATCTCTGCCTGGCAACGCTACATGCCAATAACGCCAATCAGGCGTTAGAGCGCATCATTCACTTCTTCCCTCATGAACGCCATGAGCAGATATGGATGGATCTGTCTCTGAATCTGCGTGCAGTCGTCGCCCAGCAGCTGCTGCCCACGCTTGCAGGCGGGCGCTGTGCTGCTATCGAAATCATGCTGCAGTCGCCGCGCATCGCCGACTTGATCCGTAAAGGGGAGGTCGCCGAGATGAAAGCAGCGATGGCCAAGTCCCGCGATGCCGGAATGCAGACCTTCGATCAGGCGCTGCATGATCTGCATCAGGCGGGGCATATCAGCAGAGAGGTGGCCATGGCACACGCCGACTCGGCTAACGACCTGCGCATGCTGCTCAATGTTAGTGACGCCAAGGGGCGTAACCTCTCGCTAGATGAACAGGTGCCGAGTCATTTAAGCCTACGCGATGGCGATGATTACTAAGCGAGCCTTGCGCAGCTCTAAGCAACTCAGCAAAAGCTATGCAGCATAAATACCACCCAATACCCGGGAGCCCTGCGCACCGGTGACCGAAGGTAAGTTGCCAGGCAGATGATTCAATCGCTGGTGAGCCAGCCAGGCAAAGGCGCCGGCTTCTATCCAGTCTTCAGGCCAGCCGTACGCGGCTGGCGAAGTGAGCGTTGCGCGCGGGAGATGATAGGCAAGGCGCTGCATTAAGTAGCCGTTGTGAGCGCCGCCACCAGCGGTGATCAGCGTTAGTGAACCGCCACTGATCCGCAGTTGTTCAATGCCTTGAGCAACACTGACGGCAGTGAGTTCGGCCAACGTCGCCTGAACATCGGCGGCGGATTCTTGGCCGCTGAGATGTTGGCGGAGCCAAGCCAGGTGGAAAAGCTCACGCCCTGTACTTCTCGGCGGCGGCTGCTGGAAAAACGGTTCTGATAATAACCGAGCTAACAGCGCTTCATCTATCTTTCCACTAGCGGCCCAAGCGCCGTCTTGGTCAAAGCGGCCGCCTTGGTGCAAGGCAAACCAGGCATCCAATAAAACATTCGCTGGCCCGGTATCAAAACCAATCACTGGGTCGTTCGGCTGACTGGAAAGCCAGGTCAGATTGGCAAAGCCCCCTAAATTGAGCACTAGCTGGTGCGCGTCTGATCTACCCAATAGCGCCTGATGAAACGCTGGCGCCAGTGGGGCTGCCTGGCCGCCAGCGGCTAAGTCACGGCGGCGGAAATCGGCGACCACCGCGCAGCCGGTGAGTTCTGCCAGCAGGCTGGGGTTATCCAACTGAAGCGTATAGGCCGGGCCGCCTCCGTGACCTTTAGGGGCGTGCTCGATAGTCTGGCCATGGCTGCCGATGGCGCTGATCTGTTCTACGCCCAATGAAAGTGGCGCTAATAAGTGTTTCACAGCTTGGGCTTGGCATTGGCAGAACGCGTGCTCCGCTGCTGCGAGCTGGGCAAAGCTCACCTGCTCTGCATGGCACAGTGTGAGCAGCAGGCGATGTAGCTCATCTGGCATGGGTTCGGCATGGGTGGCCAATAGGCGCGGCGGCGAGTCATTTTCGATGGCGATAAGTGCCGCATCAATACCGTCCAGACTAGTGCCGGACATCAGGCCAATATAGTAAAGCGGCGAAGCGGTAGGTGTTTTCATAAATGAACTCGTACAAAGCGGGGCTGAGGCTAAACCAGGGTGAGCGCTAAACCAAGGCTCAACCAAGGCGAACGAGCATGGTAACATCGTCGGTTATTTATCACCTGAGCCCGGTATGGGCGGTTCTTTATAGTGGAGAGAGGCAATGAGTGAGGTGGATCAGGCTTTAGCGCTGTTATCGCGCGGTACGCATGAAATCCTGGTAGAGGATGAGTTAAAAAAGAAGCTGGCCTCCGGCCGCAAACTGCGTATTAAAGCGGGTTTTGATCCCACGGCCCCTGACCTGCACCTGGGACACAGCGTGTTATTAACCAAAATGCGCCAGTTCCAGGACTTGGGGCACACGGTTATCTTTTTGATCGGCGACTTTACCGGCCGTATTGGTGATCCCACCGGTAAGAACGTGACGCGCAAACCGCTCACCGAAGAGGACGTGAAAGCCAACGCCGAAACTTACAAAGAGCAGGTGTTTAAAATCCTCGATCCTGAAAAGACCGAGGTACGTTTTAACGCCGAGTGGTTTAGCGAGCTCACCGCCGCCAAAATGATTGAGCTGGCTGCCCAAAGCACCGTCGCCCGCATGCTGGAACGGGACGACTTTGAAAAGCGCTATAAAGCCAATCAATCCATTGCCATTCACGAGTTTCTCTACCCGCTGGTACAGGGCTACGACTCGGTAGCGCTTGAGGCGGATGTGGAGCTGGGCGGCACCGACCAGAAGTTTAATCTGCTGATGGGGCGTGAGATTCAAAAGCACTTCGGCCAGGAACCCCAGGTGGTCATCACCATGCCGCTATTGGAAGGGTTAGACGGTGTGCAGAAGATGTCGAAGTCCCTGGGCAACTACATTGGTGTCGATGAAGCGCCTGGATCCATGTTCAATAAGCTAGTCTCTATGCCGGATAGCTTAATGTGGCGCTATTTTGAGCTGCTCTCTTTGAAATCAAATGAAGAGATCGACGCGCTTAAAGAGAGCGTTGAGCAAGGTGCCAACCCGCGTGACGTTAAAATGGAGTTGGCTCGAGAACTCATCGCCCGCTACCACGGTGATGAAGCGGCGGCCAATGCGCACAAGTCTGCGGGTAATCAGCTGGCCGATGGCGAACTTCCAGAAGACCTGCCCGAAGTCACGGTCGATTTCGAAGGCAGCGAGCAAGCGCCCATTGCGGCAGTGCTTAATAGGGCAGAGCTTACCAACAACAGCGCCCAAGCCAAGGATATGCTGGGGAATGGCCGGGTTAAAGTCGATGGCGACGTCGTTGCCAAAGACACCATGCTGGCGACAGGTAAGAGCTATGTGATTCAGGCGGGTAAGAAACGTTACGCCCGTGTGACGCTTATTTGAACTTTTTGTGCTTATTTTCAATCTAGGTCTTGCCAACCCGGCAGCGAAACCGTAAAGTACGCATCCGCTGCCGGGGACGCCAAGCGTTACCAGCGGTGCATAAGGTGTAAAAGCCTTGGTTTGTCAAGCAGTTAACGCTTTTGCGAAAGCAAGCGGTTTTGGATGTTGATTGATCCGCATCGAAAACAACGCCCTTGACAAACACCAGGAACTGCGTAGAATACGCCTTCCTCGCTGCGGCAAGCCAGTTCAACGGTTCGCCAGTCAAACACAGCGAAACAGCTCTTTAACAATTTGATCAGGTAATTCATGTGGGCGCTTGCTGATGTTGGTGACAAATCACCGAATATCAAGGCAAGCGACTCAAGCAATAGGGTGTTAAAGGATTCGTCCTTTGGGAT
>NZ_JACCDE010000027.1 GCF_013415125.1 Vreelandella glaciei | reverse complement strand
TGTGTCTGAAGGACGGAAAGTGGTTAAAAAGTAGCCGATGTAAGTCGAGCCAGTAGGTGTTTAGCGGTGTTACAGCCTGAGTGCGGTACTGGCTGAGGTACTATGAGAAATCCAGGCTAGGGTGGCCAAGGCCCGAGCTAAGTCCAAGGTAGTCTCTCAGAGCCTGTTGGAGCGAGCGCAGGGAAGAAAGTGGCTTCTATATGGTGGTGGGGCCTGCCTAGTCATCTGGCTTGTGGCAAGTAACGCTATTAGCGCACGAGACAACAGTAGCAATAAAGCGCCCCCTCCCCCGGAATTTATGGACACCACGCCGGATACACGGCATGGGGAGGAAGTCACTATTTCCCGACTTCAACAACAGTTAAGGGAGGCTCATGAAGAATTGGCAGACCAGCGCGAGAGTCAAGAGCAGAGGGATGCACGACTTCAGGCGCAGCTCGAAGAAATGCAGGCTGGCATGGAATCCGAACGCGAGCAAACGCGGGAAACCATGGAGTCGCTGCGCACACGACTAGCCGATATTTCTAGCGGAGATGATGGCACCAGTGAGGTTCGCATTGGCACATCTTCAAACAGAAGCACCGACGCCAACCGTGCCCCGTCTGACTATCTTCGCCCCCCCCGAGGCGACGACGCTAGCGCGGTACCTCCGCCCCCGGTAGCGCGTCGAGATGGTGACTCTGGCCGTGCCGGTTTACCCCCGAGGCAACAATCGTCGACACAGGGCGGCGTCATTCCTTCACAGTTTCCACAGCTCCAGAAGGAAGAAGGACCGGCTGACCCGATCGTACTCAATGGCTCAAGTGGTGAGTCCAGCGCTCGCATCTTACGTAATGAAGCGGCTCAGCAGGATGACGAAGAAGAGGATCTGGGGCCACCTAAAGCTGGGTTCCTCCCTATGGGGTCGTTCTCTGAGGTGGCAATGTTGACTGGCGCTGACTTTGGCGCTGCCGAGCGTACCCGCAACAACCCTCAGCCGGTGCTATTCCGCATTCAAAACGATGCATTCCTACCTGGCAGTGCGCGGTATCGCCTCGCTGACTGCTTTGGTATGGGCGGTGGCTACGGTGATTTGTCGAGCGAGCGAGCGCATATCAACGTCTCTCGTATTTCCTGTGTCGATACACGGACTGGAATGATGCTTGAGTCTCCAATCAATGGCTACATCGTGGACTCGGATGGCCGTCTGGGGCTTCGCGGCAAAGTTGAGCGACGTGCTGGCGCCCTGCTGGGTAAGGCCATGCTTGCTGGCTTCGCAGAAGGCGCCAGCAGCATTGCTGCAACAGCAGCTCAAGGTGCTGAATCGGCTGTCACAGGCAGCGGCGTTGTCACCACCATCGACCCGAACAGTGTCGCCGAGGTTGGCATGTACGGCGGTGCAGGCCGCGCGATGGAGATACTGGCAGAGCGTTACATCGAAGAGGCTGAATCCATGTTCCCGGTGATCGAGGTTCCATCAGGGCGCCGTGGCACTGTTGTAATCCAGGAAGGCCAGAAGCTCGAGTGGGAAGCCTACGAGCTGGCCGACAAGATGCCGAGCGAGGGCTAATACGATGAGCTTAAAGTTGATGATCCCCTTGACCGCCCTGCTGTTCCTCGGTGGGTGTGCCACTGTCCAGCATGATTGTGAGCTGGGAAGCGAGTGTGTCGGTACCGGCGATGTTTATGAAGCTGCGGTGGCAAATAGTGGTTCCTCTGAAACAGTGATGGAGGGCCGTAAGGATGGCTCAGAAGCTGAAGAAGAAAAGATCGAGCAATGGCGACCCTATAGCGGGGGAGGCCTAACCGATATGCCTGTCTACCAGCCAGGTAAACCGGTGCGTATCTGGGTGGCGCCATGGCGCGGTGATGACGGCATTCTACGATCGGGCGAATACCTGTATGTGACTCTGCCTGATGACTGGAGTTATGGCCAGCTGCGTGACGATGGCATTGGGGCAGGCATGATCGGACCTTCTCCGGGTGTTCAACACATCGCGCCGAGAGGGCAAGACGCCAGCGTGAATCCTTATCGCATTCAGCCGCAAATGCAGATCGTCCCGGAGAATTGATATGAAGATAACCGCGATGACTCGTATGCGGCACCAAGTGCGCCGCATGATCCAGCAGGGCGCTCCCGATTATGGCGATCGCGCCCTCCCCCTCCAGGCAGCCGAGGCGCTGACTGAGCGGGATGATCCCGCGAGCCTGCTCCCCTACATCGACTATGAAGATAACTACTGTGTCCGGGATGATGGTAAACATCCTCAGCTTGGCTTCGGCGTCCAGTTTGCGCCATTGATGGTGGCTGGCAAGGACATCGAGGAGCAAATCGAGTCGCTGATTACGCGAGCGCCAGCGGACACGGTTATCCAGTTCGTCGCCCATAGTTCGCCGGCCATTGAGGACCGGATAAATACCTGGCAGGCACGGCGGTTACGTTACTGCAAAGACCCTATGCTCCAAGAGCTGGTAGAGCGCCGTAGCAAGCACATGCTTGACGCCGCGGCCGGGAACAAAAGCCTCCTACCGAATGAGCGTCTATATCCCCGGGAGGTGCATTACTTCGCCTTTTTCACCATGACCTTTGGCGGTGACCCAGAGCATGCTGAAGAGATTCGTTCATGGCGGCACATGTGCGACGAATTCCGGCAGTCGGTGATGGGGACATTCAGCTCTATGGGCCTGTCCCCTGCCCTGATGAACGAATTGGGTACGCGACGTGTGCTGCGCCGCATAGCCAACCCACAAATGGTGCCAGGGGAGCTTCAACGCCTGGAGGAGGAAGGTGGTCACTTCATTGATTCCATTTTCGATAAGCGCACACGCATTCGAGTGAAGTCCTCGGGTGCAGTCCAGTTTAGCGACAATGAAAGGGAGGTGGATGTTGTCCCTTTGACCATCGACACCTACCCGGACTACCTGCGTCTCTACATGACAGGTGACATGCTTGGGGAGTTGAAGTCGGCGACCGATCGGATCGCGCCGGCCTACTGGATGTATACCACCATCTACAAGCCGAACACCGAAAAGGCTCGTGATGACATCACCATGCGAATGGGCATGATCTCAAAGCAATGCATGAGTGATTCCGAGTGGTACAAGGGGATGATGCCGCACCTCTTCACGCGGCGTAGAGATACCCAGCAGCTGCTCAACGATACTCGCTCAAACTACTGCCCGGTACGCATGTGGTCGGGGATCAATATCATCACCGAACCCGAGCGAGCAGCTTCGGACGCGGACTATGTTTCCTCGTTGTGGCGGAAAGCAGGCTTCAGAGCCTCGCGTGAACGCTATATCTCGCTGCCTATCTGGTTGTCGTCTTTGCCATGGGGCTACAACCCACGCATGGACAAGCCTACATCAGGCCTTCAGCGGGCACAGATGGTGTCCAGCCTAAACGGCGCTTGCGCCTCAATCTGCCAGGGCGATTGGGGCGGTAACGGGCCAGTAGTACGCAAAGACCCACAGGGGAACCCTTACCTCTACGCAAACGGACTGTTGCTGGTTTCTCGCCGCGGTCAAATGTCGTGTATCGACATTTTTGATTCGGCCACCTCATACAATTTTTCGGTGATCGCGACCTCGGGTGCGGGTAAGTCATTCCTTGCCAACGAATTCGTTACCGACATGCGCTGTCGTGATGGCGTGGTCCGTATCATTGACGTGGGCGGCTCTTATAAGGAGCTGTGTGAACTGCTGGGCGGTCAGGAACTGAGGTTTGATCCTAACCATCCGGTCTCACTTAACCCATTCTGGGGTATCAAAGGCAAGCAGCGTTACGACGATGATGAAGGTGGCAGCGAGATCGCAGAAATGATCCCGGTGCTGAAGGATGCCATATCTCAGATGGCGTTCCCCCTAGGTGAGCCCGACAACTACGAATACCAGTTGATCGAAAAAGGCATCCTTGAGGCGCACGATAAACATGGCGAGGTCATGGAAACCAAGCATGTCTATCAGTGGCTTGAGTCCCGGGCAGACAGTGATCCGGTGGCCAAGAGTATTGCGTTGCAGTTGGAGCCGTATGCCGTAGGTCGGCATGCCGCATGGTTCAACGGTGAGCCCCAGCTGGATCTTTCCAATGAGTTCACCATACTCGAGCTGGAAGAGCTAAACGTCGATCGTGAGCTTCGGAATGTGGTCATGACACTCCTGATGGCTCGGACGACGCGGGACATGTATCTGCGCCCACGCAACATCCCGAAAATGATGCTGATCGATGAGGCATGGGATCTACTCGCGGACCCGAAAAGCGGGAAGTTTATCGAAACCGCCTTCCGGCGCATCCGTAAGTATTACGGCAGTGCCGGTTTCATTACACAGGGCTTCAAGGATACCGACCTGTCGCCGGCCGCTCAGGCTGCCTTCGACAATGCACCTTGGACGTTTGTGCTCAAGCAGTCGGGTCCCTCGCTCGACTACGCACAGAAAAACGGAAAGCTGGGCGGCGAAGACGAATTCCTATTCGATATGCTGCGCGGTGTGAAGCCCGGTGCCGGCTATTCGGAGGTCTTCGTCAAGCACGAGAGCGGGGGTGGCCTTTTCCGCTTTGTGGTCGATCCTTACTCCTACTTCCTATATTCGACCAATCCCAAGGACCAGGCACGCCTGATGAAGCTCACTTCAGCGGGCTACAACACGCAGGAGGCCATCCGCATGCTGGCCGAGGGGCAAGGGTAGGATTGGCTTATGCTGGCGCTCCTGTCTGCCTTGTCGGCCTGTTTCGCTGGGGCGCTTGGTTATACTGTGATGGTGGTATTGCCGGTGGTGGTCTTCGTTGGCTTACCCCTGGAGTTCATACGTCCCCCTGGTGAGCTTATGACAGTCACTTGGCTGGCCAAGGCCACCTACCTCGCAGGTGGGTGGCTAACTGCCCTCGCCTGGCTAGGGCTTAGGCTGGCGCCAGCCAGTTACCGTATCGGCCGGCTATTCCCAAGGGCTCGTGAGATTGCAGATCGTGTCTGGGTTTACGAGACGCCTGCCCTTCAGGCCTATGCTATGCCGAGCCCTACGGGTGGCGTTGTAATCGTTTCCCGGGGCGCCCTCAATCTGCCTCCTGATGAGCTTGAGTGGCTGCTGGCGCACGAGAGGTCACACCTTCGCCGCGGCGATGCGTCTGCGAGCCTATACTGGTGGACGCAGCACAGCATTTTGCGGGTGGCGCTTTGGCTGGCGCGGTTGATCTATACAATTCTTCGTCCCATTCCCCTGATTGGCCTGTTGAGCGGCTTGTACTTTTCTGTGGCGAGCTTGGGGATTCGCTTGGCATTAGGGCTTTTCAAAGTCTTGGACCGCCACTTAGGGCATCTAATGGAATATCGTGCCGACCGTGACGCGGCGCGTGTTGCCTCTCCAATAGCAGGCTGCCGGCTTCTCAGTAGGCTCTCTACGGGTCTTGAATCGAGCTGGGGGCTTTTCTCGACACATCCGCCGACATATCGGCGTATCAAGCGCCTGGAGCGTATGACATGAGTTTGATGGGGTATCGCTCGACACTGCTAAGATCCGTTATTGCTCTAACTATCTTCTACAGTCTCGCCGCGGCTACTGCTTTTTACTTCATGGGGCCGGAAACGCTGCAGGAGTGGCTAGCTGGCGCTGGCTTTTGGGTAGAGGGTGACGAAGAGATAAACCCCGCGAACGCGGCATCAGCGGCCACTGAGGTCGTCCTGGCAAGGTTGCGTGTTGTCTGGCCATGGTTAGCCGGGGGAATGGCTGCTGGCTCTGTGATCGTTCTGCTCATAGTGGGAATGGGATTAATAACACGTCGACAGCGCGCTAAATCTCGCGGTGAGTTCCGGGGCATGGATCTCTCAATTACGTACATGCCTTATCCTGATCCGATTAACTTCAAGCCAGTGAAAGCGCAGCTGTCGGGTAACGTTCCGGCACATCACATGCCGCTAATTAACCAGTTGCTCGGTTACCTCCAGGCTCACCCTGATGCTTTTTGCGGTGACGGCCACAGTACGACACTGCTTGAGCACCATCTAGGCGTGATCGATGAGGCCTTCGAGTACGAAGGTGCCGATCCCCTCCTCCCTCTTGCCGCGGCAGCACATGATATTGGCAAGACTGTTTCGCATGCGAAACAGGACGGGCAGTGGGTCCGCCTGTCCTACCACGATAAACAGAGCGGGCGTCTGTTGGCAAAGTTCCCCGCGTGGTGGGAGCTGCCTGAGGATGAGCGAGCCATACTGTTGCTGGCAGTAAAATACGAGCATTCTCCCAACCTGATGCCAGTGGCTTTCCCTGGCCTCAGTAGCAAGGGGGTGCGCCGCGCAGTCACTCTCCTCCAGCAGCTGCGAGAGATAGACGGCCTCGCTACACGAGGCGAGAAACGCAAGGTGCTTGAGAATCTGAACGTCCAGGAGCTGGCGATCGAAACGTTCTTGCGAGTGGTTCCCCAAGTACCCTATCAGGTGAAAGGTTTAGCGAAGCGTGTCAAAGCGGCAGGCTTCCGCGTTGGTGAGCGGCTTTACCTCTCCGAACATCATGTTCGGGAGACAGCCCTTTCCAAGCTGGATGATGACGTTGCCGCGGCCTTTGGCGGTGACTTTCGAGCCCGAGGTAAATCAGGGGAGTTTACACAGGTACTTTTGGCAGCATTGGCCGATCGCGGCTGGCTCATCACTGAAATCGAGGGAGTGCTAGAGGGGAGCGAAGCGGCGAAGACCTGGACGTTGCCATCTGACCAAGCGTTGTGGCGGGTACGTTCCGGCATAATCGAGTTCAGGGGAATGATCGCGGTGGAGCTGCCAGTAGAACACCAAGGCCTATACCCGCGAGAAACCGCTTATGAGGTAACCGTCCTCAGCCCCCAGGGCAAGCACAGTAGCAACGCTGGCGTTGCGCCAACAAAAGACAGTGGTAAGCGGGAAGAGCGCATGACTAAGCCTAAAGGTATTCCAGCGTCAGACGTATGTGATGTCAGCCTGTTTGCTTCAGTGCCTACGGGTACGGGTGATGCAACGAAAACCAGTGGGAATGCTGCACAGAAGAGTTTAGGGGCAGCGAGCAAAACCTCTACATTCAGCCATGAATCACTCACGAATACCGACGTGGCTTCCTCCTGGCTGCTAGATGATTCCCAGGCGGCAGGTGGGAATACTGCACAGGAAGAGACGCGACAGCCCACCCCTTGCGGTGGGGATGCTGCACAGAAAGGCAATGGCACCCAGAACCAGCAGGCCTCCGCAATGGTTGAAACAGGCGAAGGAAAAGATATAGCCGGTGCCAAGCCGATGGATGATCTCCATGCGGCAGGTGGGGATACTGCACAGGAAGAGACGCGCCAGCCCATCCCTTGCGGTGGGGATGCTGCACAGAAAGGCAATGACACCCAGAACCAGCAGGCCTCCGCAATGGTTGAAACAGGCGAAGAAAAAGATATAGCCGGTGCCAAGCTGATGGATGATCTCCATGCGGCAGGTGGGAATACTGCACAGGAAGAGATGCGCCAGCCCACCCCTTGCGGTGGGGATGCTGCACAGAAAGGCAATGGCACCCAGAACCAGCAGGCTTCCGCAATGGCTGAAACAGGCGGAGAAAAAGTTATAGATGGTGCCTGGCTGCTGGACGATTCTCATACGGCAGGTGAGAACACTACACAGGAAGGCACGGGCCAGCCAATACCTTGCGGTGGGGATGCTGCACAGAAAGGCAATGATGCCCAGAATCAGCAGGCCTCAGCCAAAGCTGAAACAGGCGACGAAAAGGCTATAGTTGGCGCTTGGCTGCTAGAGGATGTCCCCGGTGTCGGTGGGGATATTGCACATTATGAGCAGGATGGGATGAGTAATTCCATTCATACTAAGACTCCAGCAGGATTTAAAAGAGAATCAGAGGGAGCTTGGTTACTAAATGAGATTGTTGAGGCGGCCGGTGGGAACGTTGCACAGATAGCGACCAATGACCAAATTTCGCCCACAACAAGCGGGGGGGATGTTGAACTGATCGCTGAGCAAGCCGAACCCACGAATGACTTTTCAGAGATTAGTCAGCTGACGCTAGGGGCTGACGCAGATAACCATAGTGATGTTTCGGCTGAGCTGGGTGACTGGAGTCCAGAGGCCGATAACGCACCGAATGATACCCATATTCAACTTGGCCTGGGGGAGGCAATGCTGGCCACAGCTGAGCATGAGTCCCCAGTGACACAGCCGAGCCATCAGCCAGTCCCTACTGTCATGGTTGATAAAACGACGCAAGGTGCTACAGAACAGCAGAAATCGGCTGTGTCTGGGCAGAAAGATGTACGGACATCCTCACCTATCCAGCGACGCCTGAAGAAGCGAGGTGGGACCTCGGCTGGTCGCCAAAAGGCTTTAAACAACGAAGCGCCAGCGGATAAAAGCGAACAGACAGGCCAAGTGAAAGCGAGCAGAGGGTCATCCAAGCCTGCCGGTGCCAAGGCGGAAGTAAAAGGAGTGCCTAAGCTGTTCAGTTGACCAAACATCACCTTGCGGAGATGGACTTCGAAGCGCTGAAGTTATATGATGCATTTATGTAGCAACATCGCTGCATTTTTGCAGGGAAAATAGGCTATGAGCGTTGAAGCAATCATCGAGCCGTCCGATTACGTTGCTCCCGACACTTTCAATCAATTCCTCGCTGACTTGAAAGCTCGGGCACGGCAAACCAAGAGCCCAATCATCAGCCCGAGGATGTTCTGCCTTGCCCTGGGCATGGATGTACAGACGCTGGCCTCGCGGGCGCATGTCCACCGCGTTACTGTAAACCGCGCCCAGGGGGCTGAGAAGCTGCAGACTTACTTACGGGATGCGGTGCGAGTCATGGGAGCAGCGGCTGACATAAATGGTAATTTTCAGGATGCCGCGTTCTGGTTTCGTAATGAACCGATCAGCGCATTCAATTTCAGGACACCAGAGCAGTTGGTCAGAGAGGGACGAGCTGAGGATCTATTGAACTATGTTCAATCACTTCACGCAGGCGCGGCTGGATGATCCTTACCAGCCTGGCAGATCAACCAGCCTATCGTGTCCATGTCCCCCGCTGGGCCATCGCCCCCCACAAGTGGCGCAGGCGCCGCCCAGCATGGCGGTCGCCTCAATCGTATCGGGGTTCCCGCACTCTACCTTGCTCTGGAAGAGCTGACCGCGCTTGAGGAGTGCCGGCAGCTCTCGACCCTGATGCCACCCGGTCTTATTGTGAGCTACACGGTAGCGTTGGCCACAGTAGTGGACTTCAGCCATGGGTACACGGCTGACTGGGACTCTCTCTGGCAGGAAATGGGTTGTGACTGGCGTAGAATTTTGTTTAATGATCGCGTTGAACCGCCCAGCTGGTTGCTCGCTGACCTAGCCTTGGAGGCTGGTGCTAGCGGCATACTGTTCCCGTCGTTGGCCAATCCACGGGGTGTAAACCTCGTAGTCTACACCGACGCCTTCATTTCACGTCACACCGCCCCTACCTCTCTTCGAGACCTGTCATACGGGAATGAGAAGAGAAGGATGCAAAATCATGATGATGTGCTGATTGTCCGAGGCGATGCTGATCTACGTTGCTACTGGCTAGCGATGGAGGGGCAGCCCTTTGCAGATGTCGAGCCAGCGGAGTTCGGGATCGAGCGGCAGAAAGCGCAGGTAAGGTTCCTTACTTGGGACTGATCCTACTCTGCCACAGTAAGGCTATCAATTGATGGCAAACGGAGAACCTGCCCGTTAAGCATGGGTTATACGGGCTTGTAGTTCGCCCAGACTGTTGATTTCACGCTTCCCCAGGCTGTCTGCTGAGGGAGGCATTTTCAAAACCGCTTGATCCATCCGGTCAGTCATGCTTTTTGAAAGCTCGAATAATGAGAAAAGCTATGAACAGCGCTAAGTGGAATAAGTTGCTAGCTCGGTGGTGCCTTCTTAAAAATCAGTATCAATTGGGTTCAGGGGACTGCAGCCAGTCCAAGTTCTTACTGGCCTATCCTTAAATGCTCCAAGTTTAATACTATTATGCTTAAACATATCGGCTGATTTTCTGCCATCTTTGATCATAAAGTCGATATAAAGCATCACTATTAGGCTAGAAGTGTCCGGAGAACACAGAGCAGTCCAGTTTTCTTTACACATGAAGCTTGCCCCTCCAGGTGTTATTTTCAGAAGACGATCGCACTGCGTGTCTGAAGTCGGTTGCACTGTGGTCTGGGGCTTCGGACTGGCTGGCCTCCAAAGCGGCGTAAAGGGCCGTCTTGCTGACCTTGATGCGTGCGGCGGCCTCGCGGATGCTCAGCCCATTGGCGAGGTGCTCCCTTGCCCGCTTCAGCTTGTCGTCGGTGACAACGGGCTTGCATTCTCCTTTGCGCCCACGGGCGGCGGCAGCGGCCAGCCCCGCCTTGGTGCGATCACGGATCAGATCACGCTCGAACTGCCCCAAGGCGCCGAACACGTGGAAGATCAGCCGCCCACCCGGCGTGGTGGTATCGATGCTTTCGGTCAGCGACCGGAATCCGACGCCACGCGCGTCCAGAGTGCTGACCACTTCGATCAGATGCGGCAGTGAGCGTCCCAGTCGATCCAGTCGCCACACAACCAGCACATCCCCGTCGCGCAGGAACCCCAGCGCGGCTGTTAGGCCGGGTCGTTCTTCCTTGGCCCCGGAGACGGTGTCATCAAAGATTCGCTCGCACTCCGCCTTGCGAAGCGCATCGGTCTACAAGGCGGTGTTCTGCTCTGCCGTCGGGACCCGCGCATAGCCAATCAGCGCCATTGACTGCCCCTTTTGTCCGCTAATCCGTCCGTTTATCTTATTGTCCCAAAATACATCAAACAAGCTGTTGTCGGACAATGTCCGGATTGGCCGCCTAATGATCGTTTCTCGGACAGGCTGCATTGTGCGCCGCCATGCTGAACCAATTCGAGGATCGTTTGACACGGCTCGTTCACAAGTCCGCTGCACACCGGGCGAACCGCCCAATGTATGGGTACAACCACCTTCTGACAACGACAGGCAATCAATGGGCTCAACACACGCGTTCGACGCGCTGATGAATATGGCGGGTTCATCGTTCCGTCACCATCGCTCGCTGCCCTGACTGCCGGCAGCCGCGGTGCCTCCAGCAGTGCTTCTCTATCCAGCGTTAAAGGGAGTGGTGGCCGATTACGGGTGAATAAAATACGCTTTCAGTGTAACTTCCTTACAGATAAGTTATGAGCTATATCACAGTCTGTTCGCACAAGCGCGACAAGCGACGGGCGACGAAGGCTCTTTGGCGAAAGAGCACGCGGATACTCTTCTTAAGGCTTCGACATGGACAACGTGTAAGTGCACGCCGGACAAGAACGCGGGGATAGCGCCCCTCAGGACGAATTGGCCTCCATCGAGTCCAGTGAACGGCTTATGAGAGCCCTGGGGCGCGGTCTCTTAATCAGCCTGGTCACGATCTTGATCGCCGTGGCCGGGGTCTTCGGGGTGGGGATCCTGTCGTCGCAGTCGCTCGATCGCTATGCCGAAGCGAAGTCGCGGGAGCAGGTGCAGCGACTGCTCGATCTCGAGCTCGAAGAACTGGCCAACCGCAGCCGAGATTATAACTGGTGGAACGAGGCCGTCGAGCTGGTAATCTACCAGCGAGACACCGACTGGGCCATGGAAAACGTCAGCGGTTATCTGCAGAACCAGTACGGTACCGACTGGGTAGTGAGTCTGGATCGCGAGGCGACACTGATCCACGGCGTACACAAGGGTACGGAACTGGAGGCGCTGCCCGAGGGCCTGCTGACCGCCGAGTTCAAGCAGCTCATGGCCGAGGCCATCGACACCGATTTCGCCGACCCCGAGCCCGCATCTGACATCCTGGATATCCAGGGAGCGCCTGCCCTGGTCGCCGTGTCGCCGTATGTGGCCTACGACCCGACCCCGTATGCCACCAATCAGGCGCATGGCTATCTGATCCTGGTCAACTACATCGACGAGGCCATTCTGGGCGCTTGGCGTCGTGATTTTCAGATCGAGGCCCTGCGTCTGCTGCCTGCAGCGGCAGCTCCCCCTCGGGAGACAGGCCAACTGGCGTCCCTCCCCCTGGCAACACCGAGCGGCGAGCCGCTGGGCACCCTTCAATGGCGTCCGGAGCATCCTGGCCAGAGCCTCCTCACACAGCTCCTACCCTGGGTGATTGGAGGCGTGCTACTGATCCTCGCGGGCAGCCTCTTCTTCTATCGACGGCTGCGAGCCTATGGCAGGCTGGCCCATGGTCACCTCATGGAATTGAGCACCAGTCGGGAACTGCTTTTTCGTCAGGCGAACTACGATTTTCTCACCGGATTGGCGAACCGGTCGCTGTTTATAGAGCACCTGAACCACGAGTTGGCGCGCTGCATCCGCCATAAGCTGAAGGCCGGAGTCCTCTACGTTGACCTGGACGGTTTCAAGGCCGTCAACGACACCCTGGGCCATACCGCCGGCGATGAGCTGCTGTGCTGGGTGGCCAAATCCATGGCGAAGCTCGTGCGCACCGAGGACGATGTGGCACGCTTCGGTGGTGATGAATTCTGTCTGTTGCTGACCGACGTCGCCTCTGAGGAAGATGTGTCACGGGTCGTCGACAAGATTCATGCCCTGCTGGCGGGCCCCGTTGAGGTGGGCGGCAAGCACATGCTGGTCGGGGCGAGTATCGGGATCGCGATGATTCCCGACGACACTCAGGATCTCTCCGATGTGTTCCGCTATGCCGATATCGCCATGTACCAAGCCAAGTCGAGGGGCACAAACCTGTTCTGCTTCTATGATGCAACGATGGAGGAGCGCTCGCAGTAACATGCAAGGCTGAAGGGTCTGTTGGCTCATTGCCTGACCCATGAAGAGCTGTACCTGCGCTATCAGCCTATCTATTCTCTGGTGAGCCGTGAGATCACCGGCATGGAAGCACTGCTCCGGTGGCGCCACAAGGAACTGGGGGAGGTGTTGCCGGCCGAATTCATTCCCGTGGCGGAAGAAACGGGCCGGAATATCACGGTCTCGATCAATATCTCGGCCAAGCAGCTGCGCGACCTGACGTTTCCGTTCAAACTGAAACAGCTGCTGGAAAAACACGGCGTGGAGTCTTCCAGCATCAAGCTCGAGATCACCGAGAGCCTGTTGATCTTGGAAAGTGACAACTAGCACCGTGTACTGCTCGACCTGGCGAAGCGAGGATACCGCCTGGTGCTGGATGACTTCGGCACGGGGTATTACGGCCTTGGCGACCTGGGCCGCTATCCCCTGGAAACGGTCAAGATCGACAAGTCGTTCGTGTCCGGCCCGAAAGCCTCCTCGCTGAACGCCTCGCTGGTCAAGACCATCGTCTTCATGGCCAACCACTGTGGCATGAAGACCATCGCCGAGGGGATCGACACCCCCGAGCAGGAAGCGTTCGTGCGCGATACCGGCTGCACCCACGGCCAGGGCTTCCTCTTCAGCCGTCCGACCTCGGTGGCCGACATCATTGCCCTGATGGCCCCGCCCTCGCCTTCCCCAACGGCGTCCTGGAACGAGAGCGTCTCGGTCTCGGGGCATGCCCCATCAGGCGCCAGGGAGTCATCCCTGTGTCCGGCCATGCACTATCGTGGTGCATGGTCGAGCATTGTAGTTGCCCGTTGCCCGTTGCCCGTTGCCCGTTGCCCGTTGCCCCGCCCAAGGCCCACTGGCGTGTCGGGCTGGCTGGCCTTCAAAACGGCGTAGAGGGCCGTCTTGCTGACCTTGATGCGTGCGGCGGCCTCATGCCCCAATTCAAGTGTCACCAAGGCTCCGATGATGGACGTTCGGAACTGGGCCTGTGCTCAGGTCGGACAGGATGGTCACGCCTTGCTCTGCAATTGGTGATGTATCTGATGCCATGCCTCGACCCGCCCATGGTGCTTAGGAGGACTGAGCATAGTCGAGGTTGGTGAAGGCGATTGCTGAAACAATTCTTTCAGAAGACCACTGCACACCGGGCGGTCCGCTCGATGCGCTGGTGCAGCCGTCTTCTGAAAATGACACCAGGACTTCCTGGAGGGGCAATTTTGCGTAAATAAATTACGTTAAATTTTCTACGTAAAGAAAACGTACCTATTATTCGGATTTATAGAGCCATGGTCACTACTACGCGTCCGCGAATGCGGCCGGCGAGCAGATCATCGACCGCCTCGATGGCGTCGTCGAGGGCGATGGAGCTGGTGATAGCATCGAGCTGCTCGGGAACCAGCAGCTGCCCCAGACGCCGCCAGGACTCGACGCGATCCGCGTAGGCGCGCATCACGCTGTCGATCCCCGCCAGGGGCACGCCGCGCAGGATAAAGGGCGCGACGCTGGCGGACAGGTCCATGCCCTGGGCCAGACCGCTGACGCCGTGACCACTAGTACAGCCGCTGCCGACTTTTGTCCCGACGCCGACCAATAGACCTGCCAGCAGCATCAGCCCGATATCTCCCGCCGGCTGACCGATGACCTCATCCGGTGCGCCGGAGACATTACCTAGCCCACCTCCCAGTAAAATAAGGATGAGTGGGCCGCTGAACAGACCCAGTAGGAAGGCCAGGCGCCAAGCCGAATCTCCTGCGGGTTGCTCCAGCAATAGTCCGGAGAGGATTCCGCTGACGCCGGAAATACGACCCAGCGTTGCCATCAGCCATACAGCTGCCAGGCCGATCAGCACACCGCCGATCAAACCGGAAAGACTTGCCGCTATGTCCACGTTGTGTCTCCTCTATGTCAGGTATTTGAAATATGCCGGACAAGCCGTGTCGAAGCATCGTCATTGTCGGGATCGCTCAGCTCTGCAGAAGAATGAGCGTGCAAGGCATGTCAAGCATCGAACGTGTTCAGGAAGACATTACCGCTGAAATTGCGTAGGAATGCTGTCTTCAGCAGGCGGTTCATCTCTGGCCCCTTGACCTCGCAAAGGTGCAGTTGTAACCCCGCATCACTCAAACGCGGGTTGATCGACTGCAAACTATCCAGTGCCGAGGCATCGATCAAGTTGACGGCCTGGCAGCCACTGAGCGATGGGGAAATAGCGGCGCAAACTGGCCATGCCGGTCAGCGCTATTAGTTGTCATTGGCCTGGTTTTCGAGGCTCTCGCGAAGCGGCTCTAGGTCATAGCCGGCCGACTTGGCAGCACCGACGAGTTCCGAAATCGGACGATGCGAGACCTGTGAATAGGCCCAGAGATGAGCGACCCGTGTGCCGGTCCGGCAGAAACCGATCACGGGAGTCGGCGATAACTCCAGGGCATCGGCAAAGGCGGCAATGTCCTGCTGGGAATACTTGCCGGGCTTGACGGGAACTTCATGCCAGACCATACCCAGTGATTCTGCCTTAGCCTTGAGAGCATCGGGATCCGGCTGGTCATCACTTTCCCCACGCGGGCGATTGGAGATAATGGTGCGGAACCCTTGCTCGGCGAGCTGTTCAAGTTCGTCGAGGCGAGGTTGTGCTGTCACATAAAGACGATCATCGAGCGGTTTGATATCCATAGGTTACCTCCTTGGTCGCTTTAGGAGCGCGCCTCATCCCAGGCGGCCCCCGGTAGAGCATCGAGGGGAATCTTTAGGTAACGACGACCATTATCCTCTGGCTCTGGCAGGTCGCCGCCCCGGATATTGACTTGCAAGGCGTGCAGGATCAGTTTAGGCATGGGCAGCTTGGCGTCACGCTCGTTACGCAAGGCGATGAAGCTGTCCGCTGTCGGGCTGTCTCGGAGATGAATATTGGTTTCGCGCTGGACTCTCACCGTGCTTTCCCACTCTGGCTCGCGATCGCCGGGCATGTAGTCGTGACCAGTAAAGAGCCGAGTGTCGTCCGGCAGTGCCAGGATGGCCTGAATGGAATCCCACAGTTTGTGAGCATTGCCCCCGGGGAAATCGGCACGGGCCGTACCACCATCCGGCTGAAACAGCGTGTCGTGCACGAACGCCGCATCGCCGATGACGTAGGTGATCGACGCCTTGGTATGGCCGGGCGAGAACATAATCCGGCCTTCTATCTCGCCCACGTGGAAAGTATCGCCCTCTACAAAAAGGTGATCCCACTGGCGGCCGTCATCCGGAAAGTCGGGCCAGTTGTATATATCCTTCCATAGCGCTTGCACTTGTGTAACGTAAGCTCCTATAGCCGTTGGTGCTCCTGTCTTTTCCTTTAGATACTGTGCTGCCGAAAAATGGTCCGCGTGCGGATGGGTATCCAGAATCCATTCGACCTTCAGCCCTTGGCTGGCAACGTAGCCCAGCAATTCATTCGCATGGTGCGTTGCGATAGCGCCGGACTTTTCATCGAAATCTAGGACTGGGTCGATGATTGCGCAGCGCCGAGTCACAGGATCGCTAACAACGTACTGCACGCTAGAGGTCCGCATGTCGTAGAAGCCGACAACATCTGGCTTGCCTGGCGAGTGTCGAAACGTTTGCATGGCATCCTCGGTTGTTGGTAAAAACGTTACTAGGTTAGAACAAAAAAACATAATGTCTAGCATCAGCAACCAAACCGCACAAATCATTTATCGCGGCAGCCTTCAAGGAGAAACACCTACTCTGTTTCGCTGGATTGACCCATTTCAGGGCTTCGTGGACTATAATGATGCGATAGAAATCCTGATGAGGATGAAGTTTGCCGACCTGTGCTAGATCATGCAGGGCCAAGCTGACGATACTTGCAATGGCAAAAATCCCCATTGGTAAGGAGGCTTGTTATAGCTGATCATGGCCGTGTACGGCGGGCTTTGGGTGCGTGCGTAGCTACAAGGGCATGCTCGACAAATACTTTGCCATCCATGGCTTCACGGATCGCAGCCAACACGGCTGACACAATCAACCGCCAGTCTGGGTATGCGGCTCGACTAAACATGACTGATTTCCTAAGCATTCCTACGCAGGTTTCCGTCGGCCCAACGAACTGGACCGGGAGGAGATATCGAGCATGCACTGAAGCAAACGTCGCAAAGCTTAGATTGGCTGGGGTCTTCCTAGGAGAAACAGTGCTGACTTCTGCCAACTGTGACCATTAGATATCTAGCGTGATTTTTGTCCATTTACCCTTCTGCAGCGTGGAATTCGGGCTCAACGAGCTCGAGGAGTATGCGCTATAGGTGCTGTACAGGGACTGAAGTACTGACTTTGTAACAATCAGCCCACGAGGAAAGGGTAAGAAGATAGCTCGTGCAAATCGACAAAAAGCGAATCCAAGTCAGGATGAAATTCAAGGCGTGGCGTTATCGGCAGGAAAAGCTAAGCGAGGTGTGCTTAACGTAACCATTACTGTAAATGAGATAGAAAGGGAGAGAAACAATGATGGATGGAATGATGAACGGTGATGCAATGATGTGGGGGATGGGGCTGATAGGGCTTCTTGTCCTAATACTGCTTGTGCTCGGTATTGGGGCTCTCGTTAAGTATCTATTTAAAAAATAAGCGAGACCTTAAAAGCGGTGAGGATACTGAGGGCTCTCAGTGAGTACAACCATTTGCTTCCCAAGTTCACACAAGGGCAGATAGCCGGCATATACGAGTGCCATGTTATTCCAACTGAGGCGCGGGACATCCGCAGCCACTCATTGCCTGTTGCTAAAGAACAAGTACTATACGAGTGCGGCAACCCCAAGCACGAGGAGCAGGATTACAAGCAGACAGAGCAGGTCCATCCCACCACATCATCAATCCGCCGCAAGCCACCATTTCGCCCATCGTCAGTTCTTCTCCCTGTAGTGTCGGTTTCTCCTGCATTTCAATCTGCACCGGATGTCCGGCGGCTTTCCACTGCGGATAGCCCTCGGTCAGGCTTATCGCCTTAGAAAAGATTGGTATTCTGACAGCGATATACCCCGCCGTCTGGAGCATCGGTAAGCTCTTTACCGGTGCCTGGTCAGACCGGGTGGGGCGTCAGGGGCTCATCGTCTGCCAGCAGTGGTCATTGTGGTGTTTGCTGTCTCCGTAGGGTTTTCGGGATTTGCGACGGGCGCGTTCCTATTGGGATAGGTAAAGCGATGGTTTATCCTACCCTGTTCGTCGTCATCGGTGATGTCGTGCATCCAGCGTGGTGATCCTCGGTTGGCATCTATCGCCTCTGGCGTGATCTTGGCTATTTCTTAGGCGCTATTATCGCAGGGGTGGTAGCGGATACACTGGGACTGGCTGCGGCGTTGTGAGTGGTGGTGGCTTTGACGTTCGCCTCGGGCCTATTCTCGACGCTGCGCATGAAGGAGGTACTCCAGATCACCGCACGGTCTCAGCGCAGCTGGATCCCTAACCAAGCTGGGAAGTGATTTACCGACCATCTCCTTGCCCATAGGCCCGGTCACGCCCGCGCCAAAAAGGAGAAAGACATGACGAGCATCACTCCTTCTTCTTGCCCGATGGGTCTTGGGCGCAATAGTCGTAGCAGTAGACATTGCCGGAAAGTTCAACACCTAGGACGGGAAAGAGCGCGTTGTAGTGCCCCAGAGATGGAGGGCAACAAAGGGCACAAGCTGGCTTAGCGGGGGTGCTATAGGCTTACAACACAATGATATGAGTTTTATCCCTATCGAATGTGGAGGAAGTGCCATGGGTTTTTATAGCCGCCACATACTACCGCATCTGATCAACCTGACGATGGGAGCGGGGATGCTTAAGAAATATCGTCAACGTACCGTGGCCAAAGCTCGGGGGAGTGTCTTAGAACTTGGATTTGGATCTGGAGTTAACCTACCTTATTACAACCCTGAGCTTATAGAGAAGTACTATGCAGTGGAGCCGGATGGTGGCCTTTTAAAGCTTGCGCAAAAGCGTATTAACAAAGCCCCTTTCAAGGTGGAAGTGCTGCAAATGGGCGCAGAGCAGATAATACTACCTGATGACAGCATAGACACGGTCCTGAGTACTTGGACACTCTGCACGATTCCGGACATAGAAGCGGCTCTAGCCCAGGCGCGAAGGGTGCTCAAGCCCGGGGGACAATTGATTTTTGTCGAGCATGGACTCGCGCCAGAAACCCGCGTTGCCAGCTGGCAGCAACGGCTGACTCCGTATTGGAAGCGTTGCGCCGGTGGCTGCCATCTGGATCGGCAGACAGATGTGTTGCTTCTCAATGCCGGCTTTGTACTCCAGGATCTGGCTACAGGCTATCTCGGTCGTCCCAAGACCATGACGTTCATGTATGAAGGCGCGGCCAAGCCTCCCGCTGTCGGGTGAGTGAACTGGGTTCGCTGGCGGTAGATGGCGAACTCCGGGGCGCGAGATGTGAAAAAAATCAATTACATGCTACATAGCTGCTGGTGTAGCCCAGCATGCATGGCGGAGCCAGCGGCCCAGTAACGTGATCGCCAGCATGTTATGTCTCTCCACCCCTGTCTCGGTACGGTCACCCTCGGCTCTATCTCGGAGTGACATTCTGGTTTTTATCTTGAGCCCAGGTAATGAGGTCTCGGGTTCAACAGTGGTTTACGAGGCTCAACAGGCCCAGTACCCGGCAAACTATCGGCATTATGGTGCTTTTCTTAATTGGCATTGCCCTAATCGCCAGTGTGGTCTTTCGCTAGGCCACTGCTTTTGCATCTGCCGTTCTGCATGTTAAGGACGGTAGGTCTATGCTATCGCTGGATCGGCGATGTGTGCGGCCTCGGCCTGCTGTGGGGGGGTGAAACTGGTCATGGGCCCCGTAGTGCGAACGCCTTTCCCCGCCGCCTCTAATCTCTTCGCCAAGGTAACGGTGGTGGCCAAGGAGAAGGGTCTGTTGATCTACCTTCGGCGCACTCTGAACGGCCTGCTCGATGAACTGCTGACGCAGACCAGTCTCACCTGACGCTGGTCAAGAACGACGCAACGAGCCGGACATTGGCATCGGCAGGCGGAACCGCGCTAGTCGAGTCGCCCGCGTGATAGCTATCGTTCACGGAAAATTCGCTGTGCACCCTATTTACGAACCTGAGTGTCACCCTGCCCCCCTATCTCCTCTTGAGACCTGTAATCCAGCAGGAATGAGAGGAGTAGGATCATGAGCGTAAAGTTTCAACAATGGGTCGCCACGGTACGACGAAGGATGCAGGATGGCCAGCCTCTGCTGGGGCCGGACAGCCTGCAGGCACTGACAGACGATGTACGAAAACTCGGTCTTGGCGCTATGGGTGCCGGAGTTCTGGGTTTCTTCGCTCCTAGCGAGAAAATCACTCTTGGTGCATCAGTTGCCATGTTTTTCGTAGGTGCTATCATTTGGGTAACAGGTATTGCGTTTCTTGTAAGAATTGAGCGCAACAGTGCAGAAAAGGATTGAATTTATGAGCCCTTTTGGATGGTTAGTTACAGCTTTTGCAGTCTTTATGGCGGCCGTGTGTTTATTCACGTTCGTTCAAATTGAACGCAGCAAGCATCATCACCATCAGGACGGCAGCAGCAGTTAGCTGAATTCTGGCGATTGTCATTCTCGTCAGAACAAGAGACATTGATCTCACATTCAACAAGCTCTTCCTTCGCGAAGAGCTTTTTTATTTCCGGTTACCAGAGGCTGGCGGATGGTTCAGCTAACCACTTCCTTGGCGAGGGAAAAGGCCACAGCCACCAGTGCAAGGCAGCCCAACGCCAGAGGATTGGTAAGAAAACGACACACTGCATAGCGGTATGGATGGGCTTCAATGCGGTCTTTCGTGGTCTGCAGGCTTGCAGCCTTTCGCTTGAGCTTCGCTATCTGCCCTTCCTGTTCTTCCAGCTTTCGCTGCTGATCAACTAGCCAGTCACTCGCATTCACCTTTTGGATATTCAATCGCCAGGCACGCTCGGCATCGTCAGTCGTCAGGTTTTCAGCAAGCATGTATTTTGATCGAGCGGTTATCTGCGATTCGGTTTCACTAGGGATGAATTCAATACCGAACTGCTCATAGAACCGATCACGCCTAACCTTGTTATTTCCATCGTGTGCGCCTGGCTTTTCATCTTGCCACGACAGCTCGATCTTCATTACCTCTGCCAACGGCCACTGCCTGGCCCAAGTGACGATCTCTGCCATCAGGTAGGTGCCGATACGAAACCCGCGTAAACCGTTAAGAATCATTTGAATATCTGCGGGACCTCTGCATTCACCGTGAGTGAGTCTGACCCGCTCCCTATCTGTTGAGCTTGAAGGCGAATATGCAGCTGACCATTCGAGTTCATTTCCCTCAGGAGGCCGCTGGGTATCGATCCGTTTGACTCTAAGCGTGAGTCGAGCGCCCTGGCCAACAATTTGTTCTATCCGCTGGATCATCAAAATCGCGTCTGGGGTCTCGCTGTTGGGTGTCTCTCGGTGGCGAACCTGGATAACACGCAGATTCTCTCTGGGCGCTCCCTCAGTAGTGCTGTCCTGGGCTGTTGCTTTACCGACCATAGGCATCTCCTGAATTGATTGTTTCGCATGCGAAACAGGTAGGGGGCTACCAATACCATACTTTTCAACGTCAGCAAGGCCCCTATCTCTTCTTGAGACCTGCTTTGCAGGAATGTGAGAGAGAGAAGAGAGAGAATCCCAATGGAAACATTTGGCGAGCGTTTGGAAACGATCATCTACAGCCGTCGCGGCGGTAACTTCGGTGAATACTTAGGCGTTGAAGGTCTGAGCCGGAGGGTGCGAATAAGCGAGCAGGTGTTCAAAGTCCGCTCATGTGTGGATGTGGATTCTGACTGGATGTGGGAGGTTACGCACGAACCAAGCGGCTTGTCTGAGCGTTCTAATGAACGCTGGGGGCTATGCTTTGCTGCTGATCGACTGGCTCGCGTTGTTAGACGTGAGAGCGCCTGGAAGTTGCCGACTGGGCCTGAGGTTACACCCATCCCAATGGCTGCTTTTTTGGCGTCACGCCAACAGGGGGCTACAGCTCATGTTTGATGAAACTGACATGATCCATAGCTATTCCCGTGCGGATGCCATCGAAGATGGCAATTTGGTAGATGTCAGCGAACGTGCTGAGCACGCCGCCGGCAACATGATGGGTTTCAAGGTGCCTGTTGCCATGACTGCTGCAGCCTGGGAGGCTTTGGTGGCGTGGCATGACGGTAGAAGCCCTCATGAGATGCAGCAGCAAGAGGATAAGCGGTTAGGCGATGTATTGCTTGTCGCCCTTGAGGCTGCTGCGAGAGAGCGCAACGAGAGATATATCGACTTCATCGTTGATGTGATTGAGCAATCCGAAACCGGCTCTATCGTTGTGCCAAAACATGTTGTTATGACTATAGGTCCTGGGGATACCCCTAAGCCTGTGATAACGATCATGCTACCCGAGGAGGACTGACGCGATCGCGCAGTTATCACTCCTCTTTCTAAGCCCCTAGTCAGCCTTGTGCTGCCTGGGGGTTTTTCTATTTATGATGCCCATGAGCCAGGATCATGATTTTGCGGCTTCGATCCTATATGGCACTGCAATGGGAGCTAGACGCTATGTTTCGCATGCGTAACATTTTCTGTCAGTTTCACCCCTATCCCCTCCTGAGACCTGCAATACCGCAGGAATGAGAGAGGAGTAAGATTATGGGTACTTTATGCGTACCAAAGCCGTCCGACCGTAAAGCCTACCTGGACAAGGAATACACCAACCAGGATGGATCTAACGAAGTGCTGAAGTCGAGTTTCGTGGGCTCTACCTATTACGCTGCGATTAAGGTCCAGCGGAGGGGAGAGGCCACGGATCATGCGTCTATTGAGTACACGATAGCGGCGGTCGTGAAAACTAGCTGTTCGCAGGGAGAGTTTTGCTACAAGTCGATGGATGAAACCATGGGGCCAGCCTTGTCACAGTGCCCTGCATCGATTCTCAAACTGCTATCTCCGCTTGAGGAGCTGGAGCAGTTGGGGGTAGTAGTGGGAGTCGGACTGAAGTATGCCAGCGAATGGCGTGAGAGATGCCTAAAGCATGCTGAATCGAAAAAGCAGCGTGTGCGTCTGCAAAATGGCGATCGGATAAAACTACCGTACACAGTACGGTTCGTTGGAGGCCTGGAGTGCGACACATTCACCAAGGTGGACTTGCCGCGCAAACGCAATGTTTTCAGGCCAGATGGCTCGTCCAGCTTGGTAAGGCTTCAGGCCCGCCACCTGGATGATGCTGTAGTGCTCGCGTAGTATTTCAAGCCCTCTCTGCTGTTCTCAGCATGGGGCTTTTTCACGCTGGCGCCAGCCGCGCTATACCACCTGACACACAAGCCCTATCACTTCCTGAGGCTTTGGCCGTGTTCGTGTTCACCTCATGAAGCCCCTTTGCATCACCCTCCCCTCCCCCCCGATACTGAAACTCACCTTAGCCAAATGGAAGCCGTTATGACTGACTTAACGCATGAAGACCGCTTGTTTCTTCGAGAGCTACAGAAAAATATCGCTGCTAGTTTGGCCGGCTATTTTGATCAAGCGTTCGGCACTAATGTGCTGCCCGCAACCGGCGCCTCGATCACCATTGAGGGTGAGGTGAAGATGAACATGTACGATCACGCGCCAGGGCTCGCATTCTTTGAGAAGGAAACCTCACGTTCTGTGGCTGTACCTCCATACACTGAGTATTACAAACTGCGTGAGCTGGCTGAGGCTGGTTTTGCTGAGTTTTATCAGGCATCGAGTGAAGCCGAAGACGTATATGAAGGATTGTTTAGGCCTTTGATCATGCGTATCTGCAATAGTGGTGGGGTTGTTATAGACCTTTACGAACGAGGGGGCTGGCTCGTGGACACAATGCCTCCTAGCCAATGGACCGAAACGGCAGTTCAGATTGAGGAGCTGAATCGAGAGGGTAGCTTTCAGTCAGGATGGGACAATTTTTCGACAGCCCAAAGGCTGCATCGGCAGGCCTCTCGGCTACAGCAGTTGCTCACCCTTTCTCGTCAC
Organism: Vreelandella glaciei; assembly: GCF_013415125.1. Classification (GTDB taxonomy): domain Bacteria; phylum Pseudomonadota; class Gammaproteobacteria; order Pseudomonadales; family Halomonadaceae; genus Vreelandella; species Vreelandella glaciei. The sequence goes on along the minus strand of NZ_JACCDE010000027.1, from coordinate 55,809 downwards.
AGGACGAAATGCGCTGCCTGACACAGCCATAGCGACAGTACTATGAACCCTCTTTGTTTCGCGTGCGAAACACTTAGCTCGTCAGTTACTCCCCTACCTCATCTTGAGTCCTGCATTTACGCAGGAATGAGAGAGGAGTAAGGATCATGACGACACAGACAGACAAGACCACCTGCTGGATACCGAAGTGCCAACTTCCCGCACTGCGCGAAATGGTAGAACGGCTCGATCGCAAGGCAAAGAAACTTGGCATGGCGTCCTTCGAGATCAACGTGCTGGAAGAGGCTGTAAAGCCCTGGGCTCGTGAGAAGTTGGATCTTGAAGATCGACTGTCGCACTTTAAGCTGGAGCAGATCGTTGCCGTGAAAGTCGCAGTCAGTGGCGAACCTCCGAAGCTGGACGGGTATCGCTTGCTGGCGCGAATCGACATGGCAGCGAACCAGGCAGCACGGGGCACTCCCTTGGAGTGGGCATATAGCCGATTGCCCGAGCCATACAGATCGGGCGACGCCACGGGCGACTGCAGCCACTGCAACAAACGGCGTGAGCGGCGTTATCTCTTTCTGATGGAAGAGATGGCAATTGGCGTTGTCCTAGAGGTCGGAAAGACATGCCTCAAGGACTATCTTGGCCACCAAGGCGCTGAGTCGATGATGGCCCGTGCTCAACTATTGGTCTCTGTTATCAATATGATGGAAGAGATCGATGAGGTGGGCATATGCGGCGGTCGCCCTCCAGATGCTGTTGTCGAGCTGCGATGGCTGGTTGCCGCGGCAGTAAGGCAGATTCGGGAGCGAGGCTTCGTGTCTCGTGCTCGAGCAGAAGAAACTGGCGACCTGGCCACAGCAGAAATTGTGGGTGAGATGGCTCGTTCAGTCCCGATGGTCAGCAAGCGAATGAAGGCGTGTGTCTCTGAGGACGTGGCGTAGGCTGATGCGGTAATAGCTTGGGCACGGCAAGTGATCCCTCTGCAGACTGAGCATAACGATTTCGAGACGATGATTGTTCATCATGCTCGTTTCGACTTGGTTAAGCTTAAACGCGGAGTCGGCGTTATGACGGCGGCTGTCACTGCCTACGATCGACATGAGGAGTCAGCTGTTAACACCGAGTCAATGATGGCTCTCGGCTATGCTGGAGGTCCTGGCGATCAGTTGGAGATGGAAGTTGTGCGTAAGCGGTCCTTTTCATCAGATACGCGATGGGAGCTGATGTGGAAGCACATATTCTGCGACCCCGAAGGTCGGTACATTGTCTGGAAAACAGGTAAGGCCCTTGAGGGGAGTAAGGTTGTACTGAAGGGGCGAGTCAAGGAACACGGCGAGTACCGCGGGATTTCCCAGACTGTCGTGACACGCTGCTCAATTAGACCTACATGATTCACTAGCCCCTGAACCTTTCGGTCAGGGGCTTTTTTATGGTTCTTCGCCGATCAGCGAGAAAGAGAAGGAGGACGTCAATCACAGAGATTGCCTTAAGCCGCTCTGATGCGAAGAGGTAAAAGATGAACCACACCGCAGTAATAGGTATTCGGCTAAGAGGTCTCAGAAAGAATTTCTATGATGGGACATTTGGGAACTTCCTCTCCGCTGCATTGGGCCGACATTTCTTTTAAGGCGCGTTGCATGCGATGCAGGTCATTTATCTTGCGCTGGATATCGTCGGTATGCCTGAGTGCAAGCTCCTGTACCTGAGCGCAGGTGTAATGCCCGCCATCAACCAGTCGTAGAAGGTCCTGCACCTCTTCGAGCGTAAATCCCAGTTCGCGCGCTCGGCGGATAAACGTCAGCCGTGTGAGGTGGCGCTCTTCATAGCTACGAAAGCCGTTCTCGCTTCGGGGCGGATTCGGCATAAGCCCAATGCGCTCGTAGTACCGAACCGTCTCGATGTTGCAACCGGCTCGTCTGGCTAGCTCCCCTCGGCGTAATGGCATGGCCTACTTTCCTCTTGATCCTGTAGTAGCTACAGGGGCTACAGTAGCTATGAATACCCAAATTGCAAGAGAATCACTATGCAAGACAGTAAAGACCAGACGCTTGATCGAAGCGAGCAAACCACGACGAGCCGATCAGGGCGCAAAGGCCTACTGGCAAGCGGTAGTGTCATTGGCGCGATACTCGCCTCCGCCTGCTGCATTCTGCCGGTGGTATTTCTCTCACTGGGCATCGGCGGGGCCTGGATGAGCAATCTCACGGCGCTTGCGCCCTACCAGCCGCTCTTTCTCGCCTTCACCCTGGCAATGCTCGGTATCGGTTTTTATAAGGTTTATCGCAAGCCCAAGAGCGCCTGCCGGGCCAACGCTTGTGATGTGGATGGCTATTGCGGCACGCCGCTTGCCGAGCGAGTGATCAAGATAGCGTTGTGGGGTGCGACGGCACTCGTCGTGTTGGTGCTTGCCTGGCCGTATATCGCCCCGCTGTTCCTTGGCTAATACACCTTCAAATTTTCCTGGAGTCTTTCTTATATGAAATTTAGCACCTTGATCGGTACGCTTTTTTTGTCCGCGGCAAGTGCCGGGACGGCCTTCGCCGCTCAACAGACCGTCACCCTGGCTGTTGACAATATGACCTGTTCGACCTGTCCCTACACCGTCAAGAAAGCGCTCAATCAAGTGCTCGGTGTGGAGAACGCCACGGTTTCCTACGAGGAAAAAAGCGCCACCGTGACCTTCGAAGATGCCGAGGCGAGCGTGGCGGACTTGACCGCCGCTACGACCAATGCGGGCTATCCGTCGCGCCTGGCCTCCGAGAAAACTAAACAAGCCCAGTAACCACCTAGCCCACGTTCATCGAGGGCTGCGGGAGTTGTGCGAAAGGATTACCGAGGAATTTTTATGCAAACCACGATTACAGTTACCGGCATGACCTGCACGAGTTGCGCCGACTCGACTCAGGCGGCGCTCAATGCACTGCCCGGGGTCGAGGCTGAGGTCTCTTATGACCAGGGCCGCGCGGTAATAATGCGCCCGGGCGAGGTGGGTACCGAGCGTCTGCTTGAGACGATCCGTGCCAAGGGCTACGGCGCCGATCTGACGCAGGCCACAGAGCGAGCCAGCAGTGACCGAGGCAGCGAACAGGGTCTACATATTGCCGTGATCGGCAGTGGCGGGTCTGCCATGGCAGCGGCGTTGAAAAGTGTCGAGCGGGGTGCCCGTGTCACCCTGATCGAACAAGGTACCATAGGGGGTACCTGCGTCAACATCGGCTGCGTGCCCTCTAAGATCATGATCCGTGCCGCGCATATTGCCCATCATCGCCGCGAAAGCCCGTTCGATGACGGCATCACGGCAACGGCACCAACCATTGATCGTGGCCGTTTACTGGCCCAGCAGCAGAGCCGTGTGGAAGAGTTACGTCACGGTAAATACGAAAGCATCCTAGAAGGCAACCCGGCCATTACGGTTATCCGCGGCAGGGCCCGCTTCCGTGATGCCCAGACCCTGATTGTTGACAAGAACGATGGCAGCGAGCGCGAGGTCGCTTTCGATCGTGTCTTCATCGGGACCGGCGCGCGTCCCGCCATTCCACCGGTATCGGGGCTGGCTGGCACGCCCTATTGGACCTCGACCGACGCCCTGGCCAGCGACACCCTTCCCGAGCGTTTGGCGGTGATCGGGGCATCGGTGGTCGCGGTGGAGTTGGCCCAGGCCTTCGCGCGGCTGGGCAGCAAAGTGACGATCCTGGCGCGTAGCCGCCTGTTCTCCCGCGAGGACCCGGCCATTGGCGAGGCCCTGGAAGCCGCTTTCCAGGCCGAGGGCATTGATGTATTACGAGGCGTCCAGATCAGCCAGGTGGTGCATACCGATGATGAGTTCGTGCTCACGACGGACACGGGGGGCATCAAGGCCGACAAGCTGCTGGTCGCGACGGGCCGCACGCCTAATATCGAAACGCTGAACCTTGACGCCATCGGCGTAGAGACTGCCCGCGGAGCGATTCTGGTCGATGATTCTCTGCGTACCACCGTACCCACTATCTATGCCGCTGGGGATTGCACCGACCAGCCGCAGTTCGTCTATGTCGCCGCTGCGGGCGGCAGCCGCGCCGCCACCAATATGACGGGGGGCGAGGCGCGCCTGGACTTGAGTGCCATGCCGGCGGTGGTCTTCACCGACCCGCAGATCGCAACCGTCGGTTTGTCCGAAGCCGAGGCCGAGGCTCAAGGATTCGCTACCGACAGCCGGACCCTGACCCTGGATAACGTGCCCCGTGCGCTGGTCAACTTTGAGACCGGCGGCTTCATCAAGATCGTCGCCGAACGCGACAGCGGGCGCCTGCTCGGGGTCCAGGCCGTGGCCGGCGAAGCCGGCGAGCTCATTCAGACGGCGGTCATGGCCCTGCGTGCCGGGATGACGGTACAAGACATCGCTGATGAGCTTTTTCCTTACTTGACTATGGTCGAGGGGCTCAAGCTCTGTGCCCAGACCTTTACCAAGGACGTCAAACAACTGTCCTGCTGCGCGGGGTGACAAGCCTTGATGTGACGTTGGCGACCCTTGTTCGAGAAATGGCCGATCATGTCGCCGCCCACTGGCACGAACCCGATCAAGGGATCTAGGAAATGCGTGGGGAACCGCGTCATCACGTCTACAAATACCATGGCCTGGGTCGCACTCGACCGCACACTGCGCCTGCTGGGTCCTCAGCCCGCCTGGGAACTGGCATGAGATGGCATATTTCAGGCCATCGTGACTCAGGGGATCAAGCTCAGTGGCGGCTACCTCACGCAGGCCTTCGGTCATGACGATCTCGATGCCGCGCTTTTGTTGATCCCATTGATGGGCATTCCTATCGACAAGGCCGTACTTGAACTGACGGCTGCAGCAGTGGAAGAGCACCTATGTCATGGCGATGTCGTACACCGCTACCTGGCTTCGGATGGGCTTTCCGGCAGCGAAGATGCGTTTCTGATCTGTAGTTTCTGGCTGGTCGATATACTTCTAATGCTTGGTCGAGCCGAGGAGGCTCGCGCCCTGTTCGAGCGGTTACTGGCCAACGCCAACGCCAACGATGCGGGGCTCTATGCCGAGGAGAGCGATCCGACGACGGGCCTGTTCCTTGGCAACTTCCCGCAGGCTTTTACCCATCTTGCGCTGATCAACCGTGCCCTGCATATACAGCTCTACGAATAAGGTAGCGTGACGGCACCCATGCGGATTGCGTCCGGCGTACTGCTTCAAGCCTGTCCTCGGTCGCAACCAATGCGCCTTGGCGGCGCTGCCTCGGTCAAGGAGGCCGGGGTTCGTGACACAGTTCTGGAACTGCACCCGACCTCCTGGCCAGGCAAGTGAGGCGAGCCAGACAAAGTCTGCCCCTGCCCACAAGGCTACCGAGTCGACCTTGGGCAGGCTGGCTTCTTCAGTTACCAGACATAAACAACAACCACCTTGTCCCTGTAATAACTACAGGTCTACGTTGAAGTCAGCAAGGTCAGGATTTTCAGATTCGCCAACGAGTGAGGAGGGCCTATCCCTGCCAGCTCGCTCCCATGAATACCTGCAGGATGGCCGTTGATTTATCGGAGCAAGAGGCTCTCCAATGTCAATGAAAGGAGGCAACGACGATGTCTGAAGTGGAAATAGGCCGCCCCGAAGGCCGCACGTCCTACAGTGACTACGCCGAACGCTACTATGCTCAAGCGGGGGCGGGAAGAAACAGCCTCTCCGCAAGCGAGTACGTGGCCGTCGTCGAGGGCTTTCGGCGTGAAGTCGTTTGCATGGGGCAGTGCAACTTGTACCTCGCCGCGACGAAAGACTCGCAAATCAAGGAAGCGATCAAGACCTACCTTGAGGATGTATGCAACCCCAACATCCATGAGATGAAGAAGATTCTGGAAGTTGGCGGTTACGCCCTGCCGGCGCCGCTTGAAGAAACCATGAGCCCTGACTAGGTGCCCGATCAGGATACCTGTGTCGCCAATGACCGGATGATCGTGAATGCCCAGTGGTTCGCGGCGCGTGCGTTCATGACGCTCTGGCACAACTACGCCAGCATGAGCCAGCGCACGGATATTCGGGACGCCTTCATTCGAAACTATCACCGGGCCAACCGCTGGCATGTCACATTCCATGAAATCGCGGTAGAGAAAAAGCTAATGGCCCCCTTGCCCACCGTGGAGCCGAAAGACATGCCACTGATCCCCGAATAAGTGGCACGGTTCAGAGGGGAATAACGCATTTCCAGGGTATCGCTGTTCGGGCCACGGTAGAACGAAGCCTGGACAGCGATGACTTCAACGCGGCGACTAGCGGCTACCAAGTCGCCGCTACGCAAAGGAGTAAACAAGATGGCAGCATCCTACGATCTCGTCGCTATCGGTACCGGCACCGCCGCTAAAATAGTCGTCATGCGTGCCCAAGCCGCCAACTGGCGTGTTGCGATCATCGACTCCCGCCCCTTTGGGGGCACCTGTGCCCTGCGCGGCTGCGACCCCAAGAAGATGATGATCCAGGGGGCCAAGGCGCTGGACCATGCTCACCGCATGCAAGGCAAGGGCGTGGAGGGAGAGGTCCGTATCGACTGGGCCGAGCTGCTACGCTTCAAGCGAGAGTTTACCGATCCTGTGCCTGAAAAACACCAGGCCATGTTCAGCGACAAGGGCATCGATACCTACCATGGACAGGCGCGTTTTACCGGCCCCAACCGCCTAGAGGTTGAGGACCAGGTACTTGAAGCACAGCATATCCTGATTGCCACGGGAGCCGAGCCAGCCACCCTGGGTATTCCAGGCGAAGAACACCTCATAGACAACGAACAATTTCTGGAACTGGCTACTTTGCCGCCGCGGATTGCCCTGGTCGGCGGGGGCTATATTGCCGCAGAGTTTTCTCACCTGGCTGCCCGGGCTGGAGCTCAAGTCACCGTCCTACAGCACGGCGAGCGGATGCTCAAGCCCTTCGATCCGGACCTGGTCGATTGGCTCATGGAATCCTTCCGTGATCAGGGCATTGATGTGCGAACCCAGACCAACGTGGACGCCATCGAAAAGACGGCCTCCGGCTATCGTGTTCGCACCTCCTCGAATGGCGAGACCGGCACGGTTGATGTAGACCTAGTCGTGCACGCGGCCGGAAGAAAGCCAGCCCTCAAGGCCCTCAACCTGGAAGCGGCCGGTATCGAGACCGAGAAGGGGCGGTTATCGCTAAATGAGCATCTGCAAAGTACCTCGAACCCCGCCGTTTATGCCGCAGGCGATGCCGCCCAGGTGGGGCCGCCCCTGACCCCCGTGTCGAGTCACGATGCCAAGGTGGTGGCCGCCAACCTGATCGATGGCAAACGTAGCACACCGAATTATAAAGGGGTGCCGAGTGTCGCTTTCACCATTCCGCCTATCGCCTCCGCCGGTCTCGACGAAGCGCAGGCCCGTGAGCAAGGGCTGAAATTCCGCGTCTCGAGTCAACACACACACAACTGGTTTACCGCCCGTCAGGCCGCCGAGCCGGTCTATGGCTTCAAGATATTTATCGAAGAAGAGACAGATAAGGTACTGGGCGCTCATCTCGTCGGCCCCAACGTGGATGAAGTCATCAACGTATTCGCGCTGGCCATTCGTCATGGGCTCACCACCACGGACCTCAATACGACAATGTTTGCCTACCCAACGGGGGCCTCAGACATAGGCTCGATGCTCTAGGAGAGCCTGATAGCGGCAACTTGAGATGGCTAGACCTCATGCCTAAGCATTGAGATCTTTATTTGGCAACTGAGGATAAGAGTTCCAAACCATTTTCAGGTTTCACTGCAGGATAGCACCCGTAAACGAGAATGACGGCGGTAGAAAGGTTTAAGCCAAAAAAATGTCCCAACCAGACCACCGCCGTGCCATGGATGCTAGTTTGCTTACCTTGTTCTGGGAAGACTTCGAGTTGGTTTGCTATGAATCACTCGGCGCCAATGGCCTGCTGATCAAGCTCAAACTCACCGCCTCACACCCGCCCTGCTGCAGTCGCTGTGGCCAATCCACCTGGCTCATTCATGATGTCAGTTATCGCCGTGTGCGTGAGCGCGACCTGTTCCAGTATCGCGTATGGCTAGACATCCCTGTGCGCCGAGTACGTCGTCCGGCCTGCGGCCCCCGATGAGAGCGTATTGCCTGGCTAGCCGGACGTCAGCCACTGACCTGCGCCATGGTGAGCTGGGTCGAAACCCTGGTTCGACTTTCACCTATCAAGCATGTGGCCGAGCTGGTGGGGCTTCAATGGTATACGGTCAAGACTATGGATCATCGGCGCCTGAGTCATGAGACAGCCCAGGCAGACCTGACCCGGGTGCGGCGTCAGTTTGTCCTGCACAAGGGGAACCATTATGCCATGGTGGCTATTTGCGCCGACACACAGCAAGTCCTGTGGGTCGGCGAGGGGCGTTCATGCGCATGCGCTGCCTTCGAATGGCTGGACAGGGATACCTGTCAGCAAAAAGAAGCGGTCGCCATGGGCATGAATACGGCAATGGACATGGAAGCCAAGCAACACTGCCCAAAAGCCAGGGTCGTTTACGACCTGTTTCACGTGGTCGCCAAGTTCGGTCGCGAGGTGATCGACCGGGTGCGGGTCTATCAGGCAAACCGGCTACGCGAGAACCATGCTGGCCGGCGTGTGATCAAGCGCAGTCGCTGGTTGCTCCTGCGCAACCGCACCAACCTGGACCCTGAGCAGGCCGTCAAGTTGGATGTATTGCTAGCCGCCAAAGAGCCGCTGACCACGGTCTACCTGCTTAAGAGCTAACTCAAAGAGCTATGGTACGCACCTAGTGAAGCCGAGGCCCGCCGACGCTGTAAAGCGTAGTTTGGAATGGCCATCGACAGTGGGCTCAAGTCGCTGGTTGCTTTCGCCAAGCACCTAGAAGGTATCGTTGCCAGTGCCCTTTATCGACTCAACACCAGCGCCCTGGAAGGAATGAACAATCACATCAAAGTCATCAAGCGAATGGCTTACGGCTACCGGGACACGGCGTATTTCTTTCTGAAGATCAAAGTCGCATATCCCGGCAAAATGCGATGAACTTTTTTATTCTGTCGCTTGCCCTTTCTTAACCCCGTAAAAAACTACCTCTACAGCCTAGGGATGTTCTGCATGCGAAACATTTTACAGGCGCTCTAGCTGTCCACTTATGGCAGTCCCCGCCCTATCTCCTTTTGAGACCTGCATCGCAGGAATGAGAGGAGAGAGCGACATGAATATTGAGCTGATTATTAATCAAGAAGATGCCATAGCTTTTGGTCGTGAGTTCGGCGGGCTGCAATTAGATGACCTCCGTGCTGATAAGGTGGCGTTTGCCATCGACTCAGCGCAAGGCTCTCTTTTCATTCTGCCTCGTGAGGCCGGTCGCCGCTGGCGCCAGCCAACGCCACGTCAAATGGCTGACTTGGGAACGGATGTGAATGTGGCCTTCGAGGTCTTCTCGCTTGGTGAGCTTGAGGGGTTCGCTTTCTCTGTCGAGGATGGACCTGTCATCCAGGTGCGTCGCCCTGATCGCAAATTGCATCGGGAAAGCACTTTACAGGCCATAGAGAGCGCCGAAGATACATTCATTGTGAGCTTCACCAAGAGAGCTTTTGGTAACTTCCTCCTTAACTTGGCGCACTGGAGTTATCTCCAGCCCAAGGCAAGAATCGTTCGTCACCTCCCGAGGTGACCACTTCAAAGCCTCCTCGACTCATCTGAGTCAGGGGGCTTTTTCATGCGTTAGGAAAATAAACCGCCCAGGTTCGCTCCTTAGTGTCAGTAGCGCCCCTATCCCCCAACGAGACCCATTACGTTGGGAATGTGAGAGAGAGGAGATTTGAACATGTGGGGACAGATTCTACAGATTGGTCACATTGGCGAACCAGAAGTTCGGACCAACGGCAATGGCAAAACTTACGTTCGGTTCGGTATCAACATGGCCAAGAAAGTGGGTGATGATCCGATGTGGCTTAACTGCATCCTTGGTGGTCGCTTCGCCGAGGTTATGAAGGATCGCTTGAAGCGCGGTCAGTTGGTCTTTGTCGAGGGCGAATTGTCCTTCCGTAAGGCTGATAACGGCACTGTGTATACCAACCTTATGGTGGACACTTGCCGCATCCTCCGTGATCCGCGTAGCGCTGGTGCTGCAGGTGATGGAGACGAAGGAGTGGAATTTCCCTTTTGATGTTCTATTCACAGCCCCTGGTTTATTCCTGGGGCTTTTTCATGCGTAGACGATAGGCAGGCACATGAGCGAGACAGACCAAAAAACCAGATCCCGATTTCAGCACCCCTTGGCTAGGGTATTGCCTTTGGCAGGTGGTGTGCTGGGTGCGATGGCGTTCGCTATAACCGTCATTCCCTTAGACCTCCCATGGGCCTCGTCAAACGCTGAATCACCAGCCGTGGTGACATTCGATACGGCCAAATACGTTAATGCTCGCCGTGCAGCAGCCAGTGAGCTGCTAGGGGACGGTGAGGCAAGAGATTCAGCCGTATCCACATTGGCTCGCGTCGACAATGGCGTTCGCCCAGCGATCGTTGATGCAGCAGATGGCGCTTTGGTCATCGTCCGTCAAGCAGCCGTCTTGGACGGCACTATTCCTGACATCACTGACACCGTACTGGCTGGTTTAGGCCTGCCAACAGATGCCCCCACGATCGAGACAAGTCTTGATCGTCATGGAGACACCACTTACAGCGCATCGAACCTTTATGAGGAGGCTCGAGAGCTGGTCAGTCGTGCTAACCAGCAAGCGCGTGAGCGTGCCGATTCGCAGCGCGAGGCGGGAATTGAAGAGCTGCTGCCATAAACAGCAGATGATTAGAACCTGATGTGGCCATGCCCTGCATGGCGAAGACTACGCCAGCACCACTGGCGCTTAACTTTGCTCAAGGAGCTTATTGATGAAACACCTTACCCTGATCGCCTCCGCTGTTACAGTCGCCTCCGCACTTTTCGCGGGAACTACCGTCGCCAATGACGACAATGCCGGCTCCAGCTTAGAGCTTCCCAAGGCCGTGTCCGATTTGGGCATCCCTGGAGCCAAGGTCGACAAAACATTCGATACCGGCCTAGATGGCATCAATGGCTGGGTTATTAGTGTCGAGAACGACACTAATGTGATCTATACCACTGAGGATGGTACGCATGCCTTTATCGGGATGATTCTGGGCGAGGGTGGCGAAAACTTGACGCAGGCTCACATGGAGCAGCACATGGAGAATAGCCCGCTGGCCAGCATGCCGAAGCGAGCTGCCTCTCAGGACAACGGATTTACAGATGAGGATGAGGCCGCAGCGCTTGCGCAAGTTGAGGAAAATGCCTTCTACGTTGAAGAGGGGAGCGGCGACAAGGTTCTGTATGTCGTCTTTGATACTCAATGTGGTTACTGCCAGAAAATGTATCAAGAGTCCCGGGCGGTTCTGGATGAAGTCACCATCCGTTGGATTCCGGTAGGCTTCATGGGCGAGGGCTCGCTCCACCAGGCTGCACAAATAGTCGACGCCGAGAACCCTACCGAAGTGCTGGCCACATTTGAGGGAGGCGGCAGTGTGTCTGGCTCCCCGAGCGCCGAAGCTATGAACATCGTGAGTGAGAACAGCAACCTGATCCAGCAGCTGGGTATCCGGTCTACACCGAATACGCTCTACAAGGATGAGAACGGTGAAGCTCATATCATGCGTGGTGCTCTTCGTGCGGCTGAAATCCGTAGCCTGTAACCTTATTGCACCTTGAAGAAATGCGCCCTGGCTCCCTCTCCGGCAGTCCGGGCGCCCAGCTAGAGGGCACCCCATGTCTCTACAAGACCAACGCACTGTTAGTATTATGCGGCGAGCAATCGAAGGAATGTTTCCGCAGTTCGCCGTGAACCGTCTATTTCCACGTCAGCCACTCAAGGTAGGCCGTGGTACACGGGAGAAGACCCTTTACCCCTTTCGCTGGCTGCACCGTCCTCTGACGCTTGAGCAGGCGCGCTGGGTCGCAAGTAGGTCAGTTGATTATTGGTTCCGGTGGCTCATCGCGTTTGGTGCGTCTCTTTATCTCTCTGTCAAATTGGGACCGCCTTACGGAGCATTCCTCCACTTAGGTTTTACGCTACTTGCTGCATGGACATTAATAGGTGTGGCCGTGGCTGTCGGGCGGAATAGAAAGACTCCGAGGATAGATGCATGAAGCAAGGCAACAAAAGTTGGCTCGCCTCTTTGGGGCGCGTAATATCCGGCCTGCGTAAGCAGTCGATGGATGCTGACCAAGTTGATCCAAGTGACCCAGCTATCACGAAGATGACAATTAGCCTGGCACTGGATCTCCTAAACGAAGAGCAATCGCACGAGCGTTTCAAGCCTAAAGATCGTGTCTCATGGAAATGGGGCATGAAGAACAAGAGCGTGCCGCTGGCCAGGCAAACTGCTGTAGCGTTACAAGTCCGTCAAGAGCCATTCAACGATAGCACCCTGGCACCTTCATCCACGTACTACGAAGAGCCTTTAGATGTGCTTGTAGGTGTGTATACCCACGAGGGTATTTTTCGAGAGCTATGGGTCGATGGGCGGCGCCTATGCTTGCTGACAGACCATCGCATAAACAGCCCGAACGGTGGCACTCAGTGGGGACAAGGTGAAGGATGATTGATACCAAGGTCATTTCAGATGCCCCTCTGAAGTTCGATGAATTGCTGACCACCGTGGCCAAGGAACAGCTTGGCCTGGATGGGAGCTACACAGTGTATGCGGTCGAGACGGATCAGATTGATGAGATCAATCTCAAGATGATTGAAGGCCTGGATGACATCCATCTACATTGTTTCACTGTAAGGCTTCCCCCTGGCTTGGCGAGAGTTAGCCTCGCCCCGCGGGATGGAAATCACTGGCGGATGGAAGAGGCGGTTCATGGTGTCGTGGATTATGGCCATACAGCTCGGGAGACTATAAGCGCCAGCTATAGTGGCAATGGGCAACGGTTGTACATCCCTTAGTCAAGTGGCAAACACTAAATGTTTCATTCTGCTTGAATTTAATATAATTCGTCGTCTGGCATAGATATAATATGGATAGCAATGATAACCGACTGGACCAGCTGAATGAGCTTCCCCTTACCAAAGAAGATCAGCGCTTCATACTCCGCTGCCTCCGTGAGGGCGGAGTGGTCGACTACCAACCCGTCCTCGCGGCATACCAGCTGTGTTGGAACAATGCGGCTGAATCAGCGACTATCCGCAAAGAGATAACGTTGGGAGGAGGGCAGCCAACACCTTTCTCCGAGAGGCCTTGGGTGTTGAAGCGCTTGACTATCCGAGGTAAATGACTGGCCAGTTTACTATAGCGCCTAGGGGAGGGGGGGAGTTATACCGTTATCTATTATTTCACCATTTAAATACCATGCTCCCTTGCCTAAAATAATAAGATCGTAGGGCCTAATCGTGTTCGACAACGCACTGTCATATAGGGCACATAGCTCATTCTTTGGGGCTGACGAAATGACCAGCCTCATCGAAAAAAACTTTCCAGGGCCTGCGCGCCCACAGAGGCTCGAAGGGTAGGGTGGTCGGCTGTTTGCGGTGAAGTATTGGCATACACACTCCAGTCTCAATATCTCATTCTTCGCTTTCGGCAGTAGCAGCGTTTGCTCCCAGTAGCCGCGGTCAAATAGCTGGTGGAGGAGAGGGCGGCTGAAATGGAGAAGGCCTCAGGAAGTCACCTGCGCCGTGCGGAGAAACAATTGCTCAAAGAGCAGGTATACGAAGAGCTACTGCCCACCTCCCTGAAGCGAACCGGGCATTTTCTGATGGCTATCGACATCAGGCGTAAATGGATACTCATTGACGCTGCCAGTCGTAAGAAAGCAGAAGAAGCACTCGATCTGTTGCGCCTTACACTGGGATCGCTCAAAGTCACGCCAATGGCAACTAGCGATCGTCCAACAGCTTTGATGACCCGTTGGTTGGCTGCCTCGACTGAGCGTGCTGAAGGCTGGGCTCTTGGAGAGTTCTGCCAGCTCGAATCGCCTTCTGGCAATGATGGTGTGATTAAGGTTTCGGAGGTCGATCTCGATAGTGACGAGATACAGCAGCACCTTGATGGAGGCCGCATCTGTTCAGCCCTTTCGATTGCTCGGACAGGTCAACTGGCGATGCAGCTTCAGGATGATCTAGGCCTAAAGAAGATCAAATTCGATGATGCACTGCTTGAGCATGCTGATTCGGGTGATGATGAAGCATCAAGGTTTGATGCGGATGCCCATATTCACATCCCAGCTCTTGCGGCCGTTGTCGAGGAGCTGATAACCCTACTAGGGGGTGAATCAGTCCCTACGCTAGAGGATACCCCTGAGGATGCTGTTCAGGCATCTAAAGCAGCCTGAACCCTACTCATATCCTGTCTTTGGCTTGGCTCTGTCCAGGCCTTTTTTATGCGCTAGATAGATCGGTTTATACTATTTGCCGTATCAGTTTATGTGGATTATCATGTTTCGCATGCGTAACTTGGCAAGGATCGCCGCCGTTTGCACAAGGACATTCTCAACCTGTCTTTTTCCAGGTCGGCTACCGGGAACTCCATGACCAAAATAATCAGTTTCTCCAATCAGAAAGGCGGGGTCGGAAAATCGACCATTTGCCTTCAAACAGTCTTCTACCTCGTGGAGGCGGGCTATCGCGTACTAGCAGTTGATTTCGACCCACAGGGCAACACATCTAGCCGGTTGAGCCAGAGCGATGAGGCAACCTATACAGGCACACCATCAGTCCGGTTGTTCGATGAGAACATGCATGAAATCCAGCCGATGAAGTGCGTGCGCGGAATGGATCTGATTTGGACAACCAAGAACGATCCAGAGCTATCTGAGATTGAGTCCCTACCGCTCAACTGTGTGGTCAACCCGATCACAAACCTGAAGGCTAGCGGCATACTGGATAATTACGATTACGTGCTTGTCGACTGCCCCCCTAGTTTGGGCCGTAAGCTAGTAGCTGCACTCACTATGTCCACTCATGTCATTTGTCCGGTGCAAGTAAGTGGTTTCGCACTGGATGGCGTAGAGGGTCTGCTGAACACGATCATAAGCGTTCAGGAGGAGCTGAATCCCGAGTTGGAAAACACCGGGATGGTGATCAATAACCTCAAACGCGGTTTCGAGGAGGACATGATCACGCGAGATGAGCTTCGCAAGGCGGTGCCGGATCTGGTCTACAAATCTGAGATTGGCGTTAGAGGGCAACTCGACGTGGCCAACCTCAATGGCGTACCCGTTTGGAGCATAAAAAAGACATCGGCACGAGAGGCTGGCAAAGAGATCCGTGCAGTTATCGAAGAACTCATGGAAAAGGTGGGCTGACATGGCATTAGGACAACTAGACAACCTGCAAAGCCTCTCACGCCGCTCTAAAGGCGCCAAGGAAGTATTGGTGCTGGATACAGCTGAAGTGGTGCCGAAAAATGGCCAAGTCCGAGAGAAATTCGGCGGTATTGAGGAGCTAGCCGACTCAATTAAGTCGCATGGCCAGGAACAGCCGATCATCGTATCTCCTAAGGATGCTAACGGTAAGTATCGAATTCAGAAAGGTGAGCGCCGTTGGCGTGCATGTAAACTGGCCGGTGTGCCGGTTGAGGCGATCGTCAACAAAAAGGACCAGGAGGAGCTGGACGAAACAGCCGGCGAGCTGATTGAAAACATTCAGCGGGAAAACCTGACTCCGATGGAAATCGCCAAGGGGATTCAGAAATTCATTGACGCTAAGTGGAAGGCCGTCGATGTGGCTAAGCGTCTAGGTAAATCGCGTGGTTATATCTCGCAGCACCTATCGCTGCTCAAGCTCCCCGAATGCGTACAGAAGCTATACGAGGAAGATGTCACGGCTGACCCCGAATCGCTGAATTCGCTCAGGCAGATTTATCAAATTGCGCCAGAGAAGGCTGAACGCATTTGCGAAAAGGCCTTAGTAGACGGAATCAGCCGAAAAGCCTGCCGTGAGCTGCTGAAACAGGCAAAGGGTGGCACTCTGGCTGAAGACCCTGAAACAGTTCCCATGGAGGCTCAGGTTCCAGCGCCAGCTCTAGGGACGAATGATGACCAGCCACCACTGAGCGGATTCGACTCATCCCCCTCCGCTGGAAACTCTGGCATGGGGAACACTGTTGATGATGTCCAGCCCGCAATGCCGCCCCAGTTTAACGAGAAAGATGACTCCTCTCTTGGTAAGGGGGATGTTGCACAGGAAAAGCCACCGAGACCTAAATCGGCCACTAATACTGAGCAACCCCAGCCTAAAAAGGCTGCTGGCGCCGAACTTGATACACCAGCGCCAGTAATGGCAAAGGAGCCCACCCGGGCTCGGGTCGTGGTAGGCGTTACCGTGAAGGGCGCACAACGTAGTGGCATGCTACAGACTGATCGTATCGATCATGAGCCTGGCTATTGCTGGGTTCGACTAGATAATGATGAAAAAGACACACTGAGGGTAAGAGTCTCTGACGTTCAGCTACTTGGTGTCGAGGGTGAGGACTGACCTCTATGCCGAGCCTATCGCGTGACACACAGCGAAAATACGACATTATCCGTGCTATTGACCACATGGATCGCCCAAGCCTTCAGGACATCTCTGAAGCTACGGGCATCCCGGCTGGCACGGTTAAACGGCAGCTGACTTCGATCCGGGAAGAGTTTAAGGTAAAAATCCTCTTTATTCGTGACCCTAGCTCACCTGAAGGTGCAATGGGCTATTACGCACTTGAAGGCTGGGGAATCTTGGACCCAAACTCCTTTCGAGTGCATTTTGGAGACAGCACTTCCTAGCCAGCTGACACCCGGGGAGCAAATAGCTCCCCGAATTATGTCAAACCAGCCCCACCTTTCTGAGCCAGTCAACACGGAGTCATCAGCAGTGCCTGAACCCGACCATCCCCCACTGAATCTCATCAAGCAACCTGTTTCAATTGGTCATGAAGACGTAGTTAAAGAGCTTGCTACTTTTAAGGTCGAGCTGGATAGATACGCACGTAAGACAATTGGGCAACCGTTGCTTAATGACATAGTGGACAATGATCGAGGAACCTGCGCACTACACCCAGATTCATTAATAGCTGTGCTGATACCTTTTTTAAACGGGTATCCGGAATCCAGTGTGTAATTCCACTCCAGCCTACAGTGTGTCACCGAACCCGTAAACCGGAATTGCGTGTGTGATGCCTCTGTCGTATCATTGAGTTTCTAAACCGGAACTAAGTGTGTATTCTGTCGTCAGAATTCGCACATAGTCGAAGGCTCGACGAACGACTGGCCAGGAGTGGAAACATGGCGATTAGTCAGGCACGCATTATCGAATCCATGGAGCAGGCCTGCTCCAACCTCAATCCGGATGAGTTCATCTTCTCCTTCCTAGATGCTTACGGATTTCCGAAGAGCACCATAACCCGCCTTCGCAAAGGTGACGATAGCCGAAACGTTGCCAGCGGTGATGATATTGGGCTGAAGAAGAAGCTCTATTTCCGATCTGTTCCAGAGGGGACGGATTTGAATACTGAAGCCGACTCGCTCAAGGCAAGCGAGGTCGTGCCACGGAACGATATCCGCTTTGTCATCGTCACTGACTTTAAGAGCCTGGTTGCCTTAGATCTCAAGGCAGAAGAGCGCCTTGAAACTACGATGGATGAGCTGGATAAGCAATATGCCTTCTTCCTCCCGCTGGCCGGATACGAGAAGGCAGTAATGTACTCAGAGCATCCAGCTGACGTTAAAGCCTCTGAGAAGATGGGTCGGCTGTTTGATTTGATCCGCGAGCGCAATGACCTCTCGAAGCCTGAGGACATTCACGCTCTCAACGTTTTCCTTACCCGCCTCTTGTTCTGCTTTTACGCCGAAGACACCGGCATCTTCGCTCAGGGTCAGATGACATCTGCCATTCAGTCAACGACACAGGAAGATGGCTCTGACGTAGATCAGTTTTTCTCAGATCTCTTCACTGTCTTGAATCTGGATGATAAAGCTCCTGAGCGAGCATCTATGGCTGCTCACTTCCAGGAGTTCCCTTACGTCAATGGCGGCCTCTTTGAGGCGGATGAGCCCATTCCAGAATTTGGAAGAAAAGCTCGACGACTTTTGATTGATTGCGGGAGCATGGACTGGTCTGAGATCAATCCAGACATTTTTGGCTCAATGTTCCAGGCGGTCATTGACGAAGAACAACGGGGAAGCCTGGGGCAGCATTACACCTCTGTCTCCAACATCATGAAAGTGATCCAGCCTCTCTTCCTCGACAAACTTTATACAGAGCTTGAGAAGAGTCGGAAGAACGAACGAAAACTGAAGGAGCTACTTCTGCGCCTCCAGAATTTGCGCATTTTTGATCCGGCCTGCGGCTCAGGAAATTTCCTGATCATTGCTTACAAAGAGTTGCGAAAGCTGGAAATGGAAATCATCGACGCTCTGAACACGGTGTCGGATCAGACTGAAATGTATTACTCAGGAATTAAGCTGTCCCAGTTTCACGGCATCGAAATTGATGATTTTGCGCATGAAATTGCCATACTTTCTCTATGGCTGGCAGAACATCAGATGAACGTTGCGTTCAAAGCTAAGTTTGGTTATTCCGAGGCGGCCCTTCCATTGAAAGATTCAGGGAACATAGCTTGCGGTAATGCATTGAAGATTGATTGGGCGTCTATCTGTCCAGCCGGCGGAGAGGTCTACTTGTGTGGAAACCCTCCTTTTATAGGTGACAGATTTAGAACCAAAGAGCAATCAAAGGATCTTTCGAACACATTAAAGCCGGTAAAAAGCCCAGGTAAAGTTGATTTCGTTGCCGGATGGTTTTTCAAAGCGTCTAGGTATATGAGCTTAAATCCAAGCGATAGCGAAGCAGCATTTGTCGCAACTAATTCAATATTCCAAGGCGTTCAAGCCAACCTTGTTTGGGGGCAGTTGTTAAAGGAAGGTGTTAAGTTAAATTTTGCACACTCAACATTTAAGTGGTCAAACAATGCAAAAAAGAATGCGGGGGTGCATGTAGCTATACTAGGATTTTCTCATAAATCCAGAGAGTCTAAGCATATTTATTCAGGAGAATTTAAGAGATCTGCGAAAAATATATCGCCATACCTAATTGATGGCCCCAATATGGTAGTAAAAGGTAGGTCATCCAGCTTAAATCATGACAAAGAAATGGTGATGGGTAACTACACGAATGACGGTGGTTACTTGATCTTCTCGGAAGGCGAGAAAGATTCTCTACTGGAGAAAGAGCCCGGCATCGAGAAATGGATTCGCGAAATTGTAGGTGCAGCCGAATTCTTAAACGGGAAGAGAAGATATTGCTTATGGCTAGTTGATGCTACTGAAGATGATATTAATAGCTCGGAAGAGCTCTCCAGGCGGGTTGAATCCGTTCGCGTGAAAAGGCTTTCAAGCAGTGACAAGGGAAGCCAAAAGCAGGCTGAGAGACCTCACCTGTTTCGAGAACAGCACAATCCCGGAAATTATGTTTTTATGCCGCAAGTGTCTTCTGAGAGGAGGGATTATATACCGATCGACATATTGGGTTCTAATAAAATACCTATAGCACCAAACTTCTTTGTCGATAATGGGGGGCTTTACGAGTTCGGAATCCTAACATCCGAAATGCACAACGACTGGATGCGTGCTGTTGCTGGACGCTTGGAGAGCCGTTACCGGTATTCACCAACTTTAGTTTACAACACATTCCCATGGCCGAATATAATCAGTGATCAGAGGAATAATGTTGAAAGTTTAGCAGAAACAATTCTTATTCTTCGCGAAGACTACCCTGACAAATCCTTGTCGCAACTTTATGACCCGAAAGCAATGCCAGAGCCATTGCGGGAAGCCCATAAAGCTCTGGATCGCGCCGTTGAAAACCTTTACCGCGACAAGCCATTCAAAGACGCTACCGAGCGTTTGGAGTACCTCTTCGCCCGTTACGAAAAATTGATTGCTGAAGAAAAAGCAAAGAAGCCTGCCAAGAAAACAGCCAAAGGGAGTAATTGATCATGGCCGATCTGATGACGGTCCAGTACAAACAAACTGGCAAGAGTTCGAATCTGAATGAATTGGGCATGCGTGAAATGCAGGCCCGGGCGTATGACGCTCGCGATGCGCAATACCTGCTTCTCAAGGCTCCTCCGGCGTCCGGTAAATCGCGGGCGCTCATGTTCCTTGGACTGGACAAGCTGCAACACCAGGGACTGAACAAAGTCATCGTGGCCGTGCCCGAAATGTCCATCGGTGGCTCGTTCAAGGATACTGACCTCACGAGCGCTGGTTTCTTTGCCGACTGGAAGGTGCAGCCCAGCTACAACCTTTGCGTACCTGGCGGGGAGGACCGCAAGGTCAAAGCGTTCATCCGCTTCATGTCTGATCCGGACGCAGATATTTTGATCTGTACCCATGCAACACTGCGGTATGCTTACAAGGAATTGGCTCCATCGGACTTCAACGACACCCTGCTGGCAATTGACGAATTCCACCACACCTCTGCGGACGGCGAAAACCGGCTTGGCGAGCTTATTGATGGTGTCATGGCGGGCTCGAATGCCCATATTGTGGCTATGACGGGATCGTACTTCCGGGGTGACGCCGTTCCGATTCTCCTGCCAGAGGACGAAGAGAAGTTTACGCAGGTCACCTACTCCTACTATGAACAGCTCAATGGCTACAGATATCTGAAGTCACTTGGCATCGGCTATCACTTCTACACCGGTCGGTACCTGGATGCTGTGCATGAGGTGCTGGACACCTCGAAGAAGACGATTGTCCATATTCCAAACGTCAACGCGGTCGAGTCCACGAAGGACAAGTATTCTGAGGTCGATTACATTCTCGACGCTATCGGCGATGTCGTCGAGAAGGATATGAAGACCGGTATTATTACCGTGAAGGACCAGTCCGGCCGGCTTTTGAAGGTTGCCGATCTGGTTGATGACAACCCTCTCCGGATAGAGGTTCAGAATTACCTCAGGAATGTGTCGAAAGCCGACGACATGGATATCATCATTGCCCTGGGTATGGCGAAGGAAGGCTTTGACTGGCCTTGGTGCGAGCATGTTCTGACCATTGGCTATCGTTCCTCGCTCACGGAAATCATCCAGATCATCGGCCGCGCTACTCGCGACTCAGAAGGCAAAACACACGCCCAATTTACCAACCTGATTGCCCAGCCAGATGCAGAGGATGACGACGTCAAAACGTCGGTCAACAACATGCTCAAGGCCATCACCGTTTCGCTATTGATGGAACAGGTCTTGGCACCCGCAGTGAACTTCAAGCCGAGGTCTCGGATACGGCCGGGCGAAGAAGTCGACCCTGGCACTGTGGTCATCGAAGATACCACATCGCCTGTCTCCGACAAGGTCATGAAGGCCCTGGAGAACATGGACAACATCAAAGCCGCCATCCTTCAAAAGCCTGAAGTCATTGCACCAGCTGTGACGGGCGATGATGATCCAGAGGTCATGGAGCAGGTGGAAATTCCGAAGGTCGTGGAAACGCTTTATCCAGATATGGATGACAGTGAGATAAGCACTGTCTCAGAAGCCGTACACGCCTCCATGGCCATCCAGTCCACCGGAGGGCTGTTCGATGAGTCTGACCTGCCTGAAGGCGCTCAGATCATGACTCCTGAAGGGGTTCAAGAAGATGCCCAGGATTATCAGGGGGGCACAGATAAGCCGTCGAAGCCCGTCGCTGGTGCAGGCAATGATGAGCCAAAACCTAATCGCAAGTTTGTTCTTATCGGGAACAAGTTCGTCAATATCGAAAACCTGAATGTCGATCTGATTCGACAGGTGAACCCCTTCCAGGGTGCCTATGAGATCCTCTCAAAATCCGTGACGCCATCGGTGCTCAAGACCATCCAGGATACCGTGGTTGGCATGCGATCTCAGATGTCTGAAGAAGAGGCCGTTATCCTCTGGCCGCGAATCAATGAGTTCCGAAAGGAGAAAGGCCGAGAGCCATCTGTGACGGCGAGTGAGCCGTATGAGCGCCGTTTGGCGGAGGCGCTGGCCTATATCAAGAGAAAGGCTCAGGAGCGTAAGGCGCAGGCTCAGACGTCGTAAGGGGGATTTGGGATGCCACCGATCAATCACAACAGGCGGAAAGCCTCGGCTCGGCCTTCATTGGACGATATATTCGCTGGCCCGGATGAGTTCGGGCTTCTTGATGTCGGGGCCAAGAAATCAAGCTCGGGTGCGCCTCTTGAGGTGTCTCGATTTGAAGAGATCAGCGCGTTCGTCGATCAGCAGGGGAAAGCTCCGCAGGCTGACAGTCCTGACCTTCAAGAAAAGCTTCTCTCCCGTAGACTAAAGAGCTACGCCGAGAAGGAAGATCTGTTGTCAGCTCTGAAGCCATACGACCGTCATAACCTGCTACCCGAGCCCGTACTGGTTTCGAATCAGGAGGCGACCGCACATGATGAGGGAATGCCCTCCCGCGCCCCGACCGAACCGAGCAGGCCAGCGTCGAAGACGGACGTGAATCAGGCGGAAAACGTCACATCACTTGATGACATTTTTGCGAGCGAGGCATTCTCAGAGTTTGATCAAGGAGAAGACTCCCTCTTTGACCCGGTTCATGTCTCATTCGAGAAAAGCCGAGAGGAGCCAGATGAGATCGCTCAACGGCGTGTCTGCCAGGACTTCTATGCGTTTGAGCCAATATTCAGGGATCTGCACGAGAAGCTGAAAACTGGCGACGTTAAAGCAGCTCGCTTCCAGCAGGCCTCACAAGTTCAGCCGGGTGATGCCTTCATACTTGAAGGTGTCATGTGCCTTATCGATGAAGTTGGCGAGTACCGAGAGGATGGAGATGGTCGATATGACCCGAGGCTGCGGCTGATTTTCGAGAATGGAACAGAGTCCAATCATCTCCTCCGGTCTCTGGCAAAACGACTTTACCAGGACCCCACTGGACGGAGGATCATCCGTGATGCTGAGTCCGTAGTCGACGCCTTCAACAATGTGAATCACAAGGATAAGCGGGCTGGCCAAATCTATTTCGTCACGACGTTGAGCGATAAGCCCGCACTTCGTGAAATCCCGAATCTACTGAAAATTGGTTATACCGAGCTGACCGTGGATGAGCGGACAAAAAATGCGGAACGGGACACAGCATTCCTCGAAGCGCCGGTCAAAAAGCTCGCGTCTATAGAATGCTATAACTTGAATCCGAACAAGTTTGAGACCCTCATCCATGGGTTCCTTCACGCCCAGCGAATAAAGATGACGCTCACCGGGAGAGACGGAAAAGAATATCACCCGAGAGAGTGGTTCTCTGTTCCGTTGAATACTGCCCGCGAAGTGGTGAAGCGAATCATTGATGGAAGTATCGTTCAGTACCGCATGGACAATACCACCGGGCGATTGGTGAAAAAGAAGGTATGAACGATGCGCCAGTTTGACCTGCTAAACATGGATACCCTCCAATCCAGCAACTTGATTGATGAGGGCGATCACTACGTCATCGAGGTTGATGGTCAGGGTATACCTGGACGATGCCCCCACTGCCAGGCCGAGGGGCCATACAGGCATGGCACCCAGCAACAGCACTACATCGATACTCCGATGCACGGTAAGCCCGTACTGCTTCGAGTAGACCGGGCTCGCTTCCGATGCAAAAGTTGTGGGAAGACCTTTTTCTCAAACCTGCCAGACATCGACCCGAAACGAAAAGCCTCCACCAGATTCATCAAATACGTTGAGCAGGAGTCGATGAAGAAAACCTTCGCAATGATTTCACGCGAGGCGGGCATTGATGAAAAGACGATCAAGAATATCTTTGAAGACTACGTTCACCGGCTTGGAAAAGAGATCAAGTTTGAAACGCCGGAGTTTCTGGGGATTGATGAGCTGAAGATTATTGGCGAATACCGGTGCATGATCACCAACGTGAACGAGCTTGCTGTCTATGACCTGCTGCCCAACCGCAGGAAAACCGACCTCATGACTTACTTCAAGGCTATGCCTGATAAGCACAAGGTAAAGGTCGTGACGATGGATATGTGGCGCACCTACAAGGATGTCGTGAACGCGCAGCTACCAGGTCGCGATATTGTGGTGGATCGCTGGCATGTCATCCGCATGGCCAACGAGGCTCTGGAGGCCGTGCGAAAGCAGATTCGTAAAGGCCTTAACACTCGCCAGAGGCTGAAGCTGAAAGACGACCGCTTTATCCTTTTGGAGAGGGAGCGCAGCCTTTCGCCTGAGCAACGCGAAAAAATGCAGTCCTGGTTCGATCTTCATCCAGAACTGGCTATGGCTTATGAGGCGAAGGAGAACTTCCATAACATCTACTCGTGCCGCAACAAGGCTGAGGCTCAGGAGTTTGCGAGGGCATGGATGAGATCACTTCCGCCTGCAATCGAGCCAGCCTTTGAGGCATCCCGCACAGCGTTATTGAACTGGTGGGGGGAGGTTTTTAACTTCTATGATCACCAGGTCACAAACGCCTATACTGAGTCTGTGAATCGGCTGGCAAAGGATATTAACCGGATGGGACGCGGATACAGCTTTGAGGTCATGCGTGCTCGACTGATCTATGAGAAGCAAGCGCGTAAACCAACAACCAAGTTGAGAGGGCGAAAGCCAAAAAGCAATTCTCAGCCAGAGACTATGGCGAGGTCTGTTGGTCTGGAGAAAGTGTCCAGAACGATTGAGTACGGTCCACACATCCCTACGCTTTGCGACTTGCTGGAAAGCGGCCACTTTTCCTGAGGTTTCTACATTGATACCGGAATTGAGGGAGAGAGAAAATCATCTGTTCCCACACTCAATTCCGGATACCCTTTTAAACTGGGAAGACCAGAATGGACAGGCTTATCGAGCCTTTGTAGATCCAAAACATGTTATTGGGGCAAGCATCAAAGGGCATCCTGAGAACGTGCCACCAGAGGAGGTGGTGAATAGGATCGAGCGCTACGCGACCTACTTTGGCTCAAGGGATAACGCCTTATATGTCTGGTACAAGCCACTTGGGATATTCATTGCTCATGAGGGAAAACACAGGGTCGCTTTTATGCGATCGCATGATCAACCGGCTATAGCAGCGTGGGTTCAGGAAGCTGATTATCCAGCTCCATCTCGAATTACGATAATTGAGCCCAGCGATGAACGTGACGAATGGTTAGCAATGCTCGATGGTCGCTACATTCAGGTACTGCGGCGTCCGAACATTGCAAGGAAAATACTTGATGCTTACGGCGTAAAGACAACGAGCTGGCAGAATATAGATCATCTACCAGATGAAAAGATGGTGCGATTGGCGATTTACGAGCGCCGGCTTCATCGACCAGCCAGAACACGGAAGGAAATCGATAGGACTCTTGATCTGCAGGCTCATCTCGCTCGAATGGCCAAGGACAGTCAGGAGCAGTATTTTCATTGTCATGATCTCGGCCCATATCGTCTTGACTGGAATCGCAATATTGTAGTGATGTGCCTCATGCTATTTACAGGTTTATTGCTAGTAAAGTTTGATCATGACTGGTCGATCAGAACAGGGATTGGCTTGGTGGGTGTAACATCTGGCATGATGCTTAGCCAGAAACTGACGAGGTTCACAGGCCCGCGAAAGCTAAAATCATAAATGAATGAGAACGAAACTACCTTAAAAGGCTCGCTAAGGCTGATGACGACCAAACATACTACAGATTTTAGCCTAATATCCCGCAGTACAGCCTCTTAAGGAGCGAAAGTGCTTGGAGAAAATATTAAAATTGGCAATCGTCGGGTATGGATGCACAAAGCTATCAACCACCCTGACTTCGCATCTGAGAGCGTACTCACAAGAGATCCATGGAGCTTCGTAGAGCTTTGGCTTAAGCGACAGAATAAGAGTGAGGCACTATCCTTCTGGTCACAGGCACGAAGGTTCCATGAAGCCGCTAAGTATATGGATGTTGAAGCGTCGCCACTGTCCCTTTATTACTCTTTTTTGAACGCAACCAAAGCTCTTCTGGTGGTTCGAGGCGCCACACATGCAGAGAATCATGGTGTAACCGGAGATAGGCCAGCAAAAGCCAAGGCTAGCTTGGCTAATGAGGCCATAACTTTTAAGTCTGGCGGTATCTTGCCAGCTTTGTGTACGTATCTCGGCGAAAGCACCGTCACGCACACCGCCGAAAAGTACAACCTCAAAGACTTACTCTGGAATGTACCTTTTGTGCATAGAGCATTCTTGCATACCTTCAGGTCGGCCCCAGAGCTCTTCATACCGTTAGAAAGTGCTTGCTACGTAAAACATCCAGACCCCAAGGCTCGTGAATGCTGGTTCCAGGCTGAAGTGTCGCCCAGATATGCAGATGGTCGGATGCTCAGAAATATCCCTCACTCTTTTGAATGGTTCACTGAAGACGGTAGAACATATATTCGCCGAAAAAAGCGCTTCAATTGGTGGCGAGGTAAAGCCCCACAGGCTGAAAAACTCTTGGCCGCAAAAGCGGCTAGGCACATATCACAGCAAGACTCGTCGGATCATAGTTCCTATCTCTGGGAATCGCGACTTGTGGTACATCAAACGAAATCTGAGCAGCAACCCACCATCTGAGCGCCACGGTCTTACCATTATATTTGCTGCGATGCATCGGCTGAGCGAATTAGCCCGTTACGATCCTAATGGCCTAGAGAGACATCTCTACGGCACATCGAACTGGTTAATTACGGAATTCATGACAAATTCAGCAGATCAATTCATTGATCAGATGGCGTCGGAAATTACAGGGTTTCAGTTTTGGCGACCAGCCATACGAACCCCGTGAGAACTGTCAATGTACGATATGAATAGCCGACAAGCCGATTGACTGAGCTGGCTACTGTGATCCCTCTAAGGCTGACGTCAATCCAGCCCAGGTACTATACAGCTCGTTTTCATAACATTCCTGCTCAAGGCTACGCGCCAGCACGTCACTGGCGACAAGATCCAATTGGGTCTGAAGGCTTGCAACTGGAATAACTATCTCCGTGGTTTCCCATAGCTTCTTCTGTGTGCTGCGAGAATCAACTCGGTAGCGGGACCAGTGCGGTGAAGCCTCCACAGAGCTGATGGTTTCAACTAGCTGTGCCAAGCACTCTGGAGGAATTTTCTCATCGGCTAGCTTGGCTGCCTTTTTCAGACTATTCAGAATTTTCCGCAGGTCATGCTCATTATTTAGAGAACGGCGATGCCGATTTGTAATCATAATAGCCTGCCCAGGTTTGATCTGGTTCCGACATTCAATAATCTCAAAACACCACTGCAGTAGCCTTTTAAGAATCAACTCCGCAGCGTGACGCTGAAGATAAAAAGCTGGTAATCCTATCTCATCGAAGCTACCACGTGCCTGCCCTTGCTCAACGAGCAAAGAGGCTGCAGTCAGATAGGCCCCCACATAAGATGGCTGGCGCCAAAACCCACCCATGCGAGCGATGCCATTCTCAAAATCACTTTCCGCTTGGCTGGGGTTCTTCCCACCAACGAAAACATCTCGAGGGTCGGTCGCAGGGTGACGGGAGTAGAGAGGTCCGATGCTCCATAAACCGTTTACTTCTCGCTGACCAGTCATTTGCTGACCCCTTCCTGATGAATTAGGCTGTATTTGCCGCGCATGGCTACCCATCGATCTGGGGTTGCTACAGGATGGCCACCATGGACTGGGTTCCTGCATTGCCACCCCTTCGTGGTCAGCTCGGCACACTGCGCCATGTACCCGGCTGCTTGCCAGGCGAGGCAGTCTCCCCGGGTAATACCATAGACACTGGCAAAAGCTGCAGCCGGATCGCTCCAGAACACCTCGAGCTGACCTGGCGTTAGCGTCACGGTTATCTTTCCAGCTAGGCCATCGTGGCTGGTGTTGAACGTTATGTCACTGTTAGATGACACCCATAGCTTGGGGTGAAGCACTGCTCTGTTGTTTCATATTCTTTTCATCGCCTCCTCCAGGCGCCTTTCCGCACTTCGGTCATAGCGTTGTGTGGTGACTAGGTTGGTATGGCCTAGAGCGTATTGCACCGTGAGAACGTCGACACCTCGATCTAGCATATTCGTAGCGAAGGTGCGGCGAAAATCGTGAGGCGCGCACTCCTTAATGCCCGCCTGAACGGCCCTTTCTTTTATGATGAAGTACACAGCTTGGTCAGTAATACGAAGATCAGTAATCACACCATGTCGGCGCACTCTAGGGAAAAGAGGCCCGACATCCCGCCCCAACCGGGATTGCCATGCCATGACTTTCAGGAACGTTTCATTGGGCAGAAAGACGAGGCGTTCCTTGTTACCTTTGCCCAGAATCCTGATCGACTGCCGGCCGCGGTCAATCATCTCGATGTCTATGGATACACTCTCCGATCGACGCAGCCCCGTGTTGACCAGTAAGTGGAGTAACACGGCATCTCTCTCCCCTTTGGGGGTCTCGTCTGTTTCGCATGCGGAACAAAGGGCTTGGATAGCTACATCATCAAGGTGTACGCCCTTCGGCAACCTTGAGCCCCTGACAGACTTGAGATCGCTGATCTGATGGTGGCTCTCACTATCCATGCGACCCGCAACCCAAGCCTCACGCGCCACACCTTTCATAGCAGACAATGCAGTATTAATAGTGGATGGAGCCTTGCCCAGTTCACTCATCATCTCGATGATTGAGCGCACATGTTCGCGCCGGATCATATGCCACGGACAACTCTTAATGTCATGACCGCCGCTAAGGTAGGCAACTTGCTGGAGGTGAGATCGCATCGTGACCCGGCTACGGCGGGAGCCAAGCCCCATAAGGTAAGAGAGCGCGGGGTTTCCCTTGGCCTCTGTCAAAGAATTCGATGCTTCAGCAAGGCCCCCAGTGACGTTATAAGGAATCATCGCTAGTGAATCAGCCATTTCCGGGGCCCCCCTCTAAGCTGGCAATGTGTTGCTGCAAATAATCAGCCTGGTCTGCAGAGCACATAACAATATCGAGCAAATCCCCGCTTTCATGCATCACCTCGTAAAAATCTGATGCGCTTGGTGCGGACTCGACATAGACTCGCTTGCGACGCAGCCCGCCCGGGATCGTTAAGCTCAAGTGCTCAAGAACTGCATCGGCGTCCTCTAGGACACTAACAATATCGCCCGTATCACGGACAATGACCATGAAATCGTTGGTAGTGATGACCGCATATCCTGCGCGGGGTGGCATAATCAAGTGATCAAACATCCAATTGCTCCCTTTTGGTTGTGATTTTCCCCCTGATCAGGGTTAGTGCCTGGCTTCAGACTGGGCAGCGTCCTGGCACCAATATGTGAAGACCACCTAAATCAGCTGCAATGCTATTGACGACCATCTGAGCATATGAAGTAACTACCGCAATTTTGTAGATTGCCTTCCAAGTCATTCAGCACAGCCTTATTCATGTGACTCTGATACAGCCTACTCGGGTTCGCTGCCCTTCTCTACTTTCTTAAATAACTATTTTAATAAGTAGAGAACCTAAGCGCCAGCACTACGGCCTTTTTAACTGTGTACACAGGATCACTCAAAAACGGAAAATATCACCCTAAGTTATTGTTCTATATTCTATTTCTCAAGGTAAAAGCCATTTCCTGAAAGCCTGTACGCAAAATCTAGGCTTTTGGCAGGGCCATCACCCGTAGATTTTGCGAAATAAGGGTATTTTTTAATGGAAAAACACATCCTTGGAGAGATATTTTTGCGCTAGCTTTTAGACCACTGCCAACGGTCTCATATCGTTGACATACAGCCGAGTTAGCTACAAAATGTGCTTTGCACACTTTCACATTGCCTTGTCTGGAAACACATGCCTATATTGCGTGAATACCAACAGCTGCAGGAGCAATCGAAGTCTCTTCGAGAACAACTTATATCGTTTGAGAATCGAGAAGATTTCAAGCGTGAAAGTGCTTTTTTTAACCGCTTAAAAACGTTAATGGCTGATTATAATGAATCGGCCCTGGACGTTATTAAATTGGTTAATACTGAAAAAAGCGTCAGCGAGTCTCCGGCTATACGTAAGAAGCGAATGATAAAGGAATATCGCAATCCTTATGAAAGGGAGATTGTCGAAACAAGAGGTGGCAATCATAAAACCCTGAGGGCTTGGAAGGATCAGTACGGTGCCGAGGTCGTTGATTCTTGGCTTGTCGAAGAGAAATAGCAGGTTATTACTGTAGGCTGACAGAGGTTAGATATGGCCAGCGATAGCAATAAAGACAAGGACATACAAGCAGTTGCGGTTAATAAGCCGCCTCAGCTTGACCTATTCAGCCTGAGCGATAGCCGGGACAGAAATTATAGTAATAGCATCGACATTTACGATGCATTGCCTAAATATTCTCTGGAGAAGCGTCGTCGATTCACAGACCTTAACAGCGCGGTAAGAGAGCGCGAGTGCCGTATAGGCGACCGCGTTATAAAGGTTAAAGTTAAGCCAGCTATTATCGAGAATAGTAAAGGCAAACATGAGCTAGTTTATCCTGGTGAGCGTGAAGAGATTATAGAAGACGCTTTAAGAAAACTGGCTGTTAATGGCGGAAGCGTCATGATCGATGGTAAAGTTGGTGTTCTTTTTACTTTCTACGAGTTGCGTGCTGAGTTACGCCGGAACAAACATGAGTTCAAACTCAGCGAGATAAAGGAGGCGATACTTGTATGCCGTGGCGCACAGCTTGAAACGGTCACCAATGATAATGAAACTGTTATTTCCTCAAGCTTTTTTCCTATGGTCGGCCTAACCACGCGAAAAGATATTCAGATGCGTGAAGGCGATACTAAATGCTATGTACAGTTTAACCCTTTAGTAACTGAGAGCATTCTTAAACAAACTTTCCGTTTATATGACTATAGCACTTCGATGTCGATTAAGAGCCCTCTTGCCCGGTACATGCATAAGCGAATGAGTCACTACTGGAGCCAGGCATCAGCCAACGATCCCTATACGCCTCGTCTTATTCCTTACCTGTCAGGTAGCCCTCGCGGGCTTTCTGATCGCATGGGCAGTAATGTTCGGGCTATGAAAATTGCCCTAGACGTACTCGTTGAGCATGAGGTTATAGCTAGTTATAAAGCGAAGAGAATAACGGAAGGGAAAAAACTTGTTGATATTTACTACACAATCTTTCCTACAGATAAATTTGTCAAAACTGTTAAAAGAGCAAATTACAAAAGTAACTCAATACGGTTAAAGAAAGACTTACATACTATTAGCGAAACATCACTTTAAAATAATATTATCTTATTTCCTTTTGTGAAGTCTGGATCATTGAATGCATTTAGATGGCCTTTACTGCTTAGGGGGATAATGTACACACGGGCAACTCGTCGCCCTTCAAACCCCAGCCAGCCAGGATCGTAATTAACGGGCTGTGCTGCAGGAACCATTGAGGCGCGCATTGCAGTCCAAGCGTGTGCCATCATTGGGGGGAATGTTGCACAGATAGCCGATTCCAGACCCTCTCGATCACCTTGCTCAATAGGGGGAATGTTGCACAGATAGATGCTTCCAGACCTCCTTAATCACCGCGCCAATGACCGTAGCCAACGTCCAGTCACCCTTGTAAGCAGACTGCTATCACAGTAGGCATTCAAGAGTGTAGCTCACAGAACGTAGGTGGGAACGTTGCACCATCAGCCCCCGCGACAGGTCTTTAAAGCACGGCCAGCGTGCTCAAAAGTGTCATTCCTCCCTGGCAGGGGATTGTCGATCAGTAACAATTTGACAACAAAGAAGGTAAGGCACTATATTAAGCAGCTTCAAATGATAACGGTATAAAAGTGCTCTGATAGCTATCAACGTATCCACATTTACTGTGGGTAAGCCTGTGGAAAAGTAGCGTTTTATAGGTGGGAATGTTGCATCGTTTCGGTGGGGATACTGCACAGGTTATTTTCTGACCAGCAATTTAGCCCTCTATAGTAGGTGGGTATATTGCACAGGAGATGCAGAGCGAATCGAATCGATCCTGTCAACCTATCATGCCTTAAATCTTGCAGGTGGGAATGTTGCACAGATGGTGCCTAAATGAGCCAAAATGTGGACAAAAAGACGTTTTCTGTGGACATCAGGAGGATAACTTTGAGCCCCAGGTGGGGATGTTGCACAGCAAGCGGTGGGAATGTTGCATAGCAAGCGGTGGGGACGTTGCATCGGTTTTTGAAAGATAATGCATACTTTTCAGTGGTTTGATGCTTCTTTACTCGCTCGTAACCCTGTTTTAACCCAGCCTTAACCCTTTAACCTTTTTATATTAACCAGCCTTTCCTAACACCCCCCAAGCCACCGAGTTTCTTTGTGGGCCGTTAGAAGAGCAGTATCAACAT
Organism: Vreelandella glaciei; assembly: GCF_013415125.1. GTDB lineage: Bacteria > Pseudomonadota > Gammaproteobacteria > Pseudomonadales > Halomonadaceae > Vreelandella > Vreelandella glaciei. Next base: position 23,577 of record NZ_JACCDE010000027.1, on the reverse strand, counting down.
CACAGCAGGTTTAACAATTAAAGGATAGCCCATAAAAAAGCCTCACCAGCTGGAATGCTGGTGAGGCCATGAAAACGGCATAACCGTTGAAGTTATATCAGCCCCCTCTCTGCAAAGCTGACATGCTCGGTGCCAGCCACAATAATGTGGTCTATCACCTTTACGTCGATCACATCCAAAGCCTCTTGTAGCTTCTTCGTAATCTGACGATCAGCATCACTCTCTTGAGGACTACCGCTAGGATGGTTGTGACACAACAATACGGCGGAAGCATTCGTTTCAATCGCACTTCTAACCACTTCCCTAGGATAGACAGCCGCCTTATCCACGGTGCCTCTAAAAAGCTCCTCATGCTTGATGACTTGATGTTGCGAGTTCAGCCACGTCACTGAGAACACTTCGTAAGGCAGTTCCGCATACTTGAGCGTCAGATAATCAACCGCTATCCAAGGAGCCGTTATCTTTGCACCCTCACTCTCAAGCTGACCATAGAACCGTGCTTCGATGATGTTCAGTGCCTCTGAGATAACAGCATCTTCACTCTCTTTACGCTGCTCTGCGGTCTCTACGGTTCCCTTTCCAGGGAAACTATAAACTTTGGCCGCCTCACTAACTGCGAACATATCCAACTGGTTGGTGTGCTTCATCATTCTCTCCTCTCTCATTCCCGCTGCCGGGTCTCGATTAGAGTTAGGGGAAGCACTGACCCCCCACCGGCTGTCACCTAGCGCCCTATCCCTTCTTGAGACCTGCACTACTGCAGGAATGAGAGAGGAGATAGATCATGAGCAAACGTGCAATCGATGGTATCCGCGAAGCACTCATACAAGGTTTGATGGAAGGCACAGCCCCCTGGCAGAAGCCTTGGAAACCAGGCGACAAAGATGTGAGCCAGCCCTATAACGCCTCTTCAGGGCGTTCTTACACTGGCTGGTCAAATATCATCAGTCTCTGGATTGCTTCAGATAAAAACGGCTACACCAGCCCTGCCTGGGTGACTTTCAAGCAAGCGAAGGATCTCTGCACTCACCCCCGCAAGGGCGAAAAGGCCACTCCCGTGGAATTTTGGAAATTCCACAAAAAGCGCGAGAAGAAGGAGAACGGCACAACGGAGGAGAAAATCATCCCCGTGAACCGTATCTTTTATGTGTTTAACGAGGAGCAGCTGGCGGACCCATTGACAGAGGCTGCAAAGCCACCTGTCTTAGAAGCTCAACCTGAGCCCGTGCAGTTCGTTGCACGGCTGATTGAAGCATCGGGCATCCCTTTAAGCTGGGGCGGTGACAAGGCCTACTACAGGCCCTCTACGGATGGCATACGCCTGCCCCGTCCTGAACAGTTCCATGAGGTTAGTGAAATTGCGGCCACCGGCCTGCATGAGCTGATCCATGCTACTGGTGCTCCCTCGCGCCTCAACCGGGACAAGAGCGATCGCGCTCGAGAGGAAGTAGTGGCAGAAGCTGGCGCCTGGCTTGCAGCCATGCGCTTTGGTCTCCCTGCTACCCCCGAAAACTCGGCGTCCTACCTCACTGGATGGGCTTCACGGCTCAAAGGTGACCAGGCCAAAGAGATCGACCGTGCTCTGGCTGATGCGCAGAAGGCGGTCAACTTCATCGAGCAAATGGCACAACAGTGCGGTTTGATCGACGGAGAAGAAGACTCAACTGCAGCAACCGCGGCAGCTTGATTTTTTTCTTTACCATTCAACAGCCTCCCCCTCGGGAGGCTTTTTTTTGTGTTTAGTCACTGCGGTGGGGATGTTGCACCGATCCCGCAACAGCTATGGCTTTCAACATTGGCACGATCTTTCCCAATAGATTTCCTGCACTGGTTGCATTCTTAGGTGGGAATGTTGCACAGCAGATCATCTAGTAGGCTGCGCTAGCATTATTTTTAGGGTTAGCGAAGCTGTTGACTATATTGTATGTATGTATCTTATGTATAATACATACATACAATACATACACTAGGAGATAGCCCGGCATGACTATTAAGCCGGAAATACGGCAACGCATCATTGATGCTGCCGAGAAGCTGGTATCCGAAGGCATCGACAGGCCCACCAATGAACAGGTGCGCGAATGCCTGGGTGGTGGCTCCCTGTCGCATATTTCCCCGGTCATGCGTGAGTGGCGCGATAGCCTAAAAGACAATGCCATCGCTGTGCGAGAAATGCCGAATGAGATCCGCACTGTCTTGGAGCGGGTTGGAGCTGAACTATGGCGCTCCGCTAGCCAGCACGCTGATGAAGAAGTCGAGAAGATACGCGCAGAGTCCGAACAGCGCGAGAAAGCTGCCAACGAAGAGCGAGATGAGGCGCTACGCGAGATTGAGCGACTAGAGGCCAGCATCGCAACCTTGCGTGAACACGGCCATCAGGATGGGCAGCGCATTGAGCAGCAGACGGAGGAGATCCATACGCTTGTGACGGAGAATGCCACCGCAAGGCAGCGGGCAGCGGATGCTATGGGACGAGTTACCGATTTACAAGACCAGCTCTCCCGCCAGAATCAGCAATTGGAAACCATGCGTGTTGAAGCGCAACGGCAACAAACGTTGGTCGACCACTTGCGAGACGAGAAAGCCGATAGCAGCGCCCGGTTGGCCACAATTGAAAGCGAGCTTAAAGCCGCTACACGGGAACTGGAAACCTCTAGTAAACGTGAATTGCAGCTCCAGAAAACGCTCGAGGCCGTCAACGAAGACCTCTCTTCTCTTCAGCAGGAACATGCCAGCCTACGTGCGGAGAATGCCTCTGTTATGAGGCGCAGCGGTGAGCTGCAGGACGAGAACGCAACGCTTCGTACCGATCTCGACAAGATCAAGACATCTTCCAGCGACGCCCGTAGCGAGCTGAAGACAGCGACTAAGCGGATTGAGGAGTTGGCAAATATTCAGGAAGAGCACTCAGAAACCCGGACACAGCTGGCAATCGCTTTATCCCGCGAAGAGGATCTGCGCAAGCAGTTAGCTGACCATCAGAAACGGCTAAAATCAAACAAAAAAGACTAGGGACCAAAGGCAGAGTGATGAGGTACAGGTCAGCCAGGTTACTGACCGGGCTCATGCTGATAATGGCACCAACCGTGGCCACTGCTGATATTATCATAGGCACCTGGTACGTGCGCCAGCTTGGCTGATTACCGATTGCCAAAGTGATACACCCTGGTAGAAGCGCAGAATGGATTCTTCTCCAGCACGAGCAAGTTCAAACCCAAATTACACCGGCTTTCCAATCCTTATATCTAGGGAGGGAAAGATTACTGAGGAAGCCCTGGACATTTGTATAGCGCATCTGATCAAGCGTGGCAGGGTTCAATCCAGGAAGTCGTGGATAACATGCCGGAAAGCGTTGTATCAGTTCTTTGGCTGGTGTGAGGTGAATGCTATTGACTGGCGTGATGTGGGCAATGACCGAGAAACTACGGTATTCGCGGAGTTCCGGGGCTGGAACCTAAGCCCCGAGGGCGGTGCCTTGCCGCAGCAACGGTGAATGCCCGGCTACGACTTCTTTGCGCATTCTATCGGTATGGCACCAAGTGTGGTTGGGTGATGACTGTTCCGTATGCCATGAAAACGGTAATGGTTAGGCAACCTACAGGCCTCCTCGCTCACGTCGGTGCGAGTGGAGGAAGACGTACGACCGCAGATGTCACGCTGAAGACGCCACGAACCGTAATTTGGGTGCTAAGCAAGCATCAATCGATTGATCTCCTGAGTGCCATCACCAATCCCACGCATACGCTGTACTCAATGATGCAATCCAAGGCTCAGACCTATGCCTTGCTCTACGTGCGCGACCGACTGGGCCATGCCTCGGTCGCAACTACTGAGAAATACTTGCACTGTCTCTAATTTTAATTAGTTTGATAGACGCAAATAATAGGCTGCTTTTGGCCGAGGCTATGTGAAAACTCTCGAGCCGTAAACAATATGGTTGACGTAAGCGAAATCGGTAGAATTTTTATAAATGAAAAGCTTTAGAGTCAGCGAAAGAGCACCGCAACCAACAGGCCAGCTTTGATCACTCAATTAAAGGGTCATAAACTGCTCATCTTCCTAGTCTGTAAACGCGTAGACATCGTAAGGACCGTCTTGTGGCCCTGGCATACCTGGCGTACCAATCGGCATACCTGCTAAACCAATTCCATCTATTTTAGGCTGTTGCTCAAACAGCGCCTTTACGGCTTCCATCGGAAGGTGACCTTCAACCCAATACTCGCCTATTTCGATGGTATGGCACGATCCCAGACCATAGGGAACGCCCGCCTGCTGCTTGATATCACCCAGCTCGACGTCATCAATAATGGTGACGTCTACGCCAAGTTTCTCAAGATGGCGCGCATATTCATCACAGCAGCCGCACTGGGGGTTTTTATACAGTGTTGCCTCTGGCGGTAACGCCGCTTGAGCGGAGACCGTCCCAAGCAGCATGAAACCCGAGAGCAAAAGTTTGGTTGTCATATGTCGCATTATTTTCAACTCCTTAACGTGAACGACTGAAGAGGTACTTGGCCAGCGACGCGATCGCCAAGCCAACTAATAACAGCATGGCCAGGGGCATCAACCAGCCTAACCACCCCATTGACCCCATAAAAGCAAAGCATTTCGCGTTCATTATGGCATCACTCCTATAAGGAATAGGCAATCCCCATGGCTTATTGCGAGCCATGGTGGCTGGGCATGCTTCCACTCATTTGTTCACGCTGCTCGTCGGTTAGTAAGTCCTGCATCTGGTTATGCATGCGCACGTTATCAGCCATCATATCGCCATGAAGGCTGGCCATTTGAGCATGCAGCGTCTTTACTTTCCATTGTTCAGGGCGTTCAGTCTGCATGATTTGCATCATGTCGTCGCGCAGGTTCATCAATTCGCCCATCCGCTCAAGCTGGGCCGCGCGGTGTTCTTGGCGCATCTCACGCATGGTACTCATCTGCTGCTCGTCGAGCATACCGCCCATGCTCCCCATGCCTCCCATCATTGGACAAGGCATCATCCCGCTTTGCCCTCCCATCATCATTCCTGGGTACATGTCTTCTTGACTGCCCATCATCATGCCCGAACCCATACCGACTTGGCCGTCCATCATATTGCCCTGACCTTGGGCGCCTTGGCTCATACCTTGAGCGAAAATGGCGCTGCTGGGGACACTGAGGCTTGCAGCCAGACCAATGGCAAAGATCATCTTGTGCTTAACCATGATATTTCCTCTTATCATGTTGCTGGTCGAGACATCGCCTTATCCATTAAAAATGGAAGAAGGCGGAGTTAGCTTTCGTTATAAACCTACAACCTATAGGTGGCCCAAAGGTAAAGGAGAAACCGATCCCAATACCTAAGTGTTGTCACAGATCATTTTTTCCGCCATTTTCAGCCCTGTTTCAGGTTGGCACGTTATAACACCGACTCATTTCCATGAAGAAAAGCACGACGCCATGCGCCTTGTTCGCCAAACAGGGCAGATGAACGATGTAAGAAGGCTCAGCCGAATCAGTTTTAGCGCCTCCGCGATGAAGTAACGGCATCCATTCAACCCTAAAAATATATAAGGATACGGTATGCAAAAGAAGACGAGTTCGCTCCCTATCATTCACGCTACCTTAGCAACGCTGTTGCTGTCGCTAGCAATCCCAGTGCTGGCCCATGAAGGGGGCGCAAGCACTTCACCTAAGGATGGCGTGACCATTCAGGATTCCCCAGCAGAGATTGGCATTGAGTTTGGTGGCATGATGCGTATCACCCAGTTTGAAGTGACAGGCCCGGACGGCTCTGTTCCTCTTGATGGTCAGCCAGGCAGTGAACAGGTCGAACGCTACTTCGTAAAACCAGGTGAAATTCTTTCGGCTGGGGACTACCAGGTACGCTGGCGCGGCCTATCGGATGACGGGCACATGATGACCGACGGTTTTAACTTCTCGGTCGAGCCCTGACCCATGGCCTGGTGGTTCTCCGTAAATAGCCTCGACGTCTGGACCGTCGCGATGATTCTCGTGGCGGCCGGGGTTTACCTCAGTGCCCTAGTCGCGACGGGAGCCGTGTTGTTTCGTCTAGCATTTCCCCAACTCCCTGAACATGACCGGAGGCACGTCGCCCGCATGGGTGTCCTTGCTGTCTGGGCCGGGATTATCCTGATTCTGTTCCAGTGGCCTTTAGAAGCTGGTTACCTTGGGGGCGGCAATATAGCGGCTGCAACCAACCCAATGCTACTCGGGATCGTGTTCGAGGGTGCGTCCGGGACCCGGCTGATACTGGTGGTAACTGGCTTGCTGTTGGTCCAGGCGATTCAGCTCAATAACTTAACACTCTCAAAAACAGCCAATAGCTTGAGCCTAGTGGGCGTGTTACTGGTGATGCTGGCGTTCGTGCAGGTGGGACATACGGTGAACACCCCACGCCTCGTTCTGGCTGGCTTGCTGATCATTCACTTGATGGCGGCGGCGTTCTGGGTAGCCTCGCTGTGGCCGCTGTTCCACTTAGTGGGGCAACATTACAACCACGGCAATACCGCCCGTATTCTGACCCGTTTCGGGCAACTCGCCATGGGCGGAGTTGGCGTGTTGGTACTGGCGGGCGTCACTTTGGCCACGCTGCTAACAGGCGGTCTCACACCCCTGCTCACCACGGCATATGGACAGTTCTTGATCGGCAAAGTATTGATTGTCGCGGTGCTGCTGTTATTTGCTGCCGCGAACAAGTGGCGGCTTGTACCTGCCTTTGAGAGCGGCGACGCAACAGCCCCACGACGTTTGCAGCGCAGTATTGCGCTGGAGGTGGTGCTGGTCGTGGTTGTCCTGCTGATTACGGCGGTGCTGACAAGGGTGACATCACCGAATGGGTGACCAACAGGGCAACCACCTTGTAGAGCCGATCCAGAGATCGAACATTAACGGTCGCCTTCTTGTGGGCCGTACACTGAGGTTTAGGCGGATGCTGCCATAGGCATTGCACCAAAAAGACGAAAAGTCATTGCTGCAGTGTTGACACTAATTAGAGAGCAGTATCTAGTCAGGATCCATCATCATATTAGAAATACTGTTGTGCAGCAGATCCTATTATTACGTTAGGTTCAGGCTCGTTTCAGGTTAACACCGTATAAAGAACAAGTGACAATAACCTCTGAGGTAAATGACCATGCGCAAAAACACTTTAGTAACGTCTTTATTTGCTCTTTCACTAGGCTTAGTAACAAGCGCCACGTGGGCTGCACCTGGCCATGGCGGCGGGGATAGCGGCCTAACTGAGTCTGACGTCGACCGCACGATCAGTCTCGAGGCTGGCGATATGTGGTTCGACCCTGAAGAGCTAGAACTGGCGGCTGGGGAGGTGGTTAAATTTGAAATCACCAACACCGGCAATTTAGAGCATGAATTTGTGATTGGCAGTAAAGAAGCCCATGAAGAGCATCGAAAAATGATGCTAGACATGGCAAATGGCGAAGGTCATGACATGTCAAACATGTCACAAGGTGAAGGCCACGATATGGCCAATATGAGCATGGCAGGCGTCACAATTGCACCTGGTGACACCGGGACTCTATTATGGAGTGTTCCTGATAATACTAACGAGCTAGAGTATGCTTGTAACATTCCCGGCCATTACGAATCCGGCATGTACGGCAATTTTACTTTCTAATCTGACGTTTACCCATGAAACTGTTGCTACTCGAAGATGATGATTTGCTGGCAGAAAGCTTGGCAGAGAGTCTCAAGGACAACGGTTACCTTGTCGACTTGGCCGCTTCATTGAAAGCGGCCAAGTCGCTAATGGCAACCGAGCATTACGAGCTGGCTATCTTAGATCTCGGTTTGCCCGATGGCTCGGGACTAGATCTACTAGCCCAGTGGCGCAAGCAAAAACGCAGCACGCCTATCTTGATCTTGACGGCGCGCGATACTTGGGAAGATAAAGTCATTGGTCTTGAAACGGGTGCCGATGATTACCTAGCAAAACCCTTCCATGAAGCCGAGCTTATGGCCCGTTTGAAGGCACTGCTGCGCAGGCAGTCTGGTCAGTTATCTCAAGTTGTGACGCTCAATGGCGTATCGCTGGATGAAGCAGGTCAACGAGTATGCCTAGAGGGAGAAACTTGGCGTTCGCTAACGGCGACAGAGTTTCGATTACTACGCTACTTAATGCTGCATCCAGATCGCATTCACTCCAAAGAGCAGTTATTAGAGCAGCTCTATGCCCTGGAACAGGATGCCGCCGCACCTAACTTGGTCGAAGTCTATATCGCTCGTCTGCGCCGTTATCTAGGCAAATCAATTATCCAAACTCGCCGCGGCCAGGGGTATTTCTTTGCTTCACATTGATCGGCGCAGTTTACGTTTTCGACTACTCGCCTGGCTAGCCCGGATTTCTCATGAGGGGATAAAAGAAAGCGGCTGAAAGTGCTATAGTTTCAGGACCTTACACCGTTCACCAAGCACCAACAGCCGCTATCCAAAATGGTACCTGAAAAACTGACCTTCTCGCCACTGTCTCGCCGTCAAATTGAAGCCGATTTCTCCGGTGGTCATATCACCTCCGATGCCGGCCTGCTTTTGCTTCGCGAAGTCGACAACCAACACCAGCTCACTCAGCGCCTGGCTACGGTGCTGGACGATGCCCGTAATCCGGTACTGGTTCGCCACAAGCTTCAAACCATGATCCGGCAACGGGTCTTTGGCGTAGCCGCCGGATACGAAGATCTGAACGATCACGAAACGTTACGCGCTGACCAGGCACTTCAGACCGCGACTGGCGAAGCGGCCATTCTAGCGGGCAAATCAACACTGTGCCGAATGGAGCAGCGCGTGGACCGGCAGGCCGTGGTCAAGGCCCACGAACTGCTGTGGCATCACTTCATTGAGCAGCACGACGCCCCACCCAAGGAAATCGTGCTGGACTTCGATGGCACCGACGTTCCGGTGCATGGCGACCAGCCCGGCAAGTTCTTTAACGCCTACTACGATCACCATTGTTACTTCCCGCTGTACGTGTTCTGCGGTCGCCATCTGCTGGTGAACTACCTGCGCACCAGCAACCGAAGCGACAGCCGCCACAGCTGGGCCATTCTGGCCCTGCTGGTGAAATTCATCCGGCAGTACTGGACGAATACCCGCATCGTGTTCCGGGGTGACAGCGGCTTTTACCGTCCCCGATTGCTGAGCTGGTGCGACCGGAACAACGTGGACTATCTGGTGGGCCTCAGCAAGAACAGCCGGCTGCTCAAGGAGGTAGACGTACCCTCGATGCTGGTTCGCAAGGCTCACAACGAACTGGGTGAAAAAGTCTGCGCCACCTATCGATTCCAGTACCAGGCCCACACCTGGAAACACCCCCGCTGGGTGATCGCGCGTCTGGAGGAGGGCGAACTGGGTGCCAACCCCAGGTTCATTCTCAGCTCCCGTTACGACGACGGCGTTAAACTCTACTACGAGCAATACTGTGCCCGGGGTGACATGGAAAACCGGATCAAGGATCAGCAGTTGTGTCTGTTCGCAGATCGCACCTCCAGCACGCGGTGGTGGACCAATCAGTGGCGGTTGCTCTTATCGGGCTTTGCCTACACGTTGTTCGAGCGATTACGGGCCCACTTGAAGAAGACCCCCTTCGAGAGAATGAGCGCCAGTAACCTGCGGCTGAAGCTGATCAAGGTGGGCGCGGTCATCATTCGCAACACTCGACGCATACGGGTGTTGATGAGCGATGCCTATCCTTACAAAGACGAACTCTCTGACCTGGTGCGTCAACTGGTTCCGGAATAGAAGCCTGGGCTCCCCCGGCCCGACTCAATGGGGGAAAGGGGGCCGTGTGTCCGGACAACAGAAATTGATCGATTATTGATCAGTCACGGCCGCCAATGAGCGGTAATGGCGGTAACCCGCACAGTCTGCGAGACTTGCTGGGGACCTATGAGAAATCCGGGCTAGGAGTCTGCGCGGCAGAAACGTTTTGAGCCCTCGTTTCCGCCAGACCGGATCATTGTCTGGCCGGAAGGAGTGTTCGCGATATCGGATCGGCTCCATCATCGCTTTCGATCCAGCCAGTTAACCGGTTAAAAGGGGCATCGCAGGGCCCCAGCTGTACCTACCGTGAGCCAAAGGCTGCCTCAGCGACTTATGCCAACCTCATCAGTGAACTCATGCGCCTGAGATTGAGCGACAGACAGACAAGATCCCATTCACCCTGCACCGCCTGAAGGCCCCGCAAGCCGAACTGCCGGAAGCCCAGGACATTCTTGATCCAGCCATTCACCGCCTCAACCATGTGCTTGTGCTGAGCGTAGACTGCTCGCCCCTCCGCCGTGGTAAGCTTCTCCTCCATGCGGGCCGTCGCCGGGTACCGGCTCGCGTTTATATCTCCGGTTTTTTTGCCTTCCCGGCGCAGCGAGACGTAGCCATCTATGCCTTTTGTCTCCAATGCCTGCAAGTCTTCCTCTTTGCGATAACCCGCATCAGCCAGACATTGGCCTGGGTAACTTCCCAGAGTTTCTTTTACCTCGCCCAGCAGCGGCACCAGACAGCCGTTATCACTGGGGTTGTTACCCTGGCGGTTGCCCACGATGATCTGGAACTCGCCATCCACGGCCAGTTGGCCGTTATAGCATTGCTGGAACCCATCATTCGTTTTCATGATCCGGCTTTGGGGGTCGGTAAAGTTACTCTGAGCCTTGTCCTCCGGAACTCCATAATCTCTCTTGAAGTTCCGGCCACCCTTGGGTGAGCGGCGATCATCGTCTGGATGCCGGCCTTTGGCCTCATCTTGCGTTTTTTGATCCGCTTCCAGTTTCTCCTTCGCTGCCCGGATCTTGTCCAGCCGCCCCTGACGGTGCTGAAGCTCTTCGGGTAACTCGTCGCCCCGCTGATCCGGGCCAAACTGTTGGTCTTCCGATTCATCCACACGGCGAGCCTGGCCACAAAGCTCATCAACCTCTTTTGACAGACGGGCTTCTTCTTCTTCCTCCCGCATGCGGTCATAGCTCATGGCCTTGTGCTTACTGGCGTTGGCCCGGACCTTGGTGCCATCAATCGCCAGCGTACCGAGAGTAACCAATTCCGCTTCCTGGGCGATCCGGACCACCTGAATAAATACGGCCTTGAACGCAGCCAGGTGTTGCTTGCGAAAATCGCAGATAGTGCGGTGTCTGGGGAAATTGCCAGCCGCCAGGACCCGAAGGGCGACATCTTCTTCCAACTTCCGGGCGATCTTTCGTGATGAAAACACGCCGGTCGCGTACGCATAGATCAACACCTTCAACATCATCCGCGGATCGAAAGGCGAGTTGCGCCGACCGCTCCCTTCATACCGGGCGTAGAAGGCACTCAGATCCAGTTCCTCGACCACGTCACTGATGAAATAGGCCAGATGCCCTTCGGGCAGCCACTCGTTCAGGCTCGGGGGAAGAAGCAGTTCCTGATCAGGTGAATAGGGGCGGAAGGTGGTTCCCATCGGATTCTCCGGTGCTGAAGAATTTTTACGTATTATGCCAGAAGGTGGCTCCTGCCGCGCAGACTCCTAGCATAGGCCGGTAACAAACTGTCGAAACCGGCAAGAAGTCCCATTGTGGCAGCTCCTTGTATAAGGCGGCGCCTGGACACACCTGCATAGAAATGTCTATCGCTCATAGGTTGCTCCTAAAACCATGTATATACAGCTTCTCGCGTTCGTGGCTCGATTGTTGACGCTACCCGGTGCAACTGAAATCAAACTGAAAAGTCGACCGGTAACCCCCCATTTTTAACGGGTTGCTGTTTTTCTGGGGAGTTGCCGTTACTGGTACAATCCATGGCAGACTGGCGAAACTTTCCCACCTCGAAAAACGGCGCTTACAAATGAAAATTCTGATTGTTGAGGACAATGCGGTACTTGCCAAAAGAATATCGGACTGGCTTGCGCAGGCGCACTACACAGTCGATATCGCCAAAACCGGCAAAGAAGCGGACTCGTTGATTGAAACAAGCTCCTACCAGGCCGTTATTCTCGATATCGGACTGCCCGATGAAAATGGACTGTCTTTAATGCAAAGATGGAGAAAAAACGGGAAAAAAGAGGCCATCCTTATTCTGACCGCACGCTCCAACTGGACTGAGAGAGTAGAAGGGTTGAACGCGGGTGCCGACGATTACCTTCCCAAACCGTTTGAGTTTGATGAACTGAAAGCCCGGCTCAGTGCGATTATCCGCAGAAAGGACGGCAGAACGACAGACCAGATCAGCGTCGACGGATTTCATCTCAACGCCACCTACCGAACGCTTACCACGCCCGACCAGAAAGAGTTCAGACTGACAGCTACGGAATTCCGCCTTTTGCAGTGTTTCCTCCGTTCACCGGACCGGGTGTTTTCCCAGGACGACCTGGTTGAAACCCTCTACAACATAGAAAGATGCCCCACCAGAAATGTTGTTCAGGTCTATATAGCCAGGCTCAGAAAAATAATAGGGGGCAATAAAATCAAGACTTTGCGTGGCCAGGGCTACTTCTTCGAAAAAGATCCTAACCGCTGAACGCCCGAGTGAACCAACCAGGTTAAAATATGTCTGCTCCGAAAAGTATCCGCAGAACAGCCATTCAGTATGGGGCTGTTTTCAGCCTCGTATATTTTACTCTGATATTCTTTTCACACACCTACGTGATAAAGCAACTATCGGACGAGTCCAGGAAGCAACACCTGAACAAAGAGCTGGGAAACTTTCAGGCAATCATTGAGGCTGAATCCCCCACAACCGACGACCTCAGCAACATGATCAATCAGTTTGAAATGCTTCTGGGGCATGCCATCGTCATCGAAACGGCTAGCGGAAGCGTCCTGGCGAGCCCGAACTTTGACCAGAGCCAACTGCAGGGCGCTGCAGAGAAGCCCGAGGGTTTCATCCACATAGCGCAGGGTGCGAACACGCTTTTCGGGCTCAAACGCATTTTCTCCGCCAGTGAAAAACTGGCCTCAATCACCGTTCTTGAAACCGAGGGGGCGCTCTCTGAACGACCGCTGAAGGCCCACCTGACATTGCTCGGTGCCTCGGCCGTTCTTCTGGCGATACTGCTGGCACTGATTGGAACCACCACACATCTGACGTTAAAGCCCATCAGTAGGATAAAAGAGGACCTGAGACGGCTCCAATCCGGGAAACAAAGTCGTCTGAACCCTCACGTGCCGGAAGAGTTTCGTCCGCTGATCCGGCAGCTCAATGATTTGCTCGAGCTGTCAAACCGGCGGCTGGACCGCCACCGCCGCCTGAATTCCGATCTCTCTCACCTGGTCAAAACCTCTATTTCTGCCAATCTTGCCATTTTGTCGGATATCGATACCTTGCCTCCGTCCCGGGAGGATGTTGTGTTTATGGCCTCTAACTTGCGGGAGCTTGACAAATCCCTGAAATACCGGATGAGCAAAGCAGACATATCAGGCAGACAGATGGGACGGACGTGCATGCCGGTTGAAATCACGGCAAGTGTCATCACCGTTATGGAAAAAATCTTCCCTGACACGGTTTTTCGCCTCCACACCAACTTACCTGAAAACTTCAGCTGGCCAATGGAGCGACAGGATCTTTCAGAGCTACTTGGCAATTTACTCGAAAATGGCGGGAAGTGGTGCCAGACAACCGTCGACGTTACAATCGCCCGCACGTCATCAGGACTCTCCATAGAAGTAGCGGACGATGGCCCCGGAATTTCTCCCGAGGCGGCAGCCACTGTCATGAACAGGGGTACCAGGCTGGATGAAACGGTCGCCGGTTTCGGGCTCGGATTGTCCATCGTGTCCGAGATTGTCGAAGACAACCTCGGACAGATGAACATGGGTACCTCAAAAAACGGAGGAGCCAGCATTGTCATTCTACTGCCACTTCCGGATTAGAAAACCTCCAGAAAGGCAACCGTCGATGACGCAGCGCGGCTTCTCCCATTTTTTACCGTTGGATATCACTCACCTTGGCTCTTGAAAAGCGACCGAACAGAACCGGCAAAACAAAGAGTGTCAGGAAAGTTGCAGTCACGAGACCACCAACAATCACGCTGGCCAGTGGCTTCTGGATTTCAGCACCCACGCCCGTCGACAACAGCATCGGTATCAAGCCGAGCGCCGAGGTTATTGCTGTCATCAAGACAGGACGTAAACGGGAGACGGCACCTTCAAACACCGCGGCATCCATGCTCAACCCATCCTGTATTCGCTGATTGATGCTTTCGACCATGACGACCCCGTTAAGCACCGCCACACCAAACAGTGTGATAAATCCAACGGAACTGGGGACTGAAAGGTACTGGCCGGAAATCCAGAGCGAAAAGACGCCACCAATGACAGCAAGCGGCACGTTGACAAGGATTAACAGTGCCTGACCAACCGAACTGAAAGCAAAGTACAGCAACAGCGCAATCAGGCCCAGAGATACAGGGACCACAATGGTCAATCGTTTCTGAGCTCGCTGCTGGTTTTCAAACTGACCACCAATATCCACCGAATAGCCGGGGGGAAGGTTCACTTCTGACGCGATAACATCCTGAATATCGGCAACCACACTGCCCATGTCACGACCCTGCACATTAGACTGAATGACCACACGGCGCTGAACGTCATCGCGGCGCACCTGAGGCGGACCGGACTGAATAGAGATATCGGCAACATCACCAAGTCTCACCCAGGCTCCGGACGGCGCCTGTAACCTGAGATCGGCAATGGCATCCCGGTCTTCCCGGAAACGTTTGGCCAGACGCACATAGATATCATACCGCTCGTTGCCGTTGATGATCTGGCCCGCAGCGGCACCACCCAGTCCGTCCCGGACGACACTCATCACATCAGACACGGCGAGTCCGTACCGGGAGAGTGCCTGACGGTCTGGCTGAACCACCAACTGCGCTTCACCGGCAATCTGCTCCATGGCCACGTCCCGGGTCCCCTGAACAGTTCGGACCGCCGCTTCGATCTGTTGGCCTTTCTCGGCCAGCACCTTGAGATCCGGGCCAAAGAGTTTGATGGCCAACTGCGCGCGGACACCAGACAACAATTCGTCAACCCGAGTTGCAATAGGCTGAGAAAAGTTAAACAGTAGCCCCGGGTGCTGTTCGAGCTTCGCCTCAAACAGGGCCTGCAATTCATAGCGATTACTGGCGCTGGTCCACTCGGCTGTTGGCTTGAGGCCAATGTAGATTTCGATGTTGTTGACGGGCTCCGGATCGCCGCCTATTTCCGCCCGCCCCGCCCGGGACAGCGCGTAGGTCACTTCTGGAAATTCCATCAGCATGGCTTCCAGTTTTGGCGCCACTTCAAGCGCCGTATCAAGGCTTGATGAAGGGGCCAGGGTCACCCGGAGGTTAATCGTGCCCTCTTCCAGTTCAGGCACGAACTCCGTGCCGAGTCGTGGCACAACCAGCGCCGCCAGCACAACAAGAACAGCCGCCGCGCCAACAACCACGCGGCTATGCTTCAGTGACCAGGCAAGCCCCATGCGATAGAGCTTTTCCAGGGGTTTTAGAATGAAGCTTTCCCGCTCCCGGATACCCTTACGGAACATGTATGACGCCAGCGCGGGTACAACCACCAGAGCGACGATCACAGCGGACACAATGGCCAGCATGATGCTGATCGCCATTGGCTGGAAAAGCTTGGCTTCCACACCTTCAAAGCTGAATAAAGGCATGAAAACGACCAGGATAATCGCCGTCGCGAAAAAAATTGGTCGCGCCACTTCCCGGCCTGCCTCCTGCAGTCGAAGCGCAATGCCATGGTCATCGTGTGACGCGTCCAATGGGTCAGGGTCGTTTTTCACCAATTCATCCCGACGGGCGTCATGCTCAGCATCCGGATGCGTCAGATGTTTGAACATGTTCTCGACCATAACAACAGAGCCGTCCACCAGCATGCCAATTGCCACAGCAATGCCGCCCAGAGACATCAGGTTGGCCGAGAGACCGAACCAGGCCATGATCATCAGCGCAATACCGATAGAAATCGGTATAGAAAGCAGCACGAGCGTTGCTGCCCGAAGATTCATCAGAAACAGGGCAAGCACGATCGCAATAAACACAAAAGCCAACAGAAGTGCATTGGTCACCGTCTCTACGGCCTTGGTCACCAGATCCGCCTGGTTGTAATAGGGCTCAAAACGAACCCCACTCGGAAGCGCCTGATTTATGCGATCAATGCGGGCCTCGATGCCGTCGATGGTGGCTTTTGTGTTGGCCCCCATTCGTTTGAGTACAATGCCAGAAACCACTTCACCCAGTTGTTCAACCTGACCGGCTTCATCCTTCCGGGTCATGGTTACCGCACCCTGGCGAATTTCAGTGCCCAGCGCTACCTCGGCGACATCGTTCACTGTCACTGTAATGCCATCACTGGTTTTAACGGGCACCTGACGGATCTGCTCGAGCCCCTGCTCGCCATTACCCAGCCAGCCCATACCGCGAATAACCAACTGCTCCTGCCCGCGGCCCATATACCAGCCCCCAACATTGGAGTTGTTGTTCTCCAGGGCTTCCATGACATCGTTCTGTGATAAGTCATAGGACAGCATTCGCGCCGGGTTCAGGTTAACCTGGTACTGGCGGACCTCTCCGCCAAACGACAGGATTTCCGTAACCCCTTCAGCCGGTATCAGCAACAGTTTGACCAGCCAGTCGTGCAAGCTGCGCAATTCCATTGCGTCGTACCCCGAATCCGGGTCCGCTATCAGCAAGTACTGGTAGACCTGGCCAAGACCGGACGTATTCGGCCCCATTTCAGGCACCCCGACCCCGTCCGGAATCAGCTCCCGCGCGGCCTGCAACCGCTCGAAAACCAGTTGGCGCGCGAAATAGATATCCGTGCCCTCTTTAAAGACCACGGTGACACCAGACAACCCGGTTTTGGAGATGGACCGAACCTCCTCAACATCCGGCAACGCATACATCACCGCTTCAATGGGATAGGTGATCAGCTGCTCGACTTCCTCAGCCGCAAGTCCGGGCGCCTCTGTATTAACAGCGACCTGGACGTTTGTAACGTCGGGGAAAGCATCAAGATTCAGTTTTGGTATCTGAAACGCGGCCGTGGCGATAAGCACTGCAAGCGCAATAAGAACCAACAGGCGGTTCTGAACCGCCCAGTCGACAACTCGGTTGAACATAATGACTCCCGGAATCAGTGGTTGTGCGGATCAAAGCCGCCTTTGGCAATTTCAGAGGCCACAAAAAATGCGCCCCGCAAAACGACTCGTTGGCCCGCAGCCAGGCCGGAAACCTCACGGAGCCCGCCAATTGAGCGGCCCAGTTCCACTTCCACGGGTTCATACTCGCCTTCGGCCTCTTCCACATAGACCGTCCAGTCGCCGTCCGCGCCACGCATCAATGCAGTCTCCGGCACGGCAAGCACCGGCTCGCTGGTCTTAAAACGAAAATACACATCTGCGAACATTCCTGGATGAAAACGATCTTCAGGATTGTCCAGCTCCAGCCTGACAATCCGCGTGCGGGTCACAGGATCAATGGTGTGGGCTTCCTGGGACACCGTTGCCACGGCCACACGACCCGCTGCCCTGACTTCGGCTTCCGCGCCCTTCTCTAGAACAATGTCGGAGCTTGCTGGCAGATGGGCTTCTACCCAAAGCTCACTCTCATCAGCAAGAGTCACCAGCGGCTGGCCAGCCTCAACTCTTTGTCCTTGCTCAAACTCATCGGTCAGTACTGCACCATCCACGCGAGCCCTGAGCATGTATTCACCGAGACTATCCACCCCGCTGGCCTTCAACGCACCAATGTCATCATCGTTCAGCCCGTAAGCAAGCAGAGTCGCGCTTGCCGCTTCAATGTTGGCTTTCGCTGTATTGAACCGCTGATCGCCAACCACGGAACGACCCAGCCCGCTGATTCGCTTCCATTCAGGAAAAGCTTTCCTGTAATCCGCCTGCGCCTGTGCCACCGTCTCACTGAACAGGGTTACCAGCGGCTGGCCCTTGGTTACGTGCTCACCCAGTTCCACGTGACGCCGCAGCACCACTGAGGCAACCCGGGGGGACACGTGATAGCTGGTATAGCCGTTGGTCAGCAGCTCACCGGGCGCGTAAATTTCATAGTCAACGCGCTTGCTTTCGAGGGTTGCTACTTCAATGCCGGCGAGCTCTTTCTGTTTGGCATTGATGCTTGCGGTGGCCGCTTCTTCATGGCCACCGTTCTCGTCTTCGTGGCCGTGCCCCCCTTCCTCTTCATGATCACCTTCCTCCTCATGCTCACCTTCTTCACCATGATCTTCCTTATGCTCGCCCTCCTCACCGGTGACTTCCTGATGATCGTCGCCACTGGCAGCATGATCATGACCGGCTTCCTGATGAGCATCTTCCTCTGCCTGTACAAAAGAAAGTGGGGCTGTAAGCAACGTCAATGCGAATACTGAAATCAGAGCTTTTTTCATAATGAATATCCAGTTTCCAGACTATTGTTGGAAGGGGGTGATCAGTTCGCCAGACTGACTCAATAGCTCAATCAGACCCAGCTGCGCCTGCTTTTCCAGTTCAATACCGGTTTTCAGACTCTCCGCGCGCTGGCCCAGCGCCTGGAGATACTCAGAGGTGGAGAGGTCGCCGACCTGCCACTGCCTCTCAAGCAAATCAGCACTTCGCTGTACACGCCCCTGGGAGAGTTCTGTCCATCGGCTGAGTTGGGTGTCGTATCGCTTCCAGGCAGCTCGGGCGCCCGCCAGACCATACTGCTGCTTCCGATAAAGTGCCTGAAACCGAGCCTCGGCCTCTAATGATCGTCGGTTGGCAGCCTGGATTTCGGCACGGTAGTTATTACGGACATTCAGAGGGATCGAGAACGTCAGGCCAACCAGGTTCTCACCGCCATCACGCCCTCCGCTCAGCCCGACCGTGGGAGATGCCGTCGCTCTGCGACTGACCACCTCGGCTTCGCTCCGCAGCACCTGCCACCTCGCGCGGGCGGCAACAATTGACGGATGAGCCAGCAAATTGTCGTTATCGACCCTGGAAGCAAGAGCCGGCCAAATGTGCCCGGGGATCCCCCCATCCTGAGGCCTCCAGTCCGGCAGACGTTCTTGAACCTGAGTTTCTGCCCGATCAACTGCGGCCTTTGCCTGGGCGACTTCGCTCAACTGACGGGATAGATTTAGAAACAGAAGCTCTGCATCGGCACGCCCCAGATCACCTGCCTGCTGGCGTTGCTCAACCTGCTCCAGCAAGGCATCCAGACGGTGTTGCTGGGATTCCGCAATTTCTTCGGCACGCGTCGCCGCGCGCCACTCGACAAGCGCAAACAGCGACTCGGACGTTTGTGCCAAAACCGCCTCGTTCAAATCAGCTTCAGCGGAAAGCCTGATCAGCTTTGCCTTGTCCTTTAGCGCACCCTGTTGATCAGACCAATCGATCGTTTGTGACAGCCCTGCCTCAAAGTTGTTTTCACTGCCCGTTCTGTCTGCTCCAACAGACAGCTCCGGGTTATACAGCGGTTGTTCGCTTGCCTCAGCATCCGCATCCCGGGCTGCCGCCTGCTCTGTCGCCGCCATGACATCCGGATGCTTGCTTATCTGGCCAGTGAGCCAATTTGTCCAATTCACAGTCTCCGCTTGACCGAACAGAGGAATAGACAATAGTACTGAACACAGCAACGCCCTGGGCGAGTGCTTGCTTGCCTTCATCGACTTTCTCCCGAAGGGGTAAATAGCCACAATTCATGGGCGCGAGGCGTCCATGACAAAGTAGGTAGAGGTGGAGATAGTAAGTGAAAAGGTTGAAATGAACTTGAATTTGGAAGGCATTAGCTCAGGGAACTTGAAAGTGCTCCTCAATAAGGGCGGGGAGAAGCGGCAACGCGACTCATGGCCACGATGCCGCCATCCAATCTAGGAAAAGCGCTGGTTTGATGCCGGTTGAAGTGCGCTCTCGTCGGTCGCACCATCGTCGATACGAACAGCCCGAACCAGGCGGGATACAAGCACCTTGCCGTCACCCGGGTGCCCTTCCTGGGTTCTGCCCGTTCTGACAATGAGTTCCACAACTTCACCAGCGACATCATCGGTCGCTACGTCTATTTCCAGCTTGACCATCTTCACTTTCTCCAGAGGCGACTCATCGCCGACCAGATGACCAAATTCGCCGAGAGACACGACAGCAATACTTGCCACCCCCTTAACTTTGGCCAGAGCATCAACCACATGCTCTGCCATCACTTCTCTGACATACGCTTTTATTTCATACATAAACCGTCTCCTGACTATCAGACTGAAACGTCACGACGTTCAGATGCAAACCACTGGTACACACTGGGCAACACCACCAGCGTCAGCAGCGTTGAAGTGATCAGACCGCCAACCACAACCGTTGCCAGTGGCCGTTGGACATTAGCCCGGATTTCTCATGAGGGGATAAAAGAAAGCGGCTGAAAGTGCTATAGTTTCAGGACCTTACACCGTTCACCAAGCACCAACAGCCGCTATCCAAAATGGTACCTGAAAAACTGACCTTCTCGCCACTGTCTCGCCGTCAAATTGAAGCCGATTTCTCCGGTGGTCATATCACCTCCGATGCCGGCCTGCTTTTGCTTCGCGAAGTCGACAACCAACACCAGCTCACTCAGCGCCTGGCTACGGTGCTGGACGATGCCCGTAATCCGGTACTGGTTCGCCACAAGCTTCAAACCATGATCCGGCAACGGGTCTTTGGCGTAGCCGCCGGATACGAAGATCTGAACGATCACGAAACGTTACGCGCTGACCAGGCACTTCAGACCGCGACTGGCGAAGCGGCCATTCTAGCGGGCAAATCAACACTGTGCCGAATGGAGCAGCGCGTGGACCGGCAGGCCGTGGTCAAGGCCCACGAACTGCTGTGGCATCACTTCATTGAGCAGCACGACGCCCCACCCAAGGAAATCGTGCTGGACTTCGATGGCACCGACGTTCCGGTGCATGGCGACCAGCCCGGCAAGTTCTTTAACGCCTACTACGATCACCATTGTTACTTCCCGCTGTACGTGTTCTGCGGTCGCCATCTGCTGGTGAACTACCTGCGCACCAGCAACCGAAGCGACAGCCGCCACAGCTGGGCCATTCTGGCCCTGCTGGTGAAATTCATCCGGCAGTACTGGACGAATACCCGCATCGTGTTCCGGGGTGACAGCGGCTTTTACCGTCCCCGATTGCTGAGCTGGTGCGACCGGAACAACGTGGACTATCTGGTGGGCCTCAGCAAGAACAGCCGGCTGCTCAAGGAGGTAGACGTACCCTCGATGCTGGTTCGCAAGGCTCACAACGAACTGGGTGAAAAAGTCTGCGCCACCTATCGATTCCAGTACCAGGCCCACACCTGGAAACACCCCCGCTGGGTGATCGCGCGTCTGGAGGAGGGCGAACTGGGTGCCAACCCCAGGTTCATTCTCAGCTCCCGTTACGACGACGGCGTTAAACTCTACTACGAGCAATACTGTGCCCGGGGTGACATGGAAAACCGGATCAAGGATCAGCAGTTGTGTCTGTTCGCAGATCGCACCTCCAGCACGCGGTGGTGGACCAATCAGTGGCGGTTGCTCTTATCGGGCTTTGCCTACACGTTGTTCGAGCGATTACGGGCCCACTTGAAGAAGACCCCCTTCGAGAGAATGAGCGCCAGTAACCTGCGGCTGAAGCTGATCAAGGTGGGCGCGGTCATCATTCGCAACACTCGACGCATACGGGTGTTGATGAGCGATGCCTATCCTTACAAAGACGAACTCTCTGACCTGGTGCGTCAACTGGTTCCGGAATAGAAGCCTGGGCTCCCCCGGCCCGACTCAATGGGGGAAAGGGGGCCGTGTGTCCGGACAACAGAAATTGATCGATTATTGATCAGTCACGGCCGCCAATGAGCGGTAATGGCGGTAACCCGCACAGTCTGCGAGACTTGCTGGGGACCTATGAGAAATCCGGGCTAGGAGGCGTGGCACTATTCGTAGTGGTGACGACCTGGCTACTGCATGGCATACTGCTACAGAATCTTGCTCGGGATTTTTTGGGTGAGCGTCTTCAGCGCGAAGCCGACCATGCCGTCACGCAGCTTGAGCAAGGTGAAGCCGCCGTGCCTGCCGCGCTTGACTCGGTTAGCCAAGGCTATCAAGTCTTTCATCATCTCTACGTACTCCGCTTCAACGGCTCGGTCAGCGCTTCCGACCCACAATGGCAGCAACAGCTGGCTTCGCTGCTAGATGAAAGCGGTGATGCTCTAATAGACGTGAATCGCGGCGAGCAACACATGCTCGTCTATCGTCGCCATTTTGAATGGCAGGGCACGCAGGGTGTGCTGCTGGTGGGTGAGGACTTCTCTCAAGTAGAAGCAGGGCTTGCAACATTGCACTGGTGGGTCGGTGGGATTGCCAGCGCGCTGTTAGGAATGCTCATCATACTCAACATGTTAGCGGTTAATCGTGGACTCAAGCCACTCTGGCAACTGCGTCAACAGCTTGAAGCATTGCGAGCGGGCAAACGTGATCGCTTGTCATTAATAGCCCCTTCTGAGCTAGATGAATTAGTCGACCAGTTGAACTGGTTTATGGATGACATTGACCTTCGCTTGAAGCGCTCCAGAGAGTCGGTCGCGAACCTATCACATGCATTAAAAACCCCGCTGGCAGCCGTTACCCAAGTACTGCGTGGCAATCGGCCCATTGATGAAACCCGACGCCATAAACTGCTCAGCCGTATTGAGGATATTAACGCCCAGCTGGATGCGGAGCTGCGTCGCTCACGTATTGCAGGCCCTAACGCGGGGCGAATGGCCAACGTCACGCGTGATAGTTCACGGCTCATCGAGATGTTCCGCAGCCTTTACCCTGAGCGTATCTTCAACCTCGCCCACTCGGCAGGCGAGAAAGACCAAGTGCCTATTGAGGCTCACGACTTTTCTGAAATATTAGGCATCGTGCTCGATAACGCTGGCAAATGGTCAAATAGGTGCGTTAATTGTGTTATTGCCGTCTCCGCTACCACACTCACGCTCACCATTGATGATGACGGCCTCGGCGTTGCAGAAGAGGATCTTTCGCGCTTGGGAGAGCGTGGCGCACGACTGGATGAACGCCGTCCCGGCTACGGTTTAGGCCTGTCGATTCTTGCGCAGTTAGTTGAACGTTACTTGGGGCACTCACATTTTGAGCGTAGTCCACTGGGGGGCTTGCGCGTTACGATTACCCTGCCTCTAGCGGGTGAAGTAGCTAATTAATCATTATTCAGCTTTGTTTCAGGTTCTTCCATCAAGATGGTGCCATTCATCATTGATGGGAGTTACACATGGCACGCTCAAGCATTATTTCTCACCCGCTTTCTCGCCGGCAAGTCCTAAAAGGCGGTGCTGCCTTAGGGTTAGGTTCCGCTGCCGCAATGGGACTAACTCCCGCCTGGGCAAGCCCCTGGGGCCGTACGAATGTCTATGCACAGGGCGTCGAAGAAGGGCCCGAGATATCACTCGCTATCCGCCGTGAATCCATTCCGATTGACGGACAAGAAGCCCACCCAATTACCATTAACGGTACCAGTCCTGGCCCGCTGATTCGTTTGAAAGAAGGTCAAGACGCCGTACTGCGTGTCACCAACCTGCTGGACGAGTCCACCTCCATCCACTGGCATGGTCTTA
>NZ_JACCDE010000026.1 GCF_013415125.1 Vreelandella glaciei | reverse complement strand
TGAAGTACACCTGGCTGCCCTTGAGTGCCTATCTCTCGTTTGAACGTCTACGTGAAGAGGTACACCGCTTACTCGGTGGTTACGGAACTGATCACGCGATTAATTTTGAATAGGCACTTAGCGCCCGGTCAGTATTATCAATAGGGAAAGCGCCTGACACTCTCAGCCCAGCAATAGAGGGGTCACAGCGCAGTACGCCTGTACGGTAACGGCTCAACTCTGCTACCAAACGGTTCAACGGCCAGTCTACCGCCACCAGCAGACCGCGCGTCCAGCTATCCGCCTGATCGCTGGCAGTGGCAACTTCCACATTAACCGAGCTCATCTGCGCCTGCTCTCCGGCAACAAGGTGTTGCGTTTTGCCGCCACCCGACTGAGGAATCAACTCGACCTCATCTTCCAACACAGTAACCTGGGTAGAGGTGCCCAGCTTGCGCACGGTAAACACGGTGCCCAACGGCACCACAGTACCCTGCTCGGTATGCACCTGAAGCGTTTTGGCAGCGGCCACTTTTCCCGTTTCATTCCGCGTGCGGATAAAGATTTCGCCTGCATAGAGGCGAATCAACTGCGTGGTAGAGGTTTCCACCACATCCAATGCGGTGGCGGTATTGAGCACCAGCTGTGTTCCACCCGCCAGAGTATATTCGCGACGTTCGCCCCGTGCGGTGCGGTGGCTGGCCATCCAGCTGTCTACCGGTGCCCGCTGCCAGGCCAACGAGCCCAGCGCACTTCCTGCTGCCAATAAAGCAAAACCACGCAGTACTGCTCGTCGGCTATGGCCCTGACGCTGCTTAATTTGCAACGCATCAAGCGCAGGTGTGCCCGGAATCGCCTGAAACTGTCGACGTAATTTTTCAACCTCTTGCCAGGCATGAGTGTGGGCGGGATCCTCCGCTAACCAAGCAGCATGCGCGTGTTTTTGCTGTGCAGTAACCTCCTCCGAGCACAGCAGTGCGTACCAGCGGGCAGCAGCCCTGAGGGTATCTTTGCGGGCTGCCTGGATATCGCTCATAGCGGTTCTTCGCACATCAGCAGCAAGCAATGTTCAGTCGCCTTGGCCATGTATTTTTTCACCGAGCTGACGGATACCCCCAAGCGTTCGGCGATCTCGGCATAACGCAGACCCTCCAAATGGCAGAGCAAAAACGCCTGGCTTACCTTGTTGCCTAACCCTTCCAACATTTCATCAATCTGAAACAGGGTTTCCAGAATAAGGGCTTGTTCTTCCGGCGAAATGGCAGCCGGTTCAGGTTGATGCTTTAAGGCTTCCAACCAGGCTTTTTCCAATGCATCCCGACGCACAAAGTCCACCCACACCCGGCGGGCAATGGTGGTCAGAAAACTACGCGGTTCATGAAGTTTGCTAATTTGGGAGGAATTACTCGGGGAAGTAAGAATACGCAGGAAGGTATCCTGAGCCAGATCAGCCGCCTGCCAACTACAGCCCGTCTTACGCTGCAGCCAGCGCTGCAACCAACCATGATGTGCACTGTACATCTCGGCCAATGGCGTATTCTCAGCTGAAACCGGCATCCCCCCTCCCAAACGATCAGCAAACGGAGGGACATTCTAGTAATAGCAATCAGTTAATACAAATCATTATTATTTTCTTTAAGAATACTATCGCGCAGACTAGTGACGACTCACTTATTAAACTACAGTTCTTCGGCGATATTGGCCGTACACTGCCCAAGCTTGGCCATTCAGTTGAGCCGGTGAACATAGTTTTCGCTTATGCGAGATCTTCAGCGTTATTCCGTAATGCTTTCACTGAGAGCGGATATGTCGAACCCACCATTACGCTTGGCTCTATGAAGCACCGCCTATGACTCAATTAGTCATGCGCTAAACGAGCGGATTGAGTCGCTCGAAAAGTATAAGGACGTTGCCCTATCTGCCGACAGAGACGAGGCAAACTGATATGCGGTTAAACTTTGGTTACGCCTTTTATTGGGAATACCCGAGCTGACCGTCGAGTACTATTTAAAGAGGAAGGGCTTCACCGTTAGCGTTTATGCATCTGTCGATCAACGATAGGCGCATGCTGCGCCATCAATTTCACAATCCAATCAATGAATACGCGCAGCTTAGCGCTGACGTGCCGGTTCGGTGGAAATGCGACGTACATCGCTGGATTTTTGAAAGCGCAGCGCATCACGCTTTGGCGGCAGCTGGAAAAGGCGACCGTATTCGCGAGTGAACTGAGAAACACTTTCGTACCCCACCTCGAAGGCAGCATGGCTCGCGGAACACCCTTCATCGAGCATCAGGCGGCGGGCTTCTATCAAGCGCAGCCGCTGCTGGTATTGCCCCGGCGTAAGCGACGTCATGTGTTTGAAGTGTTTATGAAACGAGGTGAGGCTCATGCCTGCCTTTGTCGCCAATTGCTCCACCGGCACGCGCGATGTGTACTCGGCTCGCAAGAGTGCAATGGCGTCAGCAAGGCGGCTCGCGTAGCTATCCGGGTCAGCAATATCCCGTAAAGCGGCCCCATGAGGGCCTGACAGCAGCCAATAGTGCAACTCCTGCATGATACCCGGGCGTAGAAGCGGTGCTGAGTCGGGGCGATCCAGCAGCTTCATCAGCCGTGATACGCAGTCAATCACCTCGGCTTCGGTATCTTCAGCAAATAGTGTCTGCATCTCGGATGGCCGCTGGGGCCGCGGCGTTCCTAAGTGAGCGGCAAGCTCGCGTAAGATGACCATGTCCAGTTCGACCGCGACCGCCAGATAGGGCTCGCTCGGATTCGCCTGGACTATCCGCCCGACGACAGGCATATCCGCGCTCACAATCGCGGATTCCCCCGCAGATACCACTCTGTTCTGGCGCCCGACCATCATCCGTTTTGCCCCCTGTAACACTAAGCAAACCAGCGGCTTATATATCGATTGCAAGTCACCAGCGGGGGTTTCTACGCACATCATGCTAAGCCCCGGCACACGGGATAACACCAAGC
Source organism: Vreelandella glaciei (assembly GCF_013415125.1). GTDB lineage: Bacteria > Pseudomonadota > Gammaproteobacteria > Pseudomonadales > Halomonadaceae > Vreelandella > Vreelandella glaciei. The sequence goes on along the minus strand of NZ_JACCDE010000026.1, from coordinate 78,275 downwards.
CATCGCTATTAGCATGTTGCGTGGCATACGTCTGAACCGCTTGTATGAGTGAGTTCATCTGCTTTCCTCAAGCCAGCATCTCGACTCAAATTTAGCATGACCAATAAGGTGTTTCTCCACACCTGCAGGATCAGGCAAGCTTTGCGCAGGTGTTGGCAAGCCCCGCCGCCACCGAATTGTTAAAACGTTAGTGGCACTGAGTCCTACAAATAAATGGAGAGTGAAACCATGAAAACATCAGGAAATACTATGCTTATCACCGGTGGCGGCTCCGGGATTGGCCGTGAACTTGCCTTACGCTTCAACGCGCTTGGCAACACCGTTATCGTCGCCGGGCGACGCATCGAAACGCTGGAAGAGACCATTACTGGTCAGCAAAACATGTACGCGATGGTCGTCGATATTGAGGACCCAAAAGCCATTACTGCCTTTGCCGAGCGAGTCGTCGCCGAGCACCCCAACCTCAATGTGCTGATCAACAATGCTGGGATTATGCGGCGCGAGGATTTGTCCAGTACGCGAGACCTCAGCGATGCTGAGCAGACGGTTGTCGCCAATCTGCTCGGGCCGATCCGGCTGACAAACGCGCTGACCGATCACCTCGTCCACCAACCCGATGCGGTGGTCGTAAACGTCTCTTCCGGGCTGGCGTTTGTGCCGTTGAGCGGAACACCCACCTATAACGCCACCAAGGCGGCCATCCATTCCTACACGATTTCGCTTCGCGAACAGCTCAAAGGAAAAGTCGAGATCATCGAGCTTGCGCCCCCTGCCGTTCAAACAGAGCTGACCCCAGGCCAGTCCACCCGGGAAGGCTATATGCCGCTCAACAACTACATCGAAGAAGTCATGACGCTGTTTAGCCAGCAACCAACACCCAAGGAAATTCTGGTCGAAAAAGTGAAGTTCCTACGCTGGGCAGAGCGTGACGGGCACTTTGACCAAGCGGTGGAGATGCTCAATAAAATGTGAGCCTCCATGCACTCCATCGCAAAAGGTAACAATTGACGATGTAAAGTGATCGTTTTACACTTCGCGGATGGATACCAAGACAAAGCTTATTTCTGCAGCAGAACTTCTTTTCGACCGGCACGGCTTTACCGCCACCGGAATGGACAAACTAACCCAGGCTGCTGGCATGTCGAGCCGCACGCTCTACAAACATGCTGGCAGCAAAACGGCGCTGATAAGTGATGTGCTAGCAGAACGGCAGCGGCGCTTCCAGCGCTCCATCGAAGTAGATAGCGTTGACGAGCTGTTTGGCGCACTGGAAGAGTGGGTGCGGGTCGAGGGCTCTCGGGGGTGTCTTTTCCTGCGCGCTTACGGCGAAACCGGTGGCGATACCCCGGAAATCGCCAATGCTGTGCTGGCACACAAGACGAGTCTGTATGAGAAGATTCAGAAAATCGTATCGCTAGAGACCGACGGCAAACATAATCCTGAACTGGCCGAACAGATCCTTATTTTGTTTGAAGGAGCAACGGCGGCGGCCGTCTATCGCGGTGCTGGGTCGATAACGTCGGCGCGTATCGCCGCGTCAGCGCTCATCCAGCAGGCACGCGAATGAACCCCAGCCTTTACCTGGGCGCTACAGGCTTTGGCCTGATTGCCGTCTGCTACGGCTTTGCTCGCTTCGCCTTCGGGCTATTTCTACCCCAAATCGATGCCGACCTTTCCCTATCGTCTACCATCAGCGGCTTGATATCCGGCGGGGCTTTTCTGGGCTACTGTGTCGCCATCGTGCTATCGGCGTATCTAACCGAGCGCATCGGCGCCCGCGCGGTTGCCATTGGGGCGGCCCTGGTCGCCGCGGTAGGCATGGTGGGTATTGCAGTGGCGCCTTCTCCCTTGCTGCTCGCCACGGCAGTCATGCTCGCAGGCTCAAGCACCGGGCTAGCCTCCCCACCCATGGCCGCAGCGGTGGCCGCGATTGTCAGACCCGATCGACAAAGCGCTACTAATACGATCATCAATGCTGGCACCGGCGCAGGCGTGGCACTTTCAGGGCCAATCGCGTTACTGCTTGGCGGCCAATGGCGGTTAGCCTTCGCGGGCTTTGCAGCCGCTGCTTTTATCATGGCGATCGCTGCCGCATTCAGCGTTCCCAGCAAAACGAAAGCGACCTCGAAAACCGCCGCCGGTTTGCCGCCGTTTACCAGTGACATTGTTCGACTGATCGTGGCCGCCTTTTTGATGGGTGCGTCCAGCACTGCGCTTTGGTCGTTCGGCGGCCTGCTCGTTTCACATCAGTTGGGGTGGAATAACACTGGCGCCGGACTGCTTTGGATTACTATTGGTACTGCGGGCATCTTAGGGGCTGCCGCGGGCACATTAGTGGCGCGTTTTGGGCTCAATTTCACCCATTGGTGTTTTCTGGCGGCCTTAGCGGCAGGGATTATCTTAGTCGGCACCAGCGCTACCACGCCCCTCTTAGCGCTCCTCGGCGGTATGCTCTTCGGTGCGGCTTATATCATGCTCACCGGTGTGTATTTAATCTGGGGCGTCTCTACACTCCCCGACCGACCCGCCACAGGCCTGATGATTGGCTTCCTGACGATCGCTATCGGCCAGACCGTCGGCGCGCCGCTATTCGGGCTACTCATGGATCAGCTGAATATCGATTACGCCGTGACCATTTTTGCGTGCCTCAAGTTCACCGCTGGGCTGGCGAGCGTCAGCAACGCAAAACACCAGGCTGCATGAACGTGGTGACACCCGCTCTTCGACGCCGCTTAATTAAATAACCGTCACCATAACGGGCGTGGCGATACGTTGCGTGTAAGCCTCCGCTGCGCTTTGGGCAAGTACCAAATCGTCAACTATACTGCGCCACAACGAACATGATGTCGTTGCCTGGGGCTGGATGCGCGTATGCGTCATGCCAGCTTGGGTACATTAACTAGCTGAACAGCATAAGGAGTTTGCCGTGACAGCCACTGACGATCGTACTTATCGAAGCGGGCCGAATCCGTTTCATGCCGTAATGCTTGCCGGGACAGTGCCGCTCTTTCTTGGTGCCACCTTGTGTGATTACGCCTACTCCACGAGCTACCACATTCAATGGGCTACCTTCGCTTCCTGGCTGAACGTAGGCGGGCTGGTTTTTGCGGGTTTCGCCTTGCTATGCGCGTTGATTGGCTTCTTCCGTTCTTCGCACCGGGGTGTAGTGAATATGATTTACCCCGCGCTGCTCTTGCTTACCTGGGTGCTTGGCTTTGTCAATTCACTGGTACATGCGCGAGACGCCTGGGCCATGATGCCAGCTGGTTTTGCCCTCTCCATTGTGGTGGCGTTGCTGGCAGGCACGGCGGCATGGGTAGGTTTTTCTCGTTTAGGCGCCGGAGGCAAGCCATGAAGTTGCCGCCTTTTTACGTTGCGCCTCTTTCGCTGCTGTTGCTCGCCAGTGCCGCCAGCGCGCAACAATCTCAGCAGTACGGGCCTGACCCCACACTGCCCGAACCCCAGCGCGGGCTTTTGCCCGACATGACGATCCCCGAACCCGCTGAGTGGGGCGACCAAACGCCCACTGTGCCCGATGGCTATACGATAACCGCCATTGCCACCGATCTTCAGATCCCCCGGCAGACGCTGGTATTGCCCAACGGCGATATTTTGGTGGCCGAAGGGAGCGGCGGCAATGCACCCAAGTTGAAGCCAAAAGACTTCATTGCCGGGTACATCAAAAGCCAGGGCACGACCTCTGTTGAGAGCGGCAATCGCTTAACCCTGCTGCGCGATGAAAATAGCGATGGTAATTACGAGCAGTCGGTGTTTGCCGAAGACCTCAACGCGCCCTACGGGCTAGCTTTGATGGATAACAACCTCTATGTGGCCAACCAGGATGCAGTCGTCCGTTTTGACTACGAGGAAGGCCAAACCGAAGCCAGCGGGCCGCCGGAAGAACTGACCAAGCTACCCGCTGAAATCAATCACCACTGGACGAAAGCGATGACCGCAAGCGCCGATGGTGAGTTCTTATACGTGGGTATTGGCTCCAACAGTAATATCACCGAACGCGGTATGGCAGCCGAGGTCAATCGCGCCGAGGTGTGGGAAATCGATGCCGAAACCGGCCTGCACCGGCCTTATGCCACTGGCTTGCGCAACCCGACCGCACTGACCATTCAGCCCGACACGGACCAGCTATGGGCCGTGGTCAACGAGCGTGATGAGTTGGGCCCCGACTTGGTACCCGACTACCTCACCACCGTGCAGGAAGGGGGCTTTTATGGCTGGCCTTACAGCTATTGGGGTCAGCACGTTGACCCACGCGTTCGCCCGCAGAACCCTGACAAGGTGGAATCAGCGATATCGCCCGATTACGGCCTGGGTTCGCACGTAGCGCCGTTAGGGCTCGCCTTTTCCATTCCTGAAATGGGCGATGAATTCGCGGAAGGCGTGTTTATCGGCGAACACGGCAGTTGGAACCGCAACGAACCGGTCGGCTACAAGGTGGTGTTCGTGCCCTTCAGCAACGGCGAACCCGATGGCGAGCCGATCGATTTCGTTACCGGCTTTCTAACCGACGACAGCCGCACACGCGGTCGCCCCGTTGGTGTCAGCATCGACCCAGACGGCGCCCTCATCATCGCTGATGACCTAACGAATGCCGTGTGGCGCGTCACCTATGATGGCAATGACTAACCGCGCAATGCGTTATTCAATAGCCTGAAGAAGGCGGCGGTCACTTAGGCTGCCGCCTTTTCCGTTTGTTTTAGAAGGGATTTATATGATCAGATCACTGGAAGAGCTCGAAGCCGTTAAACAGTCGTGCCGCTCAATGGTAACGAAGAGCTCAAGTCTTTCTGCCGGCACCGCCATTATCCCCATTCCCGGCGTGAACATCGGTTCTGACGTCGCTATATTGCTGCGCTTGATCCCGAAGATTAACGAGCAATTTGGCTTATCGCCGGAACAGATCGAGAGTCTGGACACAGAAACCCGGCTGTTCATCATGACTTCCATCTCAACGACGGGAAGCAAAATGGCGGGTAAATATATCACCCGCAAATTGATCACGATGATGTTCAAAAAAATAGCTGGCAGGATCTCGGCAAAAAGTGCGTCGACATATGTGCCGTTCCTGGGCAGCGCCATTGCGGGCGGCATCAGCTTTGCCACCATGAAATACATGGGCAACAGCCATATCGACGATTGTTATGAGATCATCCTGGCAACACTGGAGAACGAGCAGCTTGAGCCCGTCGCATTGATAGGGCCAACGCCCGAACCGGTACCACCCCTGACTGCCGATATTGCCAGTAAAGCTGAATAACGGGTTTCTAATGTGGCTCCGCTGTTAGGCGGTGATATGCTCTAGCGGATTGATTAACGATGACATCAGGAGAAATGAATGCCCGCTTATGTCGTACTGACCCGAGAACACACCCATGACGCTCAGGAAATGGAGCGCTATGGCGAGAAAGCAAAAGCCGCTCGCGAAGGCCACGACCCGCAGCCGCTGGCTTTTTATGGGGATTTTGAAGTGCTGGAAGGCAGCGCGATGGAAGGCGCAGTAATCCTACGCTTCTCCGACATGGCCGCCGCCCGTGCCTGGTACCAAAGCCCCGCCTATCAGGAAGCCCGCAAACACCGCTTCCAGGGCGCCGACTACCGCGTCTTTATCGTTGACGGTGTTCAAGAAGCGTAAAGCGCAAAAACCCCCGCCTTTAAAAGTGGGGGTTTGCGTTGGCTGCCTAAATAGCCAAATCCATCGGTTAGAGTCCCCGCCCTGTAAAGCCTACGGATGGGTGATAGGGCATCACCAGCGATAGCTCACTTTTGCGGTGATTTCGCGACCGGGATTATAGTAGTCTGCCGTGGCCGAACCGACCACATGCTGCTCATCAAGCAAGTTGCTGACGTTGACGGCGAGGTCGGCGTCTTTGCTGAGCTGGTAGCTGAAGGCTGCATCAAAGAGCGTTGCCGCACTGCTTTTGGATGTATTGGCGGCATCAAAATAATAGGAGCCGACATAGCGGGCGCCGAGGCCAACACTCATATTTTGATTGGGAAGGGTGTAATAGGTCCATAGCGACGCCGTATGGTTGGGTACAGTGGTAAATTCATTGCCTTCTCTGGAGGCGTTGTCATCGCGAACCACTTCCGACTCCATATAGGAATAACCACCGATTAGGCTCAGGTTATCGGTCAGCTCAGTCTTGGCTTCCAGATCAAGACCCCGCACGCGGGTTTCGCCAACGGTTTCCTGCTCAATGACGCCATTGTCTTGCGTGACCGCAATAGTGACGTCATTCTTGGTCAGGTCATAGATGGCCGCCGAGAAAAGCGCATTCATACCGAAGGGTGCGTATTTCGCACCAATTTCATATTGTTCGCCCCGTTCGGGTTTGACACCGATCGTGGGCGGCGCGACCGATTCCACCATGCTGACATAGGTAGAAATTTCGTCGGTGACGCGATAGGTCAGCGCACCGCGGACGGAGGTCTCCGAGAAATCGTCGCTGTCATCGAATGCAACGCCCCAGGATTCGCCCTTACTTGAGATGTCCATTGAGTCGTTGCGCACGCCCGCGGTAACGATGAACCGATCATAAAAGGATAAATTCTGTGTCAAGAAGACCGACTTGGTTTTGTAGTCCTGATCGCTGCTGCTATAGACGTACAAGCTACTCGGAGCGCCGCTAAAGACGGGGTTCGCTAGGTCGATTGACTCCGCATCACCGTATATAGAGATGTCTTTGGTTGAGGCATCGCGATATTCGACACCCACGAGCGTGCTGCTATCGACCTGATCAAAGCGGGCGTCGTACTGCAGTATAGCGTTACCGATCAACTCCTGGGCTTCTTTGTCCGTACCAAAGTAGTCCCGATCCACAACGCTGCCTACCCGCGCCGCAGAGTCAGTGATATAAACGTAACCGAAGTCGTCAGTCAGGTCACTGTAGCGTAGATTCCCCCGCAGCGTCAGGCCGTTGTTGAAGTCATGGGTGAGCTGCCCGGTGAGGCTGGTACGCTCGACATCATGATAATTGAAGTCAGGCTCACCAAAGAAGTCGCTGCGGTCGTATTCCCGGTCGAGAGGATACCCACCGCTATTGGGGGTGTCGTCACGCTTCAGGTAATCAAAGATGACGCTTGCTGAGGTGTACTCTGTTGGCTCCCAGGCCAGGCCGCCCATCAAGAAGCCATTGTTGTCTTTGGAGTGATCGTATTCACGATCACTATCCCGGATGGTGCCGGTGAAACGGTAGGCCACAGTCTCGTCAGCGTTCAGTGTGTCACCCACATCAAGACCGGCCTCTTTGGCGTCGAGTGAACCGTAGGAGAGATAGCCTTCGCCAAACGACTCAAACTTTGGCCGTTTGCTCACGAAGTTGACCGAACCACCCGGGTCCGCTGGACCAAACAGGGTGGAGTTGGCACCCCGCAGCACCTCAACGCGTTCATAGGCGTAGGGTTCTTCACGAACACCGCGCATTGAACCTAGCGTCAGCCCGTCACGGTAGGTAGTCGCCTGGTAACCTCGAATATTGAAATAGTCGTTTCGGTCATCTGAGCCGTAATAATCGGTGAGGACGCCTGGTGTATATTGCAGCACTTCCTCGGTAGTAGAGGCGTTGCGCTGCTCAATCTCTTTCTCGGTGATGACCGACACGGAGGCGGGGGTATCGAGAAGACTGGTGGCCACTTTACCGCCGACCCATAGCTCTTGGGCCACTATCGAGTTGGCATCATCATCAGCGTAGGCCTGAGCATTGACGATAATGGGAGCGAGGCGATATCCCTCGTTATCGTCACTGCCTTCGCCGGTTTCCTGAGCGTTCCCGAGCATGGGAATACTCACCAGCGTTGTGCCGCACAGAATGGCGGTAGTGGTTTGCTGCCACCGTACCCGACTTGCGTTGCGCCGGACTGTGCTATTGCTATCAGTCATGTCGAAGATCCCTTGAAATGAATAAACCTACCCTCGCGCCTTGTGATTCTCTTTTGAAAGGCCGTAAGAGTATCCGAAGCTAGCGTCCGCTAGTCAAGAGTGATAATGTCAATCATAATCATTTAGTTGAACTTTTGATAATAATTATAGTACATCGTGACGACATGCATCACCCGGACTACCCGTTATATATCTAGACGCTGCGTCCTTACCACGCAGTGAGAATTATCCGTTATTTACGTCTTAAGCTTTTAGAGAAGGCTATGGCCCTGTTCCATAGAAGTCTGAGCGCTTACGTGGCGCTTATCGCTGCGTGCAGCCTCGGCGCTTTGCCCGTTGGCGCACAGCAATATCCGCTTGAAATCGAACACGCCCTGGGTACCACAGTGCTCACAGAAAAACCCGAACGTGTCGCCACTGTGGCCTGGGCCAATCACGAGGTGCCGCTGGCGCTTGGCGTGGTACCGGTCGGCTTTGCGGCAGCCAACTTTGGCGACGACAACGGCAACGGGCTATTGCCTTGGGTAGAAACCCGGCTTGAAGAACTGAATGCCACGCCCCCCGCCCTGTTCGACGAAGGCGACGGGATTGATTTTGAAGCCGTGGCGGCCAGCCAGCCCGATGTGATTCTGGCGGCCTATTCGGGGCTGAGCCAGGCGGACTACACCACCTTGAGCCAGATTGCCCCGGTAGTCGCCTACCCCGAGGGCCCCTGGGCGACCGACTGGCGGGATATGATCCAGTTGAACAGCCAAGGCATGGGCATGGCGGAGGAAGGCCATGCGCTCATCGAGCAGCTTGAGGCACAGATTGCAGACACCGCCGCCAACCACCCTGACCTTGCGGGCAAGACAGCCATGTTCGTGACCCACCTTGACCCCACCAACCTGGGGCGCATTTCGTTCTACACCGACAACGACGCGCGGGTGCGGTTTTTTCATGACCTGGGGCTAGTCTCGCCTGAGGTCGTCAAACAGAACTCTACCCCCGGTAGATTCGCTGGCGAAATCAGCTCTGAACTGATCGACAAGCTCAACGATGTGGATATTCTTGTCACCTACGGCGGTCAGCCGCTGATCGATCAGCTCAACGCGCACCCACTTACCTCCCGCCTGCCGGTGGTGGAAAACGGCGCCATTGTCATGCTGGGTAATACGCCGCTGGGCACAGCGGCCAACCCGACTCCCATGTCGATTTCATGGTTACTGGACGATTATGCAGACCTGCTCTCAGAAGCCGCACGCAAGTCACAGCAGTAGCGTCCCGGCGTCTGGCTCAAGCGTTAATCGCGCTATCGCTCTTCGCATCAAACGCAATGCTGCCCAACGGTTGTCCGGTGGCACAGCGCTGCTTATTCTGCTCGGCCTTGCCGCCATGCTCTCGGTCGCGTTTGGTGCCCGAGAAGTGGGCTGGTCAGAAATCGTCGCCGCGCTGAGCGGCCAGGTAGAAACCATGGGCGATGCTGCCGTGGCCAGCCGCCTGCCGCGCACGCTGCTTGCCATGCTGGCCGGCGCTGCCCTGGGGGTTTCCGGTGGCGTCATGCAGGGCCTGACCCGCAACCCGCTGGCCGACCCCGGCCTGCTGGGCGTTAATGCCGGGGCGGCGCTGGCAGTGGTGATTGGCATTGCCTGGTTCGGCATCGACGAGACGACCAGCTACATCTGGACAGCCATTGCTGGCGCCGCCATCTCTGCCTGTGCGGTTTACGCGATAGCCAGCCTCGGCCGGGGCGGCGCCACCCCACTTAGACTGGCACTGGCAGGGGCGGCCATCACTGCCGCGCTTAGTTCGCTAACCACTGCCGTGGTACTGCCAAGGGGGGATATTGGCGGATTGGTGCAATCTTGGCTGGTGGGCGGCGTGGGCGGCGCGACCTACGATCAGCTTCTGCCCGTATTGCCCTTTCTAATGACAGGGTTTGTGATCACCCTGCTCGCCGCACGCAAACTCAATATGCTGGCCCTGGGCGATGACACCGCCGCCGGTCTGGGTGAAAAGGTGGCCGTGGCCAGGGCCATGTCGGCAGTGGGCGCGGTACTGCTGTGCGGCCCGATTACGGCGGTGTGCGGCCCGATTGGCTTTGTGGGGCTGGTCGTACCCCACGCCTGCCGCCTGCTAGCGGGCGGCGATTATCGCTGGCTACTGCCCTTCTCTGCCCTGGGTGGCGCGGTACTGCTGACGTTTTCAGACGTGGCCGGGCGGCTAATCGCCCACCCTTCAGAGCTGGACGTGGGCATCGTGACCGCCTTTATCGGCGCGCCGGTATTTATCTGGATAGTGCGCAACCGCAAGGTAGGCTCGCTATGAACCAGCCGCCCCTCAACGCGATTAGCCACTTCCGACACATCCGCCGAGCAAACACTCAGCACCGCGTACGCATCATGGCGGTGCTTTTTGCCTGCCTTTTAGCAGGCGTGCTGTTGACCCTGATGCTGGGGCAGTCCTTCACGCCGCTCACCACGGTGCTGCGCATACTGGGCGGTGCGGAAGTGCCGGGCGCTGGTTTCACCGTACGTGAGCTGCGCTTGCCCAGGGCCGTCGTTTCAGTGCTGGTAGGCGCCTGCTTTGGCCTGGGCGGCATCGCCTTTCAAACCATGCTGCGCAACCCGCTGGCAAGCCCGGATATCATTGGCATCAGCACCGGCGCCAGCACCGGCGCCGTGTTCGCCATCGTGGTGCTCTCGCTGAGCGGCCCGGCGGTTTCGATGGTGGCGATTGCTGCCGGGCTGGGCGTGGCGTTGTTGATCTACACGCTCTCCTGGCGCCAGGGCGTGACCGGCGGGCGGCTGATTCTGATCGGCATTGGCCTGGCCGCAATGCTGCAAAGTATTACCGCCTATCTTTTAATGCGCGCACCCAGTTGGACGCTACAAGAAGCCCTGCGCTGGCTCACCGGCAGCGTTAACGGCGTTCAGCTGGATCAAGCGCTGCCGCTGTTGATCGCCCTGCTGCTGTTCGGCGGGCTGCTATTGAGCCGCCACCGCGACCTTGAAACCCTACGCATGGGTGACGACCTTGCCGCCGGGCTGGGGGTTCGCCTGGCGGTGACGCGGGTAATCGTGGTCATTACCGCCGTGGCGCTGGTGGCGTTTGCCACTGCCGTTTCCGGCCCGGTGGCCTTTGTGGCGTTTCTGTCCGGCCCGATTGCGGCGCGCCTGATGGGCCGCAACGGCTCGCTGCTGATGCCCGCCGCGCTGGTGGGAGCCCTGCTGGTGCTGCTCGGGGATTACGCCGGACAGTTCCTGCTGCCCGCCCGCTATCCAGTCGGCATCGTGACCGGCGTTTTAGGCGCGCCTTATCTTCTCTACTTGATACTTCGCGACAACAAAACCCGAGGCTCCCTATGAGCGCTTGTTCACTACTCGCCCAGGGCCTGGTGGCAGGCTACGGGGAACGCACCATTCTGTATGACGTTAACCTGTCTGTGCCTGCCGGCCAGACCACCGCCATTGTGGGCGCCAACGCCTGTGGAAAATCGACGCTTTTGCGCGTGCTTTCACGGTTACTGACACCCAGCCAGGGCAGCGTGCTGCTGGAGGGTAACGCCATTCACCAGCTACCCACCCGCCACCTGGCACAACAACTTGGGTTTCTGCCGCAATCGCCCATCGCCCCGGAAGGCATTAGCGTGCTCGAGCTGGTCAGCCGGGGCCGCCACCCGCACCAGGGGCTGTTCAAGCGTTGGAGCTCGGCAGATGAAGTGGCCGTCGCCGACGCCCTGGCCGCCACCCACCTGAGCGAGCTGGCCGAACGCCACATGGACGAGCTTTCCGGCGGGCAGCGCCAGCGGGTGTGGATCGCCATGGCGCTGGCCCAACAAACCAAGGTGCTGCTGCTGGATGAGCCCACCACCTTTCTGGATATCAACCACCAGATCGACGTGCTCGACCTGCTCACCGACCTAAACCGGCAGCGCGGCACCACCATCGTGATGGTGCTCCACGAACTCAACCTGGCAGCCCGCTACGCCGACCAACTGGTCGCCATGGCTAACGGCAAGGTTTACGCGGCAGGCCCGCCGGGGGAGATTCTGACCGAGCAAATGGTGCGTGAGGTATTTGGCCTGGAAAGCCGGGTCATCGAAGACCCCGTCACCGGCAAACCGATGATGATACCGATCGGGCGGCATGGCGGAATCCACACCGCCAACGCCCCATGTTCACAACATAAAAAAGCCCCGTGTTTTGGATAACACGAGGCTTTTGGCAAAGGGCTTTTAGCAACAAGTGAGTAGAGCCTGACCTAGCGCGCCTCAACAGCGGCACGCCCTTTGATGATAGAGCGGGCAAGCATCAGATACGCCACCGAGCCACAGGCAGCCATGGCCAGAATGACCGCTTCCAGCGTATGCGGCAACATGGCGGACAAGGCGCTCAGCAGCCCCGCAACACCGAACTGGGCTGCGCCCAAAAGCGCTGCAGCCGTCCCGCCACTGGTGGGAAAAAACTCCAAAAAACAGGCCTGAATATTCGGCGAGATCGCCCCTATCGAGCCGATGGTCAGCATCATGGCGGGCAGGAAGGCGTACAGCGGCCACTCCATGAAAGCCGCCATCACCAGCAATAGTATGCCGACTGCCTGACAGCCCGTTGCCAACTGTAGGATACGCAGTGACGGTAGCCTGGAAAGCAACGCTCGATTGAGAATGTTGAAGATAAGCATCGCGACGATATTCGCCGCAAACAGCATCGAAAAGCTGGCAGGCGACTGGCCGAAATGCCCCTGATAGATAAATGACGCATAGGTGATAAACATCATCAGGGTAGAAAAAGAGGCAGCCTGCCAAACGATGAACGGCAGGGCCGGTTTTGTCGACAGTACCAATTTGTAACGCGCCAGCAGGCTCATCTTAGGGCTTTTCGCGCGAGATACCTTGCCCGTGCCGGTAAAAATCACCCGCACCAGCAACGGCACCAGTAGCACCGCGTATACCGCCAAGGCGAAAAAGATAGTGTGCCAGGAACCCAGCACCAGAATCGCGCTGCCTACGCTCGGAGCTATGCCCGGCGCCAGCACCATGATAAAGCCCATCATTGAGAACAGCTTCGCGGCGTCGCGGCCCGCCACTCGGTCGCGCACCAGCGCCGGCACAGATACCAGGGTAAAACCGGCGCCAAGGGCCTGAACGGCGCGTCCGCCGAGCATCGTGTTTAAAGAGTCCGACATACCAATGACGATGCTTGAGAGCGCAAAAATCGCCAGCCCGCTCATCAACACCCGCTGGCGCCCGAAGCGGTCTGAAAGCGCACCGCCGATCAACTGGCCCAACGCCAACGCAAAGACATACACCGAAACGCTCAACGATACCGCCTGCTGAGAAACCCCCAGCGATTCACCGATGACCGGAAAGGCCGGCAGGTACGTGTCCATGGAAAACGGGCCCAGCATCATGGTCATTGCCAGGCTCAGCACCACAATGAAGGGCGTTTTAGATTGGGTCATAGAAGCTCGCGGTAAAAGGGCGTAATGATGGACAACACCCACGATATGATACCGACTGATGTCATCATGGCAATCGAATAGAAAATGAGGGGGTGGGCTGCAAGGCGGTAATCGACTAAACACTTAGCCAGTTTGTTATCGGTTTGCTCGGCTATGCATTAAAAACTATTCTTAAAACCAAGCTTAAAACTAAGTTTAAAACCATGCTGAAAGCATACCCCCAACGAGAAATGAGGAGGCAAGGATGTCTATCCCCCAGCCAGAGCGACTTCATCTCGACAGCGATGCAACGACCGGCTACCCCAACTCCCCTCTCCCGGTGCTGGTTTATCGCCAGGTTCTCGACCTCAGTAATGCCGAGGAACGGGCCGAGTCGTTCGAAGCCATGTTCAAACGCCACGGCTGGCCACCAGCGTGGCGCTACCACCTGTATGACTTTGACCACTTTCACTCCACCGCCCATGAAGCACTAGGCATCTTCCGCGGGCAGGCCCGGGCACGGCTGGGCGGCCCTAACGGCCAGGAGCTGATGCTTTACGCAGGCGATGTGCTAGTGCTGCCAGCGGGCGTTGGGCATGCCAGCCTGGAGGCGGACGATGATTTCTGCATGGTAGGCGCCTACCCACCAGGGCAAGAGCCGGAAATAGAGCGCGGCGACCCCGCACAGCTTGCTGCAGCGCAAACGCGAGTGGCTGCCGTTGGCTTACCCGAGGATTCTCCGGTAGGTGGGCCACTGGCAGAGCTATGGGGGTAAGCTCTTAGAAGATGAAAGGCAGGCAGCAATATAATGGGAGGCAATGCCTATAGTGATGAGCATTGCTATGGCGTATCTTACCCAAGCGATCAATAGCGGTGAAAAGCTATCACCCAAAAGTTTTGCGATACCATCCACAACTGGAACAATAGGGGACGCTATTGCCATAAGCCCTATACCAAATGAGGCCGTTCGTCCCCTCACTGTTTTCGGCTATAGCATGATCTAACTTGCATTACCTGAGTGAATAGAAAGATTTTCATTACAAGAATCCAAGTTTCTGCCCATTGGCCTGGAACCACTAGATAACGTTGTAAGAATAATGCTAAAGGACTGATACTGTAAAAGTCCACGGAAATTCCAGGGATTGTAGGGCGGTACTCCTCTAACTCAACGTAAATGAATTAGGTACAATATTGAAGGGACAATACCTATCTCGTTAGTTCCCTGGGTTACAGGAGGCGACGCAGGTTGACCCGCTTTCTATCTATAGGAGCTGGATAAAGTGACCTCAGCGGCTGTGATTTTTGATATGGACGGTCTTTTGATCGATTCCGAGCCCTTCTGGACAAAAGCGGAGAGAATGGTGTTTTCATCCGTGGGTGTTGAACTGTCGGACTCATTATGTCGAGAAACCGCAGCGATGACGACACGAGAGGTTACTGAATTCTGGTATCGGCGTTTTCCATGGAAGCACAGATCCATCAAAGATGTCGAAAACGATGTCATTGACTGCGTAGACGAATTGATAAGAAAGCATGGCGAGCCTATGCCAGGCGCCCAACAGATAGTGAGCTATTTTTACAGTAGAAACTTCAGGGTCGGTTTATCGACAAACTCCCCCTACCTATTGATCAATACCGTTCTGAAGAAGCTCGATATTGCTCAGTATTTCCACGGAATTTCGTCATCGGAGCATGTGGAAAGCGGAAAGCCTGACCCCGCTGTCTATATCTCTACGTTGCAAAAGCTAGAGGTTCATCCGGAGCATTGCATTGCTTTTGAAGACTCTGCATCAGGAGTTAAGGCAGCAAAGGCGGCAGGAATCAAGACTATTGCCGTGCCACCGGCACACGACTTTGATAAGCCAGACTACTCCTTGGCAGACAGTAAATGGCGATCCTTATGGGAATTCTCAGAGAAAGCCTTCTATTTGACGTAGCCTCATTCAGCCGGGAGTGACTAGCCTGATCGTTTCATGTTCCAGAAGGTCGCATAGATCCTGAGCAGCGGGTGAAGCATTCGAAGAGCGAAGCAGCTTCAGCGAAATCGCTGGAAGTTTGGGAAGACCAAATTTCTCGCCAGAACACTGAACTCCTTCGGGCATACCATGTTCAGTTCGCACGGCAAGCCCAAGGTTTGAGCGAAGTGCGGCCCAAATGCCCGGCAGACTAGGTGTGGTAACCGCCACACGCCAACGTTTGCCAGCTTTTTCAAGTGCACTGAGAGCCGACTGCCGAAAGAGGCAGGGATGGTCGAACAGCACCAATGGTATCCGGTCAACCCGAGAATCGAATACCAAGCTTTTGTGCGCCATCCAATGCATAGGCAGTTTGCCGATCAGCTCGCCATCACTTCCAGATGAGCTTTCTGGGCAGAATGCAATCGCAGCATCCAGCCTTCCAGCTCTAACTTCCTCGGCTAGAACGTGATTAGGACCAGCCTGCACCTCGACATGAATCCCTGGATGCAGGCGGGAGTATTCAGACAAGGTTGCCGGCATCACATCTTCAAAGAAATCCTGAGGCAGGCCCAGCCGAACCGTTGCCGTGGTGGCTGTCGCGCCAAGCGCGAGCGCGGCTTCATCATTGAGAGCGATGATGCGTCGAGCATAGGCAACCAGTGCCTCGCCTGCATCAGTGGCAATCAGTGTTCTACCTTTGCGGACAAACAGCTGAGTGCCTGCCTGCTGCTCCAGCTTCTTCAGTTGCATACTGACTGCTGACTGTGAGCGACCAAGTTGTGCGGCCGCACGTGCGAAGCTGCGCAGATCGGCTCCGGCAACGATGGCGCGTAACGCATCAATATCAAAGGTTATATTCACTTCAAAAATCCAAAACTATAACTTCAAATATATTCGTTATTCAAAAGTTTATGCCAGTGCTAGCATTGGCGTCAATTCAGGTGTGCTGTACACCTTATTGCTAATCAGCCCTCCTTGAAGGTTCAAGGAAAGAGAGTGAGATAGCTATGAGGCTTCAAACAACCGGTTTCCCAGTATCGAATCAGGGGATAATGCCAATCGTGCTTGCAGGTGGCGTTGTGCTGGCACTGTCATTTGGAGTTCGAGCTATCTTTGGTGGTGTGGTTGAGCCACTCTCGGATGAATTGTTCGGTGGCAGTATCGGGGTATTCTCGCTTTCCATCGCCATTCAGAATTTGGTGTGGGGGCTCGCACAACCGGGCTTCGGAATGGTCGCCGACAAGTTTGGTGATCGGCGCGCACTATGGCTGGGGTTCATGTGCTATGTGCTTGGGATGATGGTTTGCGCCCTGGGTACGACACCCTTGGTTCAACACTTTGGCGCTGGAGTGCTTGTCGGTATGGGGGTCTCCGGTACTGCATTCGGCATCATTTTAGCCGTGGTTGGCAGAGCCGCGCCAGAGGACAAACGCAGCTATTATCTTGGTATAACATCGGCCATGGGCTCCGCCGGTCAAGTCGTTATGCCATTAATGGCGTCGTGGTTGACGGAATGGCTCGACTGGCGGTTGATGATTATTGTCATTACCGGCGCACTTCTACCCATTGCTATGTGTATTCCTTTTCTTCGTGTGAATGAATCACTGTTGTCCAGTAGCGCTGAGTATGCTCCAGTCACTCAAACGGTTCGATCTGCATTTGGCCACCCGAGCTATTTGTTGCTCAACATGGGATTTTTCGTATGTGGCTTTCATCTCGCGTTTATCACAGCGCACCTGCCTAACTATGTACAGCACTTCTGTGTTTCCTCTGCTTCTCCGGATGAATTGCGTGCCTTGGGTCTTCAGGCCCTGGCTCTGGCTGGGTTGGCAAACATCTTTGGCACGTTGCTCGCTTCGCAGCTTGGCATGCTGTTTCCCAAACCCTATGTGCTATCGGCGATCTACGTCCTTAGGGCTTTGGTCATCCTCATATTTATCTCGCAGCCTGTCACACCAGCATCGGTGATGATTTTTGCATTGGTCATGGGAGGACTATGGCTTTCCACGGTTCCATTGACCAGTGCGCTAGTGCTTACCATGTTTGGTTCTCGTGCGATGGGGACTTTATTTGGTTTGGTATTCCTAAGTCACCAACTTGGAGGCTTTTTTGGAGTCTGGCTGGGCGGTGCCCTGTTTGATCGCTATGCCAGTTATGATCAGGTTTGGTACCTCTCAATTATTCTGGGTGTGCTTTCGGCCATTGCCCATCTTCTCGTACAGGAACGACCAGCACCTCCAAAAGGTTTGGCCTATGATGGATAACATCCTATTACTTTTGATGGCTGCATTCCCCCTGATGGGTAGCCCAGGCCCTGCAACCCTGAGTCTTGCAGGCATTGGCTCTGCGTATGGTTTTAGGAGGGGGCTGCGCTACATGTCTGGAATTGTTCTGGGGACGGTAGTGGTCTTGCTCATGATTGCTGCCGGTATCACGGCTGTGGTTCTCACCAAGCCATTGTTGCTCGTGGCTCTGTCGAGTTTGGCTGGGATCTATATTCTGTACCTAGCTTTTCGAATAGCCACGGCGCCCGTCGTTAAGGATGCGAAGTGCTTTGGCAGTGCGCCGGCGTTTTTGCCTGGTTTTACACTTGCAGTGATCAATCCAAAGGCTTTCGCCGCCATTGGCGCCGTCTATTCGAGTCATACGATTGTAATTGATAATCTGGCGGCTGATACAGGCTGGAAACTGTTGTTGCTGTCCTTGGTGATACTTATATTCAGTATTATCTGGCTTACCTTTGGTGCAGCATTTGCCAAGTTTCTAAGAGATCCGGTTATCGGACGAGCAACAAATATCATCTTTGCCACCATGTTGGTTTTGTCGGTGGGGGCTCTGTGGTTAGGAAGGTGAGATGATTACAACATCACGCGCTAAACATTCGATGTCCCACCTGCCCAATCAGTCGGTCTACTTGGCCTTTTTGTCATCTGCGCTTGACTTAGCCAGACAGTCTCTTGCTCCAGCGTCACCTCAAAGTGTGCTTGTCAATCTTAGCTGGTGAATATCTGTATTTGCTGATCATCATGAATGTTGCCTAGGTTTGCATCAAGCACCACACATCTCCCAAGCAAGCACCAACACCGGGTGATTTGCCGACAGTAACACATACGTCGCGGTGCCACTCACTGCCATGGGCAACGACAATCAATGTACCCGTCATCGCCGTTACTCCATAGGACGCACACCACTCTCCGTTCAACGACACGGCAGCCGCCTCGCCAAGCACAGCGCCCACGGCGATGAAGCCGACCCCATCGGTGGCTCACTGAAAACCTCGTGGAAGCAAGCATCATAAAGAGGGCAGAACCCTGCTTATAGAAGGTATGATTTCGAAACACCCACTTTATACCAACGAGGAGATCCAATACCCGCTTATGTCGTACTGACCCGCGAATGCACCCACGATGCCGAGGAGCTTTCGCGCTATGGCGAAAAGGCAAAAGCTGCCCGCGAAGGCCACGACCCACAGCCGCTCGCCTTCTACGGCGATTTTGAAGTACTGGAAGGCAGCGACATGGAAGGCGCGTTGATTCTGCGCTTCCCCGATATGGCCGCTGCCCGCGCCTGGTATGAAAGCCCCGCCTACCAGGAGGCTCGCAAGCACCGCTTCCAGGGCTCCGACTACCGCGTATTTATCGTTGACGGTGTTCAAGAAGCGTAAAGCGCAAAAACCCCGACTAAAAAATGAACTGCACCCCAAAAGTTGGACACTCATCCAACGATTGGGGTGTTTTTCATGGCGAAATATAATGAAGCGTTCAAGCTATTAGTAGTACAACGCTACACAGAAGGACAAGAGGGTTATAGAAGGCTGGTCAAACAGTACGGTCTTGATCACGCCACCGTCAGGCGTTGGGTTAAAAGCTATGAACATCATGGCCTGAGCGGCTTGCAGAAGAATTTCAGCCGCTACAGCGCTGAGTTCAAATTGTCGGTGTTGCAAAGGATGAGACAAGAGTATCTCTCAGCCCGACAAGCGATTGCCCTGTTCAACATCCGAGGTAGAGTGGGTGTCGTACGGGAATGGGAAAGACAGTATCATGAAGGAGCCTTCCAGGCGTTGGAGCCTAAACCCCGAGGTTGCCCGACGAAGATGCCCACAGCAGAGCCACCCAAGCCGCCACTTCCAGTGACTGAAAAGAGCTCTCTGAAGCAACTGCTCCAAGAGAACGAATACTTGCGTGCTGAGGTGGCCTACCTAAAAAAGTTGAGAGCCCTGCGTCAGGCCAAAGAGCAAGCCGCGCAGCAAAAGCGCGGGTAGTCCTTGAACTGAAGCAAGGCCACCCTTTGCCGATGCTGCTAAAAGTAGCAGAACTGTCGTGTAGCACATTCTATTAGCAGGTAAGTGTTCATCAGCATCTGGATGATCGGCATGCTGGTCTGAAGCGCGGGCCGAGTCGTTCGAAGCCATGTTCAAACGCCACGGCTGGCCACCAGCGTGGCGCTACCACCTGTATGACTTTGACCACTTTCACTCCACTGCCCATGAAGCACTGGGCATCTTCCGCGGGCACGGCTGGGCGGCCCACGGCCAGGAACTGATGCTTTACTCAGGCGATGTGCTGGTGCTACCCGCCGGGGTTGGGCATGCCAGCCTGGAGGCGAACGATGATTTCTGCATGGTAGGCGCCTACCCACCAGGGCAAGAGCCGGAAATAGAGCGCGGCGACCCCGCACAGCTGGAAGTAGCACAAGAACGAGTGGCTGCCGTTGCCTTACCCGAGGATTCCCCGGTAGGTGGTTCATTAGCTGAGCTGTGGCGGGAAGACTCTTAGCAGGTGGAGGGCCACTGGCAAGCTCGTCGATTGATTGGCTTTTCGACTAAATGGGACAGTTAGTCCTGTTGCCTTTCATAACTTCAGAATTTCTGAAATAAAAATTTCTAAAATCATGTTGCTAGCTCCTGAGTTAACTAACTCATGAAGCTACCAGTGCCCTCATGTGAGGGTAAAATACTATATAAATGTCATTCGGTATCTTATAAATATCATTAATGAACAACCAAGCCGCTCAATTTGGGCGGCTTGACTGTTTATTGCCAATGTATGGCAATGCTAACAGAGCGTATTCCTACGCCTGATTAGAACGGTCCGTAATTAATCAATACGGCAATAACCACGAAGGCAATACCCACTAGCGTCCAGAGGCATACCAACGGAAACGCGAAACGTACCCAGTTACTCCAAGGCACTCCGCCCACGGCGAGTACAGACATCAACACCCCCGATGTCGGCGTAATAATATTGGTAATTCCATCCCCAAGCTTGAATGCGATCACCGCCGTTTGCCGAGTGATATCGAGCATATCCGCAAGCGGTGTCAAAATCGGCATCACTACAGCTGCTTGGCCGCTACCAGAAGGCACCAGAAAGTTGAAAAAGAGATTGAATACAAAGACAGCGAGCGCACCCAACATGGGGGGGAGCGTACTTAAGGGCACAAAAATTGAATTCACTACCGTATCGAGAATCATGCCCTCGGCCATTAGCACCGTAATGCCTTTGGCAATACCAATAATGAAGGCACCATAAAGCATACCTTTGGCACCCTTCATGAACATCTGCACAAATTCATTAGGCGAGAAACGAGCGAGTGCAGCGCTTCCTATTCCATTGATCATAAAGATGGCTGAAAGCTCATTAACGCCCCACCCCCACCCTAAAGAGCCATAAATAAACACCGCTAGGCAGGCAACAAAGAAGCTTAAAATGACCAGATGCCGACGTGTAAACGTTAAGTTCTCATCATCGGTTCCAATGGCTTCAGTGCTAAAGGACTGACTCCCCATTAGACTACGGCCGGGATCGTCGCTAATGCGTTTGATATACCGACACACATAAGCAATTGTCACTGCCAGTAGCACGAAAAATAGCGCCACCCTAAGCGGCGCGCCAGAAAATAGCGGCAGCCCTGCTATAGATTGCGCGATACCCAGCGTAATAGGATCGAAAACAGCAGCCGCTGAGCCCGAAAAATAGCCCAGATAGACAATGGCGATCCCCGCGATCGCATCTAACTTAAGCGCTCGTGCCAACACAATACCCAGTGGAATAAAGGCAATAACGGCATTCGACCCAACGCCAATGGCAGATATCACACCAAATACAAAAGACACCACAATCGCGAGCAGATATTTACGCCCCCGGGCTTTATCAACCAGGCTTTTGATACCCGCATTGATCGCACCGGTAGACTCCACCACGGCAATCGCACCGCCCATTACCAGAACTAAAGCAATTAGGTTTGCTGAGCTGATAAAACCGCTCTGAATAGAAAGAAAAATATCGAAAAAATTAAGGCCGCTAGATTCCACCAGATGAAAACTGCCAGGAATAACCGTAGGCCGCCCCTCTGTGGTTCGCTCAAACTGGCCCGAGGGGATAAAGAAACTCAATAACCAAGCCACCATTAGTAACCCAAACAGAATTACAAAGGCATCAGGCATGGCCATTCTTTGTATTGATCTAGTTTTCACGTTGAAATTTCCTGAATATTTATTCATATAATTATTTATTTAATGTACTGGCAAAAGGCTTAATGGCCTATCAGACCTGCCTTATCAACGCCGCCAGCATCGCCGCACGCGGTACAATTGAGGCTATTTCGATATGCTCATATTCCGCATGGGGAGCAGCGCCGGTTGCGCCCAGCCCATCAAGTGTGGGAATACCTTTGGCTGCAGCGAAATTGCCGTCGCTTCCTCCGCCTACCGAGGCTTCCGTAAGCTCAATGCCGACTGCACTGGCAGCGTGCTGGGCAAGCGCAAATAGACGAGCCGTAGCATTTGTGCGCTCCATCGGCGGGCGCGTCATGTCACCGCTAACGGTTAGCGTTACACTGGGATGAAATGGGGTACTTTGATAAATGGCATTGTAGAGTCGCTCGGCTTCTTCCAGCGTCGTTACCCGAACATCAATACCTAACTCGGCTTTCTCTGGCACGACATTAAGCGGGCCTCCGCCACTTACCATCCCAACATTCACTGTGGTTCCTAGACTAGGGTCGGCCAGGCTATGTAAGTACTGAATCTGGTGGGACAGTTCCTCAATCGCACTCACCCCATCTTCAGGGTTATTGCCTGCATGAGCTGCTTTACCCGTTATATGCATGTAAAAGCGTCCAGAACCTTTACGTGCCGTTTTCAAAGCGCTGCCATTCGCCGTAGCAGGTTCAACAACCAGCACCACATCGCTAGCCACCGACTCCTCTTCAATTCGTTGTCGCGAAGAAGGGCTACCTAACTCCTCGTCACTGGTACATAGAAAACGAATGCGGGCATCGGGAAGCGCATCGAGTTCAACGAGTGCTTTGACAGCCCAAATGGCTTGAACAATACCTGCTTTCATATCCAGAATGCCGGGGCCGTAAAACTTGTCCACCTCACGGCGGATAGCGAGTCGGCCGATATCCCAAACCGTGTCGAAATGCCCCAAAATAAGAATCTGACGATCCCCCTCTCCTAGCGTGAAGCCAATATGGTCGCCCTTTTCAGTTTGTGGAAACGTTTCCGCCTGACATTGGAGTCGGTCTTGAAATAACCGACGCAACAATTGACCACAGGCGTCCACTGCGGCTTTATCATTGGATGGCGATTCAGCACGTACTAACGCTTCAATATCATCGAGAATAAAACGTTGATGCTCTTGCAGATAAGTGTGAAGGGTATTCATATAGCCTCTCGAATAAGAATGACGGCCTCTAAACGGCAGCAACCCAAAACAGCGTTGTGCTATTAAATAAGCGCACGGTCAGTATGTGAGGGGCGTAACAAGGAAAGAATAAGAAGTGCGCAGCTGAATCGTTGCGTTCAAAGCAACGGTTAAGAAGCCGGAGAAGGATAAAGAGAATGGTGCAACAACGCATGGATCAGGGAATTACCGAACATCGGCTGGCTTACCTTTACGAGGTTGCCCTGCACGGGGGCGTTAGAGCGGCAGCCGAATCGGTCGGCGTCAACCCTTCGGCCATCAGCCGCCAAATAGCACTGCTTGAGCGCCATCTGCAAATTCCCTTGCTCGAAAAACAGGGAAGAAACGTCGCGGTGACCCAGGCGGGAAAGCTACTGATAGAGCACCACCGGGAAATGCTGTATCGGCGGCGTCAGTTAGCCGAGACACTGCAGGATATGCGCCACTTGCGTCGAGGCAGTGTCAGCCTACGGGTCGGGCAGGGTATGATCAGTGAATTTGTGGAAGGGCCTCTCCAACAGTTCAGCGCAGATTACCCTGATGTGTTTGTGGATATTCACTCTGGCAATATGAGTGAAACAATCAACATGATGCTGCGAGGCAAAGTGGACATGGCGATCAGCTTTGGTCCATTAGGCGATCCTCCGGTCATGGTTCGCAGTTTTAACCGCGGCCCCATTTGTGCCATTGTGCCGCCACACCATGCCCTGGCAGGCCTTGAAGCCATTACGCTTGAAACCCTGGCTCCCCAGCGATTGATCTTTATGGCAGAACAATTCGGCATCCAACAGTACATCAATGAAATGTTCAGCAGCCAACGCTTAGCCCCGCTGCCCGCTTACCAGTGCAATCACTTTTCAACGGCTATTGCGCTCGCAATATCAGGACTAGGTATTGCCTTCATGACGCGGCAATCTGCCCGCCCGCTGGTTGATCGTGGAGATATCGTTGCGATACCAGTCGAACATCCTTTATCGCATACCGCTACCTGCCACCTCATCCGTAGCCAAGGGAGAAGGTTCACTCCTGCCGCTGAACATCTATGGAAAGTACTCGCGAGTTCAATGCAATCACAGTCTGCCGGAAAGCACAGAGCTTAAAACAGGTAACGCTATTCGCGTCCAGTAATACACGCACATGAGGCTGACAAGGCAACCCGCCATGCTCACTTTGATAGCTAGCACCGTGGCGAGAACCATATGGATCTGCCAGAGCCCAACCAACATCACTCATGCGCTCCCACTTTGTCTGAGTGGCTCCCCAGCATCAAAAACACTACCACCGTCAGCAATGCGATGAGAATCGCAGCAGCGGTGAGCAGGATTGAGTGCGTGGTGGAGAACGCCGCCTTCGCGGCCATAATCAGGACATCCGCTTTATCTGCATCAAGCCCTTGTGCCACAACAACGCTGTCGCTCATTGAGCGCGCGGCCTGTGCACCGAGGGCTGGCTCCAAGTCTGGCGGCAGTACAATGGTGCTGCTATATATGCTCGCCATGAAAACCCCAAACAGAGTGATGCCTAGCCCACTGCCCAGCTCGTAACCGGTGGCTTCCAAAGAGCCAGCAGCCCCTCCTTTACTGGCGTCCACGGCCCCCATAATGGCAATCGAGGAAGCGGTCAGTCCAATGCTCAGGGTTAGCCCCAGCACGGCCAACGCTGTTGGCACTGTCCAGTTAGGCGCGTGTAAGTCCGCCTGCGCCAGATAACCCAACGCGGCTGCAGCGAACGCCATCGATAAACTGGCCACCAGCCTTAAGCCAAACCGGTTGGAAAGGTAACCTGCAACGGGCCCACCGACGGCAGCCGCCGCCATGATCGGCACCATGAAAAGACCGGCCTGCAACGGCGTCTTGCCCAGCACATATTGCAGCTCTTGCGCCAGCGTCAGCTCAACACCGGCCAGGGCGCCAGCGGCCACGAGCGCCATTACCATACCGGCGACAATGGCCGGATGGCGAAAGAGTGATAGATCCAGCATCGGCATCACCGAACGCAACTGAATACGTGCAAACCACGCCAGCAGGACTAGCCCCCCGAAGAGCACCAATCCAGTACGCCATAGTGGCTGCCCCTCTCCCATCCCGGACTTGATGCCGTAGACCACCGAAATGATACCGACCAGCAAAATCAGCGCCTGACCAAAAGACCACTTGCCTGGTGTCGTCGCCTCGCGGCGCGGCAGCAGGCCATAAACGACCGGCGCCACCACCAGCATGATGGGCACATTAATGAGGAATACCGAGCCCCACCAGTAATGCTCCAGCAAGGCACCACCAATCAAGGGGCCCACTGCGGCACCGGCGGCCCCCACCGTTCCCCACAGGCCAAGCGCCATCGCACGCTCGCGCTCGTCCTCGAAGGTTTTGCGGATGACACCCAACACACAGGGCATGATCATCGATCCACCCATGGCGAGCAGCACCCGAGCACCGATCAACATAGCGGGTGTCGTCGAGAATGCCGCCAGGAGGGACGCCACCCCGAACACCGAGAGACCGGTCAGCAGCACACGGCGCGTACCAACTCGGTCAGCCAGCGTACCCATCGGCACCAGCAGGCCTGCCATCAGCAATGGGTAAATGTCGATGATCCACAGCACCTCAGTACCCGTGGCCCCCAGCGCTGGCGTCAGCACAGGCACCGCGACGTGCAGAATGGTCATATCGATGACAACAGGTAGGAACGCCAGCATGACGGCAAACAGCACTAGCCAACGTTGCGGGATAGCAGAAAGCATTAGCCACTTAACTCCTAAATAATCGATGTAACTGCTAACGCTGTCACTGACATGTCGTCTGGCACAGGGAACGCCGACAGCGTTAGCACGATAGGCAGCATCAGTCATCGCATGGCATTAATGCGCTATGTCGTTATGGGGCTCTAATGATGAGGGGCGACGAGCCGTACGCCAGCCATTAACACGCTCCTGAAGACCTATCACGAAAACGAAGAACACCGGAACAAAGAGAATCACCAGCAGCGTTCCGCTGACCATGCCGCCGAAAACACCCGTACCTATCGCATGCTGGGTGTTGGCGCTGGCGCCAAACGCGACCATCAATGGCACCACCCCCAAACCGAAAGCGAGTGAGGTCATCAGAATCGGGCGCAGGCGCAGGCTGGCGGCTTCCACCGCGGCCTCTCTCAGTCCCTTACCTTGCTCACGCAGTTGTTTGGCAAACTCTACAATAAGGATCGCGTTTTTCGCCGATAAACCGATCACGGTGACCATACCGACTTTGAAGAACACATCGTTAGGTAGGTCTCGCAGCAACATGGCGGCCACCGCCCCCAGCAGCCCCAGCGGCACAACCAGGATGACCGAGAGCGGAATGGTCCAGCTCTCGTAGAGCGCGGCTAACACCAGAAACACCGCCAGGATGGATAGCGCCACCAGCATGGGTGCCTGAGCTACCGATTGGCGTTCCTGAAGGGACTGCCCCGTCCAGGCCACTGCGAAGCCGGGCGGAAGTTGCTGCGCCAGACGCTCCATTTCAGCCATGGCGTCTCCGGTGGAGGCACCTGTCGCCGCACCGCCAGAAATACTGGTGGCGGGATAGCCCAGGTAACGCACCATTTGTAGCGGTGTTTCGTCCCATACCGGGGTAACCACCTCTGACAAGGACACCATGCCACCCCTGCTATTACGCACGTGCAGCTTGAGCACGTCATCAACCTGCATGCGTGCCGACGCATCCGCTTGCATAATCACCTGCTGCATCCGGCCCTCATTCGGGAAATCGTTGATGTAGGACGACCCCATTGCGGTAGACAGGATGTCGCTAATATTGGCGAACGACACCCCGAGCGCTTCGGCCTTTTGACGATCAATATCAAGACGAATGCTCGCACCTGCTGGCAGGCCGTCGGAATAGACGTCGCTGACCACCTTGCTCTGCGCCGCCAGTTCTAGCAGCGTCGTCTCGGCAGCCTTAAGGGCGGCCGGCCCCTGATTGCGTTGATCCTGCAAGAACATCGTAAAGCCGGACTTGGTGCCCAATTCATCAATGGCCGGCGGTAACATACTCATTACCGTCCCTTCGTTCAGTTGACTCATGGCTTCCTGAACCCCTTCCACTTCACTCGCCGCCGTAACGCCGTCGCGCTGCCCCCAATCCTTTAGTGTGGTGAACGTCAGTGCCGTATTCGCGCCGGAGCCCGAGAATCCGAAGCCCAAAATAGACATATTGCCGTCTACAGCAGGGCGCGCAATGACGTACTCCTCATACGCCTTGACCACATCCAAGGTGCGCTCAGTGGTCGCATTAGCGGGCAACTGGATACTGGTCATGAAATAGCCTTGATCCTCTTCCGGCAGAAAAGCCGAAGGCAACTGGCGGAAGGCGAGCAGCAGCACACCCGCGATGACCACAAACACCACCATGACCCGACCGCTGCGAGCGACCAGCTTTCCAACACGCGATTCGTAACGGGTGGTCATACGGGTAAGCGCCTGGTTGAACCAGCCGAAGAAGCCGCCTTTGTCGTGGTGCCCCGGCTTAATGGGCTTGAGAAGGGTGGCGCATAGCGCTGGCGTCAGCGACAGCGCCAGAAACGCCGAGAACAGAATCGAAACCACCATTGCCAGCGCGAATTGCTTGTAGATCACGCCGACCGAGCCACTCGAAAAGGCCATCGGGATAAACACCACCGTCAATACCAGGGTGATCCCCACCACCGCGCCCGTGATTTCCTTCATCGCTTTGATGGTGGCGTCCTTTGGCGACAATCCCTCTTTGGCCATGATGCGCTCAACATTCTCGACCACCACGATAGCGTCATCGACGATGATGCCAATCGCCAACACCATGCCGAACATCGTCAGCACGTTGATTGAGAAACCTGCCAGCAGCATCACCGTGAAGGTCCCCAACAGTGCAATCGGCGCGACCAGGGCGGGAATCAGCGTGTAACGGATGTTCTGTAGAAACAGCAACATCACCAGGAAGACAAGTACCATCGCCTCGATGAGGGCATGGATGACCTTCTTGATAGACACCTTAACGAACGGGGCCGTATTAAAGGGGATCGATGAGCTCATGCCCGCAGGCAGAGCCTGGTTTAACTCAGCCAAACGCGCCTGCACGCCTTCCGCCGTGCGCACCGCATTGGCACCGGGTGCCAGTTGTATGGCAGCCGCCGTCGCTGGCTGGCCATTCTCACGATTGGAGAAGCCGTAGGATTGGGCGCCCAACTCGACGCGCGCCACATCGCCCAACACCACTTTTGAGCCGTCGACATTAGCGCGAAGTACGATAGCGGCGAACGCTTCAGGCGTGCTCAATTGCCCCTGTGCGGTCAACAGCGAGGACACCTTTTGACCGGGTAAGGCCGGAGACGCGCCGATGCTGCCCGGCACAATCTGTGCGTTCTGCTCCGTGATCGCGGTCGAGAGATCATTCACCGACAAGCCGAAAGCAATCAGCTTCTCCGGCTCTATCCAGATGCGCATTGCCTGCTCAGCACCGAACAGCTGCACACGACCGACACCGTCAATGCGGCGTAGCTCCTCCACGATATTGCGCGCCATATAGTCGTTCAGCGCGATCTCATCAAAGCGCCCATCATCGGAATTCAGGCCCACAATCATCAGAAAACTGGATGACGCTGACTCTACGCTCAGCCCATCCTGACGAACCGCCTGGGGTAACCGGGGTTCGACGGCCTTGAGCCGGTTCTGCACATCCACTTGGGCCAGTTCTGGGTTTGTCCCTGGTTTGAAGGTGGCGGTGACAGAGGCTGACCCCGAAGCATCGGCGGACGACTCGAAGTACAGCAAGTTCTTGACGCTGGAGAGCTCACGTTCAATGAGACTGAGCACGGCGTCGTTCATGGTCTGCGGTGTGGCGCCGGGATACGTCGCGGTGATGGTCACCGAAGGGGGCGCTACCGAAGGGTAGTGAGCGACCGGCAACTTAGGGATGGCGATCACACCCGACAGGATGATAAACAGCGCGACCACCCACGCGAAGACTGGGCGCTGGATGAAGAACTGGGGCATTGCGGATACTCCTGAAACTTAGTGAGAGGATGCCGCTGAGTCGTTGAGTGGCATAGGCATCTTCCAATCAGTCGCGCTGACGTCGACACCATCAGTCAGTCGTTCTATACCCTCGACGACGACTTTCTGCCCCTCTGTCACTCCTGTTTGCACCCGATAATTGCCGTTCGCCAATTCACCAAGCTCCACTGAAACCATCACCGCCTTGTCGTCAGCACCAATCAACCAAATGTAGGGCTTACCGCCAATGCGTACCACAGACTGTTGCGGTACCGTCAACGCATCGTCATAGCGTGCATACGGCACGCGGGCACGCACAAACATGCCGGGCAGCAGGCGTCGATTGGGATTGTCCACGAGTACTCGCAGCAAAAGGTCACCCGTGCTGGTATCCACATTGATTCCCGAAAAAAGAATGCGTCCGGTGACATCGTAGGGTGTACCGTTGCTGCCCAGGATGATGACCGGTAAGCCATTGTCGAGGGAGGGCTGCGACGCCATCGCGTCTTGAAGCGATTCGAGCGCGGAAGCCGGGCGTCGAACATCGACATAGACCTTATCGATCTGCTGAACACGGGCCATGGGCGTGCTATCGCTGCTGGCCACCAGCGCTCCCTCCGTTACCAACGCCTGATCAATTCGGCCTGCAATGGGGGACACCACCGTGGAGAATTCCAGGTCAAGGCGGCGGCGCGACAGCGTGGCACGCGCTTGGGCCACATCAGCGGCGGCCTGCTGACTTTTGGATACGGTGTCATCGTAGGCCTGACGGCTCACCGACTGTGCCCGGACAAGCGGCTCCAACCGGGCTGACTGCGCACGGGCATGAGCGAGTTCGGATTCGGCTTTCTGCAAAGCGGCTTCTGCTGTTTCCACTTCCGCTCGAAACGGCGCTGGGTTGATGTCGAATAATGGCTGCCCCGCACTCACGTCGGTTCCCTGTTCGAACAGGCGACGTTGAACAATCCCGCTCACCTGCGGATGAATTTCCGCCATTTGAAAAGGGACGACCCGGGCCGACAAGTCTTCAGTCAGCTCCAATTTAACGGGTTCCAAGGTAACAACCGTCACTCGAGCAGGAGGCGGCGCTACTTCTTGCTCAACTGAACCGCAAGCAGTTAGCACGATCAGCAGCAAGGCACAGAACCCACCATTTCGATAGATATGTCGGATCGTCATGTATCGTCCCTTCAGACATAGGCAAACATTTGCCTAGCAATAAAATTGAAGGGGACTATATCGCTGTAGCGTGGTATTAACGTCGACGGTATGTGTAGATATGATGGAGAACACAATTAATGTTTCATTAGGCGCTTTCATGTCCACGACTCATCAGTCGCCAAGTTCTTATTCTGGCCAGCAAGCACTGGTTCTCATCGCCGAAGACGAGCCTGAGATCGCTGATATTCTGCAGGCTTATCTGAAACGGGCGGGCCTGCGAACCATCTACGCAGAAGATGGGCGCAAAGCATTGGACATGCATATGTCGATGAAACCCGATCTCGTCTTACTTGATGTAAAGATGCCTAAAATGGATGGCTGGCAGGTGCTGTCAGAGGTTCGCCACCGTGGTAAGACACCCGTCATCATGTTGACCGCGATGGATCAGGATATCGATAAACTCATGGGTTTACGTTTTGGTGCCGACGACTACGTCGTCAAGCCGTTTAACCCTGCCGAGGTCGTCGCACGCATTCAGGCAGTGTTAAGACGCACCATGGCTGATGCAAGCCACCAACCCCGTGTCCTCCGGGTGCCGCCCTTTGAGATCGACCTTGAACAACACGAAGCCTTTGTTCAGATAGGAGGAGACTCGCACAGCCTTGCGTTAACGCTCACCGAGTTCAGATTGTTGACGCACCTTGCCCGCGCGCCCAAAAAGGTGTGCACCCGCGCAGAGTTATTGGCCGCCTGCCTGCCCGAAGGTGAGGCGCTTGAGCGCACTGTCGACAGCCATATCAGCAAGCTGCGTAAAAAACTGGAAGACGTCGATGTGAGAGGCATACCCGTTGGCATACGCGGCGTTGGGTACCGGCTATGGGGAAAAGAATGAAACTCATTGGATTGAGCCGGACCATCGCGTTAACAATGGCAGCGATGGCGTTTGGGATAACACTGCTAGTCGTAGTGACCTCTTATGTTTTCTATTTCATTACCTTCCATTTTTGGCAGGGGTCGATTAACGAACCAAACATGTTCCCGTCGGGGCTCGAGTGGGCTTGGCTCGTTAGCACTACGCTGGTTGGGCTGGCGTTCGCCGTGATAGTGGGCATTCACTTGGCACGTCGCATTTTGGTACCGCTAAACTCTGTAACAGAAAGCATGCGTCGCGTCGCGCAAGGCGACCTGGACGCACGCGCCACCACCGGTGATCGCTCGTTAGGCGAGGCCGCCGTGTTAGCCAACGACTTCAATGCGCTAGCAGACCAATTACAGCGTATGTCCAAGGAAATGACGTTCTGGAATGCCGCTATTGCCCATGAGCTACGTACGCCGGTCACTATTTTACGCGGACGTCTGCAAGGCTTGGCAGAAGGCGTCTTCCCTCCTGAACAACCCCAGTTTCAAAGTCTCCTTACCCAAATCGACGGCATGGCACAACTGATTGAAGACCTTCGCGCCGTGAGCTTGGCCGAAAGCGGTCATCTGAATCTTGAGATCAAGGAATGTGATCTTTCTGCTGAAATTGAATCCGTCGTTGAGTTTTGTAAGCATGCCCTAAATGCATCAAACCATTATCCAACCCTTGACCTGCAGTCTGGCACTGCGTATTGCGACCCCTTCCGTATACGTCAGGCATTGCTTGCGTTGCTGGAAAACGCTCGCCAGCATGCATCCCCGGGGACACTCATCATCCAAACGCGCCAGAACGACGGGTGGTGTGTTTTGCGTGTTAGCGATGCTGGCCCAGGCATACCGCAGGAAGATGCCGCTCATATTTTCACGGCATTCCGCCATGCGCGGGACGCCGAAAATGGTATGCCAGGAGACAAGCGAGGAAGTGGGCTCGGATTGGCGGTAGTCGCGGCGATTGCGAGAGCCCACCGTGGCGAGGCCAGATGTTACCCCTCTGATGAGGGTGGCTCTTGTTTTGAGTTGCGCTGGCCTACTCCATCACAAAGTACGTGATCACATAGAGCGTGATGACATGGCGCGTGTTTGCTGAATGACCGGCGGTCGGTGCCTCTATCCACCAAACCAAGCGCCAGCGATAGAGCGCGGCGACCCTGCACAACTGGCGGCAGCACAATCGCGAGCCGCGGCCGTGGTATGAGATCTCAGCGCTGCCCCAGTATCGATAGCTTCATTCTTCTTTCAGCAGTATGAAATGTTCGATCAGCCGAATCATCAACGTTTTCTGATCGGGTAGGCTTTCAGCCACTAACAGCGCTAATCACACGGGCTACCGCTTCGCCTTCTGTTGAAACCAAGCCTTGATTGGTCAGGGTTCGACTGAGCAGATTCACCGCCTGCTCAAACTCGATGCCACGCTCGGTTAGGCGGCGTTGGTTTAAGGTATAACCTTGAATCAAATATTGTTTGAGCACATCTGTAGCCCACTTGCGAAACTGAACGCCTCGCGGAGATTTAACGCGGTAGCCAACTGAAATAATGACATCAAGATTGAAGTGATCAACCTGATAAGATTTGCCATCTTCAGCAGTATGTGCAAATTTTGCACATACTGAATTTCGCTCTAATTCCCCTTCTTTAAAAACATTGCGAATGTGCTTCGTAATGACAGAACGCTCGCGCCCAAATAATTCACACATCTGCGCTTGGCTTAACCAAACGGTCTCTTGCTCCAGCGTTACTTCTAGATGTGATTGCCCATCTTCGCTGGTGAATATCTGTATTTGCTGATCATTCATGAGTGTTGCCTCCAGGTTTACATAAAGCGCTTTGCGACTTCAAAACAAGCACCTCCCAAGCAAGCAGCACTCAATCCAGCAGTGGTCAATCCAGCAGTACTCATCTTTGCATACTAAAAGAGAGACTCAAGCGCGCCCGCCATTAGAGGTTAAGTAAACCTTAGCATAAAAACTGTTTATTCATACAGCTAAATATTACCCTGATTCTGCCAAATAAATCTGCCTAGCAAAAGTGGGCGCTTCAACCTACAAAAGCCATCACCACCAACACCATGGTCAGCAATAGCAAGTACACCCTTGCATGCAGGCGGTCAGGAATGCGCCCGATCCAGGTCGACGCCAGGCGAATACCGAGCCATGAGCCCACTGCGAGTACCAGCAAGGCGCGCAGATCCACATAACCGGCATACCAGTCCCCCAACGCTGGGTGATTTGCCGACAGCAACACATACGTCGCGGTGCCACTCACCGCCATGGGCAACGACAACGGATTGGCCATCGCAGTGGCTGCCGTCATGCTCGCGCCTCTCCGACGCATGAGCGGTACGGTCATCACGCTGCCACCAACGCCCAGCAGGGCGGCCACCGCACCCATCAAGGTACCCGTTATCGCCGTTACTCCACGCCCCATAGGAGGCACATCACTCCCCGCCTGATGCAGAAAACCGGGCCGCAGAATAGCATCCGCAATCGTGAGGGCTAGATAACCGATGAATGCCCAGCGCACCCACTCCCCGCTCAAAGACACAGCCGCCGCTGCGCCAAGCACAGCGCCGATAGCAATATAGCCCACCAGCGGACGCACCAGGCGCCATTGCACGGTCTGCCGTTGGTGGTGGCGCCATGTGGACAGGGAAGCCGCAAATACCATCAATGCTGTCGAGGTAGCCACCGCGATATGCATGGCCGCCTGGCCGATACCACTATCCGGCCCATGGACGGCAATCAGCAGGGTATACAGCAAGGGAACTACCACGAACCCGCCACCGAAACCGAACAATACGGTGGTCACTCCCGCCACCCCGCCACAAAGAAGCAATACGCTATACACCGGCACTCTCCTGATGAAACGAAACAGCAGGCACTATATGCTGGCGAGGCTTGGCCGACACTCGTCATTCGGACAACCATCACCGCGTTTCAGCCAGGTTAACGCTAATGCTCAATACGCCTCTTTCAGATGTGGATCATGTAGCACGGCCCATGGTGGCCATCGGCACTGATTACCGCCCCGGCACCCTCCTGGGCTTCCATACTCATCGCCGTGCCCAGTTTCTCTATGGCATGACCGGCGTGATGGAGGTGAACACGGATGACGGCACCTGGATGGTGCCGCCCTATAGCGGCGTCTGGCTACCTGCGGGCAAGCGGCACCAAGTGCGTATGAACGGGGTGAGCACCCGAAGCCTGTATGTCGAGCCCCATGTCGCGCCACGCGCTTCGAGCAGCTGTGAGGTGCTGGTCGTGACGCCTCTCCTGCACCACCTGCTGCTGGCTTCCGCCCACATCCCCGCACTCTATGATGAAAACGGCCGCGACGGAGCCCTGGCTCAACTACTCCTATACGAACTGGAACGTGCTCAGGCCTTGCCACTATTTGCGCCCCTGCCCCATGACCTTCCACTCGCCAGCCTGTGCAGAGAGTTTCTCGGCCAGCCGCACATCCATAGCCTTCCCGAGGAGTGGGCCAAGCAGTTGCATCGCAGTCAGCGCACCTTCAATCGCTTGTTCCGCCAACAAACCGGTATGTCCTTCGCCGTATGGCGCCAGCAGGCCTGCCTAATGGCGGCGATTCCCAGGCTGCTCTCCGGCAATTCCGTTACACGAACCGCGCTGGAACTCGGCTACGACAGCCCAACCGCTTTCTCCAGCATGTTTCGCAAGGTGCTAGGCCAATCTCCCAGCGCTTTCGTTCGGGCGGCTAATCGTCAGCAGGAAGCGTAAAAAGTAGTTGGAACAGACGTTAGATAGTCACGGCCTCGCCCAGCCTGACCCACAGTGAACATTTAAAGGCCCACAAAAACCCTCATGGGCCTTAAATTACTCAAATGAACGGGACGGCGATGAAGCAGGTGCACAGTTACTCGGTTAAAAAGACGGCCAGTGGAGCTATTCCCAAATATAAATGAGCTGATTGCACCATCTATTCGGATCATTTTATGAGCCGATTAAGGTTTATATTCGGCTCATGGGCATTCAGAGGGCTTGTTAGGACGCTTGTCTTTCTTGTCATCCCTTCCCATATTCATCCTCACAGGCTGGTAGCTGAGCCAGTCGAATACTGGCTCAGCCAAGAAAGCGATCTTAATTCCCGTCTTCCGGTAGCGCGTAGGCGATTACATAATCGCCTATCGGTGTTTCCATGAAGTGATGCCCGCCGGCCCCGATGACTACGTATTGGCGACCATTCGCCTCATAGGTTATGGGGTTGGCCTGGCCGCCGGCCGGCAGCACATCGTTCCAAAGCACCTCACCGGTCTCCGTGTCGATGGCGCGAATCAGATCGTCGGTGGCGGCAGCGATGAATATCAGTCCGCTGGCCGTGAGTAATGGACCGCCATTGTTGGGTGTGCCGATTTTGAACGGCATGTGCGACGGTATGCCGAAGGGACCATTCTTGCGCGCCGTGCCCAATGGCTCATCCCAGAGCGTTTCACCGCTCGCCAGATCAATGGCGCGAATGCCGCCATAAGGAGGCGCGGTACAGGGCATGCCGGTAACCGGCGCTCGCCAGCCGGCATTGACGTCGATCGCATAAGGCGCACCTACTTGTGGATCGCCGGCCCCTTCGGCGGGCCCATCCGTGTCGCTATCGGTGTTG
Organism: Vreelandella glaciei; assembly: GCF_013415125.1. Taxonomy (GTDB): domain Bacteria; phylum Pseudomonadota; class Gammaproteobacteria; order Pseudomonadales; family Halomonadaceae; genus Vreelandella; species Vreelandella glaciei. The sequence goes on along the minus strand of NZ_JACCDE010000026.1, from coordinate 42,611 downwards.
TCATCTCCTGCATAGATGGGTCGAAGATTACGTTCCTCGGCTTCTTCACGGGGGATGAGACGGTTGAAGTTGGGAATGTCATTGTAATTGGCAATGATGATGCCGCGCTCGGCGTCCACCGCTGTACTGCCCCAGTCGTTGCCGCCATTGTAGCCGGGATACTGAATGAAGCGCTGATCCACGGTCGGCGGCGTGTACATGCCTTTATAGGAGGCTCGGCGGAATTGAATACGACACCACAACTGGTCGATGGGCGTCATCCCCCACATGTCCTTCTCTTCTAGGTTCGGAAAAGCGAGGGAGTGATAGCCTGAACGAGGCTGCGTGGGCGAGAGGTTATCTGGCTCAACACCGCCAGTGGGCGCCTCCACCTCTTCCACGGGGAATAGCGATTCGCCGGTTTCACGGTTGAGAACGTAAATGTCGCCCTGTTTGGAGGGCAGAATGATCGCCGGCACCGTGCTGCCGTCATCTCGAGGGAAATCGACCAGGGTCGGTTGCGAACCGAGATCATAGTCCCAGACATCGTAATGGACGGTCTGGAAGTGCCAGACCGGTTCGCCGGTGTTGACGTCGATAGCAACGAGCGAAGTCGAGAACTCGTTTTCTTCCTCGCTGCGGTTTCCGCCCCAATAATCGACCGATGAGTTGCCCATCGGCAGGTAGACGTAACCCAACTCCTCATCGGAGGAAGCAGTGGTCCACATGTTGGGCGTGCCCCGAGTATAGGTCTCGCCCTCGGGTGGTAGTCCATCCAAGTTGGGGTTGCCCATATCCCACGCCCACTCCAGTTCGCCGGTAACGACATCGTAGCCGCGAATCACGCCAGAGGGGGCGTCCTCCGCTTGCCCGTCCTTGACCTGAGCACCGGTCACCAGGACGCCCTGGACGACGACCGGTGGAGAGGTGACGGAGTACCAACCGGGAACCTTCTCGCCGATGCCGGCCCATAGATCTACCGTACCGCCGTCACCAAACCCCTGGCACAGCTCGCCCGTTTGCGCATCGACGGCAATCAATCGGGCGTCCAACGTCCCCTCAATGATGCGGGTTGCGCAGAGCTGGTCATCGGCGGCATCCGGAACTTCGTAATAGGTCACGCCGCGGCAGCTGGCGCTATAGGGAATGGCACCTGGATCGACCTCGGGATCATGGCGCCACTGCTCCTCCCCAGTCCGTGCATCGAGGGAGACCATGACGTTCATGGCCGAGCAGAGATACAGATTGTCGCCAACCTTAAGCGGTGTAGTTTCAGGTGCGTATTTGCCCTGCCCCTCTTCTTCCGGCATATCGCCAGTGCGATAGATCCAGGCAACCTCCAACTGGCTGACATTGTCGGGCGTGATTTCATCCAGCGGCGAATGACGTGAGGCGCCGCTCTCTCGTCCCCAGGCGGCCCAATCGCCGGGCGCTGGGTCATCGCTAGGCTGCGGCGTCGCCGAGAAGGTCGGTGTCTGGGCCTCGCTTGAGGTGGGCTCCTCCGGGACTTCGGTTTCACCCTCGGCATTCTGGGCAACGGCATGCGTCGCCAGTGATAGGCTGACGACATAGGCCAGCACTCGCAGTGACGTGAACATGGCAGCGCTCCTCATATAGTGGCTTGGCGGCGTTTGAGAGTGGGCAGGAGCGCCAAGACGATGACACCCAGGACGATGTAACCGAATACCCGGGGCAGCAGCTCCCATGGCGACAAGCCAACCTCCCATAAGGCCCAAATCAGCGTACCTAACAGAACCAAGAAATAGACCCAGACTCCCGTGAGCAAATCCCTGGCCATTAAGCCACCCGAAATGATCAGCCCCAGACCGGCAATGAGGTAATACCAGGAGCCTCCCAGCGTCACCAGCCAGATCCCGCCGGCTGCAAGAATCAGGCCGAGGATGACCAGAATGATGGCGAACACGAGCAGAAACCAACCGCCCACACCCCGAGATGCTTTATTGGTAGCCAAACCAGGTACCTCCGTTGTTCGTGGTTGATTGCTATCAAGAGCGCTTGGCAAACCCACTAACAATGCCTTTACAAAATGCCTTTATAAAATGAAGCGCCGTCCTCCTTAATCCAAGTAGAGATTCTCGACCCTGTAAAGGATCACTTGATTAACTTATGTGTTAAAGCCTGTCATTCTCGATTTATGTCATTTTACGGCCATTAAATACCAACGAGATGGCAGCAAGACAAAACCGAAAGTGCCACCTACTTTGAATTCAGAAGGTATGAATTTTCTGGAGATTGGCAATGGCTCAACTAACAGGTGGCTGTCTCTGCGGCAAGATCAGAATCGTGGCCAATGGCGAGCCGCTTCGGGTAGGTATTTGTCACTGTATGGATTGTCGTAAGCATCATGGGGCGCTTTTCTATGCGGCTGCTGATTATCCCAAGCGAGCTGTCATTATCGAAGGCGAACCGCAGAGTTATCAGGGGCGTTACTTCTGTTCGACATGTGGTTCGTCGGTTTTTTCGGTAAGCGAGGAAGAAATCGAAATACACCTTGGGGCCCTTGATGCTCCGAATCAACTGAAACCGACGTATGAGCTTTGGAACATTCGCCGCGAACATTGGCTGCCGCCTTTCCCTGCCATGGAGCGATATGACCGGGATCGGCAAGATTGAGCAGGTTCAAGGGCTGCCGCTTAGGTCAGAAGGCAATCGATCAGCGCTTACCTTCAATACGCAACTTAACCACATCCTCTAACGCCAAGCCGGTCACTTCAGCAATTTGCTCGTCACTAAGCCCCCCCAGCTTGAGCAGATGACGAGCTGTTTTCTCAATACCCAGCTTTTCGCCTTCCTGACGTTCTTGCTGAGCTCAGTTTTCCAAATTTTCTGCCAACATGTCTTTATCCTCCACCAAACTGTTGAGCTGATTGAGGTCGACCTCAGCCCCGAGCCGCTGCAAGTGGCGTTTTAGCCAGCGGGTAATAATCTTGTCGATATGCTCTTTGTGAGTTTCGTACAAACCCTAGCGTCACTCATCACTCAACACCTCACGTAGCCAGCCCAATAACGCTTCGCAGCCCACACCTACCCGGCATGCGCCTTCTTAATAGGAATGAGGTGCAGCGCCCCCACCACCACCGAGCCCACCAAAAAGCCTATCACCGCAGAGCACAGCGTATTGAAGCTCCAGCCCAGCGTGCCGCCCAAGGCACCGGTTGCTTCGCTAATGCCTAGCTCAATATGGTGTACCCACTCATAGGGTGCGTTGAACCAACCCGTGCCATCGGCACCTAGATTGACCATCAGGATATGCCCACCTACCCAGAGCATGGCGACGGTGCCCACGACCGAGATGGTCGCTAACACCTTGGGCATGGCCGTCACCAGACCACGGCCCAGGGTCTGCATTCCCGAACTATCCCGCTGGGCGAGCTTCAGGCCGATATCATCCATCCTGATCAACAGCGCAACCACGCCATACACCAGAAGTGTGATGAAAAACGCCACCACCACCAGGCTCGCCAGTTGAGACCAGAACCCCTGATGGGAGACCGTGGCCAGCGCGATCACCATGATTTCAGCAGACAAAATCAAGTCGGTCCGAATGGCACCACTCACGATCTTTTTCTCGGCTTCCGGCCCCTGCTCTACCGCTGGCTTGTCCTCGTCATGCTTGCCGGAAAGCTTGTGCCAGACCTTCTCCGCGCCCTCAAAGGCCAAGTAAGTACCGCCCACCATCAGGATGATTGGCAATAGCGCGGGCAAAAAGTGATTCAGCAGCAGCGCCACTGGCAGGATAAAAATCAGCTTGTTGCGGATCGACCCCAGCGCGATCTGCTTCACAAGCGACAGTTCACGCTCCGCTGCCACCCCCTGCAAATATTGCGGCGTCACCGCCGTATCATCGACCACTACCCCGGCCGCCTTCGCTGTCGCACGCCCAGCGGCGGCACTCACATCGTCCAATGATGCTGCGGTCAACTTCGCCAATGCGGCAATGTCATCCAGTAATCCTATCAAGCCGCCTATGGCCATGGATGCTTCCTCCGTGAATAACAGTTGCAGATAGTAAAACACACAGTGGCTGAGTTACCTTCAAAGTGTTTTGAGGCAAAGGCATTCACTTGCTATAGGTCGATTTTCAATGCAATTATCGTGGCAAACAGAGATTCAAAAACAACATGAGGTATGGGTACGCAGGTATCTTGTTAGGTCAGGCTAGCCATGCCAAATTCGTTACACCGAGAAGGAGCGATATGGCCTCACTAACAAAGTCCACTAGCTACTGCGTGCCTTCATGAGCTTGCCCAAGTAACACCGTATAGCGCGTGCTACGCCCACCGCCGGGTAGCTTGGAAAGGCAGCCTTATCAGCGGTCAAGGACAAAGGAGAGCCCTCCCTCAGAACGCGGCGCGTCCGAGGGACGCGCCGCCATCGACATGCAAGGTCTGTCCAGTCATGAATCCAGCTTCTTCCGAAAGCAGGAACGCGATGGTCGCGGCAATCTCTTCTGGCTTCCCGAAGCGCCTCATCGGCACCCCCGCAAGATAGCGTTGCTCACCTTCACTGCCGGGCGAATTGTTCGCGCGGAACAATTCGGTTTCGGTTGGGCCGGGAGCCACGGCATTGACGGTGATACCGGCATCAGCCAGCTCTATCGCCCAACTGCGGGTGAAGCTGACCAACGCTGCCTTGGCGGCCGCATAGGCCGTGCGGTGCGGCATTCCAAGGATGGTCAGGCTGGAAATGTTAACGATGCGGCCCCAGCGTCGTTCCCTCATGCCAGGCAAAGCCGCCTGCGCGGCCAACAGCGCGGGATGCAGGTTGACGCTGAAGACTTCGTCCAGTGCGGGCAGCGTGACGTCAGCCAGCGAAGCAGGACGAACGAGGCCGACGTTGTTCACCACGCCATCCAGCTCGAAGCGTTGCGCGATGTCATCCAATGCGACTCTCGTCGCATCGTCATCGCCAAGATCGACGGAAATGAACGTGCCGGGGAAGTCGCGTGGCGAAGTGCGCGCCAAGCCGACGACATGGTTACCGCTTGCGGCAAGGCGCGCCGAAAGCGCAAGACCGATGCCCTTGCTGGCACCGGTGACGAGAAAAGTACGAGACATGTGTGCTCCTTTACCGCTCGCCACACGGCGGCGGATTCCAAGTGATTCAGGCGACGCCGGCAGCGGCCTTGCGAATGGCCGGCAGTATTTCCGACGGATCGGGGCGGCGGGTGTAATCAGGATTGACCTCTGCATAAACGATGGTGCCATCCGGTGCGATCACGTAGCGTCCAGGCATCGGCAGCGTCCAGCTCGGATCGCCATTAAATGCAGGCAGGTCGTTTTTCAATGACTTGTAGAGTTCGACCAAGTAGTCCGGCAATTCGAAGCGCAGGCCGAACGCGGCTGCCGTATCATTGTGCGGATCCGACAGAATTGGATACGTCAGCGCGCTCTGACGCAACGCCTTGCGGCTGTTGGCGGCAATCTGCGGTGAGATCGCCACCACGCCAGCCCCCGCTGCATGGATGTCCGGCAATGCGGCTTGCAGCGCCTGCAATTCCAGATTGCAGTACGGGCACCAGACACCACGGTAGAAGGTCACCACCAGCGTTCCACGGCGCAGCAGGTCGATGGACGAAACCGGCTTGCCATCCGGGTCGTTGAGGGTGAAGGCCGGCGCGTGGTCGCCTGCCTTCAGTGCTTTCTGGGCAGCACCGGAAGCAGTCAGTTCGGCGGTGGCACGGTTCATGGTTTCGATGACAGTAGGCGGCACGTTATAGGGTGGTTTGCCAGCTTGGAAGTCGGCCTTGAAGGCGTCGAGCTTGTCTTGCAGTGACATGGTGAAGTCCTTGGTAAGCATGGAAATGAGAAAGCATGCCGTCCGCGAAGCGGACAACCTGCCGCGCAGATCAGGCGGGCGGGGTCATCGAGCGCGCCACTTCGGCAGCGCTGATGCCCTCCAAGGCCAGACCGTAGCCGGCGCCTTCGTCGATGATGCGGCGCAGCTTCTGGGTCAGGGCGATACGGGTGTAGCGACCAGTCAGCGGCGGCAGCTTCGCCAGTTCGCCGGCGATCTCGTGGGCACGCGGCAGCAGGCGATCGGCCGGCACCACTTCGTTGACTGCGCCCCATGCCTGGGCGGTCTGTGCATCAAGTTGCTGGCGGGTCAGGATGAAATATCGGCCGCGTACGCTGCCGATGACTTCTGGCCACAGCAGGTTCACGCCATCACCGGGCACGATGCCGAAATCGAAATGCGGCTTGTCCTGGAACACCGTTTCCGGCGTGGCCAGCACGATGTCGGCCAGCAGCGCGTATTCGGAGTGCAGTAGCACCGGGCCGTTGAGCGCAGCAATCAACGGCACTTCGATGTCAAGGAGATTCATCAGCACTTTCTTGCCTTCGCGATAGATCTTGTCGTAGCCGCGCGGGGTGAAGAAATCGAAGCCTTCGGCGCTGATCGCGTCCATGAAGGCGTCGCCCGTGCCGGTGAGGATCACCACGCGGTTGTCAGGGTCGCTGCCGACGTCATGGAACAGATCGACAAATTGCTCGTGTGTGTGTCCGTTGAACACGAGCTTGCCGCCGTCGGTGTGCAGGGCAATTTCGAGCACGCCGTCAGGCGTACGGCTCAGACGGGCGTTGGGATAGGCGTTGCGGTAGTCATCGAAACGGGACATGGTTTTTCCCTTGTTGCAAGTGATAGGTTTTTTTGGGATATCCAGCGCGCCAGGCTGTTGATCGAATTATGGTTGCCCCCTTGACGGAATGGCAGATATGATTCGGTGATAACATTTATTCCTACCAGGAATTACATGGATCGATTGCAGGCAATGATCGTCTTCGTGCGTGTGCTAGAAGCCGGTTCTTTTTCAGGCGCTGCCCGCGTGCTTGGCGTTGGGCAGCCGGCGGTGTCCAAAACCGTGGCTCAGCTGGAGCAGCGGCTGAACGTGAAGCTCTTGCTGCGCTCTACGCACGGGCTGACGCCGACCGAAGCGGGTTTACGCTTCTACGAACGGGCGCGCCTGGCGATACAAGAGGCGGACGAGGCCGAACTGGCCGCGCGGGGCGCTGGTGGGGGACTATCCGGTCGGCTGCGAATCTCGGCCGCCCCCACCTTCGCGCGCCTGCATGTCATTCCTCACTTGCCACAATTCCTTGAGGCACATCCCGGACTCGACGTGGACGTGGTGCTGGACGACCGGATGATTGACCTGATCGCTGAAGGGATCGACATCTCGTTGAGACTGGGAAAGCTGGCCGATACCGGCGCCGTGGCGCGTAAACTGGCCTCTTCGCGCTGCTCGGTGCTGGCGACTGCCGAATACTTGACGCAAAAGGGGAGACCGCAGGTTCCCGCCGATCTGGCCGACCACGAAACGATCGTCTACACCCAATTGGACAACGTGTGGAAGTTCCGTCGCGAGGGGACCGAGGTATCCGTTATGATCCATGGACGAGCACGCTTCAGCGCCGCTGAAGGTATCCGCGCCGCCGTGCTCGCTGATATGGGTCTAACCATTGCCTCGGACTGGATGTTCGCTCCTGAGCTGGCCAATAATCGTGTGCTCCGCCTGCTGGAGAGTTGGTCGCTGCCTGACACTGACCTATGGGCAGTGTTTCCCACGGGACGCCTTGCCACAGCCAAAGCACGTTTGTTCGCCAAGTTTGTGGAGAGCGTTATGAAAGAAAGCCATTGAGTTGACATTGATGCCTCCACAATGGCCTTTAATCTTAAATGCAGCTCCTGCTCTACAGGGAAGCTTGTAGCTAATGTCATGCCCTGCCCGGGATTCCAATCTGGCTTAAGATGCTTTTTTTCCGAATTCTGAGACGACATAGCCTCGGATCCAGTGCTCTATCCTAGGCAGCAAGCGGAGACCTTTGCCCGTATTGACTTCATTATCATGAACGAACCTACTAACGTCATAAATCATCTGCTCCCCTCCCCCCAACTCATTGATAATCCGGTTGAAAACTTTCTCCAGCAGCTCATAGGGCAGGTGCGCCCAGCGGGCGGTCATGAAGTCGATGGTCTCTACCGCGCGTAGTCGCCAGCCTTCCTCAGCGGCGTGACCGAGTACCTTCCCCAGGCCGAGGTCACGGTCGACTGGTTCCATATTGTGCAGACCTTCACCAAGCGGCTGGACGATGTACGCAAGAAAGAGCGCCGTGAGCAAGGACACCCCAAGTCGCTGCGCTGGGCACTACTGTGGACAACGAGAACCTGACACCCAAACAGCTAGCGGCGCTCCAGGCGTTAGCGGCTGATCAGAGCGCCACTGCCGATGCCTGGGTGATCAAGGAAAAGCTACGCTGGATCCAGAAGGCTCCGACACCTAGGGCGGCTCAATGGCGCATCACGCCGAGGGGCGGTTCAATTACCGTTACGCGCCGCCAATATAGAATAACTCCTTTGTCTTAACCTATCATCCGGCCTCCGACACCTGCTAACACTTATGTTCTAATTATTAGATATTTTTTTCCTAAAAACGATAATTAAGGAGATCAAGTCACTATGGTAAGGTCCTAAAAACACCTAATAGAGTCATAATAATGAACACATCTTTAACTAGAACCGTAACCCGCTTCCTCCTTGGTACAGCCTTTATTTCAACAGCCCTGACAGTTTCAGGCTACTCAACCTCTGTCGAGGCACAACAGACTGAACCATTACAGGAAGTGACGATAGCGCTGGGCAGTCAAGTGCTCAATGTCACTTACCCTTGGCTGATGATGCCAGTGGCACTCGGTTATTGGCGTGATGAAGGTTATGACGTCAATGTCGTGGGAATGCAGGGCTCGTTACAGGGCTTACAAATGATGGCTTCTGGCGTTGTTGATCTGGTTCAGTTCAACTCCTCAGTGTTGATTCAAGCCAATGCCGAAAACGGTATTCCAGCCCGAGGGATCATGGGCAATGGCGTGATCGACTGGGGGCTCGGTGTAAAGGAAGATGGCCCTATTCAAAGCATTATTGACTTGAAGGGAGGGCGCATCGGTATTGTCAGCTTAGCGACTGGCGGTGTCCCTATGCTAAAAGCGTTGTTGCGTCAGAATGGCATCGACCCTGATCGTGATGTGAACATTGTAGCTGTTGGAGCAGGAACTCAGGCCTTACAAGCCCTTCGTTCTGGGCAGGTACAAGGCCTAATGTTCTGGCAATCTGCGTTAACCTCTTTTGAAAATTCTGGCACTGATCTGCGGGTTTTTCGTGACCCCGCGTGGCATGAAATGCCGGATTTTACGCTCGGCACCTTGCAATCCACCATAGACCAGAACCCGGATATGGTAGAAGCCATTGTGCGAGGGGCCAACAAAGCCACCTTATTCGCCATGACTAACCCTGAATGTGTCCGTCAAATTCATTGGGAGCATTTCCCTAGCACTAAGCCCACCGGTGCCGACTCTGAAACTCTTGAGCAATGGGACTTGAACTTGCTCAATGCGCAGCTGGACTCGATGCGTAAGGCCCACGAACTGCATGGAGGCGAGCTATTAGGATATGTAGACCCAGCTGCATTCACTGGTATCCAAGAGTTTCTTTACGAACATGGAATGATTAGTAACACGGTAAGTACCAGTGAACTGGTCATTGATCAAGATGGCTTCTTTGAGGCGACTAATGACTTCGATCATGAAGCGATTATCGAGGCGGCCAGAAACTGTAACGTAAAGGGCTCTGCTCATTATGCTGATTGAAGAATTTTGCCGTCAGATGCCGAAAGCTGAATTGCACGTGCACCTAGAAGGCACTATAGAGCCAGACATGTTGCTAAGACTGGCAAACCGCAATGATATTGCTCTTCCATGGGAGAATGAACAGCAAGTACGGGAAGCTTACCATTTTACATGCCTACAGGACTTTCTTACTCTATTTTATAATGGGTGCCGCGTGCTCACAAGGGCAGATGATTTTTATGACATTACGCTCGCTTATTTAAAGCGGGCTAAAGATGACAATGTCATTCATGCAGAAATGTTTCTAAGCCCGCAATCCCATTTGGCCAATAGGGTAGGCTGGAATGAGATGCTTGACGGAACGTTGGCTGCGATGGCAGCAGCACAGCATGATTGGGGTATTACCAGTGGAGTGCTACTAGGTTTACAACGCCACCGTTCCGAACAGGAAGCCATTGATATACTTAGAGAAGCCATGCCCTGGCGCGACAAACTTTTAGGTATTGGTTTGGGAGGCGCTGAACAAGGGAATCCTCCCCGCAAGTTCGAGCGAGTGTTTCGCAAAGCAAAATCCTACGGCTTTTATCTTACAGCTCATGCAGGTGAAGAGGGGCCAGCTGAGTATGTACGTGAAAGTATTGAGCGCCTGGGTGTTGACCGTATTGATCATGGTAATGCTTGTTTAGATGATCCGGCTCTAGTTGCGCATCTCGTAGAAAGCGGTATAGCGCTTACTGTTTGCCCACTATCAAATCTGCGACTTAACGTGGAGAGCTCACTAAAAGAACATTCCTTAAATAAGATGCTGAAAAAAGACTTAAAAGTAACAATTAACTCAGACGATCCAGCCTACTTCAACGGCTATATCAATGACAATCTAGTAGCATGCCAGCAAGCGCTTTCATTAACCGAGCAGCAGTGCTTGATGTTAGGAAGGAATAGTATCGAAGCGGCTTTTTTAGATACTAACCAAAAAAACCAATATTTTGGCGTTATCGATAAGTTCGCAGCTCATACGGCAGTTACTCCATGATACCAGGCAACGCCATGCGCTACTTTTCAGTGTCGGCTCAGTGTGGCTCATTCCGGGCCGCATCTGAACAGCTGCATGTAGCGACGTCTGCTATTAGCCGGCAAATAAAACTCTTGGAGGACGAACTTGGGGAACCATTATTCGAGCGTAGTGCTGGCCGCAAGCAGCTTCGACTAACTGCAGCGGGAGAGCTCCTTATGAACTACATTCGTAACGATGAAAGTGAAATGAGGCGCATGCGCTCAGATATTGATGCACTTAAAGGCATGCGTAGAGGTAAAATAAATTTTGGTGTGCCTGAGTCTTTTGTAAGGGATTTTCTGCCAGAGACATTGGCAGCTTTTCAGCAGCAATATCCTAACATCACCTATAACATTCAGGTGTCAGGCACCCCAAAACTACTAGAAATGCTTGCGCGCGATGAACTTGATTTTGCTTTGAGCTTCAATCCTCAGCCAATAAGCGACATCAAGCATATCTATGAAATGCTTTTACCCACCTGTGTATTAGCCCATGTAACCCACCCTCTTGCTAGTAAGAAAAGCGTTAGATTATCTGATTGTGCAGAGTACGATATTGCTTTGCCCGATAGCAGTGTTAGTGCAAAAGTTGTCTATGACCAGATGTTTTCAGACTCAAGAATCGAGCCACGTACCAATCTCACTAGTAATTCTTATGAGCTATTGCGCAGTATGGCAATACAGGGTTTATCTATTGCAATCGTCAACAGCCATATCTCTCATTCATCAAGTTCTAAAACCCAATATCGTTATATCCCATTCGATGACCCACGAGTAAAACCTCAGCGCTTGACTTGCTGTATTCGGCGAGGGAGAAACTTGTCTGTAACAGCATTGACATTGATTGAATTTTTCAAAAAATCTCTTTTTCAGCTGGAGAATAACAAGTGAGTGCATTTACAACTAACGGCATCGACACTAAAGTAAAAAACGCATCAGCATTTTGCTTTCAAGATATTAATAAAAATTACCAAAGCCGAGATGGTTTGAACGTATCAGCCTTAAGCAATATAAACTTTGAAGTTTTTAAGAAAGAGTTTGTTACTGTTGTTGGGCCCAGTGGCTGTGGTAAAAGTACTCTCCTCAAAATTTTAGCGGGCATAGTTAATGCTTCGAGTGGCCGAATCGAAATCAATGGCATGCCTCAAAAGGGCCCTAGCTCTGAGATAGGGGTCGTGTTCCAAAACCCTGTACTACTTCCTTGGCGCACTATACTGAATAACGTCCTAATTCCTGCTGAGATTCAAAAGCGTGACATAAAAGAGTCACGAAAAAAAGCTTACGAATTACTCGACATGGTGGGTTTGAAAGGATTTGAAACCAAATATCCAAAAGAGTTATCAGGAGGGATGCAACAGCGAGTTGGCATTGCACGTGCGTTAATCAACGACCCCTCCATTCTACTAATGGATGAACCGTTTGGTGCCTTAGATGCCATGACACGTGAGCTCATGAATATGGAGCTTTTACGCCTTAAAAAGCGTATTGGCGCCACAATAATGTTAGTAACACATAGTATTCCAGAAGCAATTTTTCTTGGTGATAGAGTCATTATTATGTCACCAAGACCAGGTTGTGTGGAAGAGATAATGGACATAGATTTACCCTATGAGAAAGAGCTTTCTATTATTAATTCTGAACATTTTGGAGTCTATGACCGCCACATAAGAAATGCTTTTAACTCTAAGGCTGGATTGGATTAACATGAAAAAAATGACTTTTAACAAACGCGACTTTATGCTAAGAGCGAGCTTTTTCATCTTTGTTATTGCTATTTGGCATTTCACTGTGAAAATGTTCGATATTTCTTCTTTAGTCTTTCCAGCTCCAGCAGGTGTTATAGCCGCACTGTACAAAGGAATAGTCAGTGGTGAATACCTACTACATACCGGCGTAACACTCTATGAAACATTAATGGGATTTGCTATAGGTGCAATAATTGCATTAATACTTGGGGGATTGATTGGGCAAATAAGAATACTGGAAAAGATACTTTATCCTTATATCGTAGCCTTCCAAGCTATGCCAAAAGTGGCGATTGCACCTCTGTTTGTTGCTTGGTTTGGATTTGGTGTCACTTCTAAAATTATTATTACAGCCACAATTGTCTTCTTCCCTATTCTAGCGAACACCATTGTTGGACTGCGTTCAGCGCCTCGTGAACAAATTGAAATGATGACGGCATTCACTGCCTCGCCTTGGCAGATGTTTCAAATGGTACGCTTCCCACATGCCCTTCCTTATATTTTTGCCGGCTTGGATATAGGGATCGTACTGGCCATTATCGGAGCGATAGTGGGTGAGTTCGTAGGCGCCCAAGCTGGCTTGGGGTACCTGATCCTTCAGCGTAACTTTTCGATGGATATAACCGGTGTATTCGCCATTCTCATTGTCCTTTCTGCAATAGGAATTGGGCTCCATACCATAATGAAAATTATCGCTAAACGAACTATTTACTGGTCCGAAACCAGTGAAGACCTTCGTCAGCAATAAAAAAGTCATTTCGACAACTCTGAGAGGTGAAAAATGTTAGAAGCTCCGCGTAAGGCAAGTAGTAATGAAGTCCCCATACTTAATCTATCGGCATGGCTAGATGGGGGCAGTCCAACCCAACTAATAACAGAGCTGAAAAATGCGTGCATGAAAACAGGCTTCTTCTATGTATCAGGCCACGGTGTGCCACAGCACGTAATTGACGATATATTCGACGCCACACGCCGGTACTTCGACTTACCGCATGATGTGCGTATGAACGATCTGATAGATGAGCGCTTCCGGCGTGGGTTTATGCCTTATGGCATCAATCAGCATGCAGGCTTTAAACCTGATCTCAAAGAAAGCTATGAGTTCGGTGTTGATCTACCGTTAGATGATCCTGATGTGCAGGCAGGGCGTCCTCTACACGGACCTAATCGGTGGCCTGAGCACGCCCCTTGGTTACAAGCAGCGGCAGAAACGTACCTGAAGCACACAATACGCCTTGGAAAAGACCTGTTACGCCTCTTCGCCCTAGCCCTTGACCAAGATGAGGATTTCTTCCTCCAATGGAGCCAAAAACCCATGGCTCAGTCGAGGCTGTTTCACTATCCAAAACAGGATGTCGTTGATGAAAAAGAGCTAGGGGTCGCACCTCACACTGATTACGGCATGGTGACGATTCTGACCCAGGATCCTATCGGAGGATTGGAAGTATGTAAGCGCGATGGGGAATGGATTTCAGCACCCTTCGTGCCCAATACCTTTGTAATCAATCTAGGTGACATGTTCAGGGTCTGGACAAATGATCTCTTTGTTTCTACCCCCCATCGCGTGGTGAATCGCACTGGAAAAGAACGCTATTCGATTCCGACATTCTTTAATTTAGACTACGACACGCCTGTAACTTGCCTTCCTAATTGCCAATCAGACGATAACCCTCCCCGTCATAAGCCGATTAAGTCTGGTGACTACTTGTTGAAGCGCTTTCGTGAAGTACAGAAATACAAAGGATGAAGTAGCCATCATCAAAACTTAGCGTCCAAGGATCTCTATGATCTACGACGTTTTGTAAGCGGCTCTCTACTCTTTCACATACTTACCGGCTGGTAAGGGTGAAAGGGCCATCCTGCGACGAGACATTAATCGTGTGAGGCCTCGCCAGAGAATGACTATGTCTGGCGGGGTATCGTGTTAGCGTAAGCGCGCCATAAACCTTTCAATTACCCACCGGCAGGATAAAAATCAGCTTGTTGCGAATAGACCCCAGCGCGATCTGCTTCACAATCGACAGCTCACGCTCCGCTGTCACCCCCTGCAAATATTGTAGTGTCACTGCCGTGTCATCCACCACCACACCGGCCGCCTTCGACGTCGCACGCCCAGCAGCGGCACTCACATCGTCCAGTGATGCTGCGGTCAACTTCCGCCAATGCGGCAATGTCATCCAGTAACCCTATCAAGCCGCCTATGGCCATGGATGCTTCCTCCGTGAATAACGTCTGTTGCCCCTTTGAGCCACTATACCTAGCGGTTAATCAAAATAGGGCTCCAATACACACTCAATCCAAGCCATGAAAGCCCGGACGCGTTGGGAAAGGTTACGCCGATGCGCGACGACGAGCGATGCCGCCAGCGGTTCGGGGCGTAGATCGGGCAGAATCTCCACTAGATCGCCGCTTTTAATGTGGTGCGCCAGGGCCAAATAACCTGCCTGGATCAGTCCAATCCCCGCCAGGCCCGCAGCATGATAGGTCTGCACGTTATTCACTTGCATCGCCCCTGGCAGTGCAAGTGATGCATAGCCATCACCCTCCGGATATTCCCAGCCAGCAAGTCGGGCGCCGAGTGTTGGCGTGTAGTGCACCATCTGGTGCCCCTGGATGAGTAGGTCGTCGAGTGTTTGCGGTATCCCGTGCTTTACCAGATAGCCTGGGCTCGCCGCGTTCATCATTCGCAACTTGCCCAGCGAGCGGGCGATCAGCCTGTCGTCAATGATTGGCCCGATACGGATGACGCAATCAAACCCTTCTTGGACGAGATCGACCCGGCGATCTGTGCTGGACAGTTCAAGCTCCAACTCAGGGTTCACATTGAGCAGTTGGGGCAGAGCTGGGATCACGACTTTCTCTGCCAACTCAGTCGGCATATCTACGCGCAATCGCCCCCTTAGAGGTGCGCCGCTGTTCGCGAACATGGACTGCACGTCCTGAGCTTCGGCCAGCAGATCACGTGCGCGTTCATAGAAAGCACGTCCGTCTTCGGTCAATTGCACGCTGCGTGTCGTTCTGTGTAGGAGGGCCGCGCCCATCTCTCGCTCAAGCCCACGAATCACCGTCGACACCCGTCCCTTCTGGATTCCCAGGCTTTCAGCCGCACGCGTGAAACTCAACATTTCCGCAACGCGGGCAAAAATCAAAAGTGCCTGAAGATTGGGCATTGTTCACCAGATAGATAACAGAGTGTTCAGATTGGGATAGTTTATAGCGTGTTTGTACTCAGTAGAGTATCCCATGTAGTCCATCACTCCACCACATGTAGGGAACTCTCATGAACTCAGAAACCACCCCTGTCCGAACGGTCATCGTTTATCACTCAGGCTTCGGCCACACCACGCGCATGGCGGCGGCAGTCGCCGAAGGCGCAGACACCGGTGCTGTATTAATAGCAATCGACTCCGAGGGCAATATTTCCGACGCTGCCTGGCAATCCCTCGCTGACGCAGATGCGATCGTCTTTGGCTCGCCTACTTACATGGGCGGCCCTAGCTGGCAGTTTAAGAAATTCGCGGACGCCTCCTCCAAGCCATGGTTCGAAGGCACATGGCAAAACAAGATCTTCGGCGGCTTCACCAACAGCGCGAGCATGAACGGTGACAAACTCAACACGCTCGAGTATTTCTTCCTGCTTTCTGGGCAGCACGCCGGGATATGGGTTGGCTTGGATATCAAACCGGCGAACGTCAAGGCGTCAAAACGCGACGACCTGAATCGTATGGGCTCCTACATCGCACCCATGGCGCAAACGCCTGCCGATGCGTCTCCGGAAGAGATGTCTCTAGGGGATCTGGAGACGGCACGTCTGTATGGCGTACGCGTCGCATTGATTGCCGGGCAGTTCCGATCCGGAAAGTCTCAGCCCATCTGACCTCCATTCGTGCCGACGATGTCGGCCCGGCGCCATGCTGATGTTTGAACCAGCGAATCTGAAGGAGGAGCCATGAAATACAACCGACTTGGCCGTACGGGCCTGTATGTATCCGAGCTGTGCCTCGGCACGATGACACTGGGAGGGAATGCTGACGCGGGCATGTGGGCTGCCATCGGGGCGGCAGATCAGGCTGAAACCAACCGTTTGATCGCCCCGCCGATTCAGATCATATTATGAGTCGATGATGGTTTATATTCGGCTCATGAGCTAATCAGAGGGGCTTGTTAGGACGCTTGCCTTTCTTAACACACCTATAATTCATATTTGTTACTTTTGAATATAGGAAGCACATCATGGCAACGACCAGCCTTAGCCTGGCTTTATTCTCCACCAAACTATTGAACTGTTGGCTACGCGGTCAGCAACTCCATTTCCTCGCGGCTACGAACCGGATGGCGGATCGCCTCTTTGGCTATATTCACTTCTAATGCTACTTTCGCAATATCCAGCACGCCAACATCAATTTGGTAGCCCCCTCGGGTCATCAACCAGTCAAGCACCTCCGCCAGGTGCCAGATTGAGGCACTGCCTTCGTGAACCGGCACAGGAAACGTCGCTCGGTGGGTGAGCATCAACTTTCGCATTGCCTGTCGGGATACGCCCACAACATCTGCTACATCCGTCAGGCCAACAAGATCCGGCGAGGCCTCGATCAGCCGCGCGGAAGGGATCGCTTTTTTTACGTCAACCAGGGCAGTGCGAACCGCTTCCGCGGCGCTGCCCGCTTCACGAGAGAATTCCAGCGCCAAGCGGCCCGGCTGCCCCACGCCCACCAGAGCATCGTCGCAACCGGCAGCGCCCAAACGCTCCACTAGCGCATCCAGGTCGGAGTCACTATCAGCCAGTTGGTATTTCAGCGTAAAAACATATTCCATTCTTCAATCCTCCGGCTCCGCTTCGTCTCGACGCTTGTGGGTCGAGCACTTGTCCACCACTCTCCGAATTGCCCGGGCGTGGCTGCCGGGATTTTTCGGTGTACTCCACACGCTCGCGATACAAAACTCACCGCAGCGGCATTCATCATCATTATAGGGACAGTAAATCTTGCCCCAGGCGTGACTACCGCCGACTTCAACTCTCCAGCCCTCCGCTTCCGCATGTTTGAGGGCAGTTTCGATCTCTTTTTTCGGATGTGATGGACGAGTCATTATTTGCCTCTGAGTATGAAGCCCCCCTCAATGGTTGTCAATTGACAACCATTGAGGCAGCAGTTCATATGCTTGCCGCGTTCATCTAAATAGATAGACCCAAGTGTCTCTTTTAATTCCCTAATAAAAATTTAAGAAAGAGTATCAGTAGGTGCAACACTTAACCTGACGCTGGGGGCTTTCATGGTATGGGGATGCCTGCCATCCTCAGCAACCAAATACAGAAAGGGCAGTCATTTGGACTGCCCTTTCGTTTTATGTGTGAAGCGGGAATACGTAAATGAAAGCAGGTCAGCGCTTACCTTCAGTGCGCAGTTTAACCACTTCATCTAGCGCCAAGCCGATCGCTTCAGCAATTTGCTCATCACTCAGCACCTCACGCAGCCAGCCCAATAACGCTTCGCTGCCTGCGCGTTGAGGCGCGCCTTGGCATGTGTATAGGGCGATGGCATCGTGCTGGGGCGATGGGTATCCGGAATCAGTGAACCACTACATAAAGCAATTTAGTGTCGTAAGGTTGGCGCGGATCCTTGTGTCAACCAACTACTCGCCAACCAATGAAATTGGCTGGGCAAAAAGTTATTATCCAGCTAAATAATTTTTCTACCGAGTTCATGCACTTTTATATCCTCTCACTGGACACGCTATGCATAATCTATGGATTCCCGTCGTCGCCATTTTAGCCGTTGCTGGCCTGGTATTCGGCAGCCAGGCCTATTCCGAGGCCCAGCGTGATGCCCACATCGCCGCGACTATATCGGAACGCCTCAACAGTCAAACACCCGCTGAAATCTCGCACCTGAAGCAAGTCAACAAGGGCTATGGAGTGTGCGGCGACTATGCACTTTCACGCGCCGAGTCCGGCCACTTCTACTACAACAGCGCCACCAAGCACCTAGCGTTGGGCACCGATGCCCCGCTGTATCACGACAATTGCGAGGGCGTCTCTGACTGACCCCTTGGAACCTATAGTTCTCAACAGGCAGCCCTAGCCCACCACCACGGAGTAACGAGTGCTGCGCCCACCGCCGGGTAGCTTGGAAAGGCAGCCTTTTTCCAGCAGCTCAGCCAAATCCCGCGTGGCTGTGGCTTTACTCACTTTGGCCAACGATTGGTACTTACGCGCGTTGATGCCCTGCTCAAACTCCTCCCCTGCTGCATCCAATAAGCGGTTCAGCACCTTGATTTGCCGTTCATTCAGTACGGTGGTGACATGTCGCTGCCAGAAGGTGGCTTTCATTAACACACGGTCGATTCTTAACAGCGCCTGCTCAAGCGCCTCTTTCAGCGTGTCCAGAAACCACAACAACCACGGCGTAATATCGAGGCTGCCCTTCTGAGCACTTTCGAGGTGATCGTAGTAAGCATTGCGGCGCGACATAATGGCCGCGCTCAAGGAATAGAAGCGCACGGATTGCCGCTCTGCTTGCGCCAGCGCACGGTCTGTCACCGCGCGGGTAACGCGCCCATTACCATCATCAAAGGGGTGCAAGGTAATCAACCATAGATGGGTTATGCCAGCGCGAACCAGCCCATCAAGCCCCTGAGGCGGCTGGTTGAACCAAGTAATAAAGGCATCCAGCTCAGCCTCCAACTGCCCACGGGGCGGAGCTTCAAAATGAACGGTAGGCCGATCAAGCCGCCCCGACACCACTTGCATGGAGTGATCGCCACGCAGCTCGCCTACACGTACATTGCCAAGCACGCCGGGGCCTTGCACAAAAAGCATGGATTGCCAGAGGCACAACTGTTCCTGAGAAAGCGGCTCATCCAATTGATGCGTGGATTGCAGCAATAGCTCGACCAGCGCTTCAGATTCAGGTGTTGTTCTGGCGGAGACACCGGCCTGCTCCAAACCCAACTGGCGAGCAACGGAAGACCTCACTGAGCCAACGTCCAGGCGCTCACCTTCGATTTCGCTGGTACGAATAGCGTTCTGGATCAGTGCATCCATCTCCACTTCCAGATCGGCCTGACCGTGGACAGCCTCAGTTTTACCCAACACCCTGCCCTGCAGTAACCGCACGGCATCCAGCGTAGGCCGAAGAACGGCTTCATCCCACTCAAAATGCGGCCAGTTGCGCTGTTCCCAGATATACATGAGCCGATCAATCCGCCTATTCAGATCATATTATGAGCCGATTATGGTTTATATTCGGCTCATAGGCTAGTCAGAGGACTTTTAAGGGTAATAAGAGTGGGATAAGCAGTAGAAATACTCAGCAGACCGAACAAGTTAAGACTCTTGTCTTTTTTGTCAGCCCCGCCTATATTCATATTTGTTACTTTTGAATATAGGAAGAAAATCATGGCTACGACCAGCCTTAGCCTAGGGGAGCACTGGGAAGTCTTTATCAGAAACGAAGTCTCTAGCGGTCGCTACGGCTCCGCTAGTGAGGTTGTGCGGGATGCGTTGCGCGCCATGGAGGAACGCAAAAGCAAATTAGAGGCGCTACGTACTCATCTAGCCCAAGGCGCCGAGCAAGCTAGAGCCGGTGAATTCGTGGACGATTTCTCAATGGATTCATTAATCAACGATTTAGATAGAGAGACGTAATGCCTACGTTTCATATCACACCAAGGGCAAGAGACGATTTAAAAGATATTGGCCGTTATACAGAGTGGCAATGGGGCAAGAGCCAACGGAATACTTATCTAAAGAATTTTGAAAAACGGTTTCACTGGCTGGCAGAAAATCCCCGACTGGGGAAGTATCGCTCTGACATCAGCGAAGGTTATTACAGCTACCCCCAGGGCCAGCACGTTATCTTTTACCTGATTGGCCAAGGGTGCATTGAGATAATCGGCATTCCTCATAAAGAGATGGATATCGTCTCTTATTTTTTGCCTGATTAACTACCTTTAGGGATCGGGCAAGACACCCCAGCGATGTTACTTCTATAATGGAAGCTATCGATCTGCTCTAGGAGCGTTGTAATGAATCGTAATATCCCAACGGATAAAGTCATCGTTTCCCGCGAGCGCATTTTGCGCGCAGTGGCCAGCTCAAGCGCGATTGAAACAGGCGAGCGCGGCAGTGATAGAGGAACGTCTCAAATCTTGTCCGCGCCGTTTTGCTAAATTAACCTTGGAAATTTGAGGCTACCCGCTGCTTATGTACTTCTACTCATTGCGTCTCCAAACCATCTCGAACCAAGCGTTCAAGGATGCCATGAGAGAAAAGTAAATAAGATAGAGCTAGATCGCAATAAAGATGTGCTTAGAGTTAATGGTACATTTAAAGTATTATAGCTTCTTAGCTAAACATTAACTGAAAGCAATTATTTATCACAGCCTCATTTTTATTAAGAACAATAAACCCCTAACAGAAAATAGTGAACAAGCATAAAAAGGTAAAATAACATATGGTTATCACAATAGCGTTTGATGTAAAAAACTATATTGAAGTCTCCGAAAGCTGGCCGATAAAAATTGGCAACACATCTTTTCACTTGGATCGAAAAGATAATATTGTTAATAAGGTCTGCATTTCGTACCAAAAAGTTGAAATTGAAAAAGCGCCAAAACTTTTAAAGCCAGTTGAACCTAGAAAACCCCCTACACTAACAATCAATGACGGCGGCTATGCCATTTTAGCTATCAAGCAAATAACTAATTGGCAAACTGTCATAAGTGGACTTCAAATATTTGATTTAGATTTTGACAACTACGAAATACAATTTCACGCGGAAAACCCAGATGAGCAAGAACATATTCATATCAATTCTTTTCGCCGCACACAAAAGGATGCGCTCAACTCAGCATGTGATTTTGAACAAATAGGTCGAGCATTTTGTGTTAGTTCAATAGAAAAATCACGTATCGAGTCCTCGTCACATTTCCGCGAAGGTCGTATAGCTTATGAAGCAGGACGCTATGTAGATTCGTACAACAATATGTTCCTATTTCTGGAAACTCGTTATTGCGACGGAAAAACAAAAACTGCACAGCAGGTTGAACTTCTAACTAAAAACAACACATTCATTGAAGCCTTAAAGCAATCGATATCAAATATCCAACCTAACAATGTTTCGCAATCGAAACATTTAGAAGGCTTATTTAACAAGAACATTTCCATTGAAGAGAAGATAAAAATTCTAGTTCTTTTGCGAGGAAAGCTACGTCATCACTCCCTAAAAAATCCCCAACGCTGGGATCCTAACAAACAAAATGAATATGAAGAGGCAGCAGAATTTCTTGGCTCAATTGTGGGGCATATAGTTATTTTGGAGTCTTTAGATGATATTTATGCTCCTGAAACTCTTAACAAATTTCGAGATTTATCTATCAGTTCGGGTTATCAGACCAATATCAAAGTAATGACTAACCGCTTGGAAAAAGAGCCATCTTTAGCTCTCAACATAAGCTATCCAACAACGGTTATTTCTAGCCAACTCTGCCTTACTACTCTCCGAAGAACGCTCACTGAATGTGAAAGGCACGGTCAGTTAACTGACACTGTCAATATCGAAGCCATTCAAAGTAATACAGAGCTAGAAGTATTCGCTATTGAATTTGGAATCTGGGCCTATACATCATTGCGGAGCATTGAAACAGACATTATAGAAAACGCTATTTTCTGTCGCTTTGAGCACTTACAATCTGGGATTATAGTTAAGCATGAGTTTTCTCTACCTGTCAAAGATAAAAAAATTAGCATCATTAATGCTTGGAATTTACTGACACTATGTCTAGACTGGATAGAGAAGAAAGATCCTACAACGCGAATTCTAAGTTTAAAGCTATATTTTAATGAAAGAAAAACCCCCGTTTTAAGCTATAGAACGGGGCCGCAAGTAACTAAATAGTCACAATAAATATCAATTAATTAGAAATTATAGTATTCAAGACCACTCCTAAAAAAACTAGTCGGCACCTTGATGGGGTCTAGCCCATCTCATCTATTTCCCGACGAAATAGCCAGCCTGGATAGCTCAATTATGCGGTCACGCTGGAGCGCTAACTTACCTAAACCCTGTAGCGAAATAGTAAACAATAAGAGACACACAGGGCACCGTAGTGTCAGATACAATATATAGAAAATAATTTAGAGGGTGATCACTTTGAAAGTAAGAGAATTGATGGGGCAGACCGCTAAGCTCTACTACCTTAACAACATTAATATAATCATGGGTCGAAACGGCTCAGGAAAGAGCCGCTTCCTACGTGACATTGAGGATAGAGTTAACCAAGATAAAAACCATTTTTACGTTCGCTATGTCAGTCCGGAACGGGCTGGGTCATTTAAGCGTAATGGGAGCGTTTTCACAAATATGAATGACGACCCCGAATGGTTACGGAGTACAAGGGCTGTTAACCAAGCCGACAACTTCAAAGCCGCTTCGGCAATGCTGTTCCGCGAAGCTGAGACAATTTACTTGCGTCGACTCGCCAACACGCCGGAAATTCGGAATGATCCAAAACGCAATTTTCACACAGACCGGCTGAGCAAAGTAAACCAACTCCTCACTAATATCTCACTTGAAATAGGTCAAGCCGATTTTGAGTTTCGCTCACTTACCAATGGCCAAATAATCTCCCCTGATAAAATTAGCAGCGGCGAATCAGAAGCTGTAGCGCTGGCCGCTGAGATTCTATACTTTTTCGATACAATAGACCCTGCGAAGTTCAACGTACTCCTACTTGACGAGCCGGACGTGCATCTCCACCCTGACCTTCAAGCACGTCTTGGCAAGCTAATTATTGCTATGCTTGACGAGTTCAAGGACTACGAAGATAGTATCGCTGTATGTCTCTCCACACACAGCTCTCCGCTAGTCTGCTCTCTAGCTGCCTCACCATATGTGTCTATCGGTACCAAAAGCTTCTCGGTAGATACGGTCAAACTTAAGCTGGCAAGTACCGAGCTTCGTAAGATTGCTCCGTTCTTTGGGCACCCTCTCTCGCTTTCGCTTAGCGATGACGCAGCATTGATACTCGAAGGAGAGGATGATGAACGCGTCTGGCAGCAAGCAGCTCGAACATCGCAGGGCCAGATCAACGTCTTTCCGGTACTAGCCGGTAGCGTCGACCAGCAGGGCGAACTAGAAACTTTCTGCATCAACTTGCTCCGCACACTCTACGACAACCCGATCGCATTTTCCCTTCGCGACGGCGACGGTATTGTTAACCAGCCTCTCGAACATCGCTTTCCTCTCGAACGCTACCGCCTGCAATGCTACGCAATCGAAAATGCTCTTCTGACTGATTCATGTCTTGCTGTGATGGATACGACTTGGGAGGGCTTAGTCACTGCAGCAACAAAATGGGCAAAAGACAACCCGTCACACAGCGACATTACTTTGATTGAAGAACTATTCAGATCGGTCGACCGCCTACGACACAAGAAGATCAAAAAGATCCGTCAGCTAATCTGTGCAATCGTCGGATGCAAAAAACCCTGGGAGGTCGTGGTTGGGCAGGCAATCGGAGCACTTACAGAAAAAGATCTTGAAAATTCAAACATGCTGATCGACTTCCTTGGCTCAGATATGGTAAGCAACATCATATTAAGGGACGCTACTAATAAATAAGTCTCTGTGGGATACCATGAAGGCACCTAGTTGATAATCATCATGGTATCAGTACATGTATCATGGCACGTTATTTTAACGTGCCATGAAAAAGGCCATTAACGATATAAAATAAGCAACCTATTCAATTTTAAAATCAATCAGTTAAATACTCACTCCCACTCAATAGTAGCAGGCGGCTTGCTGGAGACATCATAAGTAACCCGCGAAACCCCTTCCAACTCATTGATAATCCGATTAGAAACCTTCTCCAGCAGCTCATAGGGCAGGTGCGCCCAGCGGGCGGTCATGAAGTCGATGGTTTCTACCGCGCGTAGCGCGATGACCCATTCGTAGCGGCGGCCGTCGCCGACGACACCTACCGATTTCACCGGCAGGAACACGGCGAAAGCTTGGCTGGTTTTTTCGTACCAGCCGGAGGCGCGTAGTTCTTCGATGAAGATAGCGTCGGCATCGCGCAGGATGTCGGCGTAGTCTTTTTTCACTTCACCCAGAATACGCACGCCCAGGCCGGGGCCGGGGAACGGGTGGCGGTACACCATATCGTAGGGCAGGCCGAGTTCCAGGCCGAGTTTGCGCACTTCGTCTTTAAACAGTTCGCGCAGCGGCTCGACCAGCTTGAGCTTCATGGTTTCCGGCAGGCCACCGACGTTGTGGTGGGATTTGATCACGTGCGCTTTGCCGGTTTTAGAGGCAGCGGATTCAATCACGTCCGGGTAGATGGTGCCCTGGGCCAGGAACTCGACGCCATCGATCTTGCTGGCTTCTTCATCGAATACGTCGATGAAGGTGTTGCCGATGATTTTGCGCTTGGCTTCCGGGTCTTTCTCGCCCTTCAGCTTGCCGAGGAACAGGTCTTCGGCGTCTACGCGGATCACCTTCACGCCCATGTGCTTGGCGAAGGTTTCCATTACCTGGTCGCCTTCCGCTTTACGCAGCAGGCCGTTATCCACGAACACGCAGGTCAGCTGGGTGCCAATCGCTTTGTGCAGCAGTGCGGCAACTACGGAAGAATCTACACCGCCGGAGAGGCCGAGCAGTACGTGGCGGTCGCCGACTTGCTCGCGTACGCGCTGTACCTGGTCTTCGATGATTTGTGCAGGCGTCCACAGCTTTTCGGCTTTGCAGATATCCAGCACGAAGTGCTCAAGAATGCGCTGGCCCTGCAGGGTGTGGGTCACTTCCGGGTGGAACTGTACGCCGTAGAACTGCCTCTCTTCCCAGGCCATGGCGGCAATCGGGCAGCTCGGCGTGGAGGCGGTCACGGTGAATTCAGCGGGCGCTTCGGCGACCTTGTCGCCGTGGCTCATCCATACGTCCAGCAGGGCTTTGCCGCTTTTCGCGTCTACGTGGTCTTTGATGTCTTTGAACAGCGCGTTATCTTCGTCGATCTGAATCTGCGCGTAGCCGAATTCACGCTGGTTGGAGCCTTCTACCTTACCGCCCAGCTGCTCGGCCATGGTTTGCATGCCGTAGCAGATACCAAACACCGGCAGGCCCATTTCAAACACGCACTGAGGCGCACGCGGGGAGTCCAGTTCCGTCACGGATTCCGGGCCACCGGCCATGATAATGCCGTTGGGGTTGTACTCGCGGATCTCTTCTTCGGTGATATCAAACGCGCGGACTTCGGAGTAAACACCGATCTCGCGAACGCGGCGGGCGATCAGTTGGGTGTACTGCGAGCCGAAGTCGAGAATCAAAATCTTATGGGCGTGAATGTCACTCATGGCGGGGTCTCGGTTAAGCGGTGTGGGTGCCGCTGGTAAGGCCAAAAAGCAAGCGGCGAGCTGTTGTGCCCGCCGCCGTTTTAACTAACTACGCTGGTTAGCTCACCCGATAGTTGGGAGCTTCTTTGGTGATCTGCACGTTGTGAACGTGGGATTCGTTAAAGCCAGCGCCGGTAATCTGTACAAACTCCGGCTTGGTGCGCATCTCCTGAATATCGCGGCAGCCGGTGTAGCCCATGGAAGCGCGCAGCCCACCCATCAGCTGGTGGACAATAGCGCCCATCATGCCTTTATAGGGAACGCGGCCTTCAATGCCTTCCGGTACCAGCTTCTCGGCGCCTTCGCTCTTATCCTGGAAGTAGCGGTCGGCGCTGCCCTGGTTTTGCGACATGGCGCCCATGGAGCCCATACCGCGGTAGGCTTTGTAGGTACGGCCCTGGTAAAGCTCGACTTCGCCGGGTGCTTCTTCAGTACCGGCCAGCAGGCCACCGACCATCACGGCGCTGGCGCCAGCGGCAATCGCCTTGGCCAGGTCACCGGAGAAGCGGATGCCGCCATCGGCAATCAGCGGAATGTCGTACTCTTTGAGCGCTTCGGCCACGTTGGAAACCGCGGTGATTTGCGGTACGCCTACGCCTGCCACGATACGCGTGGTGCAGATTGAGCCAGGGCCGATACCGACTTTGACGGCATCCGCGCCCGCTTCAGCCAGCGCACGGGCCGCGGCGGCGGTGGCGATGTTACCGCCAATCACTTGAATGGCCGGGAAGTTCTCTTTGATCCAGCGAACGCGGTCGATCACGCCTTTAGAGTGACCGTGGGCGGTATCGACGATAATCACGTCTACTCCGGCTTCGACCAGTGCCGCGACGCGATCAGGGGTTTCCGGGCCAGTGCCTACGGCGGCACCTACCAACAAACGGCCATCGCTGTCTTTGGCGGCCATTGGGTAGGTGCGGGCTTTTTCGATATCCTGGAAGGTCACCAGGCCACGCAGGTGGAACTCGTCATCCACAATCAGCATTTTCTCGATGCGGTGTTCGCGCATCTTGGCTTTGCTGGTTTCGAGATCGGTGCCTTCCTTGACGGTAATCAGCCGCTCGCGGGGAGTCATGATGTCCGCTACGCTGTCGCCGTGGTTAGGCTGGAAGCGCATATCACGCTCGGTCACAATACCCACTAGCGTCTCACCTTCCACTACAGGGAAGCCGGAGAAGCCATTTTCACGGGCCATGGCGAGCAGGTCTTCGAGCTTGGCTTTAGGGCTAACGGTGACCGGGTCTTTAACAATCACGCTTTCGTGCTTTTTGACCTTGCGCACCTCAGCGGCTTGCTGGGTCATGGCCATGCTCTTATGGATGATGCCGATGCCGCCTTCCTGGGCCATCGCAATCGCTAGACGCGCTTCGGTAACGGTGTCCATCGCGGCAGAGAGCAAGGGAATATTGAGCGAGAGAGTGCGGGTCAGGCGGGTTTTGAGGCTGACATCCTTGGGGAGGACATCGGAGAAGCCGGGAACGAGGAGTACGTCATCGAACGTTAGTGCTTCTTGGGCCATACGTAGCATAGCGGCAACACCCTGATTGAGAGGAAGTGGGGCGTGAAAGGTTAATCCCCTATTATAGCGTTTTGAGGGGTGTCCCAGCAATGCCACTGCCCCCACTCTACGTCACTGCTTCTGCTTGGCTCGCTGCTAGCGCATATGCCGTGACAGTCAGCATCCTGCGGTTAATGTTAGCCTATACGTCATTTAGCTCTACAGAAGTGTCAGGTGGCAGCAATGGATGAGACGTTAATTTCAGACTCACAGCTGACTATGCTGGCGGGTGATGCGGCTTTTGCCCGTGGGGTTCAGTATTACCAACAGGGCATGGTGATCAACTGGGATAAAAGCGGTGCCATCATTAGTGCTGAAGTCGAGGGCAGCGAGCTTTATCACGTGGCATTGAAGTTAACCAAGCGTGGCTTAACCGGGGGGTGTAGTTGCCCCGCCTCCGAAGGCATTGATTTCTGCAAGCACTGCGTTGCCGTTGCCCTTGCGTACCGCGCCGAGCAAGCCAAACAAGTACAGCTGGTAGAGGGCGACACTTCAGATCGCATTCACGCTTACTTAGAGTCGTTAGACAAACCCTTGCTGGTCGAGGCGCTGCTATCGCTTATTGAAAATGACCCAGTACTGCATCAACAGTGGTCGCTGAAAGCGGATGCTGCACTTGGCGTGCTGGATCACAAGGCGCTGAAAAAACGCATCACTGCTGCGCTTCCCATCAATCGCGGGTTGTTCCGCTATTCTCAAGTGAGCCACTATTTCAGCAAGGCAGAAGCCGTTATTGAACAGCTGGCCGAACAAGTGCCGCAGTTGACTGCAGAGCAAAGTTTGGCGTTGGTGGACTACGCACTCGCGCGTATGGATAAGGCGCTGGAAACCATTGATGACTCCGGCGGCTTCCGTTTCCACTGCGAACACCTCTTACACACTTTGCATATTCAGACCGTGCAACGGCTCGATTGGCCTGCCGACAAGCTAGCAGGCTATCTGTATGAAAAATCTTTTGGTGGGGAAGAGGATCGATACCCGCCCATCCCCGATGCCTATTTGGATGTGCTGAGCCAAGCGAGCCAAGACGCTTACCATGAGCGCCTGCAGCAAGCCCTGGATGCGCTGCCGAACCAAGCGGCCACCATGGAATGGGAGGATCGCTACCGCTTGATTCGCCTGCGTGATCCTTTGCTCAAACGCGCTAAAGCCGCCGGAGACCTACCCACTATATTGGCGCTGTATCAGAAAACCATCAGCGATGAGAAGGATTGTTTAGAGGCCGCTGAGCAGTGTATTGAGTATGAAGCCTGGGATCAGGTAGAAGCGTGGCTAACCTATGCCGCTAAGTGCGAGAAACAAAACGGCTATCACTGGCGCCTTGAACGCAACCGGCTTGAGATACGCCTTAAGCTGCATCGCGGTGAAACAGACGCAGCGGCGGAGCAACAGTGGGGGATCTACCAGCACACCCAGCAGTTGGAGGATTACCGGCAGCTCGTGGCGCTAATGGAAGCGCATGACCTAGTCGTCGATTATCGCCAACGCGCCTGTGACTGGCTATTAAAATGCATCACCCAGCCGTCGAAGAAGATGCCCTTCTACCAATCACAACAGGCAAAAGACAGCTTATTGGAAATTTACTTGCACGAGGGACGTTTGGACGATGCCCAAGCATTGTGCACTGAGCACCCAGTATCAGCGCACTTGCTGTACCAATTGGCCAAAGCCTTACCATCTCCTGACGCACGCCTACCGCTGTATCTGCGGTTGGTACGGCTGTATGTGGAACAAACCAACAAGCAGGGATATCGCCAAGGCATCGCATTGCTGAAAGAGCTGAAAAAGAGCCTGGAAACGCCAGCTCAATACACCGCTTTTGCGCACATGCTGACGCAGTTACGTAATGAATTTAAGGCCAAGCGTAACTTCATCAAATGGTTGAATGAAGCCTTTCCAGACACGCACAAATAAGAGACAGCCGTCAGCCAACTCAACCAGCGCGCCTAGCAGCCCCTTGAGCGCGATGTGGGCGAGGTGTGAGTGGAGGGTGATCTCTCTAATGTTTCCCGCCCGGCACCGGGGCATGTCTATTTCACGTTGAAGAATGACCGGGCGCAGATTCGCTGGGCGCTGTTTCGTCAGCGAGCCTATAAAGCTTCTTGCCAACGTTCGGGGTAGGTCATGAGCGTTTGGATTTCTTCGGGTGCAGGTAGATCACAAATCACTTGATCAAACTCATCAAGATGAGCAACACGTTGGATACCGCGCTGGCATAATTTCGCTGACCCCATAAGCAGCACTTTACGGCCAGCGTGGCGCATCATGGTTTGTTTTACTTCTATTTTTTCACTATCGAAGTCGAGCAGGTAACCCTCTGCATCTATGCCTGAAACGGCAATCATCGCCACATCCAGCCGATAGCTGGCCAGCTCTTTAATGGTGCGCGACCCAGTCAGCGCCCCATCCCGCCCCGCCACCTTTCCGCCCACCACATGAATATCGAACAACTGATGCTGGACAGCGAGCGCCAGCGCAGCCGTTAGGTTATGAGTGACCACGTGCAGCCTTTTACGGTAGTTCAGTAGCTCGCGTGCAACGTGATCGCAGGTTGTGCCCGTATCCAGAAACAGCGCCTCGCCTTCCTGCAACTGCGATACCGCTAGGGTCGCCATACGCCCCTTCTCTACCTGCTGCGAATCCTGTTTGGTGGCGTAGCCAAGCCTAACCTGGGGTTTTTCGATCCGAGCCCCGCCCCGAAAACGCTGGAGTACGTTAGCGTCACACAATTTACGAATGTCGCGCCGCACCGTTTGTGCGGAACAGTTGAGCCGCTGGGCAAGAAATTCGATCGAGGCATGCCCATGTAATTCAACCAAGGCAATTAACTCGCGATGGCGTGGGTTCAAATGCGCTAGGTCTGTCATCGGTAACCAACAATCCTTTAATAAAAAGTTCGGCATTAACGTGTATGTCATCAAATTGACACAGCGCGGCGCGACCATAACGATCAAATTCTTACATTTTGATCAAAACATGACTCAGACATTACAAATTTATCTTGATGAATGCCAGCGTATCATGACCCGCGCAGGTGAGCCTCTGTCGCCAAAAATGCGCCCGCTTGGCGAGGCCGACTGGCCAGCCGTACTGCAATCTCCCTGCCTGCCTCACGAAGCGCTGATTGCGCTGAAGCACAGCAATACGCCGATGCAGCGGCCTCCGGTGGGCGTTATTGGTCCCCGCGAGGCCACTCAGCAACAGCTTGAAATAGCCTATGCCTTAGGCTCGGGGCTGGCCGAGCTGGGCATTCCGCTGTTATGCGGTGGCCGGAGCGGTGTTATGGAAGCGGCCAGCAAGGGTGCCGCACTCCAGGGAGGCGAGGTCATCGGCCTGCTACCCGATACCCACGCAGAGGCTGCCAACCCCTGGGTCACCCTGCCTATTGCCAGCGGCTTGGGCGAGGCACGCAATGTGCTTATCGCCCGAGCCAGCGTGCTGCTGATCGCCGTTGGCGGAAGCTTGGGCACCCATACCGAGGTAGCCTTTGGTCGTCATTTTAATAAGCCTGTACTCACCTTCCCGGACGCCCCCACTGCTGAAGGCATTACACCTGTCAGCAGCGTAGAGGAAGCCCTGCACCTCACGGCTGCCCACCTATGGGGAGTCACACAACCATCATGAACATATCAACAAACGATCAAAATATTACATTATGGTCATTTATATTTAACCATGGTTAGGGGCCCGACATGCGACTGATCACTTATGGTTACTTGGTTTACTTGTTGGCCCCTATCGTCCTACTGCTCGTAGGCGCTTTCGGCGACCAGTGGAGCAACACGCTGCTACCTGAGGGGTTAACTTGGCGTTGGTTTATCAGCGTATGGGAAGAAACCACCTATCGAAACGCCATGTTGACGACGCTCAAACTGGCCTTAACCACCTGTCTGATCAATATATTATTAGTCGTACCGCTGGTATATGGCGTAACGCTTAAATTCCCTGCTGTGGCTCAGAGCATCACGCGTCTTTTGGTCATGCTGCCCGTAGCCGTTCCCCAATTGGTCATCGGCTTTGCTTTCATTTTGGCTTTTAGTACCGCCATGCTGCCCTGGCTGGGTAGCCCCTGGCTGCTGGTAGCAGGCCATGTGGTGGTTACCTTCCCCTACCTTTTCTACACCGTCTATGCCGATATAGAGGCCTCTCCACTCAAGGCCTATGAACGCATGGCCCAGTCCCTGGGGGCAGCCGAGTGGCAACGTTTTGTGCACCTCTATTTGCCACTGGTATATCGCTCGGTATTCACCGGCAGCTTAACGGTTGCCGCGCTGTCGATTGGCGAGTTTGAGCTGAGCAACCTGATTTCAGGTTTTATGACCCAGCCCTACCCGGTGGTGTTGATCCAAGCGTTTTACCGCACCACGGGCTTCGCCTGTGCCGCAACGCTTTTCCTGCTCTCTCTCGCACTGCTGTTCTCGCTGTTTTCCACCCTGGTGCAGTGGCGGCTGGGCCGATCCTCTTCCCGGGAGTTACCGCAATGATTGCGCTAGAAAACATCCAGTTCCACTACCCCCATAGCAGCGTGGGTGTTCACGACATCAACCTGCAGGTAGAAACGGGCGAATTTCTTGTGGTGGTGGGTGCCAGCGGATCGGGAAAAAGTACGCTTTTACAGCTTATCGCGGGCTTTCTCACCCCGCTTCAAGGGCGCGTTCTGCTTGATCATCAAGATGTTACCCAACTCTCTTGCGGCGAGCGCGGACTGGGAATCGTGCTGCAGGATTATGTGCTCTTCAATCATATGACGGTGCTTGGCAACGTCGCCTACCCGCTTAAGGTGAAAGGTGTTCGGCAAGTAGAGCGCCACCGACGCGCCCGCAAGATCCTCCATGATGTAGGTCTTGAGGCGTTGGAACATTACTACCCTTCCCAGCTTTCCGGCGGCCAGCAGCAGCGCGTGGCCATTGCCCGGGCGCTGGTATTCGAGCCCCGCGCCCTTCTGCTCGATGAACCGTTTTCGGCGCTCGACGCCTCCCGCCGCGAGTCGATGCGCCAGGAGCTCAAGCATATACAGCGTCAATTCGGCGTCACCACGCTGATGATCACCCATGATCAGGAAGAGGCGCTGATGCTGGGCGATCACGTCGCCGTACTTGAGCAGGGCGAACTCCTTCAACACAGCGCGCCCCACCAGCTTTACACGCAGCCTGTGAGTGAAGCCGTAGCACGTTTCATTGGTCGTACTAACTTTATCGACGCTCAGGTAATCAATTCGCAGCGCATTCAAACCGCCGACCTGGGCATCCTGGAAGTGACACCACACGCCTTTACAGTGGGGCAAACCGTGCGCGCCATGATTCGTCCCGAAGCCATTATTGCCAACCCGGTTAGCGATATCGTTAACCGGGTGCCCACCACGCTGGTCGAGCGGCAGTTTCTGGGCGCCCAGCAACGTCACTACCTTCTCTGCGGCACTACCACGTTGTCGCTTGAGTCGGCGTCAACGCCGGATCACATCACTCACGTGGCGCTCCCCCCCACTCACATTCATCTCTTCAACCGCTGAGGTACCATCATGCAACGCGCTTTCGCTTATTGCCTACTCTCCGCCCTTAGCCTGCTGCCTTTATCGGCGTATGCGGCCAACACGCTTGACGCTGAGCTCTACGATGGCGAACAGGAACTCTACGAAGCTGCCCAGGAAGAAGGGCTGATTGTATCGTTTGATACCGGCCCGACCTGGGCTAACTGGCAAAGCCAGTTCAATCGTTTCACGGAACGCTACCCGGGTGTTCAAATTGTTTTTAACGACCTGGGCTCGGGTGCCACCGTGGTTGCTTTGGAGCAGGCCCGCAACCGCCCCCAGGCCGATACCGCCTACTACTACGCTTCTTCCGCCATTAATGCGCATGAGAAAGAGCTGTTAAGCCCCTTTACCCCCATCAATTTCGATAGCATTCCAGATGTCTTCAAAGCAGACGCGGGTGAGTGGTTCACGATTCACTCTTTGAACGTGGCCTTTATCGTTAATACCCAGTTAGTTGATGAAGTGCCGCAAAGCTGGGAAGACCTGCTCGATGAGCAGTACCGTAACAGCATTGTGTACCTTGACCCGCGCTCGACCGGGCAAGGCCAAGTCCTCACCCTGGCGGCCAATTATGCGATGGGGGGCGATCTCGATAACTTAACGCCGGGCATCGATTATCTTGCGGAATTGAGCCGCAACGGCAATGTTGCCCGTGTGGTTGGTACCACGCCCTATGCGCAGTTCGTGCGCGGTGAAATTCCTATCTGGATCGGCTATGAAAACGACGGTCTAAAAGCCAGCATTACCGATGGCATGGGCGACAACGCTGCGGTGGTGATCCCCGAAGAGGCTTCAGTGGCAGCGCCGTATGCTATTTCGCTGGTTAAGAACGGCCCGAACCCTAATGCCGGACGGTTGTGGCTGAACTATGTGATGTCGGACGAAGGCCAGCGTACCTTTGCGGAAGGATTTGTTCGCCCTGTCAACGGGGATATCGAGCTGCCCGACACACTGGTTGACGCGCCGCAGATTCGCCCGCTGGATGTACAAAAAGCGTCGAGCATTAGCGCTGATCTAAGCCACCAGTGGACTCAGCACGTCCTTAATCAATAAGGCCACGCCATGCCTCGTCTGCGCTTTTTTACTGTTTTGCCGCTGGTTCTACCCAGCGGCATTATCTATACGCTGTTTTTTATTGTGCCGCTGGCGCTCCTGGTCATCGCAGCACTTGACTCGCCTATCACCACCGGTGCCCGTCTGCTCAGTGAGGGGCTGGTGCTTAAAAGCCTGATGACGAGCGTCGCCTTATCCGCCAGCACCGCGCTGTTCTCGGTCGTCGTCGGCGTTGTGATTGCCGAGTTTCTTTACCACCAGCCAGCGCGCAGGCGCTTTTTCCTGCTTTGGCTGGTCTCGCTCCCGCTGGTGTTCAGCGGCCTGATTGTGGCGTATGGCTTTATCCTGCTATTGGGGCGAGCGGGCTTTATCACTCTGTCCCTGGCATTGATTGGGGTTGACCCCGCGTGGTTTGGCCGCTTTGTGTATACCCCTCAAGGACTGGTATTCGTGTATGCCTACTTCTTGGTACCCCGCGTGGTTCTGGTGATGCTGCCAGTGGTACAAGGGCTCAACCGCCGCCAGTTAGTGATGGCCGAAAGCTTTGGCGCCACTCGTTGGCAGCAGATTCGTGACGTTTACCTACCGCCGTTAATGCCCGCGTTAGTCTCCTCATGGAGCCTATGCGCAGCCGTTGCCTTCGGCGCCTATGGTACCGCTCTGGCGCTTACCGGTTCACAGATCAACCTGCTGCCACTACTGCTTTATAGCAATATTTCCGACGCGGGGTCTGATATGGCGTCCGTAGCTCTTCTCGCGCTGCTGATGATGTGTTGCTGCCTGTTGCTAACCTTTCCAGGTGAGTGGATACGCCGACGTGCTCAGCATCGCTAGCACAGAACTAGGGCGAGGCAGCACACTTGTCCCGCTCTATTCGATGGCAGCTGTTATTTGATGCTAGGCTACCTCTACATACAGTACCTCCCACTCAGACAGCTGCCATGACCCAAACAACCTCCCAAACCCTCACCGTCAGCCAACTCAACCAGCGCGCCAAGCAAACCCTTGAACGCGATGTGGGCGAGGTGTGGGTGGAGGGCGAGCTCTCTAACGTTTCCCGCCCGGCGTCGGGGCATGTCTATTTCACGTTGAAGGATGACCGGGCGCAGATCCGTTGCGCGCTGTTTCGTCAGCGGGCGCGGTTTGTCTCGGCGCCGATGCGCGATGGCGATCAGGTCAAGCTGCGCGGGCGGGTGTCGCTGTTCGAGCCGCGGGGCGATTACCAGCTAATTGCCGATGCTGTGCAGGCGGCGGGCCTGGGAGAACTGCTGGCGGCCTTTGAGCGCTTGAAAGCGCAGTTGGAAGGCGAAGGCGTGTTTGCCAACGCCCGGCCACTGCCCTTCCCGCCCCGCAAGCTGCTGATATTGAGCTCCGCCACCGGGGCGGCCATTCGCGATGTGCTGGCGGTGCTGGAAGCCCGCTGGCCATTGGCGGATGTGACGCTGATTCCGGTGCCGGTACAGGGCGCAGAAGCGGCCCCTGCGATGATATCGGCGCTGGCATTGCTTAACCGTCAGGCGCGATTAGACCCAGAGCGCGATGTGATCTTGATCACTCGCGGCGGCGGTAGCCTGGAAGACCTCTGGGCGTTTAATAACGAGCACTTGGCGCGGGCGATTTTTCACTCCCGGCTACCGGTGATGTCGGCGGTGGGTCACGAGGTGGATGTTACCCTGGCGGATTTCGCCGCGGATATGCGCGCGCCCACCCCATCGGCCGCCGCCGAACGATTAGTGCCGGATCAGAACACCCTCAAGCGCCAGCTGGAGCATCAACACAGCCGCCTGCAGCGGGCCATGCAGGCACGGTTAGAGCGCGACAGCCAGCGGTTAGATACATTACGCGCCAAGCTGCGTCACCCCGGCGAGCAGCTCAACCGCCAGCGCCAGCACTTAACTGCCCTTGATCAGCGCTTAAATCGTGCCATGCAGCAAACGCTGACTCAGCAGAAAGCCCAGGTAGCGCAGTTGAATAGACGCTTAGCCAGCCAGGATATGACGCGGTTGCATCGTGCGGAAAGCGAGCGGGTAAGCCAACTACATCGGCGCTTGGGTGCGGCTATGCAGCGCCAGCTCGAAAGTCGACAGGCGCGATTAACCAGTGCTGCACGGGAGCTCAATGCAGTCAGCCCGCTGGCCGTATTGGGGCGGGGCTATGCGATTGCTCAGGATGAGCAGGGACAAGTCATACGGCGCGCGGAAGATACCCAGCCCGGCCAGAAGCTCAAGCTGCGCCTGGGCGAAGGCAGGCTGAATGTCGAGGTAAAGCGGCGCTTTAAGTAGCGCTGCGCTGGTGAATACCAACGCAAGCGGCTGCTCAAGACCGTTACTACGCTAACGTACTACGCAAAGGTACTACGCTAAGTACTACGCTAAGGTGCCGTGATCGAAAACAGCGCTGGGTTTTCCTGCGCCTCCTTTTGAATAGCGTCGTCAATCGGGGTGTCATAGGTCTTGAGTAAATAGCCCAGTACGGAATAAAAGCCGACCATCGCGATGAGATCAATGACGGCTTTCCGGCCTATCGCTTCCGCCAGCGCTGCTTCCTGCGTCTTGCTCAGGCGGTGCTGGTCCAGCAATGCATCTACCGCGTCGATGATCAAACCGTCTACGCCCGTACTCCGTTGTGGCACGCCGCGAATAGCGTTAATACGCGCTTCGGAAAACCCCAACGCCAGCGCTCGGCTAACGTGGTGCGCCCACTCGTAAGCGGACGCTAGACGAAACCCAGCGCGGAGAATCACCACTTCGGTCAGCTCTGGGCCTAGCGCATTCTCCTTCACCACATGCTGACGAAAAGGCGCCCACGCGGTCAGCAGCGCCGGATGATGCGCCATGGTGCGGTAGACGTTAAGAGCGCCAGCAAATCCTTCGCGCAGCTCCGCGATGTCATCGGGCCAGTCAGCGTCAGCAATCGGTAAGCAGGGAGATGGTTTCATCGGAGAATTCCTTATCGGGTCATTCAGCTATCGCGGCGTCAATGGCCTGGGCAATGCGTTCGATCAGTAGATCAATCTCGGCAGGTTCAATGGTATACGGCGGGGCTAATAACACGTGGTCCCCATAGACACCGCCAATCGTGCCTCCCATTGGGTAGCTGATCAGCCCTCGTGCCATTGCTTGGCGTTTGATCTTGGCGTGGATTTTTCGGGCAGGATCAAAGGGGGTCTTTTGCGCTCGATCGGCAACCAGTTCGATGCCGCGGAACAGCCCCCTTCCCCGAATGTCGCCCACATAGGGGGACTCGCCCAGCGCCGCTTCGAGGCCGCTTTGTAATCGCGCCCCCATGGCGTTCACGTTGGCCAGCGTTGCTGGCCGGGCAATAATCTCCACTACTTTATTGGCGGCGGCGGCAGCGACCGGATGCCCCAAGTACGTATGCCCATGTTGAAAAAGGCCGGAGCC
The DNA here is from genome assembly GCF_013415125.1 of Vreelandella glaciei. Taxonomy (GTDB): domain Bacteria; phylum Pseudomonadota; class Gammaproteobacteria; order Pseudomonadales; family Halomonadaceae; genus Vreelandella; species Vreelandella glaciei. The sequence continues at coordinate 5,258 of NZ_JACCDE010000026.1, read as the reverse complement.
GTTGGCGAAGCTATCAAAAATAGCCGACGACAGCATCACCGCCCCAATCGGCTGATAGCCGCCGCCCAGGCCTTTAGCGATGGTGATAATGTCGGGCGTTATGCCTTCCTGCTCGCAGGCGAACATCGTTCCTGTCCGCCCCATGCCGCACATCACTTCGTCGAGAATCAGCAACACGCCATACTGGTCACAAATCTTGCGGATACGTTTGAAGTAATCCGCCTCCGCGGCCACTGCGCCCAAGGTGGCGCCGACCACCGGTTCGGCCACAAACGCCATCACGCTTTCAGGACCCAGTTCACGTATTTTGGCGTCAAGTTCGTCTGCCAACCGAGCGGCATACGCCTCTGGCGTCTCGTCGTTGCCCTTATCACGGTAGGCGTAGCAGGGCGAGACGTGGTGGGTCTCGGGTAGCAGGGGCTGAAACTGCTGGCGCCGCATGGCATTGCCCCCCGTGGCTAATGCACCAATCGTGTTGCCGTGATAGCTCTGGCGCCTGGCAATAATGTGGCACCGCTGAGGCTCCCCCACTTCCACGTAATACTGGCGCGCCATTTTTAAAGCCGCTTCAACGGCCTCCGACCCACCCGATACCAGGTAGACATGGTTTAACGGCTCAGGCGCCAAATCCACTAGCTTCTCCGCTAGCGCTTCTGCGGCGTCCGTGGTGAAAAAACCGGTATGCGCGTAGCAGAGGTTATCGATTTGATCGCGCATGGCCGCCAGCACTTCCGGGTGAGCGTGCCCCACGCTGGTCACAGCCGCCCCTCCCGACCCGTCTAGGTACTGGCGCCCCTCAGTATCGGTGATATAAACGCCCCGCGCAGAGGCAGCGCGCGGCAGCGCCTGCCCAATACTGCGATGAAGAAGTCGCGTCATGGAAGCTTCCCTTTAAAATACCTAGAACCCGATCATCTCGACATACGACGATCTTTATATACGGCTATATCGGCATAAGAGTGGCACGACCTGACGAGATAATGCAACAATCAAATCATATTATTTTATATTAAAACAAATGAATCATTGTTACGATTCAACTTACCCCATGCCCACGCCGTGCTAAGAGGCAAAGCAATATGTCAAAAAGCGACCCGCTAAGAGATCAGATCATTGCGCAGTTCGATACGCTGTCTGCCCAGCTTCAACAGGCAGCGCGCTACTTACTTGAGCACCCGGAAGAGGTGGCGCTGGTGTCGATGCGTGAATTAGCGCGCCATGCGGCGGTACAGCCGGCCACCATGACACGGCTGGCCAAGGTATTGGGGTTTCAAGGCTACAATGATATCCGTACCTACTACGCAGAAACATTGCGCCGAAAAAGCGACGGTTTCGCTGCCAAGGTGCGCCAACACCCCACAGCAGCCGCTGGTACGACGGAAAGCGATATTGCCCATCAGATGCTGCACGGGTTAAGCGTACAACTAACAACACTTTGTGCGCCGGAGACCCTGAAACGCATAACCGCCATGGCCGATAGGTTAGCGGCGGCGAACAAAGTGTATGTCCTCGGCTTACGCTCCAGCCATGTGGTGGCCTGGCATTTTCATTATGTTATGTCGCTGCTCGGCGAGCGCTCTGTCCACCTTGATGGCCCAGCGGGCACCGGGGGCGACGCGCTAATGCGCGCCAAATCTGATGAGGTGGTGCTTATCGTATCCATCAAACCGTATACCGTGGATTCGCTAGCGCTGGCGCAATTGGCAAAAGATAAGGGCTTGGCGATTCTGTCGATCACCGACAGCGAAGTATCACCGCTGGCAGGCATTTCCGAGCAGACGATTTACTGCCCTACGGAGAGCTATAGCTTCTTTCATACCCTGACCCCCGCCTTAGCCATTTCGGAAGTTCTCTGCACGCTACTTGCCGAACGCGACCGCCCTACCGCACTAGACGCCTTGCAGCACGCGGATGACCACCACTTACAGCTTAAAACCTACTCGAATACGCTACCCCGGCGCTCACCTCAAGGGGAGTGATCAATAGGCGAATGCCGACGTTATCTGGCTAGGAAGGTAGGCTAAGGGGAAAAGTAAAAAGGCGCTACAAGCAGTAGCGCCTCTGGCCCAGCCAAGTGTTATTCGCCGTGCCTGGTGCAGCCGTTAGTGACCTTTTTTCTGGTCATCCTTTGATTTCTGGCTGTCGGAATCGGTATTAACGTGATGGGTATCCGGCATTGGATTGGCATCATCGTGGTGATCGTCGCGGTCTTTAGGCGCTTTTTTATCGTGCTCGGAGGCTTGAGTCATCGCTTTTTCCTTATGGTGAGGGTCTGGGTTTCCTTATTGCCCTGGCTATCTCAGCCAACCGGGCTCCTTGAATAGCATGATAAACGCAAAAATGAAGGCTAATAATTTCGCCTCCTATCCAAGCTGCTTTTACTGTAGCGGTTATTGACTAACTTGCAATGCAGCAGCGCGGCGTCCAATCAATCATCTTTTTAAAAATATCCATTTAAAAACAGATAGTTGAATATTTAAAAACGCTTTCAGAGGACCATATTGGTAATCCCAATAACGCTTATGGTTTGCCGCTATCGATTAGCGTTGTTAGCGGCTTTTTGTGCTGGCTTTTTATGCCAAATGTGCTTGCCAAACTGTCTTTGCTAAACCGTTCTTACTAAACCGTTCTTACTAAACCGTCCTTACTAAAGAACAGTGGCCGCATTAAGCGGCCACTGGTTTCACTCATTTTTTATCAGCCACATCAGCAATGTTAGGGCGTGTGGTTAGTCCCCGACCCTTGGGTGTTGCCGGAGGGTGTGCTCGACCCCGCCAAGCCCTGGCTATGTTTCTGGTGGTCATGCTTTTGGTGCTCATGTTTCTGGCCATAGCTCTCAGGTGCAGAGCGCTCAGTTGTGGGCGTTGGGGTGGGTGAGCCTGCAACTCCCGCCTCCTGATGCTGCGGGGCATTTACATTCGCATCGTTAGCGCGATGGGAATCACCTTTAGCAGAAGCAGATTCGGCTTTTTCATGGGCGGATTCCGCTTTTTCATGAACAGTATGCTGAGCCTTATCCGCTTGCGCTTGCCCGGTTTCGGCGGCCTTATGCATAACGCGGTCGCGATACTCACCCATGTACTCATCCTCTTTCTTGGTGGCGGGGAAAATACCGCCTAAGGCGGCACCCAGCGCAAATCCGAGTGCGCCGACCACTAGCGGATGGTCCTGGATAAAATCGGAGGCTTGGCTCACGGACTGGTGAGCACGATGCTCCATATCGTGCATGCGATCGTGAGCACTGTGCTGAAGATGGGATGAAGAATTGCGCATATTATCCCCCATTTGGTGAGCCTTACTGCCCCATTGCTGTGCGGTGTGCTTGGCTTTTTCGCCTAAGTGTTGGGCTTTGCCTTTGGCACCGTCTTTCATGCTGTTGGCACCTTCTTTCGCCCGGCTCATACGGCCTTGACCATCGCTATGGCTTTCTGAACCACCGCTGTAGGTGGGGGTTCCAGCGTTGGGATGCGTGCCTTCATGCACGGGTATACCTGGCGCGCCATGGGAGCCGCTAGTGCCCGATGAAGACTGCCCGCCGGTGTAAAAGCGCTGGTCGATATCAGACGCGTACTGCTGCTTGTGGTGTGGCTCATTTGGGTGACGCTGGGCCAGCATTAACCAGCCAAGACCGGCAGTGGTGACCAGAAACGGCAGCGGGTTCTGCTTAATGGTGGTGCCTAAATTAGACACGAATTCGTTAGCGCCTCCATGGCGAATATACTCATAGGAGGTATTCAACAGCTGCTGAGGAGAGAAGCGCTCTTCGATTTCATGCAGGGTAGAATCAAGGCGCTCGCGCGATTGATTGATATCCTTTTCAATCTCTTCGGGACTGCGCTGATGATCATGATCCGTCATTTCAACTCCTCCTTGACGTTGTGCTGATGCTGTTTCGCCGTTGTTTTGTCGCTTTGCAAACTATGCATCGTACGGCTGGGCATCAAATTACGCGCCTGCAGTTTCTTCTGGCCCGCTTTAAGCATCATCACACCGATAACCGACACAACGACGCCGACAATCAACGCAGAGAGCCACGGTGTGGTCTCGGGCGGAAGCACCTCATTAAGCAGAAAGACTAACGCTGCCAACAGGGTTAAAAAGCCGCCCATCAGTACCGCACCGGCCATCGCAATCGAAGCAATGGCGCCCATTGCTTGATGGGTTTTCTCGGCCATCTCGGTCTTGGCGAGCGCGGCTTCGTTGCGCACCAGCGAGCTAATTTCCTGCATCACCGTCGACAGTAGCGTACCGACCGATGAACTTTGCGACGTGGGTTTGTTATCCGAATCCATTCTGTGCCTCCCTGGCCCTTACGTTAGGGCATTCCATTTTCTCGACCCGATGAACCTAGTGCTCCATTACCGGCAACGGAGCTGCCTGAAAGACTTGATGATTGGCTAACTGGTGACGCCTGCCCGGCAGGTACGTTTTCCTGCATCGGAAGACCCGTTGCGCGCTCGTCGGTGGTATTTGAATAACGTGAGTGCGAATCGTCACTATGCGAGTGCTGGCCAGAACTACGCAGAAAGCGGGAAGCCAAGAAACCAGCGGCAATAACACCACCTATAAACAGCGCGGGTTCGCGGCGGCTAAAACTCTTCGCTTCATTGCAGACGGTGTGTAAATCTTTATCCCGCAAACTATGCGAAAAGCGCTCAGTGGTGTCAGCAAACTTTCGTGCTTGTTTAGAAAAATAAGGCTGCTGCTGATTATCAAACTCGTCGGCCATCTTTTGTAGAACGCCGGTTAGCTTGTGGGACTGATCTGCAGCAGTATCGCGCTGTTGATTAAAATAGCTTTCAGCTTGATGATGGGCCGCATCACTCACCTCATGTGCGGTATCGCGTCCTTGCTGTTTGAGCGACTCCGTTGAGTGGCTTGTCTGGTTGGGTGCGCCTGGATTGGGCTGCTTTCCTTGATCGGTCATCTGTCACTTCCTCCTTGTCGTCTCACTTGTCAGCATCCGTGGTGAAACACAATCAGCGTCACTGCGAATCTATCGAGTGCACCTCATTAACGCTACGACGGTTAATACCTAATACGTTAATAAAATTATGCACTTAGAGAAAATAAGCACCTATCCTAGTGAACTTATCCTCATCCTCCTTAATAGATTGATTACCCTCAAAACATAGTGCTTCCTGAATCCGTGAGACCGGCCCCCAGGAATGCTTCTAACCTACTGAACTGCATGGCAATATAGCGAATATCGCCATTCACCCAGACAGTGCCATGCCCAACGTCAAGTTCCGCGCCAG
>NZ_JACCDE010000025.1 GCF_013415125.1 Vreelandella glaciei | reverse complement strand
AGCTAAACGATAGACCAAGAAAGCGGCTGGGATACCGAACCCCAGCCCAGGTGTTCTTAGGTGAATACTCAGGAGCGCTAGAAACCGCAGGTGCTGCACTTATTAGTTGAATTCAGGATTAAAGCCCTGGCAAATGTTTGTGCTCACAGCAGCCAGTTGGGCAAGCATCACAGGCTTTGCGAGCCTACCGCTGATTTTAGGCGCACCGCAGCTCAGTGTGACCAATGCCGTATTTGAATCCGTCTCCGCCATTACCACTACCGGTTCGACGGTGATGGTGGGGATTGAGCATTTATCCGACGGATTGAAGCTATGGCGCGGCTTAATGCAGTGGATGGGCGGCATTGGCATCATCGTCATGGGTATTGCCATTCTGCCGTTTCTGAAAGTGGGCGGTATGCGGTTATTTCATACCGAATCTTCCGACTGGTCGGATAAAGTTATGCCCCGCACAGGCGGCATTGCTAAAGCGACGCTCAGTATTTATGTAGCCCTAACGTTTGCGGCCATGGTGAGTTATTGGGCGGGGGGAATGCTGCCGCTTGACGCCGTTGTGCACGGCATGACGTCCCTGGCTACCGGTGGTTTTGCCAACTCAGACGCCTCCTTTGGTGCATACGCCGAGCAGCCTTGGCTGCTGTGGATGGGCAGCTTTTTTATGCTAAGCGGGGCGCTGCCGTTTGTTTTATATATCCGTTTTATTCGTACATCGCGCAACGCACTGTGGAAAGATCAGCAAGTCCTCGGACTTCTAAAGCTGCTACTGGCCGCGATAGTGGTGCTTAGCGGGTGGCGGGTGCTGCAAGGCGATGATTGGTTTGTTTCCCTTACCCACGTCACTTTTAACGTGATTTCAGTGGTCACCACCACTGGCTACGCCTCCGACGATTACACCCTATGGGGCGCGTTACCGGTGACTGCTTTTTTCTACCTCACTTTTGTGGGCGGCTGTAGTGGCTCTACCAGTGGTGGCATGAAGATCTTCCGCTTTCAAATTGCCATGCTGATGCTGCTCAACCAACTGCGTTATCTCATTCATGCCAACGGCGTGTTTACTACTCGCTACAACCAACAGCCGGTCACCAGCGATATTTCCAGAAGCGTGGTGGCCTTCTCGTTCTTCTTCTTTATTACTATTGCGGCACTGGCCCTTGGCCTTTCAGCACTTGGGCTGGATTTAGTTACCGCTATTTCTGGTGCAGCCACTGCGGTGGCCAACGTCGGCCCCGGCCTGGGCGATATTATTGGCCCGGCAGGAAACTTTACGTCGCTACCGGAAGCGGCGAAATGGCTGCTGTGTATCGGTATGTTGATGGGCCGCCTGGAAATTTTGACGGTGGTGGTACTGATGACGCCGATGTTTTGGCGCCGCTAATGCCTTCAGATCACTATTGTTTTTTTCAGGTACCATGCCTTCAGATCACTATTGTTTTTTTCAGGTACCTAGGACGTTGCAGGTCGCTGCGCTGGCTCTACCAACAGCCGATAGCCGACCCCGGCTTCTGTTTGAAGTAGCACTGGTGTTTGGGGGTCATCGCCGAGCTTTTGGCGCAGGCGGCTGACCACAATACGCAGGTAATGGGTGTCGTCTACATGGGTCGGCCCCCATACTTCTTTGAGCAACTGGGTCTGAGTAACGACGCGCCCGGCATAGCGGCAAAGACGGGCCAGCACGGCGAACTCTTTGCGGGTCAAATGTACACGTTCCTGGTGCAGAAAAACCTGCCTTAACTCAAGATCGATCACCAGCCCCTGGCTAACATAGTAGCTAGCGGCCACCTCTCCCCTGGCTTGCTGCGACTGACGCTGGACGGCCCTGATGCGGGCAAGCAGCTCTTGGATGCCGAAGGGTTTGGTAACGTAATCATTGGCGCCGTTATCCAGCGATAAGACTTGCTCCTCCTCCCGATCCCGCACGGATACTACAATTACCGGCACAGCGCTTTGCTCACGGATCCCCTGCAGCACCTCGTGGCCATCCATATCGGGTAGGCCCAAATCAAGCAGCACCACGTCGGGCGATTGGGTATATACCGCTGCCAAGGCCTGCTCACCGTTCTCTGCCTCCAGCACACCGTAGCCTTGGGAGGCTAGGCTGATACGCAGAAAACGCCGAATTTGCTGTTCGTCGTCAACAATCAGAATGCGCCCGTTACCCTCATTCTTCATCCATCTTCCTCATATCTGCACCTAACAGTGGCAGCGTAATGACAATAGCGGTGCCTCGGCCATTTTCGCCTGTGTCAGCGTTGATCGTGCCGCCGTGGGCACCAATCATGCCACGACAAATGGCCAAACCGAGGCCACTGCCATGGGCGCTGCGATCACCGTCGCCGCCGCTGTAAAACATATCAAATACCTGCTCGCGCAGCTCGGGGGAAATCCCTGGGCCTTGGTCTTCAATGGTGATTACCAATGTGGCTGGATCACCTTCATTCAGGTGGGCCTTAATCAGTAGCTCGCCACCGGGTGGCGAGAAGCGCTGGGCGTTATCCAGCACGTTAACCAGCGCCTGCTCCACCAGCGCGGGATGAACGTACAACAGCGGCAACGTAGTAGGCCACTGTTTCCGTACCACGACGTGTTTCAGCGATTGCCCCAGTCGCTTTAGCGCTGAGTTGATGACGTCGTCAAACGACACCCAGTCACGCTCTATTTTCAGCGTGCCGTGCCCCAGCCGCGTCATATCGAGCAGGTTTTGAATATAGCGGTTGAGCCGCTCGCTCTCGGATAATATGCCGTCTAGCAGCTCGCGCTGATCGTCTTCACTGAGCTGGGGTTTTAGCTCAATCAGTGAGCTGGTGGCGCCAATGATAGATGACAGCGGCGTGCGCAGGTCATGAGAGACCGACGAGAGTAACGCGGAGCGTAAGCGCTCGTTCTCTTCGGACACACGTGTGGTATTCAATTCGGCCACTAATCGTGTGCGCTCCAGGGCCATACTGAGTTGGCGCACCAGAGTGTCAATTAGCGACTCACGCTCATGGTTGAGTGCCTTTGGACTGGCCGACAGTTTGAGCGCCAGCATCCCTACTTGCTCTCCCTGCACCGCGAGCGGAAGTAAGCGCCACGCCTGCTGGCTCAATGTTTGTGTGCCCTGACCGCTCGGTTTTTGGTGCTGCCAACTCCATACCGCTGCCTGCTTGGCGGTCATGTCCAAACGCTCGGCATCCGGTAGCGCGTAGACCACTTGCACCTCACTAGCGCTTTCCGCCGTTTCAATAAAGATAACGGGGACTTCAAAACACTGCACCAGCGTATCGACACCCACTTTGGCGGCGCTGGCACTGTCGGTGGCGGTAGAAAGCTGCTCGGCGTAGCGCAGCAGAAGCTGAGTCTGGTCGCGGCTGGCCCGCAGTGCGACTAAGCGCTGGCGTCCACGACCCGCCAGTTGCCCCACCACTAGCGCTACCAAAAAGAAGAACACCACCGTCAACAGTTGCCCCCGTTCCACCATGGCAAAGGTCAAACGCGGCTCGGTAAAGAAGAAGTTAAACACCAAAAAGCCCACCACGGCACTGAACATGGCCATAGCGGTGCCCGCCCAGATAGCGCTGAACAGCACGGCGGCTAAAAACACCAGCGACAGATTGGCAAGCTCCAGCCAAGGTTCTAGCAGGTGGGCGATTCCCAATGAGGCCATCACCGCCAAGCTGGTGGCGAGTAGCTGGGGTGGACGCACTCTCCAGCCAGGCTGCTGCTTACGCATACCTTGCTTCACGCTCCCCTGAGCCACTACCACGATATCAAAGACATCGGTATGCGCGATCAAACGTTGGGCAAGCGGCCGCGACCACGGCCACCAGCGGCGCTTGCCGTCGCGGCCCACCATAATTGTGGTGGCATTAATCGAGCGGGCGTAGTTGATCACTTCGTCTAGCTGGCTATGTCCTTGCAAGCGAAGTGGGTCGCCTCCCAGCCGGGTCACCAGGCTAAATATCTTCTCAACCGCTAGCTGCTGCTCGGGCGAGTCGACACCCTTATCAACATAGACCGCTCGCCATACGGCCAGGCGCCTCTCTGCCATTCGGTGGGCTGCGCGCACGAGGGATACATCGTCTTCACTACCGTTGACGACCACCAGCAGGTGCGGCCTTACCGGCCAAGGGCCTGCTCTGCCGCTGGCATCCATGGCCACTTTTACATCGGCATCCACCCGCTCGGCCATGGTTTGAATCGCCAGCTCGCGCAACGCATTGAGGTTCGACTCATTAAAGTAGCCCTCCATGGCGGCGCGTGCCTGCTCGGGGATATACACCTTGCCGCGCCTTAAACGCTCAAGCAGTTCCTCCGGGGTTAAATCCACCAGCGACACATCCCGGGCGCGCTCCAACAACGTATCGGGAACGGTTTCGCGCATGCGTATGCCGGTAATCCGGGCCACATCGTCGTTAAGGCTTTCCAAATGCTGGACGTTCACCGTTGTCCAGACATCGATCCCCGCATCCAGCAACTCTTCGATATCTTGATAACGCCGTGGATGTCGGCTGCCGGGGATATTGCGATGGGCCAACTCATCTACCAGCAGAATGGTGGGTTTCCGCTCTAGGGCCGCATCGATATCGAATTCGTAAAACGTTCGGCCATGGTGCTGTAAAGGCGCCAGCGGAATACGCGAAATCCCCTCGCAGAGAGCTTCGGTATCGGCGCGCCCGTGGGACTCAACCACGCCAATCACGATATCGTCACCCTCTTCTGCCCGCTCCCGGGCAGTGCGTAGCATGGTGTAAGTTTTGCCTACGCCGGGGGCGGCTCCCAAAAATACACGCAAACAGCCGCGCGCCTCTCGGCGCGCGGCTTTTAGCAATGCATTGGGATCGGGTCGCTGATCCGCTGAATACATTTAGCTACTCCACAGGGGTGCAGACAACGTGGTGGTGGCGACGGGAAAACGCTCATCCAAACTCACATTCAACCGCAATACGTTGACCACTGGCGACCCCAGCCAGCCCGTGTTTTCAAGCGCTTGGTCGATCAGCTCAGTGACGCTAGCTTCGTCGATTTCACGCGCCTGCGCTACCCTTGCGACCTGTAATTCAGCGGCTGGTAACGAGATATGCGGGTCAACCCCGGAGCCCGACGCGGTGATCAGATCAACCGGGATTTGATCGACGCTGACGCCTTCCCGCTGGGCAATCGCCTGGGCATCGGCCTGGGCACGTTCACGAAGCGCTTCATTGCTAGGCGCCAGGTTAGACCCTGAAACCCCGCCCGCATCGTTACCCGCCGCTGACGGGCGACCAATAAAGTATTCATCGCTGACAAAGGTTTGTGACACCAGGCTTGACCCTACCACCCGACCCTCGGCGTCACGAACCAAGCTGCCTTGCGACTGCTCAGGAAACAACCAGCCACCGACCGCTGTCGTCGCTAAGGGGTACACCAGCCCAAGCAGAACGGCCATCACCACCATAAAGCGCAACGCACTGCCCCAAGTGGCTTTTGCCTCAAACGTTGGTGCCTGCTGCTCTTCGTCATTAATCGCCGCGGGTTCTTTAATACCTATATTCATGACGCTTCTCCTAGATAAACAGCGCAATCAGCATGTCGAGCAGCTTGATGGCAGGGAACGGTAGCAGCAGCCCACCAAGACCGTAGATCAGCAGGTTGCGGCGCAATAGTACCGTCGCCGATGCGGCTTTTACGGACACGCCACGTAGCGCAAAGGGAATCAGTGCGGGAATAATCAACGCATTGAACAGCACGGCTGCCAGCACCGCCGTGGTGGGTGAATGCAGGTTCATTACATCCAGCACGCCCAGCGCCGGGAAACTTGCCGCAAAGAGTGCCGGTAGAATCACGAAGTACTTAGCGACATCGTTCGCCAAAGAGAACGTGGTCAGTGCGCCTCGGGTCACCAGCAGTTGCTTACCAATTTCCACCGCGCTGATGAGCTTGCCTGGGTCGGAGTCCAGATCGACCATATTGGCCGCTTCGCGGGCGGCTTGGGTGCCGGAATTCATGGCCAGACCAAGATCGGCCTGGGCCAACGCCGGAGCGTCATTGGTACCGTCACCCACCATGGCCACCAGTCGGCCACTGGCCTGCTCTTCGCGAATCAGCGCCAGCTTACGCTCAGGTGTGGCTTCGGCGATGTAGTCATCGACCCCTGCCGTGGCGGCTATGGCCGAGGCGGTAATCGGGTTGTCACCGGTAATCATCACGGTTTTGATGCCCATGGCACGTAGCTCGGCAAACTTCTCCGCGATGCCGCTTTTGATCACATCAGACAGCGCTACCACACCCAGAATCTGCTGGTTTTCCGCTACTGCAATAGGGGTGGCACCATCTCGGGATATACGCTCAATGACCTGGTTGTAGTCGCTGGGGATATCGCCGCCCTTCGCCTTTACCCACTCGGCGATGGCATTGGGGGCACCTTTCCGTAGCTTTTTACCGCTGGTTAGATCCACCCCTGAAAGCCGGGTTTCAGCACTGAAGGCTTCAAAGGTTGCGCCATCAGCTTCTTCACTAAGCTGCACATCCACACCCTGCTCGGTGGCCAGCGTCACAATCGAGCGGCCTTCAGGCGTAGGGTCTTCCAGAGAGGTTAAAAACGCTACATCGCGTACCCGTTGACGCGGCACCTGCTGGCAGGGGGCGAACTCCGTCGCGCGGCGGTCGCCCAGGGTAATGGTGCCGGTTTTATCCAGTAACAGCGTGTCGATGCTACCGGCGATCTCTACTGCCTTGCCTGACTTGGCAACCAGATTGGCACGCATGGCGCGCTCCATACCGGCAATGCCGATGGCAGGCAAAAGACCGCCAATGGTAGTGGGAATCAAGCACACCAGTAGCGCTACCAGCATGACCGTCGAGGTTTCTACCCCAACAAAAGCGGCCATGGGCACCAGCGTGACCACCACGATCAGGAACACCAGGGTCAGCATCGCCAGCAGCACCGAAAGCGCCAGCTCGGAAGGAGTTTTCTGACGGCTAGCACCCTCTACCAAGGCAATCATACGATCCAGCAGGGATTCACCGGGGTTGGCGCTGACTTCAATAATCAGCTGATCCGAGAGCACTTTGGTGCCTGCGCTGACGCCGCTGTTATCGGTGCCCGCTTCACGCAGCACCGGCGCGGACTCACCGGTTACCGCCGACTCGTTGATAGACGCCGCCCCCTCGACGATATCGCCATCTGCCGGAATCAGCTCACCCGCCACCACTTTCACTCGATCGCCTTTACGCAGTGAGTCGGCGGTTACGGCGCTGGTGGTGCCGTCAGCGTTTAGCTTAGCCGCCTTGAGTTCCCCTTTGGTTTTGCGCAGCGCGCCAGCATGGGCCTTACCCCGGGACTCTGCCAGTGACTCCGCACCGGTGGCAAACAGCACGGTGGCAAGCAGCAGTAGCGCAATGGTGAGCGCAAAGCCGCCGTTTTCGCCCTGGGCGAAAGCAATCGGCGTTAGCCCGAAACACACCACCGTACCAATGGCGACCACCGCCATAACTGGATTGCGCGCCAGTAGATGGGGCGCAAGCCCTTTTACCGCGCCGGCGACAACTTGGCCAATGGGTAGCGAACGGCGCGGCTGTTTAGCAAGCTCTGTATGTGACATCTTTTTTCTCCTAGAAGCCTTGCACGACGGATTCTGCAATCGGGCCAAGCACTAACGCCGGTAAGAAGCCAAGCAGGTTGACGATCACAATCACCCCTGCGGTTAAGCCCATAAAGGCGGGGCTATCCATAGGGAGGGTGCCGCGCCCCGCCGGTGCCGTGCGCTTAGCGGCCAACCAACCGGCTACCGCTAATGGCACTAGCATGGGTAAGAAGCGGCCAATCAACAGGGCGACCACGCAGGCGATATTCCACCAGGGGGTGTCATCGCCCAGCCCTTCAAAACCAGAGCCGTTATTGGCAAACGCGGAGGTGAACTCATAAAGCACTTGCGATAAGCCATGGAACCCTGGGTTGGAATTGGCGGCCGCACTTGGCATCGCCACGGTCAGCGCACTCAACCCCAGGATGACCAGCGGCTGAGCCAGAATCGCCAGTGAAATCCAGCGCATTTCGCGGGTTTCTAACGGTTTACCAAACAGCTCGGGCGCCCTGCCCACCATCAACGAGCCCACAAAGGCCGCCAACATCAGGTAGAGGAAGAAGCCAATCAGCCCGACGCCCACCCCACCGAAGGTCACGTTCACAAACATATCCATCAGCAGCATCATGCCGCCCATGGGGTTGAAGCTGTCGTGCATGGCGTTGACTGAGCCGTTGGAGGTTTGCGTTGTCCAACTGCCCCACAGAGCGGAAAGGTCAGTGCCAAAACGCAGCTCCTTGCCTTCCAAGTTGGCCCCCGGCTGGGAGAGTTCGACCAGGGCTGCATTGGGCATGCGTTCCGAATAGACCACCACCGAGGTGGAAATAAGAGAGAACGCGATCATCACGGCACCAATGCCCGTCATTAGCCGACGTCGACCACTGATCAGAGCGATCGCGATAAGCAGTGCCACGGGGATAAGCGTGAGTGAAGCGGTTTCGATAACGTTCGCCAGCGGCGTGGGGTTCTCAAGGGGCACGGTGGAGTTGGGGCCATACCAGCCACCGCCGTTGGTACCCAACTGCTTGATCGCCACCATGGACGCCACAGGGCCTAAGGGAATCGACTGCACTTCTTCCACCTGGGGATCCAGCATGTCTACCTGGTGGGCGGCCTGATAGCTGGCCGGTACGCCCTGCCAGGTCAGCAGCAGTGCGACAACCGCTGCCAGTGGCAACATAACCCGTACCACGGTGCGGGTAAGGTCGTGGTAGTAGTTGCCAACGCCGTTTAACACCTTGGCAGGCTTAGCGACTAACAAAGTGCGGGCAATCGCGACCAACACTGCGAGCCCCGTGGCGGGGGTTAAGAACTGCAGTGTGACAATGGCAAAGGTTTGGCTTAAATGCGAAAGCTGCGCTTGGCCAGAGTAGTGCTGCTGGTTAGTGTTGGTAGCGAACGACACCGCTGTATGCAGCGCCGTGTCCCACGGCATGCCGGGGATGCCGTCCGGGTTGAGAGGCAATAAGCCCTGACACATAAAGACCAGCCATGCCAGCAGTATCAAGCCCACATGCAGCTTAAGGATGGCTAACGCGTACACTTGCCACGTCATGGTGTGTTGACTGTTAACGCCCGCCAACCGGTAGATAGGCTTTTCGATCACGCCAAACAGCGTATCGAGCCGGTTCGTCTGTGTGCTTAATGCAAAAGCAATATAGATACCCAAGGGCACACTAAGCAGAGCCACTAAGGCGTAAATAGCGATCATATCGTTCATGACGATCTCCTAAAAACGCTCGGGACAGATGAGCGCGTAAAACAGATACGCCGCCGTGCCGGTCGCGATGATTAGCAATGCAATATTCATGGAAGTGCCTCCTTTGATTGGCACCTTGAGCTTAGAGATTGCAGGCGTAAAAATTCGATGGCGTTTAAGGCATTAGCCGTCAAAAAGGCGTAAAAAAAGCCCTTTCCGTCGGGCAAAAGCAGAACTGAGTCGACCTACCCTCGACAGCTTCCCCTTAGATAGGTGAGTATCTGTATTAACATGTCGCCAAAGTGATCTAACTACCGATGAAGATTATTATTTTAGGCGCCGGCCAGGTCGGCGGCACACTGGCTGAACACCTCGCCCGCGAGGAAAACGACATCACTGTCGTTGATACCGACGCCAAAAAACTGCGCGATCTGCATACCAAACTCGATATCCGCACCGTGACCGGGGCGGGCTCTTACCCCATTGTGCTGCGCCAGGCAGGCTGTGAAGACGCCGATATGTTGATCGCCGTCACCAACAGCGACGAGATCAATATGATCGCCTGCCAGGTCGCCCATACGCTGTTTCGCACCCCGACCAAAATTGCCCGGGTACGCGCCACGGCGTACTTAACCCGCAAGGGACTGTTTGCCCACGAAGCGATCCCCATCGACGTGCTGATCAGCCCCGAGCAGGTGGTGACCGACCACGTACGCCGCCTGATTGAGCACCCCGGTGCCCTGCAGGTACTGGAGTTTGCCGGTGGTTTGGTACAACTGGTGGCGGTCAAAGCGTTCTACGGCGGCCCGCTGGTGGGGCAGGATTTGGCCTTTTTGCGCCGCCATATGCCCAATGTGGATACCCGCGTGGCGGCGATTTACCGCCGCAACCGGCCGATTATCCCCCGCGGCGATACGGTCATTGAAGCCGACGACGAGGTGTTCTTCCTCGCCGCACGCCGCGATATTCGCGCGGTGATGAGCGAGCTGCGCCGGGTCGAGCGGGACTTTCGCCGCGTGGTGATTGCCGGGGGCGGTAATATCGGCGAGCGGCTGGCGGAGCATTTGGAGCATAGCCACCAGGTCAAGATCATCGAGCACAGCCTGGAGCGCTGCACCACCCTCTCAGAGCGGCTGGATCGCACCGTGGTGCTCCATGGCAGCGCCACCAGCAAGCGTCTGCTGGAAGAGGAGAATATCGAAGAGTGCGATATCTTCTGCGCGCTGACCAACGACGACGAGGTCAATATCATGTCCTCGCTGCTCGCCAAGCGTTTAGGCGCCAAGAAGGTGCTGACGTTGATCAACAACGCCGCTTATGTGGATTTGGTGCAGGGTGGCGAGATCGATATCGCTATTTCCCCACAGCAGGCGACCATCGGCAGCCTGCTGACGCACGTGCGACGCGGCGACATCGTCAACGTCCACTCGCTGCGCCGGGGCGCCGCCGAAGCGATTGAAGCCATTGCCCATGGCGATAAGCAGTCGTCTAAAGTGGTCGGCCGCACCATCCGTGAGATTGATCTACCAGAAGGCACCACCATCGGTGCGATTGTGCGCGGCAAGGAAGTTATCATCGCCCACGGCGATGTAATGGTGGAGAGCGGCGACCACGTGATTTTGTTCGTGATCGACAAGCGCCGCATTCGCGACGTGGAACGCCTGTTCCAAGTTGGCTTAACGTTCTTTTAAAGATACGTTTAACAGGCGCTTTTGAGAGGCTAGATCTCGACCGCGCGGCCAATAAATTCTATCGGCCCGGTGGGCAGGCCAGTGGCCGAACCGGTTTCGTCTTCCAGCGTTAGCTCAAATAGCTGGTTATCTTCAAGCGGCGGCAACTGGTCTAAGCGCAAACGGATCGGCTGGCCTGGCTCCACTAAACCCAGCGATACCGGGGCCTGCCACTCATCTGCTTTGGTCCAGAACTCTAGCGCTTTACCTTCGGGTACTTCGAAGGTGCCCAGGGGGATCAGTTCGATTTCCTGGCGCGATGAGGCCTGTACCACCCAACCCGCTGATTGGGTTTGTGGGGCAAGCAGAACCACCATGTACTCGGGCGTCGTTGAAATAGCTGGTTCAGTTATTTCATTGGTCAGCATCACCCCCATGACTAACGCCGCCGCTAAACCAAACCCGGCAGCGCCGCGCCAAAGCGGCAGGCTGTGCAGCATACGGCGGGGTCTTGGCGGCACGGCAGTGGTCGGTCGAGCACGCTTAGCAAGCGCTTCCCGTGACGCTAGGCTGCGCTCAATACGCGGCCATAAATAATCGGAGGGCGTTACCGGATCGGCGATACCGGTATAGGGCAAGAAGCGCTCTTCCCAAGCCATCACTGCTTTTTGCAGTTCAGGCTCATTGGGTAACCGAGCTTCCAGCGCTTTGCGCTGCTCTAACGACAAGGTACCCAGCACGTATTCACCCGCCAAGGCATGGTCATCTTCATGTTCGTGATCATTAGGGCGGGTCATGCCATACACTCCCGTAGGCGCAGCAAGCTGCGTTTGATCCAAGCTTTAACGGTTCCCAGCGGCGCGCCGGTATGCGCAGCGATTTCCGCGTGGCTAAGCCCATCGACATAGGCATGGAGTACGCAGTTACGCCGCTCCGGCTCAAGCGCTTCCAAACAGCTATCCATCCGCTGGCCGGTCTGCCAAGCGAAGGCTTCGTCGACAACGGAAGCGTGCTGAAATTGTTCGTCATGATCTAATTCGGTGGGAGCACTACTGTCGAACGTGATCTCGCGATCACGGTAACGAATGGCGTTTAAAGCCAAATGACGCGCGATACTGAATATCCACGCTCGGGCAGAGCCTTTATCGGGGTCAAAACTATCGGCGCGTTGCCAAATATTGAGGCACGCATCGTGGACAATATCTTCAGCCATACCACGATCTTTGACGATTCTTATGACCACGCCTAGTAATCGTGCACTCTCATGGACATAGAGTTGGTGCAAGGCGTCATGTTCGCCACGAGCACAGTTGGCTATTGCCGCGGCATGATCAAATTCTGAAGACACGTCAGTCAAACTTCAGCTCCCTGTTGACGGCACCGACGCCTGTCGTCGTTCTCGCAGACAGCATAGCCGCTGGGAACTCGCCAAACGAGTCCCCAGCACTCATTTAAGTTATTCAGCAGTCCAGAAGATATAGTCCGCCTGGTAAGTAACTACCGCGGTGGCACCGTCGTGATCCATATCACAGGCCACATCGGGCGCAACACCGCCTTGGGTGTTCAAGCGCTGAATGTAGCTAACGCCCATCATGGCGCCTTCGCCTTCAGCAGGGTTGGCTTCAACAAGCTGGAGCGGAATATTGCCATCGCCATTGGCGGCTGTGGCTAGCTGGGTGCCGGTGATTTTGGAACCGTCCAACGCTTCCCAGGTGGCTGGCGGGCCGAAGTAGCTACCCACCTGGCTGCCGTCGCTATCATTAAGTGCAGCGTGGGGGCCTTTAAATACCCACCCCATGTTGCCGTCGTCTTTGGTTTCGCACATGTAAGTAATCGCGCCAACGCCAACCGTTTCGAGGGCGATGGTGTTGCCGTCCGGTACTTGAACATCCGCAGGCGTATCGGCCAGAGCGGCATGACTGAAGGATGCAATCAGTGTGGCGGCTAAGGTAGCGCGCGTTAGATGGTGAAGTGTCATTTTCAGTCTCCTAAAAGGGTTTTTATCAGCCGCTTTAAATAGCGCCTGTATAGTGAATACCCGCGAGGAGACGTATTGGATGCACTATTTTTAAAAAATAAAAAACCCTGAGCAAGGGCTCAGGGTAACAAGTAGGAATAGTTAGCAGTGTTCGCTATAGCTTAAGCGGTCTTCTGCATCGCAATGGCGGTGTCCAGCATGCGGTTGGAGAAGCCCCACTCGTTGTCGTACCACGCCATAATCTTAACCAAACGACCATTTACACGGGTGTGATTGGTATCGAAGGTGGATGAGTTGGCATCGTGGTTGAAATCGATGGAGACCAGCGGCTCGGCATTAACCGCCAGCACCGGCGAATTCGCTGCAGCCTTCTCGACGATGGCATTGATTTCTTCTTTGGTGGTATCGCGGCTGGCGGTGAAAGTGAGATCCACCAGCGACACGTTGATCACCGGCACGCGAACTGCCAAGCCATCGAACTTGCCAGCCAGTTCCGGCAATACTAAACCTACCGCCGCTGCTGCCCCGGTCTTAGTCGGGATCATGGAGTGGGTCGCACTACGAGCGCGGTAAGGGTCGGAGTGGTAAACATCCGACAAATTCTGGTCGTTGGTGTAAGCGTGCACCGTGGTCATCAGACCATTCTCGATACCTACCGCATCGTTCAGCGCTTTTGCTACCGGCGCCAGGCAGTTCGTGGTGCAGGAGGCGTTGGAAACCACCGTATGCTCGGCGGTTAGAATATCGTCATTCACACCGTATACAATGGTGGCATCGGCGTCGGGGCTGGGTGCAGAAATAAGCACCTGCTTGGCGCCAGCAGTAATGTGCTTGGCAGCCGCCTCGCGCTTGGTAAACAGCCCAGTGCACTCCATCACCAGGTCGATATTCATCGACGACCACGGCAACTGTGCTGGGTCACGCTCGGAGGAGATCGCGATACGATCACCATCCACCGTGATGCTCTCGTTGTCATGCTCTACCTTGAAAGGGAAGTGGCCATGCACAGTGTCGTGACGCAGCAGGTGGGAGTTCAGCGAAGGATCGCCCAAATCGTTGATAGCGACAACCTGTACACGGTCGCGGTAGCTGTTCTCGTAAAGGGCGCGCAGTACGTTGCGGCCGATACGGCCAAACCCGTTAATCGCAACTCTTATTGTCATGATATAGCTCCTCAATTAACCAATGGTAGCAAGTGTCGCATTTAGTAAAAAAATTACTAAAAATACGTATTTAAGCGTCATGAGGCTGAAAATTCGTATAACAACGGCCCCAAAAGGCTTGTAAATATCCAATATGTAGTAAAATTACTATATAAGCGCTACCGTAGTCCAACATTAAAAACTGGTCTTATAAAGCCAATACAAGTAAAGGGTTCCGCCATGAGTGATGCACAACCGCCCCGCCAAGCTATCCGCACTCTACAAGCACGCAAACGCATTGCACTAATTGCCCACGACGGCAAGAAGGTCGAAATGCTGGAGTGGGCGACCCGCTGGCAAAGCGTGCTCAGCCAGCATGAGCTGATCGGCACCGGCACCACCGCCGGGCGATTGAAAACCGCGCTGGGACTCGACGTTGAAGGGTTGATGAGCGGGCCGTTGGGCGGCGACCAACAAATTGGCGCACGCATCGCCGAACAGCGCCTCGATGTACTGATTTTCTTTTGGGACCCCTTTTCGCCGCAGCCTCACGACCCCGACGTCAAGGCGCTGCTGCGCTTAGCCGCCCTGTGGAATGTGCCCGTTGCCTGCAATGCGGCCACCGCAGACTTCCTGCTTTCATCGCCCTATCTGGGCGAAAGCTACGATATGTTGATTCCGGATGCCAACGCTTGGGCCCAGGCCAGAACGGTCTAAGCAGCAAGCATTAAAACGCTGTACTCAGCGGGTGTGCAGGTGGCGGGCAACTACCTGCAGCCCACACTCGTAGTGGCCGTCCAAGGCGGCCAACGCGCAGTTCAGCGTCAACGCAGCAATCCGGTCATAATCCTGCAACACTGAATTGACCGGCTGGGGGAGAAAATCCAGTAGCCGGTGATCGCCAAAGGTGGCCAAACGGATATTTTCTGGCAAGCCACCACGCTCCAAGAACACATCAAACACCCCTTCCAGCAGCGTATAAGACGCCGTTACCAGCGCATCGGCGCCGCCTTCCTCATCCAACAGCCTGGCTGCAAGGCGCGCCCCTTCGCTACGCTCATAGCTCACTCCGCTCAAGATCAGCGGCACAATCTCCGTGCCGCTCAATGCCGCCTGGAAACCGGCCCGCCGTTCGCGGCTGATCGATAGATTCGGCATTGCCTCCAGCCACGCCACACGTTTGGTTGCCCCGCCGATTACCGAGCGTGTCAATGCCTCGGCCGCTTCGCAGTCATTGCTCACCACACTGGAAAACAGCTCGGGATTCAGGCCACGGTCCATGCCCACCACACACCAGCCCTCGTCTACCAGATCGGCGTAGAAGGTGTCGTCGCTGGGCAGACAACTGGCGGTGATCAACACCTCGCAGCGCTGGGCACGCAGCGCCAGGGCGAGTGCTCGCTCGCTCTCAGCACAGTCATCCGAGCTGACGATCAGCAACTGATAGCCCTGCTCCCGCGCGCCACGCTCCAGGCGTTTCGCCAGCCGGGCATAACTGATGTTCTCCAGATCCGGCACGATAAGGCCCAGCAGACGGCTCGCCCCACGGCGCAGTGCGGCCGCTTGCGGGTCTATGTGGTAACGGTGCTGACGTACTACTGCCATCACTTTCTCAATCGTTGCCACGCTAATACGACGCTGCTCGGCCTGGCCATTAATCACGTAGCTAGCGGTCGTGCGCGAGACGCCGGCTAGCCGGGCAATATCGGCGAGTGTCATTCGGGTTCCCCTTGGTGTGACCGGGCAGTTTATCAGCAAGTAAGCGCCTACCAGACCAAAGTCTAAAAGTACAAACCTTGTGTCATGCAGTGAATCGATTCAGCATAGCACTAACACTAGATTAATTGGCAAGGATGAATCACCGCTGAAGGGTCGATTCATCCCACTGGCATTAATGCCATTACCATGATCATTTAACGACGATCACTTATGTACACGCCCTGCACTCGGCCCACAGTACTCACCGAAAGTACTTTGCAGCAACAGAGCGCGTTTACAGGAGAATACTATGTTGACACTCGGCCCCGATGACATCCTGCTAGGCCGCCACGCGGATAGCTGGCAAACCGCTCTGGACAGTGCTGCTGAAGCGCTGGTAGACGCTGGATTAGTTGAGGCCGAGTACCGCGACGGCCTGCACGACCGCGAAGCCCAGTCATCGACGTTCCTGGGCAATGCCATTGCCATCCCCCATGGCACGCCAGAAAGCCGTCGGCACGTGAAGCAGACTGGCGTCCGCGTGCTGCAGTTTCCCCAAGGAATCGAGTGGCACGACGGTCAACAGGTGCATGTGCTGGTGACCATCGCGGCCCAGAACGATGAGCACTTGGATATTTTGCGCCAGCTCACTCACGTGCTGGATCGTGAAGGGGTTGCCGAGCAGTTGGCCAGCGCCAGTTCCGCTGCCGATGTGGCGCGCCTGCTGTCCAAACCGACGCTTGAGCCACGCTTGGATGCCGACACGCTATGTGTCAACTTTCCCGCTCGCGACCCTCAAGAGCTCGCCCTGGCCTCCGCCGCCCGCCTGCGTCAAAGCGGCTGCGTCGATAACGCCTTCATTGCCGCTGTCGCCGCCGCTCAACCCACCTGGTTAGGCAAGGGGTTGTGGCTGGCCAGCAGCTCGCAAGGGGTTAATCAGCCCGCGCTTGGGGTCGCCACGCCAGCGTCGCATACCTTGGAAAGCGCTGGCCACCCGGTCCATGCGCTGTTCTGCTTAGCTGCCCACGGTGATGCCCACCGTCCGCTGTTAGAGCAATTAATGGCCTTGCTGGATAGCGGCGCCAGCGACACGCTGCTCACATGCAACAGTGCTCAACTGCTTTCCCTGCTGGCGGGCGAGACCGCCAGCACCCCCACCCGTCGCGTTCGAGTGCTTAATCCCCATGGCCTGCACGCCCGCCCCGCCAAGCAGTTGGTGCAAGTCGCCCGCGCCCAGGCCATGGCGATCAATGTGCGGCTGGAAGAAGGCAGCGCCACGCTGGTCTCGGCGGCCAGCTTGACCAAGGTGATCGGCCTGGGCGCTCGCCGCGGCCAATGGCTGGTGCTGTCCGCCGAAGGTGATAACGCACGTCAAGCGCTCGAGAGCGTGGCGGAAACGATTGAGGCTGGCTTGGGCGAGAAAATAACGCCCCTTGACGGCGGCTTTGACACCGCACCCGAAGCCAGCACGACTCAACCGGCCGTCGAGCCACTGGCTGCCGACACGCCCCATACCGGCGTGGCCGCTTCGCCGGGCTTGGCCATTGCCCCGGTGTTTGTTATCCGCCCCATGCAGTTCGACTACCCCGAGCACGCCGATGACGCGGAGCAACAGCTCATCCGCCTGAATCACGCCATCAAGGAGGGCGCGGCTCAACTGGAGGCGCTGGTTCGCAATGCCCAGGGCGGCGAAGTCGCCGATATTCTCTCGATGCACGAAGAGATGCTCGTCGACCCGGAACTTCACCACGCGGCCTCGGATGCCATTCGCGAAGGACGCTCGGCGGAAGCGGGCTGGTGGGAAGCGATTGAAACCGCTGCCCACGCCCAGGAAATGCTGGCCGACCGCCTGCTGGCCGAACGCGCCGCCGACCTGCGCGACGTAGGCCGCCGTGTGCTTGGCGTGCTCTGCGATGTGACGCTTCCAGAACCGCCTGACCACCCCTATATTCTGGTCATGGACGACATCGGCCCTTCCGATGTGGCGCGCCTGGATACCTCCCGTGTGCGTGGCCTGCTCACTGTACGCGGTGGTGCGACAGCCCACAGTGCCATTCTGGCCCGCGCGTTGGGTATTCCTGCCGTGGTGGGCGCTGGGCAGGCGGTGATGGCACTCAATAACGCCAGCATGATGATTCTGGATGGTGATCGTGGCCGGGTAACATCGCAACCTTCCGAAGAGCGGTTACAGCGTGCCGAGCAGCAGCTGCTCGACCACCAGCAGCGCGAAGCCGCTGCCTGGGAAACCCGCTTTGAGGTTGCTCAAACTCGCGATGGCCACCGTGTCGAAGTCGCCGCCAACCTGGGCAATACCGCCCACGCTGTCGATGCAGTAGAGCGCGGCGCCGAGGGTGTTGGCCTGCTACGTACTGAATTTCTGTTTATGGCCCACGCCAGCGCCCCGGATTTGACCACTCAGATCGGCGAGTACCGCCAAGCGGTGGAAGCGTTGGGCGGCCGCCCGCTGGTGGCACGGACCCTGGATGTGGGCGGTGACAAGCCGCTGCCTTACTGGCCGGTCCCCCAGGAAGATAACCCCTTCCTGGGACTGCGCGGCATTCGCCTGGCGCTGACCCAGCCCGATGTGCTCGAGACCCAACTGCGGGCACTGCTGATGGCCAGCAAGGATTACCCTTTGCGCATCATGCTGCCAATGATCAAGGACATTGCCGAGTTCCGCGCCGTCAAAGTCATCTACGATCGCTTACTCCAAGAGATCCCCACTTCCCAGCGCGCCACCGATGTGCAGCTTGGCGTGATGATTGAAATACCCTCCAGCGCGCTGCTAGCGCCTAGCCTCGCCGCCGAAGTCGATTTCTTCTCAGTAGGCACCAATGATCTGACCCAGTACACCCTGGCGATCGACCGCGGCCACCCGGAACTCTCTGCCCAGGCCGATGGCTTACACCCTGCTGTGCTGCGTTTGATTCAAATGACCGTGGCGGCAGCCCATACCCAAGGCAAATGGGTCGGCGTGTGCGGCGAGTTGGCCTCAGATGCCGTGGCCATTCCGGTATTGGTAGGCCTTGGCGTGGACGAGCTTTCCGTCAGCGCGCGGCAAATCCCACTGGTCAAAGCCCGCCTGCGCGAGTTTGACTTCGCTGATGCCCAAGCCAGCGCCCAGTTAGCGCTGAATCAGGCGACTAGCGATGAAGTGCGCGATGCACTGGAGGCGCGCTAATGGCCCGCGTGCTATGCATTACCCTGAATCCGGCGCTGGATTTGGCGTTTACTCTTGACGCCCTGGTGCTGGGCAGCGTCAACCGCCCCACCAGCGCGCAGTTAGAAGCGGCAGGCAAAGGCGTTAACGTTGCCCGCGTGCTGGCAGGCCTTGGCCACGACGTCACCGTTAGCGGCTTTTTAGGTGCCGATAACGACGCTCCCTTTCAGTTGGCATTTACCCAGTACTCCTTGACCGACGCCTTTGTGCGCGTGCCGGGGGAAACCCGTATCAATGCCAAAATAGCTGAACAGAGCGGCCGCGTTACCGATATTAACGGCCCTGGCATGCCCATTAACGCCACACATCTACAGGTGCTGATCAACACGTTGGATACCGAGCTTTCCGGGGCCACGCCACCCCAGGCGATCGTCGTGGCGGGCAGCCTCCCCCCTGGGCTGTCACTGGATGATTTCAGCGCGCTGTTGAACCACTTAAACGCCAGCGGCGTACCGCTCTGGGTAGACACCAGTGGCCCGGCACTCAATGCGGCAATAGCGACTCACCCCGCCGGTGTTAAGCCTAATGAAAACGAACTGGCAGAGTGGGCAGGCGAAGAGACGACTTCTTTCGATGCGCGCTTGAATGCGGCCAAGCGGCTGCATAAAAGCGGCATCGCCCATGCGCTGATTTCAGCGGGGGCCGAAGGCGTGCTGTGGGTTAACGCTCACGGTGCTTGGCACGCCACCCCACCCACGGTTACGGCTACTAACACCGTCTGCGCTGGCGATACCTTTGTTGCGGGCATGCTCCACGGCTTGCTGACTCATGAGAACGGTCAGCACGACGCTGAACAAACGCTGCGCTTTGCCACCGCGCTCTCGGCCGAGGCCGTGCGCCACGTTGGCGTGGGCAATCCCCACGCTGTCGATTTCGATTCACTCCAACAAAATACCCGGATACGGCGTCTTGACGACCCCATCACCGAGGGAGCCACGCTATGAATATTATTCTGATTACCGCCTGCCCAAGCGGCATGGCCACTACCTTCCTCGCCGCCAAGCGCCTAGAACAAGCAGCCCAGCGCCAGGGCTGGTCGGCGCACGTTGAAATGCATGGCGAAATCGCTCCATTGCAGGCCGCAACGGCCGAACAGATTGCTAACGCCGATTTGATCGTGGTTGCCGCCGATCACGTACCCGCACCGGAACGCTTCGAAGGCAAGCGCCTGTTTCAAGCACCAATTGCCAGTGCCCTTCCCGACCCCAGCGCTTTTCTAGCCCAGGCTAAGCGCGAAGCGCCGATTTATAGCGCGCCTGCCGCCGCTAGCGCACCTACCCCGGCAAGCAGCGCGGGTGGCAAGAAAATCGTTGCCGTCACCGCCTGCCCCACCGGCGTGGCGCATACGTTTATGGCCGCTGAAGCACTCGCAGAGGCGGGCAAAGCCATGGGCCACGCCATTCGCGTGGAAACCCAAGGCTCGGTGGGCGCACAAGATAAGTTGACTGAACAAGAGATCGCCGACGCCGACGTAGTCGTATTGGCCTGCGATATCGACGTTGATCCATCGCGCTTTGCAGGTAAGCGCATCTACCGCACCTCTACCGGCAATGCGCTGAAAAAGCCACGCCCAACGCTTGAAGCCGCCCTCAGCGAGGCCGCCATAGAAAACGGTAGCAGCAGTGCAGGCACAGCGAACAAGAGCGTTAAGGAGAAAGGTGTTTATAAGCACCTGCTCACCGGCGTTTCCTTTATGTTGCCGATGGTCGTGGCGGGTGGCCTGCTGATCGCCCTCTCCTTTGTGTTTGGCATTGAAGCGTTTGAGCAGGAAGGCACCCTGGCTGCAGCGCTAATGCAGATTGGGGGCGGCACCGCCTTTGCGCTTATGATTCCGGTGCTGGCTGGCTATATCGCCTACTCGATTGCCGACCGCCCCGGCATCGCACCGGGTATGATTGGCGGCATGCTGGCGGCCAATATCGGCTCCGGCTTTATCGGCGGCATTTTGGCAGGCTTCCTAGCAGGTTATGTGGCGCTGGCGGTTACTCGCTACGTCAAGCTGCCCTCCAGCGTTGAATCCCTGAAGCCGATTCTGATCATTCCGCTGGTTGCCAGCTTGGTCACCGGCCTGACTATGATCTATGTGATTGGCGAACCGGTCGCGGCGCTGCTTAGTGCTCTCACCAGCTTCCTGGAATCCATGGGCTCCACCAATGCGGTACTGCTGGGTATTCTGCTGGGCGCGATGATGTGCTTCGATCTGGGTGGCCCGGTCAACAAAGCTGCTTACACCTTTGGCGTGGGCCTACTCGCCTCTGAAACTTACGGCCCCATGGCGGCGATTATGGCGGCGGGAATGGTACCTGCCATTGGTATGGGCATTGCCAGCTTTGTCGCGCGTAACAAGTTCTCGGCACCGGAGCGCGAGGCGGGCAAAGCCTCGTTCGTACTGGGCCTGTGTTTTATCAGTGAAGGCGCGATTCCCTTTGCGGCAAAAGACCCACTACGCGTTATTCCCGCCTGTATCGCAGGCGGAGCCCTTACCGGCGCCCTATCTATGCTGGTAGGTGCAAAACTGATGGCGCCTCACGGTGGCATCTTTGTACTACTGATACCCAACGCCATTACTCCGGCGCTGCTCTACCTTGGCGCTATTGTGGCTGGCTCGCTAGTGACCGGCTTAGGCTATGCGTTTATCAAACGTGGCGCAGCCCAAGTAGCCGTTGCCGCTTAAGGGCTCTTCGAAAAAATGAGGGCAGGCGGACATGCTTGCCCTCTAATGGTAGCGTTTTAAAAAACGTAGCTTTACGCATTAAATCCGTGATTACACTCCCAAAGCCCTCTACTCTTCGTCATTTTTTATGTAGTATTTTTACATAGCCTACTTTTTGTTGTTGATCACCCAATTCATTTATAACAAACGGATCGCCCTATGTTTCAGCTCACTCGTAGTGTTACCTGGCAGGCGCTTGATCGCCTGCGCGACAAAACCGCTAACGACCGCATTCGTGACTACTTCACCAATGATCCGCAGCGCTTTGAGAAAATGAGCTTACGGGTGGGCGGTCTGTTTCTTGACTACTCCAAGCACCAGGTATCCGATGAAGTGCTTACCAAGCTGATAGAGCTGGCCGACCACTCTGCGCTGGTACAGCGGCGGGCGCAGATGTTCTCTGGCGATATCATCAACGTCACGGAAAACCGTCCGGTGCTGCACACCGCTCTGCGCCACTTAGGTGATGAGCCGGTGTATGTAGACGGCGAAGACGTAATGCCCGAGATCACCCGCACTCGCGAACAGATCAAGCTGTTCTCAGAAGCGGTGCGCAGCGGCGAATGGAAAGGCTACAGCGGCAAACGCATTAAAGACGTGGTCAATATTGGTATTGGCGGCTCGGATCTGGGGCCCAATATGGCCGTGCGCGCGCTGCTCAAGTACCGCCACCCGGAGCTCCACTTCCACTTTGTTTCCAATGTGGACGGCACCCATATTCAGAAAGTGCTTTCGCGACTTGATCCGGCCACCACGCTGTTTATTGTCTCTACCAAGACCTTCTCTACACAGGAGACACTGCTAAACGCCAAAACAGCGCGGCGCTGGTTTGTAGAGAACGCAGGTGAAGACGCCGATGTGGGTGCGCACTTTATTGCCGCCTCCACCAACCGCAAAGCGGCCATGGAGTTTGGCATTCGCGAAGAGAACGTGTTCGAATTCTGGGCCTGGGTGGGCGGTCGCTACTCCATGTGGTCGTCCATCGGGCTGCCGATTGCGCTTTCGATCGGTTTCGAAGGCTTTATCGAGCTGCTGGAAGGCGCGCACGAGATGGATAACCATTTCATCAACGCGCCCTTCTCGCAAAACATGCCGGTGCTGATGGCGCTAATAGGCATTTGGTACATCAACTTTATTGGCGCCGAAACCCAAGCCATCGTTCCCTACGACCAGGCGCTGAATCAGCTGCCTTCTTTCCTGCAGCAGCTTGATATGGAGTCCAATGGCAAGTCGGTGGATATTTTCGGCCACCCGGTGAACTACAAAACCGGCCCGATTGTGTGGGGGCAAACTGGTTCCAACGGCCAGCACGCTTTCTTCCAACTACTGCACCAAGGCACCCGCTACGTGCCGATTGATTTTATTGCCTCGCTCAAGCCCGAGCCCGGCGTGGAAGACCACCACTTCGCCTTACTGACCAATATGCTCGCTCAGGCCAACGCCTTTATGGAGGGCAGCCAGGGGGACAGCAAAGAACTCAGCCAACACGACCCCTACAGTTGCCCCGGCAACCGCCCTTCCAGCACGC
This sequence comes from Vreelandella glaciei, assembly GCF_013415125.1. Classification (GTDB taxonomy): domain Bacteria; phylum Pseudomonadota; class Gammaproteobacteria; order Pseudomonadales; family Halomonadaceae; genus Vreelandella; species Vreelandella glaciei. The sequence continues at coordinate 62,356 of NZ_JACCDE010000025.1, read as the reverse complement.
TACTGCTGGACGAGCTAACGCCGAAAAACCTAGGCGCACTGATTGCGCTCTACGAGCACAAGGTGTTTGTGCAAGGGGTGATCTGGAACATCAACTCGTTTGACCAGTGGGGCGTACAGCTTGGCAAACGCATCGCGGGTGAAATCAGCGAACGCATCGATGCCCACGCCGCCGACTTCGATGCCTCCACACAAGGCCTGCTGGAGTTGGTGCGGGCGCACTTCCCTAATGGCGGCAGTGACGAAAAGGAAAGCGCACCGGCCAGTGCCGACAAGAAGCCAACACGGAAAAAACATTGAACGAATAGGCTTATAAATCGATAGAAAACAACGCCTTGGTTTGAAAGAACCAAGGCGTTTTAATTTTTGCTGAGCCTTACTATTAGCCGATTGGCAGGTCGAGCTTAAAGTTCTTAATGATTTTCTTGTCTAAACAGCTTCTTAGAAACGTATTCATCGGTGCCATATTGTTAGATGTATAAAAATCCAACATCAGGGTATTGAACTCTTGCTGTCGTTTGGCTGGAACATTAATAATCGGGAATCCATGCATCAGCAAAATGCCATTCATCATAAAGCGACCAGTACGCTTGTTAACATCCCAGAAAAATTGAGCCCTAGCCATCTGCAGAAACGCAGTGATGGCTTGGTCGTAACTGTCCTCTTCGCTCGCTACTAGCCGCTGGACTTCTTGCCATTTAGCTTCAAGCTCGTCAGGCATAGGCGGCTCATAGTCAGAACCTGCAACCGTTACATAACCCGAGCGAAACTTGCCCCACTCCAGCGCCTCTTCTTTACCGGCAATGACATGGATGTCTAGAGCGGTTTGCTTATCAAAGCGGAACTGCCCCTTATCGACTAAATAAAATATATATTCCCAAGCTTTCGCCTGGTTAATCGCCATATTCTGATCGCTGATTTTATGGCCGCCCACGGTGATCCCATCCAAAATGGTCTGCACCTCGGGCAGTGTCATAGCGACCCCCTCAAGATTCACGGCATCGTATACCAAAGCAGGCACATCCCGTATCGCCAGTTGCCTAGCCAAGGGGGCGTTAGGCTTCATGTTCCAAAGTTTATCTTGTGCTGGCTCCATGGGAGTGGGACTCGTGTTCGGCAAATGGGATAAGTATATCGCTACGGGATAGAGTATATGCGGTGAGGAAGCTATCTGTTACTAAACAGAGCTAATAGGCTCTGATGCTTCGCTCTTTTTAACGCCTCTATGCTCGCACATCTCTGCCAGTTTCGACTCCGATAAAAACGTGGCGGCGATGGTGGATTCTAACCAGATAGCCAGAACGGACTCACTATCGCTTAGCGTAAATAACCGATCATTCCATGTGCCTATACATAATATGTTGAGGCCCCGCAGCCCCGCCCAGGTAACGCTCACCAGTCTCATAAAAGCCCGCCTTTCGATAACAGTTGTATGCCGCGAGGTTCTTACAGTTCACCGTCAGGGAGTTAAGAGAGCAAATTAATTAACTATGACCAGCATGCTGGTCAATATTATTGGCTACCGGCCTCATCCGGTATCAGCGCCAGCAAGTCGGTGACCTCAATATCTAGACCGGCTTGCGAGAGCAGCGTTGTTATCTGCCCGCGGTGGTGGGTTTGGTGATTGAAGAAGTGCAAGATCAGGCTGGAGAAACTGCGGATGGCTGGAACTCCTTTCATATTTTGGTAACTCAAGATTGTCTCTAGATCCTCATCTGTCAGCGCTGCGATCCAATTGATAATCACGCTATCCAACCATTGACGATGTGCCTTGAGGCCATCCAAGTCATCAAACATCACTTGATCAAGCCGCGCAGGCGTTGGCAGCGCCACCATGACCGCAAGTGTTGTGGTAGAAGAGGGATGGCTTGCAAACCGCTTAAGCCAAAGCGTGTCGGCTACAACGATATGATTTAAAGTGCCAAAAATAGAGCCAAAGTAAGCGCCTCTCTCCTCTGCAAGTTCAGTTGTACTCAGCTTGCTAGCCGTATCGTATACCTTGGCATTCATCCACTGATTGTAGGATGCCATTAATGCAAAATGTGGTTGAAGTTCCATAGGTCAAATCGCCTCTTTCCATGCTGGCAACAACGGGGTCTTTAAGCGTATGAAATAAAGACGCGTTTGTATCCCCGAATTTGCTATTTAAGCCGCTAAGCCTTTTCTTGCGCCTTTGCCCAAACGCCATATACTGTATAAATAGCCATATAGTTAGTTATACAGGTCAGAGGTGGCAAATGACGACTCCCGATCAAACATCGAGTGTTTCAGCTGTGCGCAAAGGCCGCGGAGCAACGTACGACCCGCACAATCGTTTTTCACCTACCCATAGCGTGGTGGAAGACGATGGTTGGTGGCGGGAAGAAACATCTACAACCATCGCCACCGAAGTGCGAGAAGAGGTGAGCAAGAGCGCGCTATCGTGGAATAAATCGCCGGATTTGCCATTTGACCGCTCGCTGAATCCTTACCGTGGCTGTGAACATGGCTGCGTTTACTGCTACGCACGCCCCTCACATGCTTACTGGGATCTATCGCCAGGGCTGGATTTTGAAACTAAACTCATTGCCCGCAGCGGTTTGGTGGAACGGTTAACGGAGGAGCTTTGCCATCCCAACTACATCTGCCGCCCCATCAATCTTTCTGGCAATACCGACTGCTACCAGCCGTTAGAGGCTACTTATAAAACTACACGCCGCTTGCTGGAGTTGCTGTTGGAGTGTCGCCATCCGGTAACGTTAGTGACTAAAAGCACGCTGGTGCTACGCGATCTAGAACTATTGGCAGAGATGGCAGAGCATCGGCTGGTGCGTGTGTTTGTTAGCTTGACCAGCCTGGACGCCAATTTAAAGCGCACGCTAGAACCACGGGCGGCCTCGCCTCAGGCGCGCTTGCGGGCCATTAGTGAACTCAATACGGCGGGAGTCCCAGTCGGCACATTGATTTCACCGGTTATCCCAGGGCTGACTGATCATGAAATTGAAAAGCTACTGGAAGCCGCCAGCCGAGCAGGCGCACGAACGGCGGCCTGGATGCTGCTGCGCTTACCTTACGAAGTAGCGCCGCTGTTTGAGGCGTGGCTGGAAGCTCACTACCCAGAACGCGCCGCCAAAGTGATGAGCCTTATGCGCCAGTGCAGAGGCGGTAAGGCCTATGATGCCAAGTTTGGTAAGCGCTTTCGTGGAGAAGGGGTATTCGCTGATTTAATTGCTCAGCGCTTTGCTCGCGCCAGCCGCCAGTGGAACATGCAGGATCGCACCGAGCAGGGCTTGAATACGCGGGATTTCCGCCCACCACGGGCGCAGGGCGACTTATTCCTTTAAGCTAAGCAGCGCGTTAATCAATTTGCTGTTAAGGAAGCCTAATGTCCGCGCTTAGCAAAACGAAATCGAGTTTTTACCGACGTTTATACGTAGCCCATCTTATCGAACATGGCGCTGCCAGCGTGCCTGCACTAATTGAAGCCACCGGCATGCCACGGCGTACCGCTCAGGATACGATCGCCTCCCTTGCCGAATTAGATATCGAGTGCGTATTTACAAGAGATGAAGGCGAGCGCCACAACATTGGCCGCTACCAAATACGCGATTGGGGGGCGATTGACCCACGTTGGGTGGCAACGAATGCCGAGCGGCTTAAACAGGCACTTGGCTATTCCGGAGCCCTCTGATCGTTTTCCTCCGGCTCGGCCCACGCTAACCGTGCGGCATTGAGCGTGACACTCAGCGAACTTGCCGCCATAGCGAGTACCGCAACCAGAGGTGGAATGGCCATCACAGCTACCAGCCCTAGGGCCAGCGTATTATACAGTGCCGAAAAGAACAGATTCTGCACCATGATGCGCCGGGTGTATTTAGCAATGCTAAGCAGTTTTACTACCCCCCCCACTCCCGGCGTCATAAGCTGTGCGGAAGCCCCTTCACGGGCGGCCTCGCTGGCACTTAGCGGGGCAATACCCACATCAGCCGCGGCCAAGCTCAACGTATCATTCAAGCCATCACCTACATAGAGCGTTGGCGCTAGTAGCGCCTGCAACAACCGCGCTTTGGCTTCGGGCGAACGCTGGGCATAGCAAGCTTCTCGGGCAAGCCCTATCTGCTCACCCAGCCAGCTAACAGCCCCCTGCCGGTCGCCGCTAATCATCGCCACCACATAGCCTGATGCGAGCAGGCGCTTCACGCTTGGAGCGGCATCCTCCACCGGTTGATCGGCCAGATAGAACGTGGCCAGCCAGCCCGCTTCATCAGCCAACATCACTTGAGAAGCAAACGCCAGCGCGGGGTCTTCAGCTTGAAATGGCAACGCAATCTGCTGACGAGTTAGCCAATTAGCGCTACCTAGCGTTAGCCACTCGCCGCTATTTAGCTGCACACGGCGCCCTTCCCCAGGCGATTCATTTACTTCTATATTCTGATCAGGATTCTGCTCAGGGTTCTGCTCACGTTGATCATTCGACCAGTGCGCTAACGCGTGCGCTAGCGGATGTTCGCTTCCAGCGACGGCGGCGCTTAGTTTGCGCTGCACCGTGTGTTTATCAACGCCCTCCCGTGCCTGCCAATGCAGCACGGAATTATTGCCGGTCGTTAAGGTGCCGGTTTTATCCAGGGCTACCGAGCGAATGCGCGCCAAAGTTTCAAGCGCGGCCGGGTCGCGTAGCGCAATACCTTGCTGCATGGCCTGACCGCTACCAGCAAGGCTTGCCAACGGCACGGCAAGCCCAACGGCACAGGGGCATGCCACCACCAGTACGGAAAGCGCCCGCACAAAGGCCTCTTCCCAGCCCGTTCCAAATAACAGCGCAGTAGGCAACGTCAGCAGCGCCAGTACAAGTGCTAAGGGGCTTAGCCAAGCTGCAAAGCGATCAGCTAGCTTCTGCAGCTCGCCTTTTTTGGCCTGATAGCGGCGCATTTCGTCACATAGCCGATCCAGTCGCCGCTTGCCTACCCCGGCACTCACCTGCATTACCAGCGGCGTTGCACCCAGGTAGCGGCAGCCTGCGTAGACCTTCTGACCTGTATGAAAGTGGCGCGGCAGGCTTTCGCCGGTCAGCGAGGCGGTATTGACCCAGCCAGGCGCCTCCAGGGTGCCATCAAGCGCAACCAGCTCACCTGGCGCTAACTCGACGCGCATTCCTGCAGCCACTTCATCGGCAGGAACCATTACCCAATGTTCATGTTGGTAAACGCTTATGTTCGCGTTCGGTAGTGTCAATGCGTCCAGCGCTTTTAACCCACGGTGACGGCACAGCGTTTCCACTAACCGCCCGACCAGCAATAGCACAATCAGCATCACCGCCGTATCGAAATACACTTCCGATGAACCGCGCCATAAAAGCCCGATCGAGACGAGCACCGCGCCAAATACACCAAGGCTAACGAGCACATCCATTCCAGGGCGTTTGGCGAGCAATGTACGCCATCCCGCTCGGTAAAACGGCACGCCCGCAAACAGCACCACGGGAAGTGAAAAAGCACCCGACACCCATGCCACTACCTGCTCGACCTGTTCATTGGGCAAGGCGGATGCGTAGATCAAAATTGAGGCAAGCATGGTCCACATGCCAAATAGCGAACCCACCATCAGTCTAAGTGTGAGGTAGCGGCTCTCCTCTTCCAATCGTGCATGGGCATCGCCCACCGGCTCAAGTTCCGTCAGCCGGTAGCCTAGTCGCTTAACCTTTAAGGCAAGCACTGAGAGCTGAGTCGCGGCTGGCGTGCCGCTTATACAGAGCGTGGCGCTGGGATAATGCACGCTAACGTCGTGCACGCCATCACTCCGTTTGAGGGAGCCTTCCACGGCCAACGCGCAACTGGTGCACCACATGCCGTGAAGGGTATAGAGCTTGTCTGCGTTAGTGTCAGTCATACCACTCACAGGCAAGGCGGAATACCGATGATGGGCATCGCTGCAAACAATACGCCGAAGGTAGAAAAGAGATAGAGCCCGGCAGAAACCCGTGCATTAAAGCTCAGCCGACCGGCATGATGTTTGCTCATGCGGTAACACCCCACCGTTAACGCAGCTAACAGCGCAACGGCGGCAAGACTGACCATAAGCAGCAACGCATTAACGAGGGTAAAAACACCTTGTTCTGGGTCAGGGGGCATGACTTCACAGGCCACAGCATGGCCACCGTAAACTGTTACAAACCAAGCACTCCAAAGCGTTAAGCCAATAACAAAGTGTAATGGGTGAGTGAGGTGTAAGCGCTGCATCACGATGGTCATCCGCCTAACTCCCTATGACACGGGGCAGCACGGCAAGCGCGCCCACGATGATCCAGAACGTCGCCACGTTATAACGCCACAATTGAGCAACGACAGCGGGCTCAAAAGGTGCATGGGCGCCCACATAGCCATAACCCACCCGCAGGCCCTGAAGCAGTGTTAGCACAGCACCCAAACCGCCATGAAACAGTGCATACGCTAGTCCCACCATAATGATTGCATCATGAGAGTTCTCGGTAACCGCAAGGTCTGCGCTCAGCAGTACCCAAAGCGTGATGCTCACCTGTACAAACCCAAGCGCGCTAATACTGAACATGCCTAGTGACAGCCCAGCATCACGCTGCTGACGCAACCCGCTTATCATTTTTTCGAGGATGCCTGCACCTACCGTGAGTGCCCCACCAGCCAACAGCAGCCCCACCAGGGAGAGCGGTGATACCTCAGGCATTCGCCATTCAGGCGAGACCGTCCAAAGGTAGAACCAGCCAAACAAATAGGAAAGGAAGAACGAGCCATTAGCGAGCATGGTTATCGACATTGCCCATAGCCCGGGGCCATCCATGGTACGCGAGTGCAGCGGAGGATCGCCGGGTGCCACCCGTGCATCAGGCGCAGCTTTAGGATGTGCACCGTTTTCCCATGACCAGCGCAATAGAAACAATCCAGCGACCACCACGGCGATAACGGCCAACGGGTAAAGGCGAGTCAGCAGACTTATACACACCACTGCCAACGCCATCGCAGCGAAAAGCGGCCACCACGAGTTACCCGGCAGGTGAATAATTTCGCGCACTTTGCCGGTTAACGGATCGGTTCCCCACATTTCACGTCGCCCATGAGTCGCTACCGCCAAACTATGCTGGCCTTCCGCTATAGTGCGCGGCAAATCAGGGTCATCCCAAAGCGGGTGGCGTGTCTCGATTTTTGGCAAACTGACAAAATTATAGGCGCTTGGCGGCATGCTATTGGCCCACTCAAGGCCATCAGCATTCCATGGATTAGGCTTAGCGGGCTTGCCAAAACGGAAGTGTAGGGCAAAATCCAGCAGCACCATGGCAATCCCCGCCGACATAATGAAGCCACCTACGGAAGAAATTAGATTAAAAATATCCCAACCCATGCCCGCGTCATAAGAGTAAACACGGCGCGGCATACCCAGCAGCCCGGTCCAGTGCATAATCAGGAAGGTGGTATTAAAACCGATGAATGTCAGCCAGAAGCCCCATTTACCCAGCGTTTCAGAAGGCATACGGCCTGAAAAGAGGGGCAGCCAGTAGTAAAGCCCGGCGATCAGCGGGAAGAACATTCCGCCGACTAAAACGTAGTGCATATGCGCCACCACGAAGTGGGTATCGTGCACTTGCCAGTTAAACGGCACCAGCGCCAGCATTACCCCCGTTAAGCCGCCGCACACAAAAATGATCAAGAAGCCTAATATCCATAGCATCGGCAGCTTCATCTTCGGCTTACCCAGCCATAACGTCGCCAGCCAAACAAATACCTGAATCGCCGTGGGCACCGCGACCAGCATACTGGCGGCTGAAAAGAAGGCTTGAGCCAGCTGGGGAATCCCCACGGTAAACATATGGTGGACCCATAATCCAAAGCTGATAAAGCCGGTGGTGACAATGGCAAAAACCACCCAGCCATAGCCCACAATCGGACGGCCAGCGAACACCGGTATCAGCGTAGACACTATCCCCGCCGCCGGTAAAAAGATGATGTAAACCTCAGGGTGACCGAACAGCCAGAAGAGATGCTGCCAAAGAATGGGGTCTCCGCCCCCGGCCACGTCAAAAAAAGGCATCCCCGCGGCACGCTCGAGCTCAAGTAAAATACTGCCCAGAATCAGCGGCGGGAAACCGACCACTATCATTAAAGCCATCGCGAGAATGTACCAGGCAAACAGCGGCATTTTATGCAGCGCCATTCCTTGGGTACGCGTACGCAGTATTGAAACCACCAGTTCTACACCTGCAGAGAGCGCGGAGATTTCAACAAAGGTGATCCCCAGTAGCCAAAAGTCCGAACCTAAACCCGGTGAATACTCGCTACTACTGAGCGGGGTATACATGAACCAGCCACTGTTCGGTGCCATCTCTAACACCAAACTAAACGTTAAAATAATGCCGCCGAACAGATAGCACCAGTAGCCCAGCGATGTTAGCCGTGGGCAGACCAGATCGCGGGCACCAATCATCTTGGGAATCATGTAAATCGCCAGCCCTTCCAGCATCGGGATAGCGAACAGGAACATCATCACCGTGCCGTGCATGGTGGTGACTTGGTTATAGATATCCGGCGTCATGAAATCTTGATCAGAAAGCGCCAGCTGGGTGCGTACCAGCATGGCCAACAGACCGCCGATCAAGAAAAATACCATCCCCGTGACCATGAATCTCAGGCCTAGGGTGGTGTGGTTTACAATGGTCAGTGCTTTTAAGCCGCGCGGGTTTCCCCAGATCTCATGCAGATCGTTGTGCAACCGCTGAGGATTTTCGGGTAAATCGCCCGGTGGCGTCACTTCACGATTAATGGTCGTCATGGTGTCAAGCTCTCCAGCCAAGCACCCAGGGACGCCAAGGTAGCGGTGTCAATATCATCGTGGGGCGGCATTTTATTGCCTGGTTTTAAACGTTGATGGTGTTGCAGCCAGTGGGTCACCGCGCCCTCTTCCATGGCCATAATGCCCGCTCCTAAGCTGGTACGGCTGCCTAAATCAGAAAGGTCAGGCCCTTCTCCAGCCGTTGAGAGCCCGGCTACCCGGTGGCAGCTCGCGCAATGGGTCATAAATGCCTCCCTGGCAGGTTCATGCTGTTGCTCGTTTGTCGCTAGCGACGACAATTCATCCGTTTGACGGTCAGTCAACCAAGCGTCGTACTCGTCGCGCTCGACAGCTTCTACATAGAGCTGCATCTGGGCATGCTGGGCGCCGCAGAACTCGGCGCATTGAGCGCCAAATACCGCTGGCTCATCCGCTTCCAAGCGTATTTTATTGATGCGCCCTGGAACCATATCAATCTTGCCACCTAACCGCGGCACCCAAAAGGCATGGATCACATCGGCACCGGTAACATGAAAATCAATGGGCTCACCCGCCGGCATGATGAGTTGATTAGCAGTCACCACTTCGCCGCCTTCCGCTCCTGGGTAGCGCACTTCCCACCACCACTGATGGCCGATGACTTCAATCACTTCCGGTGGATCGCTTAAAGGCAGCGTTAACATACGTTGACCCGTCGGCACACCAAAAGTTAACAGCGCGATAATACTGGCGACTGGCAGTATTATCCCGCCGCCGACAATCCAACGCCGTGCCACCCGGCGCTCTTCTACCGGCGTGCGTGCCACCTCTTTACGCTTAAAGGTAGACAGCCAAAAAACGGTGACCATGACTAAAACCACGGTGCCAAACCCTAGCATCACCCACCAAATCATCACCACATCTCGCGCAGCTTGGCCTGCTGGGTCTAGAATAGACTTATCGCCCGCGCAGCCGGTTAGCAGTAATCCAGCTAATAGTGCGAGCAGAATACCCAGCCGGTTGACCCTCTGCTGGGTTAAGCGTTGAATACTTGTTAAGCGCTGGATACGTGTTAAACATTGAAGACTAAGCCTCATCCCTGAACCCCCTTTTCTGCCCACAGGAAGTGACCATGGCAAAAACTCGCCAACTCTCGATCGTAAGCCGCGCCTCTATCGCCGGCCACCCATTGCATCCAGTGATGATTCATTTCCCGGTCGCCGCGCTGTTGGCGCTGGTGGCCAGCGATATCGGCTTTTTGCTGAGTGGTGATGAATTCTGGCTGCGCGCCAGCCTGTGGCTGGCTGGCGTCGGTGCGTTTGGGGGCTGGATTGCCAGTACGGCGGGGATTATCGACTTGGTCACCGTGCCGCGTATTCGCCGCCTGGTTACCGGCTGGAGTCATGCCATCGTAGCGGTCGTAATGCTCTCGCTGGCGTCGCTGAACTGGCTGCTGCGCTTTAACGACGCCAGTGCGATTTTGCCCTGGGGATTGGCCGTATCGCTGATCACCGCTGGCTTGATCGCCGTGGCGGGTCTGCTGGGCGGCCAGTTGGTGTATGAACATGCGGTAGGAGTCGACGTTGAGGACTAGAGCCACAGTGTTAGCTCCAATCCAGCGGTTTTGCTAATACAAAGCCTAGCACGCTGAGAATGGCCACTAACGCAACGCATAGCGCTGTCCAGTTGGCTGGCTTCACCCAACGGTAGTGGCCCTGCTCAAGGCGCAGTATTAACCAGCCAAAACAGCCATGAGCGGCCACCATCGCCACCACGGCCCCAAGCTTTAAGATTAACCAGCCGCCCAATATGCCATGAGTGAGAAACAGCAACGTACCCGACGCTATCGCCACCAGGGCGGCTGGAGTAGCAACAGAATTATAAAAAAAACGCGGCATCGGTGGCGTGCCCTGAGCAAAGCCCGAGTCTTTACGTAGCTGCAGCGTTTGGCTGAGCAAAGCGGGCAAATACAACAGCGAGCCGCACCAGATCACTAGCGCGGCAATGTGAAGCAGTTTAAGCCAGGGCATCGGGGCTTCCTTGCATTGCTTAAGGCGAGATAATGCGACCCCCTAACCTTAGCCAACTCACCGCACTCTGGCTAGCCGATTAACTCACCTGGATCTCGTAACCTGTGAATTTGCGGAGATTAATAACGCCGCTATCAAGTAGCAAATACTGGCCTTTGACGCCTTGCAGCACGCCTTCCACCACCGGTTGCTTATCAAAATTATGCGACACCACTTTTTTTGGGAAGACGCTGACCGGGTAGTGAAATTCTTGTGCGGGCTGCTCCAGGGTGCGAATGGCATCTGCCCCATGAGTCTCGCGGAGTTGATTCAGCCCGCCAGCTAAAAGGCTCAGCAGCCGGTCACGCTCAGCGGCTAAATCCATTGCTGTAACATCACCTTTAAGCATGGCCCGCCAGTTGGTGCGATCGGCCACCTGCTCTTTGAACAGCATTTCGACAAACCCGGACTGCTGCCGGGTATCGACTTCCAGAATCGGCAGCGCCTGTATCGCACCTTGATCCAACCAACGGGTCGGCATTTGGGTTTTACGCGTAATACCTACTTTCAAGCCAGAAGAGTTAGCCAAGTAAACGATGTGAGGCTGAAAACAGTGCTTCTCACCCCACTCCGGCTCACGGCAGGTGCCTTGGAAAAAGTGGCAGGTTTCCGGTTTCATAATGCAGGTATCGCATTGTGCTAACCGCTTAAAGCAAGGATAACAATGGCCTTGGGCAAAGCTCTTCTTGGTCGCCCGCCCACAGTGGGTACAGGCAATCGCGCCTGTCCAACGCAAACTAAGCGGCTCACCGATACGCTCATTAAGCGCGACACGGTGCTCCCCTGCACGCAAATGGTAGGCTACCTGCTCATGCTGACGATCAGGCAGCGCTGCCGCCATTTTGCTTAAACAACCTTGCACTACCGCTTCAATCACGCGCGGCATCCCGTGCCAAGCCGGCCATTTCTGGTGTTACACCAGCGCCGCTGGCAGCTGCCCCACAGGTACGCTGCTCTAAATAGCCTACGCGGCTCTCTTCCGGCACGTTATTCTCGGCTTCATAGCGCATCACCGCTTCCAAACAGAGCTCGGTCTGCTCGGGCGTTAAGCGACGACCATCAGGCCATTTGCGCAGCGATACCGCCTGTTTTAGGCTCTCATAGATCGCTGGGGTCATCTGGTTAATCATTTTCTCGAACGTCATTTCGCTCATTGCGGCCTCTTAATGTTTTTTCAAACGGCGGGATGAATAATACCAGCCTGTGATGAGCCCCACGAGTAGGCCACCCAAATGCGCTTCATTAGCGACATTGCCAAAACCAACGCTGCCCGCCATATCGGTCATGGTGAACACCATCCACCCCAGCATGAAGACCACCAGCATTTGCGGCACAAAGAAACCGCTTCGGGGCACCCGCCGCGACATTAACCAAACGTGGGCCAGCAGCGCATAAACCACACCGGACATACCGCCAAACAATACGGTACCGGTCAGGTACTGAGCAATGTTGGCCCCTATGCCCGCCACAATAAGTAGCAGTAGCATAGTGCGGCTGCCCTGCAACGCTTCAATCTGACGGCCGAAGTACCACACCCACATCAGATTAAATATCAAATGCATCCAGCCAAAGTGCAGAAATGCAGGCGATAGTAAGCGCCACACCTGCCCTGACGAGAGCGTTTGCGACAGCTGACCGAAAACCAGCTCACCCCCTGAAATACCGATGGGCACGATGGTCAACGTCACGATCAGTTGATCACCGAACACCCCTATCAGGGCAAACACCACCACGCTTATCGCAATCATCAAGGCCGTCACCGGCACTTGTTTGAGAGAAGTCAGGGAAGAAGTCATGTTCCGTGAACGCTTGGCTGAGTGCTGAAGCTCCAGGGGTTCCCCCTGTTTCCAGCGCTCTACCAGTGATGTTAGTTCATCGTGTTGACGAGGGTCAGCAATCCATAGCAGCTGGCCGTCGGCCTCGTCGGTAATGCGGTGACCAATGCGGTGGCGCCAAAGTGCCTTGCGCAGTTCGCTTGTATCCGCGTGATCGGGCAAAAGCATCACTGGATGCATAACATCCCTCTAATCAATGCGCTAACGGCATGCTGACCGCAGCGAGTAGGTATTGGGCAAGCTATCGGCTGCCAACAAGCAGGCAAAAAAAACCGGCGGTGGGGACCGCCGGAGAATAAAAGCAAGGGATCATTCAAGGGAACACTTACTCTGATAGCCGACAGCAGCGTTAGTTCAGCCGTTTTGCAAAAATTATGTAAAAAAAAGTAACCAAAGAAATAATCACCTAATCAAAATCAATTTCCCAGGGTTTAGGCAATGCCCGCTCCTCTTTCGGCACCTTAATCCATACAAAGTGGTCGGCATTTAGCGTCGTCTCCCCGCTCCAGCGATAAGCGACTAACCGGCCATATTTGACCGCGCTGTAGTCTAAACAGGCGATATTACCAGCAGGAAGCGACGGTATCCCTTCGCACCAGTAGTGACCAATAAATAACGGTGGCTGTTCTGGCCCATAATAACTCAATTGCTGCCGCTCTTCGGCCGTGAGTTCGCGGGTTTCAAGATCGCCGGGCAGGTTATCCGGTTGGAAGACCACATCACCCCACTGTTGCGGGTCTTGAGCCCAAAAGTGAGCGCGAAAACTTTTCCGCGTAAAGCCATCGCCAGAGTGTATCGCAATACCTTCGGGCAGCGAGACATGCGGGCCTCGAGTGAGGCGATCCAGTATTTGATACGCTTGGGTAGTGGGGTCGGTGGATTCAACCAAAAACTCGGTGTCCATACATTGATCAGGACGTCGCTGCTTTAGCTCGTCAATCAGTTTCTGATCCCAACAGGCATGCACCACCCGAATCCCATCTACCTCAAGGCAGAGCGGGATAGTTTTAAACCACGCCAACGTATCTTCCCACTCGTTGGTGTAGTCGCGATACTGCTCTAGGGTGTCTTGAATAATGCGATTATGACGGGGTGTATGCTCACGCAGCCAGCGCTTGTGGCTACCTGCAGGCCCTGGATGGGTATACGCCAGGGCGTTGTACTCATGGTTACCCATCACAATGTAGGCCTCGCCCTGCTCTACCATCCGCCGGGCAATGGTCACAGCCAAGCGAATACGCGGCCCGCGATCAATCAGGTCGCCAAGGAAAATCACCTTGCGGTGTGGATGGCGGTATACACCGCTGCGCTGATGATAACCCAGCTTTTCGAGTAATGCGGCTAACGTAGCGCCACAGCCGTGGACATCACCAATCAGGTCATATCCTTCCAGCTGAGGCCTGCCTTGCGTTTCACGCTGCATGCTTAATCCCCCAACCGGTGGCTCCAGCCTAATTTGCTGCGCAGCACTTCGTAGAAATTATGTCCGATGGGGTGCACCAGTTGAACGCGTTCAGGCTTACGGGTAATCACCAACACATCGTTGGGCTTCGCTACCGCCCGCGTTTGCCCATCGCAGCTTATATGCGGATAGGTTTGGTTAGTTTCGCCAATATGAATACGGATTTCGCTGGCGGCATCAATCACGATTGGCCGACTCGACAGCGTATGGGGAAACATCGGCACCAGCGTCACTACATCAAGTTTGGGGTGCATGATCGGCCCGCCACCCGAGAGTGCATAAGCCGTAGAGCCGGTAGGCGTGGCGACAATCAAGCCATCGCTGCGCTGGCTATAAACAAACTGACCATCAATAAACAGTTCAAACTCAATCATGCGCACCGCTTTACCGGGGTGCAGAACGACCTCATTCAAGGCATCGCCGTTGCCCACCGCAACACCGTTACGGTAGAGCACGGCGTCTAACAGGAAACGCTGTTCAATCTCAAATTCGCCCGCGAGCACTTCACTAACACGGGTTTCCAGCTCATCTGGCGAAATGTCCGTGAGAAACCCTAAGCGGCCACGATTGACCCCTAAAATAAGCGTTCCGCTTCGGCAGAGCGTACGCGCCGCGCCAAGCAAACTGCCATCGCCACCCACCACGATCACCAGATCGCACAGCTCCCCCAACATGCGGCGGCTTGCTTCCGGTTGACCATGGTGCGGCAAGGCAGTAGCCGTGCGGTCTTCCACCAGCACCGAATACTCATGGGCGACGAGATAGGTCACCAGACGCTGCAGAGAATCGATTACTTTATCGCTACCCAACCGACCAATCAGCCCGATGGTTTTAAAGGGCCTGCCTGATTGATCGCTGGAGTGCGACCTAGTCTCTGAAGACATAGCCTCTGAAGATTTGGCATCTGGCGGTAAGGTGTTGCTCATGGGCCGACTCTCGCTAACAGAAGCCGCCATTATGGAGACACCTGAGGTATCGGGCAAATAGGCTTAGCTAACGGCCACTTGACGACGCTGGCACCACCAATGGTTGAGCCACAGCGAGGCCGCAATGATAAGCGCGCCCAGCAGCAAGCGCGGGATATCCGCATCGCGGTTCCAAATTACCAGGTTAACGATAAGCCCTGCTGGCACCAGCGCATTATTCATAATCGCTAGCGTGCCAGCATCCACTTTAGTGGCGCCCTGATTCCAGGCAAAGTAGCCAACGCCAGACGCCACTAACCCCAGCCAGGCCAGTACGCCCCACTGCAGCGATGTGGTCGGTAATGCAGCGCTGTTGCCGAAGAGTAAATAAGCGGGTAGTGCCACTAACATTGCGCCAACGAAGAACCAGCCAAACACATTGTGCCACGCCAGCGTAGGAGGCAAATCAGCCGCTAATCGACGATAACCTACCTGACCAATAGCAAAGCAAAGGTTTGCCCCTTGCACCACTAAAAAGCCCATCCAGAAGCCGCTATCGACACCGTCATAGCGGATAACGCCTGCCCCGAGAACTGCAAGCAGTGCCGTCACGAGATAGATGGGGGTAAAGCGGCCAAACAGAAGGTCATCCAGCAGTGCGATATAGATAGGCGTAAAGATCGTGAACAGCAGTACTTCTGGCACCGACAACAGCAAAAAGGATTGGTAGAAGAAGGTGTACATCACTCCCAATTGGATGGCACCTAATCCCATGAGGGCGAGCCGCTGCTTACCGCGCAGCAGGCTGGGGCGTAAAAACGGCAGGAACACCAGCATGGCAAGCGTTACTCGTAGCAGCACCGCAAAGTAGCTGTCGACCTGCCCAGCCAGATAAACCCCTATCAACGAAAAGGAAAATGCCCACAGGGCGGTAACGCCCATTAGATAACCCATAGTAAACCCCGGCTTATAAATTAGTTTACGAGGATTATACGCACATGGATGAAGCTGCCAAGTCGTAAACGTAATAACAACCGTTGGTTAACGCCGCTGCAACCACCAAACCGCATACACCACACCCGGCAACCAACCCGCCAGTGTCAACACCAACGCGAGAATCACACGCTTTTGGCCGCCCTGTGTTAAGCCGACTGCGAGGGGTGGCAGACATATCGCCAGGGCATAATAGGCGAACTTCAACGCGGCGGGCTCGGGTGTCACTGGTTCTGCCTGGCTCACTGATGCCGTTTTGGATGATGCAGCCGGAGTCGCGTCTAGCGCCGCCTTGGGCGGTGGAGTGAAGTGTTCTACGGCGTCAGGAGCTGACTCTTTAGCGGCCTGAGCTGCCCGCTCCTGGGTAGGATGATGGGCTTCTTTATCGATTTTTTGCTCAAGGGTTTCAGCCCCTTCAGCCAAGTCATCGTGATGGCGCTCCCAGTCTTCCCAATCATGGGGTGTGCCCGATTTAGGCCGTTGGTGACCAGAGCCCCTCGCCCGTTCCCAGGCTTTCTCTTCTAATGTATTGGGTCGATCCGGGTCACGTTCACTCCCCACGCCTTTGCGGTTTAAATATTCACGTGCATCCATGGAAGGCTCCTTGATGCCTTAATTAACGGTCAGGTGATGCCATTAGAAAATTAACAACACAGAAAATTCAGTACTTATAGCGTTGAATAAAGATAGCTTGCAGGACGCACGCCATGAACAAATCACCTACAGTGAAAGAGTTGATATTACCTTAGTGCCTACAACAACGAACAATCAGAACGCACTGCCTGCGACAGCTTTATTATTGTCACAGCGCTGAATACGATGATCGAGGAGTGTCCATGATGAGTAGAGCTGCACCCAACATCGTTCGCGACATCATGTCCCGCGATTGCTACCGTGTTTCACCCGACGCATCAATCACCACATTAGCCAAGGGCCTGGCACTGCACCGCTTGCCAGGCGCACCGGTGGTTGATGCCGCCGACCGCTTAATCGGCTTTATTTCGGAGCAGGATGTATTGGGCCGTGTGCTTGATAGTATCTATCACGATGATGAGGCGCCGCTCGTTAAAGAGTTGATGCGCCACGAAGTACTCAGCGTATCACCGAATAAGAGCATTACCGACTTGGCACAGGAAATGCGGTCAGCGAAACCCAAGGTATACCCGGTCGTGGAGCAACAGCGGTTGATAGGCATCGTGACACGACGTGATATCCTAATTGCGCTGCTAATGATTCGCCGCCATTAGCCGTTATGCTGGCTACGCTTTCTTTAAGCGGCGATATAACAGGCAAGCATCAGGCAAAAAAAAACCGCTACTCAAGGAGTAGCGGAAGCAAGGGATCAAAACAAAGAGCCAGAACAACAACTTTAGCGACTGCTATCGCGCTGTTGTCTGTACATACTCAGACACGCCGCGCTGGAAAAGTTCGCAAAATAGTAAAATTTTCGACCTTGGCGGCGTCAAGCGTATAATTAAATGACAATTTGTGAACTGATGACGCCTAGGAGCCCAGCGAATGGCGCTGTATTTATTGGTATTTGGAGTGTGCTTGCTGGTGATTGGCGCGGTAATGCTGGTGTTGATGACCTCAAGCACGCCGCGCTACCGCACTGAACCTAAGGATTTACTGGCGCTGTTTGATAAAGCGCTCAACAGCCAGGTAAGCGAAACCGAGTGGAACGCTATTATCGGCTACCCTATTCGGCATAATGAGTATTTGGATGGCATTCGTCGCCGAGCCGCGCATTTAATGGAACAGCATGGCCGACGCTGGATGGTAGCCCAGGGTAAACCATTGCTCAATCAAGAGGGCCAGGCTGAACTTAAGGCCCTTCGCGATCATTTGTCCGCACATACAGCCCTCCGCCAGCAGTAGCGGTTCAGCAGACCTATTGCGATTAAGGAGACCTGCATGCCCAGTACCATTCGACAAATTCCGCTAGCCAGCGCAACGCATCATCATACCCATGACTTTCATCAGATTGTGATTACGCTGTGTGGCTCATCAGAATTTGAAATTGAAGGCTTAGGTGGCAGAGTTAATGCCTTTT
Organism: Vreelandella glaciei; assembly: GCF_013415125.1. GTDB lineage: Bacteria > Pseudomonadota > Gammaproteobacteria > Pseudomonadales > Halomonadaceae > Vreelandella > Vreelandella glaciei. The sequence continues at coordinate 44,289 of NZ_JACCDE010000025.1, read as the reverse complement.
CGGGCTGTATCGTGCCTGCTAATCACGAGCACTACTACTCGGGTTACGGCCACAATCGGCAATTAATTTTTGACCTCCCCGAAGACGCCCCCGCGCTCACCGGTGAAAACCGCGAACTGGTAGCGCTGTTTGATGCACCGCGTTTTTTTGGCCTAGATAACGCGCTGCAACACTATTTAGCATTTATGCAAAGCGAACTTGCTCAAGGGTTTGACACCTCGACTAACTCCTTTCAGCAAGACCGCTTGGCTGCCACGCTGCTGGGCTCACTGAAAGCGCGATTAGGCACCACCGCCAACAGCAACCAGCAGCGCCTGGACTTGACGCGCATTAACCGCTTTATTCGTCAGCACCTCGCCGAAGACCTGCGCGTCGCCGATTTAGCCCGGCTAGCCTGTTTAAGCGAAGCGCATTTCTCCGACTGCTTCCGCGCCCAAACCGGGCTGTCGCCCTGGCAGTACGTTAAGCGCCAGCGTCTGCATGCGGCCCGCCAACTGGTCCTACAAAGCCGTCTTCCCCTCACCGATATTGCCATTCAAACCGGCTTTGCCAATCAAAGCGCGCTCTCCCATGCATTTCGCCGTAGCTACGGATTGTCGCCGCGCAAACTGCGCCAAGCGGATGTACCACCGATCGCCATGAGCCCGTCAAATGCTGCTTTAGGGCCGCTAGCAGGCCAGCAGAAACTCTACTAAAGTCGTATAATTGCTGCTCTTGCCGCGAAATTGACACGTTTTGCCGCGGAACCAACATACACTCGAGGTGGCGGCACTCTACATTCAGTTATTGGTTTGGGCGAAACGCCTTGTTACTCATTTGTTCTTTATCTGCAACGCTTTATGACTGAAAAAACGATTACTAATAACACCGCTGCGTTAGGCGGGAACGCGTCGCTGTTGGCGCTAGGCGATGAGTGAGTAGCTCATCAACGACAAACCAAAACTCCTGAACAGGGAACTACCACATGGTCGAAAATAATAGTGGGATCATTGCTGATAAACGTGCCATCAACTTTTCTGACACTATCTCTAGTAGGCGCTCGTTAGGCCTCGTAACGTAATAGCAAACGAAGTTAAAAAAATAATGCGGGCCACTACCGGATTCTACACGGTAACGGCGCTAACCGGTCGGAGCTAATTCCGTCCTGACGAACCGGAGAAATTACATGGCTATTGGTGTTTGGATCAGTCTCATAGCGTATTTTGCGCTCATGGTCGCCATCGGTATTTATGCGATGCGCAAATCCACCTCTTCCTCCGAAGATTACATGCTGGGTGGTCGTACCCTCAGCCCAAAAGTAGCGGCCCTGTCGGCCGGTGCGTCGGATATGAGCGGCTGGTTGCTGCTGGGCTTGCCTGGGGCAATGTTCGTATCTGGCTTGGGTTCCGCCTGGATTGGCATTGGTTTGCTCGTGGGGGCGTTATTCAACTGGATTCTGGTCGCCCCTCGTCTTCGTGAACAGACCGTTCACTACGGCAACGCGATCACCATCCCTGCTTTTCTGGCAAACCGCTTCCCCACCCGTTCCATGTCACTGCGCACAGTGTCTGCCATCGTTATCGTGATCTTTTTCGCAGTCTATACCGCCTCAGGCCTGGTGGCAGGGGGCAAGCTGTTTGAAAGCGCGTTTACTGGCATTTACAACTTCGGCGACATGAGCAACTACGCCATGGGTGTCATGATCACTCTGGGCGTGGTGCTTATTTATACGGTTGTCGGCGGCTTCCTGGCCGTGAGCATGACGGACTTCGTGCAAGGCTGCATCATGATGCTGGCACTGGTGATCATGCCAGCGGTGGTGCTGTTTGGCGAAGGTGGCGGCGGTTTATCGCAGGCCACGCAGACCCTGAATGAAGTCGATCCCACCCTGCTTTCCTGGACGTCGGGGCTGACCTTCATCGGGTGGCTGTCGGCTGTGACCTGGGGCCTGGGTTATTTCGGCCAGCCGCACATCATTGTGCGCTTCATGGCGATCCGTACACTCAAGGATGTGCCCATTGCCCGCAACATTGGCATGGGCTGGATGCTTATCTCGCTGATTGGTGCCGTTTCTTTGGGCATCTTCGGCCGGGCCTATGCGATCCGCAACGGTATTGATGTCCAAGATCCGGAAACGATCTTTATCATCCTGGCAGACCTACTGTTCCATCCGTTGATTACCGGCTTCCTCTATGCGGCGCTGCTCGCAGCGGTTATGAGCACCGTTTCAAGCCAGCTTCTGGTGGCGTCTTCGTCACTGACCGAAGACTTCTATCGCCTGTTCCTGCACAAGAATGCAACTGAAGCGCAGTGTGTCGCCGTAGGCCGCGTCTGTGTAGTACTTGTGGGCATTGTGGCAGCGATTATTGCCTCTGACGAAAACTCCCAGGTTCTGGGGCTGGTCAGTAACGCTTGGGCAGGCTTCGGCGCCGCGTTTGGTCCGCTGATTATCTTGTCGTTGATGTGGTCACGCACCAATGGCAATGGCGCCATCGCAGGCATGGTCGTGGGTGCTCTCACCGTCATGATCTGGATCTCACTGGGCTGGAACGGTGAATTCCTGGGTGGCCCTGGCGTGTACGAGATTATTCCTGGCTTCATCGCGTCCTTTATCGCCATCATCGTAGTCAGCAATGCGACTGACGATGCCGGTGAATATCAGCATATCGAACGCAAGTAAGCGCTCAACCACATTGAGCGTATCAAGAGGGCTCCCGCGGGAGCCCTCTTTAGGTTAGTTATTTTGTGTTAACTGCAAAAAGTATGACTACACCCTAACCGACGCGGGAATGCCTAAGTGTCGGCTAGCAAGGAGAGACCCTGTATGAACGACCATCTGCATAGCGACGTGAGTGATCTACGCTCACGCATTCGCACCAACTACGACGCCAACGAGGCAGATGTGCTGCACGGGCTGGTCGAGCGTATCAAGCTGTCGGAGGATGACCGCAAGAAGGTCGCCGCCGTTGGCGCCAACTACGTAGCGCGTGTGCGTAAGGAAAGATCGCCTTCAATGATGGAGGCATTCCTAGCCGAGTACGGGCTCTCGACCACCGAAGGCGTTGGCTTGATGTGTCTGGCAGAAGCGCTGCTCCGCGTGCCCGATGCGGAAACCATCGACGACCTGATCCACGACAAGATTGAGCCCTCCGACTGGGGCGCCCACCTGGGCAAGTCTTCGTCTTCAATGGTCAATGCCTCGACCTGGGCGCTGCTGCTGACCGGTAAGGTGCTGGAAGAAGACCCCAAGGGCCCCACGCGGGCGCTGCGCGGCCTGGTTCGCCGCATGGGCGAGCCGGTGGTACGCAAGGCGGTTGGCCAGTCGATGAAGATTCTCGGCCGCCAGTTCGTGCTTGGACAGACCATCGAAGAAGGCATGAAGAATGCCCGCGAACTTGAGAAACAGGGTTATACCTACTCCTACGATATGCTGGGTGAAGCGGCACGCACCGACGAAGATGCAGTCCGCTATCACCAAGCTTATTCAGAGGCGATCACCGCGATTGCCGAGCAGGCCAAGGGCGACGTGCGCGGAAGCCCCGGCATCTCAGTAAAGCTCTCGGCGCTGCACCCGCGCTATGAATACACCCACCGCGACACGGTGATGGCAGAACTGGTACCGCGCGCCAAGGAACTAGTGCAGCAGGCAGCCAAGGCCAATATCGGTTTCAATATCGATGCCGAAGAGCAGGATCGGTTGGATCTCTCCCTCGACGTGATTGAGGCTCTAATGGCCGACCCCAGCCTGGACGGATGGGATGGCTTTGGGGTCGTCGTGCAAGCCTACGGGCGCCGCGCCGCGCCGATGATAGAGACACTCTACGAGCTGGCCGAGCGGTTTAATCGCAAGATTATGGTGCGGCTGGTTAAGGGCGCCTACTGGGATACTGAGATCAAGCTCTCCCAGGAAATGGGGGTCAAGACCTTCCCGGTCTTCACTCGCAAGGTCAACACCGATGTCAGCTACATGGCCTGCGCGCAGATGCTGCTCGACCGGCGCGACCGCATCTACCCGCAGTTCGCGACCCACAACGCCCACACCTGCGCCGCCGTTGTAGAAATGGCGGGCAGCGACAAGGACAGTTACGAGTTCCAGCGCCTGCACGGTATGGGCGAATCGCTGCACCACATCGTTAAAGAGTCGGAAGGCACCCACTGCCGCATTTACGCCCCGGTCGGCGCGCATCGTGACCTGCTGGCCTATCTGGTACGCCGCCTGCTGGAGAACGGGGCCAACTCCTCGTTCGTCAACCAGGTAGTGGATAGCTCGATTCCACCAAGCGACGTTTCAAAGGATCCCATTGAAGCGTTTAAGCAACTCGGCAACGACGTCTCAAGCCCGCTGATCCGCCAGCCCGGCGAGCTGTTTGAGCCTGAGCGCAAGAACTCCAAGGGCTACCGCATCAACGAACCCGCTTCGATTTTGCCGCTGCTCAATGCCCGCGAAGCATTTGCCGACGCCACCTGGACCGCAGGCCCCATGCTGGTGGGCAGCCCCACTCCCCAGGGCCCAGCGCGCGATGCCATCTCCCCCGCCGACGGCTCACGGGTGATCGGCAAGGTGCATGAGGCCACCCCGGAAGAGGTCGCCACTGCCCTCGACGCCGCCGAGCAAGGCTTCAAAGAGTGGTCGGCGCGCCCGGCAGCCGAACGCGCCGCGGTACTCCGCCGCACCGCCGACCTCTACGAGGAACACATCGCCGAGCTGACCGTGATCACCACCCGCGAAGCGGGCAAGATGATGTTCGATGGTATTGCCGAAGTTCGCGAAGCGGTGGATTTCCTGCGCTACTACGCCAACGAAGGCGAGCGGTTGGAAGCGGAAGAGCCCGGCAGCGCCCGCGGCATCTTCGTCTGCATCAGCCCGTGGAACTTCCCCCTGGCCATCACCACCGGCCAGATCGCTGCCGCCTTGGTTGCTGGCAATGCGGTACTCGCCAAGCCCGCTGAGCAGACACCTCTGATCGCCGCCCGCGCCGTCGAACTCATGCGCGAAGCCGGTTTGCCGGAAGCGGCCCTACAGCTATTGCCTGGCGACGGCCCAACGGTAGGCGGCCCGCTGACCAGCGACCCACGCATCGCCGGTGTCTGTTTCACCGGTTCAACTCCGGTGGCCCAGATCATCCACAAAACGCTGGCCGAGAACGCCGGGCCTGATGCCGTGCTGATCGCCGAGACCGGTGGTCTCAACTCCATGATCGTGGACTCTACGGCACTGACCGAGCAGGCAGTGCGCGATATTCTGATTTCCTCCTTCCAGTCGGCCGGTCAGCGCTGTTCCGCGCTGCGCATGCTGTATGTCCAGGAAGAGGCGCGAGACCGGTTGCTCAACATGCTTTACGGCGCCATGGACGCGCTCACCATTGGCGACCCCTGGAACACCGATACCGACGTATCGCCGGTGATTGATACCGATGCCCAGACCGAGATCAACGACTACGTGGCGGCACACGAGAAGAACGGCAAGGTACTGAAGAAATTGGCGGCGCCGGACACAGGCACCTTCGTTACCCCGGCGGTGATCGAAGTTGGGGGCATTGAAGATCTCGAACGTGAAATCTTCGGCCCGGTTCTGCACGTGGCCACCTTCAAAGCGCGGGATATCGACAAGGTCGTCGACGACATCAATGGTAAGGGGTACGGGCTGACCTTCGGCCTGCATACCCGCATCGACGACCGCGTGCAGCAGATCGTCGAGCGCATCCATGTTGGCAACGTCTACGTTAACCGTAACCAGATCGGCGCCATCGTTGGCTCTCAGCCGTTCGGTGGTGAAGGCCTCTCGGGCACCGGGCCCAAGGCCGGTGGCCCACTCTACGTAACGCGTTTCCGCCGCACCGCGGAGGCTGAGCACGTTGAAGCGCCAGAAGGCAAAGCCGTACCACTTAGCGATCTCCAGTCGGCCCTTGATGGGCTGGACGCCCGTAACTGGGCGGTACGACCCAATCGCATCGAGGTACTGCGCAAGGCACTCTCAGGCAAAAACGGCGTGATCCGCAAGGCGCTCGCCGAAACAGCAGCCTTGGATATGACGTCGCAGACGCTGCCAGGGCCAACGGGCGAAAGCAACCGCCTGGCAATGTATCCCAAGGGCGTGGTGCTGTGCCTTGGGCCAACCCTGGATATCGCCATTGCCCAGGCTGCGCAAGCCCTCGGCGCAGGCTGCGGGGCCGTCGTAGCCGCCCCAGGTGCCGAGCAGGCTGTGAAACCGCTGCTCGATGCCGGTGCGCCGATAGCCGGCCTTGATGGCAGCGTTTCAGCCGAGTCGTTGAGCGAGGTCAAAGGCATTGCAGCGGTTGCCGCCGCGGGTGACAGCGACTGGACACGTGAACTGCGCATTGCGCTGGCCAAGCGCGACGGCGCGATAATACCGCTCGAGACCCAGACCATCTCGCCGGATCGTTACGTGGTGGAACGCCATCTGTGCATCGACACCACCGCAGCGGGCGGCAACGCCAGCCTGCTGGCAACCGCCGAGTAGATCGGCGCTAAGTGTTGGCTTAGGAGGTGAGCGGGCGGATTAATGCCTCTCGCCCTCCTCCTGGGCTAAGCAAACGCTGATCAATGTCTCAGCGATCATTATTTAGCCGCTACTCGTTAGCGGCTTTTTTATTAGGCAGCCGGGTTCTCTGGCTGCCTTTTATTTTGCTAATCGCGTCGCGCCCGTCACTCTCTTGAACTAAGTTCCCTCGCGCATGAATAGGTTTAGAAAGACGCTAGCAGCGCCTTGTTAGGCACCTTGCCGACAGCCCAACCCTATACCATAATCAGGTATATTCTGGTATCACTGGAGACCTAGGACATGGCTAAAAATACAAGCATCACACTTGGTGACCACTTTGAAAATTTTGTTACCACTCAAGTACAAAGTGGTCGATACGGTTCTACGAGCGAAGTCATTCGTTCAGCCCTACGTCTACTCGAAAACCAGGAAACCAAACTACATACACTCAGGCAACTGCTTATCGAGGGTGAGCAAAGCGGTGACGCTGACTATGACCTCAGCAGCTTTATCAATGAGCTTGATAGTGAAAAAAGTAACTAATGACGCTATTCACACTTTCGCTAGCTGCCAAAATGGATTTAAGAGACATTGCTTTGTTTACTCAGCGCCGTTGGGGTAAGGAGCAGCGGGACGTCTACTTAAACCAGTTTGATGACTCATTCTGGTTACTGGCAGAAACCCCTGATATCGGAAAATCGTGTGACGAAATTCGCCAGCATTACCGCAAGTTTCCGCAGGGCAGCCATGTTATTTTTTACCAACAAACCGGAAGCCATAAAATAAGAATAATTCGCATATTACACAAGAGCATGGATGTGAACGCCGCCTTTGGTGCATAGCGCCTAAAGTACGCGCGGGATTGGATATTGAGCTTCCGCCTAGCGCCGCATCATACGCGTGTATTATGCAGGCAGTTAAGTGGTGCCCCAAATAAGGCCTCATAGACCTCATCAATGGAACTGATATTTTTGAACCAACCCTTTGGCAAAACCCTTATGTTAGGGCGCTCGGCTTTGAATCCGCCCTGGTCACCCTTGGTATGTTTTGCAACCTTAAGCTCGTCAAGGCTAGGCAATTTCTCGCCGGGAAGAGAGCCAAAAAAGAGAAATGGCCCCAGCTCCAAGGTATCTTCGTTGAAATAAATCCAAATAACACACCCAGAAGGCTTTCCAAAAAGCCTCGTATGAACTTTCTGGCTGGCTGTTTTGCCACCAACGTATGAAGCTTTAAGCTGTATATGCCTCACGACCCCATTATCTTCCGCTATTAGATCGTAGCCAGCGTTATCAACTTCTGGACTCGCCACCTCTAGCGTGCGGCCAAATCCCTTTCAGGAAAGCTTTAGCAGTTCGCCAATGAAAAGGTGCTCAATGAGCTTTTCTCGAAAAGACGAGTATTCACTATGGTTCAATGCCTTCTCTCTATGTAACGCAGAGCGCACCTGCAACCTTGACGCAGCGGAGACAAGGGCGTCCGAGTGCCGCGTTTGGTTAACTGGTTTGTTCGATATTGGCGCGGCGCTTCCGCTCCTGCTCAGTCATTTGCTCCTGGCGCTCCTCGATGGAGTTCAGCCCAAGACGCGCACGGCGTTCATTAACCGTAGCAGAATCCTCAATAGGAAAAGGTGCTGGCCAACCGTTTTCATCAACATCAAACTGGGTGCCATAGTATTGAGGCTTGCCAGAGAGCGTACGCACTCGATCTTGCAGGAATGCCAACTGCCAGCCCGCCACATCCTCTCTCGCAACGGCATCTTCTAGTAGGGAGACACACCCAGCCATGAACTCGGGATCTGAAACAGAATGCTGAACGACCAGCCATGCAGCTTTGGCACCCTCTACCCCAACTAACGAAATGCTGGGCCAACCGTATGCACCAATAATCTCTTTCAGGCGAGAAGCATTCTGCTCATGCAGGGCTTTCATCCGGGGATGATAAGACTCAGATGGAAGTTCTCCGGAATAGAAGAGTTGCTGCAATAACAGCTGGTCTTCTTTCATCATCGTGACCAGCTCATCCGCAAAATTCTGATTCATGGGCTCCTTTCCAGTTAACGCTCCGCTAATGTGTGCCGCCTGTGGCATCACCATTGAGCGGCTTGTTAGCAGATTCTGCCTGAAGACGCTCCACCAGCCACACCTTGATGATCGATTGGCGAGTAACGCCTATGCGCGCAGCCTCACGATCCAACGACTCGACAACCCAAGCCGGGAAATCGACGTTGATTCGCTTTTGTTCCTGATTAACGCGGCGAGCAGAGGACAGATCGAGGTCATCGACGATATCTTCCTGCCCTTCTTCAAATTTCTTGTCGAAGTCTTTAGCTTTCATAGAGCTCAACCTCCTTCTTACGGGAACGTCTGACTGAAATCAGACGAATACCAGCATCCCTGTATGTGACGACAGCCGACCAGTGCTTTTCACCAATCTTGCCTATCAGCAAAAACCTCTGCTCATCCTCTGATTTAGCGCGGATCTCCAGCAGGTATGGATCTTTCCACAGCCCTTGGGCAGCAACGAAATCTATGCCGTGCTTGTCCAGATTGGCCTTGCTTTTGGCTTCGTCGAATTCAAATTCATCCATGAGTACAAATTATTCCTTTTTTACTCAATGCGCAAGATTTGGCAGGAAGCTGTAGCTGCTAACGCGGAGCTTTGCGGCAATTTTGTAGCTGTGTAGCGGTGAAGAAATTGTCCGACAAAAGCGAATGGTTATACGGTTTAGCCATCAGTCAGCTTCCGTCACTTGATAGTGCCTTTCGACATTCGACGCGACTCTACCCCAGTCGGACAACCTTACGCGGCGCTGATGGGCTTCAAATGCGGCCTGGTCAATAAATACTTCAGAGACAAAAAAGACGTTTCCGGTGCCCGGGCTTTGGGTAACGTCGAAGCGCAAACACCCCTCTTCCTGGCGAGTCAGCTGGATATGGATGGGTAGCTCTGCCTTAACCGCTGGCAGGTCAGCGTCGGAGACCATAATATGGCCTTCCAGAATGATCTTAGACATAGCAGACACTCAATCCGTATAACGCCCGCCATAAACGGGCGAGTGAAACGAGGTCCGGCGACCGAAGGGAGCGAATTTAATGGCTTTGTTAGTCATCTTCGCCTTCGAAGTACAAACGAGATATGGTAAGGATAAAGCCATTTCCCATTCCCCAAGGTCGCTTCCTATCTTCTATTGAATTTCCGATTCGGTTACCCGCCCCCATGTTGGTGACATTTCCGTTTGGTCGAAGGGTAACCCAACCTTTTTGCACATATGGTTGTAGCTCAGACACTGTTTCACCATTCAAAATTACAGGAATGTGAGCTTCTTCTGAGACGGAAGAAATATCTAGGCCTGTTATCTCGCCGATTAGGATGGCAAGGTGAGCTTTTGTCGGTTCCCTGAGTTGGTCTCCAAGCACTTCTAATAACTTTGCAATATCAGTATCAGCTTGGGATGCCCACTCAGTAATTCTCTCATTAAACTTTTGCTGCTCCCTCTCACCCCAAGTACTACCTACGCCTGCTATTGCGCCACCCACAAATGGTATTCCTCCCATTGCATTCAGAAGATACCTTACTGCCTGTTTGCCGCCCGGCTTTTCAATGATCTTGTTTAACTCGTCAATTAGACGGTCTTCTTCCTGCATGGGAATCTTCCTCGTTATCTTGAGTGACTAACAGTTTATTCATGCGCATGCGCGTTTTCCCAGGGAACCCCACATCACCAAAAGCTGCAATGCATTAATAGTAATGAAAAATCATCACCCTTAACTCACAAGCACGCTAGAAAAATGCGCATGCCCATTATCATTTCTGACTATCTTTTCGCAGTGCCTATAAACATGAAAAGATTCTTCACAACTCACTGTTTTAAATTGCTTTTTATAATAATTCCGGAAATCTTGAGCACGCCTATTGTTGAGCGTACCAGAAAATATGCATCACAAACTAAAAGTACTTCATGAGAACGAGTGCACATCGACCCCAAGGGGGCAACCCAAATAGCCAGTAACCCGCTCCTGAATTATGCCTCATCGGTCGGTTCTCCCAATAACATTTGTCTAATAACCTTTGCCCTGGATCAATAATCCACTCCCTGGGTCTCGTTACACTGGCTTCATCGTTAAGCAGCTATCAAAAGCCGTCTAATCTTACTATCTGCTTTAATCTCAGGAGTGATCCCATGCGTAAAGCCGCCCTGCCTACCCTACTTGTATCCACTGTTGCCGCTGCGGCGATGATGACCAGCAGCCAGGCATTTGCCTACGGCGCTGGTGATTTTTTTACCCGCGTGGGTGTTGCCAAAGTCGCCCCTAAAAGCGACAACGGCTCACTGGCCAACGGTGCGTTGTCCGTGGATGTACAGGATAAAACCGATTTCGCGTTCACCTTGGGCTATCGCTTCCACGATAAAGTCGGCGTTGAGCTGCTGGCGGCGCTGCCGTTTGAGCACGACATCCATTTGAACGGCGATAATATCGCCTCAACCAAGCACCTGCCGCCGACCTTAACGCTGCAGTACTACCCGCTGGGCGGCACTCAGTCCCGCGTACAGCCCTATGTCGGTGCGGGCATTAACTACACCCACTTCTCCGATGAAGAGCTGACGATTGGTGATTTAGACCTGGATGATTCCTGGGGGGCGGCGGGCCAGGTAGGTGTTGATCTGCTTATTGATGATCACTGGGCGCTGAACGCCGCGGCTTGGTACATCGATATTGATACCGATGCCAGCGTTAACGGTGCGGGAGTAGGTACCGTTGAGATCGATCCTCTCGTGGTGATGGCAGGCCTCAGTTACCGTTTCTAAGCCGCCTGCAAAACCGTTAGCGGATGTTATACACAAAGCCTGCCTCACGGTGGGCTTTGTGCGTTTAGCCGCATGCCGCTTTAAGTGCTTTCAGTGACGATCTGGTCGACCTTCTCTACCGCACGCACAATCAGCAGCTGGTGGTGAGCGGGTGTTTTTTCCTGCTGCAAGTAGGCTGCCACGGCGGGAGCTACCTCGCACTTTGCGGGCATGGCTGCACGCGCATCCATCAGGGCATTCAAGCGGGCAATAAACACAAAGCGTATCCATTGCGGCAGCGACATGGTGTCGATGCAAAACGGCTGCTGGCTGGCGAATGCTTCTGCATCGGGTGTTGGCATACGCCATAGATCAGCGGCTTTCATCGCGGCTTCAAGTTCTAGAAGTGCTGTCTGTAGCGGTTGAAAAGTACTCATAACGTCGTTTGTAACTACCTCGTAAAATTAAAAATCGTATCTTATTACCATTATCCCCATTCGGCTGGCTGCTTGCCAATCAAGGTTACTTGTAAAGAGTTATCCATAGACCCACAGAAAACCTGCACGAGTCTGTGGATAAACTATGGAAAGGTGTCGCAGCGCTCGCTCTCATGGGCCTTTCACCCAGTTGTTTACTTTTTAACCACACTGTCATGTAAGGCATCCCCATTGGCCGGTATTTATCCGCCTTTGCGGCTGACAGTGACCCATCATCAAGGTAGAGTGCAGGCTTGCAACGCGGAAGGATGTCATGCAACCGATTCAAACCCTTGATGAGTTTTTTACCCGTAGCGGCGCAGAGGTTTCCCTTTACCATATGGGGCGCCATGTGGTCGCCTGCCCACGGGAGTCCCTCGCCGCCTTTGAGCGTGGCGAACTGGCGTGGCCAGAACCTTGGCAAGGCCAAGCACGTTTAGCCATTCTATTCCGTTTGGGGGATATGCCCGAACCTGCCATTTGGTTTTTAGCCCTGCCACTCGATGAACAGGGGATACTTGCCCCAGCTCAGCGTGATGCGTTTTTAAATCGTCTGCTGGAAACATTAGGTCGAGCTGTTTCTCAGGTGGGACGTGAAGAAACAGCGGACGTAGACCACTTAATGAAGGATAATCCCCTCGCCTTTACGCCCAGCGTTACCTTTCAAGCAATGTTCAATGCCCGTGCAACTTATGACGCAGGGCTACCTGCCAGCCAGCATTTTGAGCCGGTTGAGGATTACTTGAGCGGCCAGCAGGCGATTGATTGGCAGGCATTAGGGTTACAGGGAATTGCCGATTACGTCGTTCGTATGGAGTCGCCTGACGCTGACACGTTAGCCCTGAGACTGCCTGACCTACCTACCGCCGTTATTAACTCCGTGTGCTACTGTTTAGAGCACCAGCCATTGCCACAGGCATTAGTCGCCGCGCTGCAACGTCGTGGCGAAGCCGCCGCACAAGCGGGCGATATTGAAACCTTATGTGCTTGTCTGCGCGCCGTGGGTAATACGGATACAACAGCGGTGGGCAATTGGTACTCCGCCTTACTTAAAGACACCACCGTTTGTGGGCCGGATGTGCTGGCTGCCATTGCCGGGCGTGGCTGGGTGTATCTTGAAGACGCGGAACGCTTACCTCTTTTTCTACAGCGTTTGGCGGAAGATGAGCGTACTGATTTTGCCGCGGTAGTGCGTGATCTTGCACTCATCCCACGGCTACGCTTACCGGTCATGATGGCCATGCGTGATGCGCCCGAAGGCTCTTCTATTCAACACCGTTTGAGCATGATGATGTCGCAGAGAAAGGCTTGATTTGATGTTGTCATTTTTAATTGCAAGGAGTGAGCCGTGAAGGAATTACCCTATCAGGCCAAGGCGGTCATTGGACGCCGTGAAATGGTGACGTTACCTGAGCTAGGGCTTCACCTATGCTGTAAAGCGGACACTGGTGCGCGTACTTCTGCCCTGCATGCAGAAGAGATAGAGACACATGAAGATGAACATGGTCAACTATGGGTAAGTTTTATTACCCACAGCGCTGGGCCAACAACACCCGCCCACCGCTACAATCTACATTTGCATGATCGACGCCGAGTCACCAGCTCAAACGGGCATAGCGAGTGGCGCTATGTAATACGTACCCCAATGCAAATGGGTGATTTGAATTTTCCGGTTGAACTGACCCTGACTGACCGCAGCAATATGCGCCACCCAATGCTACTAGGACGCCGCGCCATGCGCCGCCTGCTAATTGCACCTGGTGCGGCATTTTTGCACGGTGAGCCTTAACCCCTTTTATTAACCGCCTTTGTTTAGACTCGGAGTCACCTACATGCATATCGCTCTGCTATCGCGCAACCGTAATTTGTACTCTACACGCCGCCTGGTTGAAGCTGCAGAGCAGCGTGGGCATACCGCTCGTGTGGTGGACACGCTGCGCTGCTATATGAGCATTACCTCGCACCACCCTTCGATCCACTATAAAGGCCAAGAGATTGAGCCTTTCGATGCGGTTATCCCACGGATTGGTGCATCAGTCACCTTTTATGGCTGCGCGCTGTTACGTCAGTTTGAGATGATGGGCACCTACGTTATCAACGATAACGTCTCCATCACCCGCTCCAGGGACAAATTGCGTTCGCTGCAGTTACTATCACGCAAAGGGCTGGGACTGCCGATCACCGGCTTTGCCCACTCGCCGGACGACATTCCCGACCTGATCACCATGGTCAAAGGTGCTCCGCTCGTTATTAAGTTGTTGGAAGGTACCCAGGGGATTGGCGTGGTATTGGCGGAAACTAACCAAGCGGCAGAGTCTGTGATTCAGGCTTTCATGGGTATGAAAGCCAATATCATGGTGCAGGAGTATATAAAAGAAGCGCGTGGCGCCGATATCCGCTGCTTTGTAATCGGCGATAAAGTAGTCGCCTCAATGAAGCGTCAGGCGGCGGATGGTGAGTTTCGCTCGAACCTACACCGCGGAGGCTCTGCCAGCGTGATCCGAATCACTCCTGAAGAGCGTTCAACGGCGATCCGTGCAGCCAAGGCCATGGGCCTGCGCGTTGCTGGTGTCGACTTGCTACGCTCGAATCACGGCCCGGTGATTATGGAGGTTAACTCTTCGCCTGGTTTGCAGGGCATTGAGAACGCCACTGGCAAAGATATTGCAGGAATGATCATTGAACACATTGAAAGAAATGCCACACCAGCCCGTAAAGCGCCGCCCAAGCCTAAAGGCTAAGGCAAAATATTAAAATAATCCGCTTCGGGGGTGGCAAATAGTCGCTGTCACCCCCACAATCTGCGTCACCGAAGGAGGTAGACGCTCATGTTTCTCGATAATCGCCAAGTGGCGATGGACAGCGTATTGGAAGCGCTGGCCGATAGCATTGATTATTTCCAAGACAATATCGAACGCCTGCGGCCCTCGCTGCGTGACGCTTTAAAGCCGCATTACACTGCGCGGCTCAAGCAGATGCGCAAGTTGCAGGAACTTGCCCGTGCGCATTTGAAAATGCTGCCCCGGGATGCAGACGTTGAGCGCGATGATTTCTTATGGCTTTGGAGCCGTCTAAAAAGCTTCGTCGGCAACGATAGCCAAGTACTCATCAATGAGCTATTGGAGCAAGAGCGTGTATTAATGCAGGCGCTCTCCTCGCTGTATACCCACCCGCTACCCGACCCGATCGAACCGGTAGTAGAGGAGTGCATGCAAGGGTGCCGTAAACTAATCCGCGAGCTGTATGCGCTGCAAAAGCGCAAAACCCACCGCTAGGGATTGGTAAAACGATCGTTCAATGACGGCAGAATAAGGTCGATAGGGGCACGTCTCGGTATCTCTATGGGCTCGGGCGTACCCAGGAAATAGGGCTCTCTCTTCCACACGTATAGATCGCCCAGGGTGGCCACCCGCGCCGCCCACTCGCGCAGCTTTAAACGCCATCCCACCGTTACTTTAGGATCATCCGCCACGCAGCCAGTGACATCGATGCCTAGCGCGCGCCCAATATATACCGCGCGGGGGAGATGCCAGCTCTGGGTGACCAACAGGGCTTTATCAAGCTGAAAGACGTCCCGGGCGCGCGCTAGCGTGTCGTAGGTGCTAAAGCCAGCAAAATCCATGGTCAACTGCTCAGGCGCGACGCCGCGACGATATAGCTCGCGCCACATTGCCCGTGGCTCGTTATACGCCTGGGTACGATTATCCCCGGAGAGCAAAAGATGCTCGACCTGGGACTGTTCAATTAAAGTAGCAGCGGTTCGCATGCGTGCATGGAAGTGCGGGTTTCGCACCCCACTACGCGTCCAGTGAGACGTACCGAAGACAATCCCCACCTCTGCTGGACGACACTGCTGCGGCTGACGCTCAATGTAAGCGGCGGTCGTCGCGAGCACCCAAAAATTGCCGCCTATAAACAGCAATGTCGCCAGCAGCGACAGTGCTCCTAGCGACATTAATAAACGCTTCAGCCATTTCAACAAAAGGTTATGCATCCAGCTCCCCAGCCGGGGTTAGAACATGCCGAGTTCAAGCTTGGCCTCGTCACTCATCATGCCACGGCTCCAGGGCGGGCTGAAGACAATTTCCGTGTGAACCTTGCTGATCTGCGGCGCGCCGAGAATCTTATTGCGCGCATCTGCAGCGATCACATCACCCATCCCACAGCCGGGAGCGGTCAACGTCATACGGATAGTAGCGATGCGCTCACCACTGATAAGACGATCAATTCGGCAACCGTAAACCAAACCCAGGTCAACGATATTGACCGGAATCTCCGGATCAAAGCAGGTACGTAGCTGGTCCCACACGAACTGCTCTATCTCCTCTTCGGTAGCCGTTTCAGGCAGCGTAGGACGCGGTAGCGGCTCAAGTCCCAAAGCATCCAAGTTGCGCCCCTCAATCAAGTAGAGGCGCCCTTCAAAACCAACGCTTACCGTACTGCCTTTCGCCTGCATAACACTAACAACGCTATCTTCGGCCAGTGTTTCCGTACTACCAAACGGAATGGCAATAGCCTCCACATCGCGCTGGAGCGGCAACTGTTGACCCCGTTCGAGACTGGCTACTTGCTCAAGATCCATATCTGTCCTTAAAAACGTTCTTCAAAGAGCTGGCCTTAAAGAACCGACCTTAACGCACCATACCAATGACACGGTTGAGTGCTTCAATAAAGCTATCCACTTCTTCGAGCGTATTATACGCAGCAAATGAAGCACGGCACGTCGCATCGACTCCGAAATGATGCAGCAAGGGCTGCGCACAGTGGTGGCCGGTACGAATAGCCACGCCGAGTTGATCTATCAATAAGCCGATGTCTTGCGAATGCGCCCTTTCCACCACAAACGAAAGCACGCCTGCTTTTTGCGGTGCGGTGCCTAAAATACGCAGCCCATCGATTCGTCCAGCTGCTTGCGTCGCGCGGTAAAGCAATTGCCCTTCCCACTCGCCGATGGCATCAACACCAACGCTTTCTACCCACTCAAGTGCACGCCCCAGAGCAATGACTTCCGCAATGGCGGGCGTTCCGGCTTCAAACTTGTGCGGAATATCGGCGAAGGTGGTGCCTGCACCGAAAGAGACGGTTTTAATCATCTCACCGCCGCCCTGCCAAGGCGGCATCGCTTCCAGCAAAGCCTGCTTGCCATACAGCACGCCTACGCCGGTTGGCCCATACACTTTGTGGCCAGAGAAGGCGTAAAAGTCAGCATCAATCGCCTGCACATCGACTACCTGATGAGGGGCAGCTTGGGCGCCATCAATCAGAATCAAGGCACCGTGCTGGTGGGCAAGTGCCGCCATTTCCCGCACAGGGTTAATAGTCCCTAACGCATTAGAGACATGATTGACCGCTACCAGTTTTGTACGCTCACTCAGCAGTGCGCGATAAGCAGCCATATCCAATGCGCCATTGGCTTCAACGGGAATCACCTTAATGGTAAACCCGATCTCGGCGGCCAATAATTGCCAGGGCACAATATTGGAGTGGTGCTCCAACATTGAGATCAGCACTTCATCGCCAGGTGAGAGGGTTTTACGCCCCCAGCTCTGCACGACTAGATTGATGGCTTCCGTGGTGCCACGGGTAAAGATGATCTGACGCGCATCTTCCGCGTTGAGAAAAGCCCGAACCTTGTGACGCGTGCCTTCGAACGCCGCCGTCGCCTCATCGGCGAGGGTATGTAGCCCACGGTGAATATTGGCGTTATAGCGCGAGTAGTAATCGCTAAAAACGTCAATCACCTGTTGAGGCGTCTGGCTAGTCGCCGCATTGTCTAAATAGATTAACGGTTTGCCGTGCACTTCACGGGCAAGCACCGGAAAATCCTGACGCAGACGGGCGACATCAAAGGGTGCTTGCACTTGCGTGGGCGCCTGCTCAATAACGGTATTTGGCATCAATCACTCCTCGTTGAGCCCTTGAAGCTGGTCTTTAACAGCGGGCCTTTAAAAGCTGACCTTTAAAAGCGGGTCTTAAAGAGCTAGTCGTTAATTGCGGCTGCCGCTTCAACAAGCCCAGCAAGATTAAAGCGCTCCGGCAACTTACCCGCAACCGCGAGTTCAACGCGCTCGGCAATCGCATCCAGGCTAACTTTATCCAACACCTCTCCCGCAAAGGCGAGGGTTAACAGGCCTCGTGCGGTGGCTTCATCGATACCGCGCGTGCGCAGGGCATAGATCGCCTCTTCGTCCAGCTGGCCGGTAGTGGTGCCGTGTGAACACTTAACATCATCGGCGTAGATTTCAAGCTCAGGCTTGGCATCGATGTGGGCACGATCCGACAGCAGTAGGTTTTGATTGCTCTGAAACCCTTCAATTTTCTGGCTGTCGCGCTTGACGTAGACCTTGCCGTTAAACACGCCGTGAGCGCGGTCATCCAGAATGCCTTTGTAGTTCTCATTGGAGAACGTCAGCGGCGCATTGTGGTTGACCTTGGTGTGGTTATCGACGTGCTGACGACCCTGACCAAAGAACAGGCCCAGGAAGTTGGTTTCAGCGCCCTGGCCGTTCAAGTCGCTGATCAAGTCGTTACGCACCAGCGCACCGCCCAGGCTCAGGTTGTAGGAGGTATAGCGCGTGTCGCGGCCCTGCTCCACGTGAATGCTCGCCACGTGCATATCACCCAACGGTGCTTCTTGAAGTTTGTAGTGAGCAAGAATCGCCCCACGGTCGAGCATCAGTTCGCCAACCACGTTAGTGAAGTTAGTCGCTTCGCTTTCACCGGTGTAGTGTTCAATCAGCGTGGCTTCGCTGCGGCTACCTGCTTCCACCAGTACGCGCGGGTGGCACATCACTGGCTGGCCAGCGCGGGACAGAAACTGCAGCAGGATAGGTTTCTCAACGACTGCTCCCGGTGCAATGCGAACCACAGCGCCCTCTTCCATAAACGCCGTATTCAGCGCCGCAAACGGTGAGAAATCCACCCCAGTTAAGCGACCCAGCGGGCCACCAACCGCTTCGTGGTTCTCCGCCAGCGCCTTGGAAAGCGGTAACACCTGGACGCTTGACGGCAGCGAGTCCAGATCCGAAAGCGCCGATGAGAAAACGCCATCCACAAAGGTTAAGCGGTAAGCATCAATGGGCAGCGTTAGCGCCGCGGCACTGGCCTGAGAGAACTCGGCGTTGTCAGCTAGCGCAAAGTTACCCTGGGCAATCGAGCGCACGTCGGTGTACTTCCACTCTTCATCGCGACGAGTGGGAAAACCCAGCGCCTCAAAACGTGCGGCACCTGCCTGACGACGAGCGGCAATCCAGGTGGGTTCCGCCGTGTAGTTCGAGCTGCGCGCCTTCAGCGTGTCTAAAAAGGTTTGCGTATCGCTCATGCCACAGACTCCTCGATACCTTCGTACCCATTGGCTTCCAGCTGTTTGGCCAGCTCAGCGTCGCCAGTTTTGACAATACGGCCATCGACCAAGACATGAACCTTGTCGGGAATGATGTAATCCAGCAGACGCTGGTAGTGGGTGACCAGCAGAATGGCGCGGTCTTCAGCGCGCAGGCTGTTGACACCATCGGCGACCACTTTCATGGCGTCGATATCCAGGCCGGAATCGATCTCATCGAGCATGGCAAGCTTCGGCTGAAGCACCAGCATTTGCAGGATCTCGTTGCGTTTTTTCTCGCCGCCTGAGAAACCTTCGTTAACGGCGCGCTGCAGGAAGCTAGCGTCCATTTTCATGTAACCAAGCTTCTCTTTCACCAGCTTCATAAACTCCGGCGCTGGCATTTCACCTTCGCCGCGAGCGACACGCTGGGCATTAAGCGCAGACTTCAGCAGGTAGATATTCTTAACCCCTGGAATCTCGACCGGGTACTGGAAACCCAGCAGCAAGCCAGCCTGGGCGCGCTCTTCAATTTCCATCTCAAGCACGTCTTTGCCTTCAAAGGTAACCGTGCCCTGAGTGACTTCGTAGCCATCTTTACCGGCAATGACTGCCGATAGCGTCGATTTACCCGCGCCATTCGGCCCCATGATGGCGTGCACTTCACCCGCGTTGATAGTCAGGGTGAGTCCTTTCAGAATTTCATTGCCTTCGACGGTGACGTGTAAATCATTAACTTGCAACATATTGATTACCTTATAATTCTGGCGAGTCGCTACGGCGACACTAATAAAATGAGTGACTGAACGGCTAGGGATTAACCTACCGCACCTTCCAGGGTAACGTTGAGCAGCGCTTCCGCTTCCACGGCAAACTCCATCGGCAGCTCTTGGAAGACGTCTTTACAGAAGCCATTCACAATCATGCTGACCGCGTCTTCTTCCGAGATACCGCGGCTCTGGCAGTAGAACAGCTGGTCTTCACCGATTTTAGAAGTGGTCGCTTCGTGCTCAATGGTCGCCGTACTGTTGCCAATTTCTTGATAAGGGAAGGTGTGCGCACCGCACTTATCGCCAATCAGCAAAGAGTCACACTGGGTAAAGTTACGTGCCCCTTTGGCGCGCGGGGCGATTTTCACCAAGCCGCGATACGACTGATTGCTGCGACCGGCAGAGATACCTTTAGCAACGATATACGAACGGGTACCTTCGCCAATGTGAATCATCTTGGTGCCGGTATCGGCCTGTTGGCGGCCATTCGTGACCGCAACAGAGTAGAACTCGCCGATACTGTCTTTACCCCGTAAAACGCAGGAAGGGTATTTCCAGGTAATCGCCGAGCCGGTCTCTACCTGCGTCCAGCTGATGCGCGAGCGGTCGCCACGGCAGTCGCCACGCTTAGTAACGAAGTTGTAGATACCGCCCTTGCCATTCTCATCACCGGGATACCAGTTCTGTACCGTGGAGTATTTGATATAGGCGTCGTCTAGGGCGACAAGCTCTACCACCGCGGCGTGCAGCTGGTTTTCATCGCGCATTGGCGCGGTACAGCCCTCCAGGTAGGAAACCTGGGCGCGGCTTTCGCAAATAATCAGCGTGCGCTCAAACTGGCCGGTATTGGCCGCGTTAATGCGGAAGTAAGTGGACAGCTCCATCGGGCAGGTCACGCCTTCCGGCACAAATACAAAGGAGCCGTCGGTGAATACCGCTGAGTTCAGCGCCGCAAAGTAGTTGTCTGCCACAGGCACTACGGTGCCCAGATACTGCTTGATCAGTTCCGGGTAGTCGCGGATAGCCTCGGAGATAGAGCAGAAAATAACGCCTGCCTCACCCAGCTGTTTTTTGAAAGTGGTCGCAACCGACACCGAGTCGAATACTGCGTCTACTGCCACGCCTGCCAGCGCCGCACGTTCGTGTAGCGGAATGCCCAACTTCTCATAGGTTTCCAGCAGCTTGGGGTCGACTTCATCCAGGCTCTGCGGGCCGTCTTCCGGGCGCTTCGGCGCACTGAAATAGGAAATCGATTGGTAATTGATCGGCGGATAGTCAAGATGCGCCCAAGATGGTGCCTCCATCTTCAACCACTGACGATAGGCATCCAGGCGCCACTCCAGCATCCACTCGGGTTCGCCCTTCTTCTTGGAAATAAAGGCGATGGTGTTTTCATCCAGGCCAGGTGGCAGGGTGTCGCTCTCAATATCGGTTACGAAGCCGTCTTTGTATTCGCGACGAACCAACTGTTCCATTTCTTCGCTTGCCATGGTGATACCCTCCGGGCAGTTGGGTGGCGAGGTTATCGCCTTTAATAATAAAGTAGGCCTGCTGTACTTGTGCCGCTATTAGGCCGACACCGCCGACAGGCTGATCGTTTGAATTGGCAATTGCACCGGCAATTTAATCGGCGCTGTATCGGCTAAATGCGCTAAGGTCACGCTTTCAAGCAGCGTTCGCATCGCCAATGAAACCCGCTGCCAGTTGTCAGCCACACCGCAGGTAGCCACAAGCTCACAATCGCCTTCCGCTTGGCTACACTCGGTCATGGCAACAGGGCCTTCAATCGCCGCAATAATGTCGGCTGCCGTAATCTGTGATGCTGGCCGCGCCAAGCGATAACCGCCTTGAGCACCACGTTGGGAAACCAGCAGCCCCGCACGTGCCAACATTTTAAGTGTTTTACTTACCGTGGGGTGTGGCAGCTGCACAGCCTCAGCCAAGTCGGCCGCTGCATGTGATGTTTGGGAGTGACGGGCAATTTGTGCCATCACTACAGCGGCATAGTCTGTCAGCCGAGAAAGCTTGAGCATGTCGACTCCCCTTTTATGTGCTTGGTACGCAGTCATTCAATTAGTTGGCTGCATCAATTGAGTACCATTTTAGTCCTGTATAAATTTGATGTGAAGCCCTTGAGCTAAATGGTTGGCAATTTGAGCAAAATAACAGCACGATCGACGCTAATCGCATCAAAAACAACAATCATTATCATTTGAAAAAGCTATTACGCGCATTTACCTATTACCTATCGCTTTAGACAGATTAGCGGCCTCTGATAATTTCGACTGAGTATTGAGTGCCATCACTGCGGATGGCGGCTTGCTATTCGAGGATTAAAAGATGGATTCAGCAGTCAATAATATGATCAGCGCATTAATGGCACTTCAGCAAGCGCAAGTAGCCCAGCAGGCTCAACTGAGCTTTTTTTTAAAGAGGCGTTAGACGGGCAAGCAGCGCATATTACTGCGCTAATGGACAGCGTTGCGCAGGCGCCACAAGTGGAAGCGTCGGTACGCAAATCAATACCACTGTGTAAAAATAGACGACTAATAAATCAATAGCCCCCTGATGTCAGAGGGCTATTTTTTTGGAGTGTCTGCTTTAACGCTAGGCTTTCTTAACAAATTCAGATTTAAGCTTCATCGGCCCGATGCCGTCTATTTTACAGTCGATATCGTGATCGCCGTCCACCAACCGGATGCTCTTCACTTTGGTGCCTACTTTAACCACCAATGAACTGCCTTTAACCTTCAAATCCTTGATTACCGTTACGCTATCGCCGTCGACCAACATGTTGCCGTTAGCATCGCGCACGCCTGAAGCTTCTTCAGCGCTCTCCTCGGCTACCTTTGACCACTCGTGGCCACACTCTGGGCAAACGTATTGAAGCCCATCATCGTAGCTAAATTCGGAAGCGCAGGCAGGACAGTTAGGCAGATCACTCATGGGATGGCTCCATCGCTTGGCTAATAGAAAAGGTTGATTCAAGGCCTAAGAAAGCGATGGAGCCTACACGGATTATTCCGCTTGTCTACTTTTGCAGATGCGATCAATCACGCTGATACGTGCCTACCAAACGATTCATGCCTAGCAGATTAGGCTCTATTTCTTTGAGTAACTCGGCAAGTGTCAGTCCTTCAGGCAGCGAGGTTTGATGGTCCAGCGCCAGCACCCAGAAGTAGTAAAGATGCTTACCATGCCCTTCAGGGGGCATCGGACCAAAGTAACCCACTTCGCCTTTATCATTGGCGCCAGCAGTGCCCACAACACTCTTTTCAGTTAACTCATGGGTATCAGCGGGCAAGTTATAGAGCACCCAATGTACAAAGCCGTAGCTGCCATCCTTGACCAAAGGAGCATCTGGGTCGTGACAGATGACAGCGAAACCCTGGGTTCCCTCGGGGGCATCTTTCCAAACTAGGGGAGGCGAAACATTTTCCCCCTCCCCTGTGTGCTTGGAAGGAATGGCTTGATGATCGGCAAACGCTGGACTGGTAACCTGCATTGATGAAAGTGCAAATGCCATGTTTCTCTCCTTGGTTTATCTGATGGGCCTTGGTTTATCTGGTGAGCCGTTACTGAGCATGAAGTCCATTCATCATCGGGCCACCTGCTCAGCGTATTGTTGCCACCACTGCTGAGCAGACGCCACATTCTCAGCATTATGCGCAGGGTCAAGTACTACCCCTAACTGAACGTAATCGCCACCTGTTCTGACCATTAGCTGAGGATCTTGAGTGGCTAGCTGTAGCGCGTAGAGCACCAACATTTGTTCATACGCATCGCTGGTGTTCAACCGAGCAAACAGCAGTGGAACAGCAGGAAGCCCTATTTCGCCTAATCGTTCAGCGGCAATGTACCAGGGACGACGGTTGTCACGATCACCGTAGCTGGTCACAAAACGCCGATCGGCCAAACGGCTAACATAATAGGACGCTTCCTCTTCCGGACTGATAAACAGCGGCGGCACCCAGTCACTCGCCATAGCGGTCTCCGGCGCTGTCGTGGCGGCAGGGGCGGATTGCGAGCTGGGTAACGGTGCTTCAGCCGCTGCCTGGCTAGGGGTTGGCGAAGGACGCTGCCCACCGCCGGCACAGCCCGCGAGCAATAGGCTTACGCCTACTACTACCCCTAGATATAGCGCACTTCGCTGCATTGTCAGGCTTCCTTTGCTAGACGTTAAAGAGGCCATCGGCCCTGTTTCTTTAGGCGACGCTTTACCCACACATCATAAAGGGTTCGCAGTGCTGGTTTAATCCCAGGCAAGCCGATCAGCCAAGCGACCGGGACCAATAACGGAATACGCTTCATCAACAAACGGTAGGCGTCGATACCTTCTATTAATTGACCTTGCGCAGTTTCGATATGCAGAGAGCGCAGCGCTACTGCAGGGTCAACACCCTTTGCACGTAGGGTTTGCTCATGTTCGCTTACGTCAAGCCAACCGATATCTTTTGCATGGCGCCCCGACCAGCGCTCATAGCGCCGACGCTCTTGGCGACAAAGTGGGCACTGGGCATCGTAATAGACATTGATCAATGTCTTACTGGACATATTGCTTCTCAACTTTAAGACTCTTAAGCAGTGTGGCATTTTCATTATGTGGCGCAACCCCTTGCTGCCCCACGTTTCCATTAGGTCTTTGCTATGAATGCTGAGCTTAGTAATGAATTTAGTAAACAACTGTTAGTGATTGCTCATGCCCCGTCAGCGAATACCCGTCTTCTGCGCGAAGCGGCCGCGCGGGGCGCTAGCCATCCCGATCTTGAGCAGGTGCAGTGTGTGGTGAAAGCGCCTTTGGAGGCAGGCCCAGAGGATGTACTAGCCTGCGATGCCATCCTGCTCGGTACCACGGAGAATCTGGGCTATATGAGTGGCGCGCTAAAAGATTTCTTTGACCGCACCTACTATTCTGTTCTAGAAAAAAAGCAAGGATTGCCCTGTGCGCTCTATATCCGCGCAGGACATGACGGCACGGGCACCCAACGCGCAGTAGAGAGCATCGTGACCGGCTTACGCTGGCGCTGGGTGCAGGCACCGCTCATTTTAAGCGGTGAATGGCAGCCAACGTTTGCAGATCAAGTAGAAGAACTTAGCATGACCTTAGCGTTTAGTGTTGAAAGCGGCATTGTATAACCACGCGCAGCCTGCCTTACTGTAGGTAAGCACTTCGTGCATTCAGTGCGATTGAGAGTCATCAACGCACATCTTTCAGGTAGCCATTATGCACAATGTCATTGCCTTCTATGATGATCGCGTACTCGCTCACGAACCCAATATCGACGCTGACTTTTTACCCCAGCGAATCGATAAGCGCATTCGCCATCTGCTTGCAGGTCTTCCTGTGCCGTGGAAATACCCTGAACACCCAGGCCGCTTGCAAGCGATTCAACAACTGCTTGAAAAAGCGCCGATTGAGGGGCTACACATTGAAGGGGGCAAAGCAGCTACCCATGAGCAGTTAGCGCGTGTGCATACCACTTCCTATCTAAGCGACATTTTCAGCCTGCGCGGCAAAAATGCCTGGCTGGATGTGGACACCACGGCGGTCTCACCGGGTAGCGTTGATGCTGCTGAAGTCGCCGCTGGAACGGCTATTGCCGCAGTGGAAGCGGTGATGGAAAAACGTACTAAAAGCGCCTTTGCTCTTGTGCGCCCGCCAGGGCACCACGCAGAGCCCGTTCGCGCCCGCGGCTTTTGCTTGTTTAACAATGTAGCTGTGGCGGCAGCCCATGCCCGCAGCGCGCTAGGTTGCGAAAGAGTGCTCATTGTTGATTGGGACGCCCACCACGGCAACGGTACACAGGATATTTTCTGGGCAGAGCCCGATGTGATGCTTTTTGATATTCACCGCGCCGCCCCCTTTTACCCCGGCTCTGGCCACCTGGAAGAAGTAGGCGCCGGTTTGGCGGAAGGCACCACCATCAACGTGCCGCTACCTGCTGGCGCCGGTGATGAAGCGTATTTGAAAG
Organism: Vreelandella glaciei; assembly: GCF_013415125.1. GTDB lineage: Bacteria > Pseudomonadota > Gammaproteobacteria > Pseudomonadales > Halomonadaceae > Vreelandella > Vreelandella glaciei. The sequence goes on along the minus strand of NZ_JACCDE010000025.1, from coordinate 18,483 downwards.
CCTTTCGCGACATCCTGGCGCCAGCAGCTGCCTGGTTTAAACCTGATATCATTTTAGTATCAGCAGGCTTTGACCCCCACTGGCATGACTTGGCGCTCAACGTCTCCTACGAAGGGTTTGGCGCGCTAACCGGCTTTATGCAACAGCTGGCCGAACAGCATTGCGAGGGCCGTTTGGTATTCGTATTAGAGGGCGGCTACAACCTTGAGTCACTGGCCAACGGTACAAGGGCGGTACTCGCGGTTCTGGCGGGCAACACAGTTCCGGTACCCGATACCTGCGGCATTGCGGAAGTACAAGCCGCAGCGGATTTTCACCGCACTGCTTTTCAGTCTGAATAGGGCTATTCGGAGTAGTTTTTTCTGAGCAAAGGCCTGACAAATAAAAACGGCACCTCGAAGGATGCCGTTTGAGTAGCTAAGGCTATGGTTATTTCAGCCGTTCAAATACCGTTGCAACCCCCTGTCCCATGCCGATACACATGGTCGCCAAGCCCAGGGTAGTATCGCGCTGCTGCATAACGTTCAACAGCGTGGTGCAGATGCGTGAGCCCGAGCAGCCCAAGGGGTGCCCAAGGGCAATGGCCCCACCGTTGAGGTTAACCTTATCGTCCAGCGCATCCAGGAAGCCTAAATCTTTCAGCACTGGAATCCCCTGAGCGGCAAACGCTTCGTTGAGCTCAACCGTTTGGATATCAGCGGCAGAGAGACCAGCGGCTTTTAGCGCTTTCTTGGACGCAGGCACTGGACCATAGCCCATGATAGACGCATCGCAACCTGCCACACCGGTCGAAAGCACTCGCGCTATGGGCTCTAAGCCCAGTGCTTGAGCACGCTCGTAACTCATCACTGCCATTGCCGAGGCACCAACAGAAAGCGCCGAGGACGTACCTGCGGTCACGGTACCGTTGCGCGGATCAAATACCGGTTTGAGGCTCGCCATAGACTCCAGGGTAGAGTCGGGGCGAATAACCTCATCGCGCTGAACCATCACCCTGAAGCCGCGCTGATCGTGGCCTTCAATACCGATAATTTCATTATCGAAGTAGCCCTTCTCCATCGCCGCTTGAGCACGCTGGTGGGAACGCACGCCAAACTTGTCCTGCTCTTCTCGGGAAACGCCGTGCATTTTGCCCAGTAGTTCAGCGGTCAAGCCCATCATCATCGCCGCTTTGGCCGCGTATTTGCTGGCTGCCGGGTTGACGTCAACGCCGTGGGCCATGGGTACGTGCTCCATATGCTCCACGCCACCGATGATAAAGAAATCACCCATGCCCGCTTTGATATTGGCCGCAGCGATATGCAACGCAGTCATCGAAGAACCGCACAAACGGTTGACCGTTTGCGCAGGTACCGAACGGGGAATACCGGTCATAATCGCCGCGTTGCGTGCAATATTCATTGATTGCTCAAGCGTCTGATTCACACAACCCCAGATCACATCATCAACTTCCGACGGGTCTAGGTTTGGGTTACGAGTAAACAGCGCCTGCATGGCCGCAGCAGAGAGGTTCTCAGCGCGAACGTTACGAAAAGCACCATTCTTGGCTTTCGCCATGGCGGTACGGACACCGTCAACCACCACAATATCTCTCGGACTCAAACTCATCTCTTATCTCCTATGCGTGGTGGTTAGGCTTGGTTGGCAGACTTATCGCTGGAATAAAATAACTCGCCGTTTTGAGCCATCTGACGCAGCTTATCGGTGGGCGCGTATAGCGGCCCCAGCTCTTCGGCTAGCCCTTCAGCCAGTTTCACAAACTCAGCCAAGCCCATCGCATCGATGTAGCGCAGAGCGCCACCGCGGAATGGCGGGAAGCCGATGCCATAGATCAATGCCATATCGGCTTCAGCTGGCGTCGCCACAATGCCATCTTCCAAACAGCGTACGGTTTCCAAGCAGAGCGGCACCATCATGCGCGCGATGATGTCTTCGTCGGAAAACTCTTTGTGTTCCTTCACCACCTCTTTGACCAAAGCGTAAGCCGCTTCGTCGGTCACTTTCTTCGGCTTACCCTTCTTGTCCTCTTCGTAGGCGTAAAAGCCCTTGTCGTTCTTCTGGCCTAAACGGTCATTCTCATACATGACCTGGATCGCGGTTTTGCCCTCGCGCGCCATGCGTTCAGGGAAGCCTTCGGCCATGACTTCATTGGCGTGTACGGCGGTATCTAGACCGACCACGTCAAGCAAATAGGCAGGCCCCATCGGCCAGCCGAATTTCTCCATCACTTTATCAACGTGCTGGAAGTCAGCGCCCTGCTCCATCAGGAAGCTAAAGCCACCAAAGTAGGGGAACAGTACTCGGTTGACCAAGAAGCCGGGGCAGTCGTTAACCACAATCGGCGTTTTGCCCATGGCCCGGGCGTAGGCCACGGTGGCAGCAACGGCGGCGTCCGAGGTCTTCTCACCACGGATAACTTCCACCAGCGGCATACGGTGCACGGGGTTAAAGAAGTGCATACCGCAAAAGTTTTCCGGCCGTTTTAGGTTTTGCGCCAAACGGTTGATCGAGATGGTTGAAGTATTGGAGGTGAGAATAGTGTTCTCGCCCACCATGCCTTCCACTTCGGTCAACACAGCGTCTTTGACCTTGGGATTCTCAACAACGGCTTCGACAACGAGGTCGACGTTACCAAAATCGCCGTAAGAGAGTGTCGGGCGAATGTTGGTGAGTTTTTCAGCCATTTGCTCGGTAGTGAGCTTGTTACGCTCTACCTGTTTGGCAAACAGTTTGCGGGCTTCTTTCAGACCTAACTCTATCGCGTCGTCCTTAATGTCTTTCATCAGGATCGGCGTGCCTTTAGAAGCACTCTGATAGGCGATACCGCCACCCATAATGCCAGCCCCCAGCACCGCCGTTTGCTTCACCGGCTGTGCCTGTTTTTCGTAGTTGCTGGCCTTCTTTTTGACCACTTGATCATTGAGGAACAGACCGACCAGGTTGAACGCTACGCTGCTTAGCGCCAGTTTGGCGAAAGCTTTGGCTTCAATTGCCTGAGCACGGCCGCGCTCTTCACCAGCGCCTTTCTGTATCACTTTGATCGCTTCAACCGGCGCGGGATAGTGCGGCCCAGCCTTACCAGCGACATACCCTTTGGCGGTTTCAAACGCCATCATCTGCTCAATCGGGTTGAGCTTCAGCGGGCTGGTCTTTTCAGCACGACGCGCCTGATAATCCAGCTCACCTGCATTGGCGCGATCAAGGATATCCAGCGCGGCGGCTTCCAGTTGCTCGCCGGTGACTACCGCATCGACGGCGCCCACTTTTAGCGCAGCATCAGCGCGGTTTTCGGTACCACCAGCAATCCACTCGATAGCATTATCGGCGCCAATAAGTCGCGGCAGGCGCACACAGCCGCCCCAACCGGGCAGAATGCCGAGCTTGGTTTCTGGCAGACCAATTTTGGCTTTCTCGCTCATCACGCGAAAATCGGTGGTTAGCAATACTTCACAGCCGCCCCCTAGGGCCAGCCCGTTAATCGCGGTAACGGTGGGGAAAGGCAGGTCTTCGATGGCGTTGAAAATATCGTGTACCTTGAGATTCATCTCCACCAGGTACTCTTCGCCCTTATCGAAAAGCGTGTGAAACTCGGTGATATCAGCACCGACGATAAACACTTCTTTACCACTGGCAATCAATAAGCCTTTTAAACTATTTTCAGCTTGGATTGCTTTGACGGCTTCACCCAGCTCTGTCACCACAGCGCTGGAGAGCTTGTTGACGGACTCACCTTTCAGATCGAAAGTGAGCATAGCGATGTCATTGCCACTCGGGGTGTCACGACGTGTCACCGTGATGGCGTTGCCTTGATAGATCATCCGCGCTCTCTCCACAATTCGGGTTGGTTCCATAAAAGGAACCCGCCACACTTTATTCGGCCAATTCCATTATTCGATCAATACAATCCAATCGATTTCATACGGTCGTTTGATTGCTTTAGCTTGGTTGAGTTGCCTGTGTACGTCAAGCCCTGACTTTTGGCTAATTTACCAATCTACTGAGACCAGTACTCCCCTGTGTGCGTTCATACTGCTAGGATCACGCTTCCTTTTATTTTGCAGGTTAACTTTATATGGGCGCACTGCTCACGCCATCGCGCATTGCCACCGTTCAGCGACATATAGAAAGTATTGTCGAGCGATTAAAGCCATGGAGCTGGCTATGGCCGCCCATGGCATTTACTGCCGGGTTAGCCAGCTTCTTTCTGGTCGATCGTCAACAGTGGCTGGGAGCCGCGCTAGCATTAGGATTATTGTTCGCCTGGACGCTACTGCTTTCCGAAGGATTAATTAGCCGCTGGTTGAAACGTCGTGGTCACCCTACTCCGCCAAGAGGCGTAACAACGTTTATTGCCCAGATGATTCATCAGGAAACGCTTTTTTTCACATTGCCGTTTATTTTAGTCACCACGGTGTGGAATAGCGGCCAAACACTGTTTGCGCTGCTAGTGGGCGTTATGGCACTACTTTCTATCGTTGATCCCATCTATTTTAAAATTGCTGAACGATGGCGCAGTCTTTACTTTTTATTTCACGCGATGTGCGTGTTTCTCGTATTGCTCGTGACGCTGCCTATTATGGTACACCTCACCACAGGGCAAAGCTTACTCTTAGCGCTCGGGATCACGGTCGTTGTCGCCTTACCCAGCTTTTGGCACCTGTTAAAGCAAAGTTCGCTCAAACGCTGGTGTGCTTTTTTTGGATTAACGCTGATCTTAGCCTACGGCGCTTGGCTTGGACGTATTTGGGTGCCACCTGCCAGCCTATGGATGACCAGCAGTGCTCTTTCTCCTGGGTTTGACGTTGAGCGGCGCATTCCTCAAGGTTCTATGGCGCTAACGCCCCAAGCTATCAGCGCAAATGGCCTTTATGTGTACACTGCCATCCGGGCGCCGCGTGGACTGAGTGAAACCATTACCCACGCTTGGCATCATAATGGTGAGCCAATGGACGTAGTGGAATTGAACATCAACGGCGGACGCGAGCAGGGATACCGCGCATGGAGTCATAAGCAAAACTTTCCAGAAGATCCAACCGGACAGTGGCGCATCGACATTATGACAAGCACTGGGCAGCGCTTAGGATTAATACGCTTTGAGGTGGCAAAGGATAGCCAGCAGGCTTCACTAGCCGATGGAGAAATACACGCCAGTGGCTTAAGCGGATTGAACTTACGGCGCTTTTTACCGGGCCGCACTAATGATGCAGAGGCGCAACCGGATGACTGAATTGTTAATCGCCTTGCATTCAGTGGCGCAGCTTATGACAATTCGCCTACTCACACTTATTGGTAGCTAGTTACTTATGGCTTCAACGATTGGTTTTCGTATCGCACGCTTGCCACATCTATGGCGTTCAATTCTAGATCGACGACTTGCCCCCTTAGGCTTAACGCAAACGCGTTGGGTCACGCTCTATCACTTGTGGCGTATGGGCGAGGGGCACCCACAGTGCGATCTTGCCCGCGCCATTGGTGTTGAGGCACCTTCCTTGGTGCGTACTCTCGGTCAGCTTGAAGAGCAAGGTTTGGTGGAACGCCGTGCCTGTGATAATGACCGCCGTAGCAAACGTATTTATCTAACGCCAGCTGCTATGCCGTTGTTGGAAAAAATCGACAGCGTTGCCCAGCAGGCGCGCAAGGAGATGTTTGCGGGCTTGAGCGAGGAGAACCTTGAACAGCTCAATGAATGGCTGGCGGTGATTGAAGCCAACGGGTTAGCAATTCAGGCACGGGATCAAGACGGTCCAGCCTCATGATCGCTCTTTGAGGTTGGCACAGTCTGCTCTGTCCCTTTGAGCGGTTGACCGTTGGGCCGATCGACATGGCCCTGAAGAGTATCAATCAGTTGCTTAAACTCAGGTAAATATGTCGTGAATCGTTCAGCGGTTTGCGACTCCCACCACCATAGGGTCAGCGCGTAGGGAGTCGACTGTATCACCAGCGCGTCTTGTGGCAAACGCTCAAGCAGTGCTTTTAACGGTATCTCGGCATTACCCGGAAGCGGCCGCAAAGGGGCTATTCGCCAACGCCAGCCCGCATAATACGGTGCTAAAGCTTCACTGGCATTGCTGTCTCTGACCAAAAGGAAATCCGGCCCAGGTGCTGGCTGAGGATAGTGCCACCGGTAGGCAGGCATCGTCCCTTTAAAATGGTGAAGCGGTGGTTTTTCCAGTTTGATAATTACGCCTTGCTTGGCAATTTGCGTGCGCAGCGTCTGCTGGCGTCTCTGACGTGGACTGGGCTTTAGCCACATCACCGGTGCGATGACAAACATCGAAATTGCTATAATAATTAGCCATTCCATCTCTACATTTCCTTTAACGTGAGCCACACTGTATAAGCTATTCTAACCATCACGACTCAGGACGTTGTTTTGATACACGTCATGGTTAAAACACTGATCATTGTTAAAATAAGGCACGCCATCTAAAGTAACGGTCATTGAACAAAGAGCCTCCATTATTCTTTGTGAACTAGTGTTATCCACGCTAAGGAGATATGCCATGAGCTATCACCACATTTTAGTTGCCGTTGACTTAACCAAAGACTCCCACAAGATCCTGGAACGTGCCGTGGCAATCGCAGCACGCAACGATCAAGCCAAAATTTCCATTATGCATACCCTGGAACCGCTTGGGTTTGCCTATGGTGGCGATATACCGATGGACTTGACCAGCATCCAAGACCAGTTGGATGAACATGCCAAAAAACGTTTAGCCGAAATTGCCGCACCGCATATTGCCGAGGCTGACCAGCATGTTGTCGTGGGTATGCCCGATACCGAAATCCACCGGTTTGCCGAAGAGCATGATGTGGACTTGATCGTAGTGGGCTCCCACGGTCGTCATGGTTTTGCGTTACTACTAGGCTCAACCTCTACCGGCGTGCTGCACGGCGCCCAGTGTGATGTTCTTGCGGTACGCGTGGGCAAAAAAGGCGAGAAAAGCGACGAGTAAACCCTTTTTTTATATCGCTACGAAAAAGGCGCCCATTCGGCGCCTTTTATCGTTGCTACGTCTATTCCCCAGCGGCCATCGCCTCTAGCTCCATCCAACGCTCCATGGCCACTTCTAGCGCTTTCTGCACTTTCTCAAGGGATTGTAGTTTAGCCGTAACGGCTTCTGCTTCTTGCTGATAAAACGCTGGGTCACCAATCTCGCTCTCTAGCGCCTCTACTTCACTCTCAAGGCGTTCTATTTCAGCGGGCAGCGCATCTAACTCACGCTGCAAGTTGTAGGAAAGCTTAACGCTTTTCTTAGCCGGGGCAGCCGGAGCTTCGACCACCTTTTTAGGCGTTTCTGAGGTGGGTTCAGTACGCTGACGCGCCGCCCCTTCCCAAGGCGCTGGAGGCAATTTTCCGCCCTGGCGAATCCAATCGGTATAGCCACCCACGTATTCACGCACCACGCCATCGCCTTCAAAGGCGAGCATGCTGGTGACCACGTTATCCATAAAGGTACGGTCGTGGGAAACCAGCAGCAGCGTGCCATCGAAATCGAGAAGCAGCTCTTCAAGCAACTCCAGGGTTTCCATGTCGAGGTCGTTGGTTGGCTCATCGAGTACCAGCACGTTAGCTGGCTGAGTGAACAGCTTGGCAAGCAGCAGGCGGTTGGACTCGCCACCAGAGAGCGCTTTCACCGGTTGGCGTACCCGCTCAGGTGTGAACAGAAAGTCCTGCAGGTAACTCATCACATGGCGATCTTTACCCCCCACGCTGACGCGATCACTGCCCTGAGCAACATTGTCATACACGGTTTTATCCAGCTCCAGCCCGGCACGCAGCTGATCGAAATAGGCCACTTTTAGATTGGTGCCCATCTGCACCTTGCCTTCAGTGGGTTCCAGCTCGCCCAGCAGGATTTTCAATAGGGTTGTCTTGCCCGCGCCGTTGCGCCCCAGGAAACCGATACGGTCGCCGCGCAGTACTTCAAGGTTAATATCACGCAGTATTACGTCATCGCCAAAGCGCTGGGTGACGCCTTGCAGCTCCACCACGCGCTTACCGGTGCGCTCGCCGCGATCTACCGTCAAGTTGGCATTACCCTGGCGCTCACGGCGCTGGCTACGCTCGTTACGCATCGCTTCCAGCGCACGAACCCGGCCTTCGTTGCGGGTACGCCGTGCTTTAACGCCCTGACGAATCCAGGCTTCCTCTTGCGCGAGTTTTTTATCGAACTCGGCGTGCTCCCGTGCTTCTACTTCAAGCTCATGCTGCTTGCGGGCCTGATACTCTTCGTACTTACCGGGGTAGCGCCCTAGCTGGCCACGGTCCAGCTCCAGAATATTGGTGGCCAGCTTGGAAAGAAACGCCCTATCGTGGGTAATCAGCAGCACCGCGCCGTTAAACGCCAGCAGTTGCTCTTCCAACCAGGCAATGGTGTCTAGGTCCAAGTGGTTGGTAGGCTCATCGAGCAGCAGCAGATCGGGCTCGGCAACCAGGGCGCGCGCCAGCGCTACTCGGCGGCGCCAGCCACCGGAGAGCGAGCTCATTTCAGCTTCAGGGGGCAAGCCTAAGCGCGTGAGCACCGTATCGATACGCTGGTGATACGACCAGCCATCAATGGCTTCCAGACGCGTTTGCAGGGTCGCCATGCGATCCATATCGGGGTCGGGATCATTGATAAGATGATCGTACTCGGAGAGCAGCTCTCCGGCTTCTGGCAGGCCTTGGGCGACCATGTCGAAAATGGTCAAGCCAGATGACTCGGGTAACTCCTGAGCCAACACGCCAATCTTGAGACCAGGTGCGCGCCAGATGGAGCCATCGTCGGGCAGGATATCCCCTGCTACCAGCTTCAGCAGAGTGGACTTGCCGGTGCCGTTGCGCCCGACCAGCGCCAGCCGCTCGCCTTTTTCAACCGTCAGGTCGGCGCGATTGAGTAGTACATGGGTGCCGTAGGCGAGTTGCAGCTGTTCGAGTCGTAACAGGGTCACGCGGTGTCCTCCTTAATCGTGAGGCGCATAGTGTAACGCATGAGCGCGCTGGTAGGGGGAACGTTGATGCATTAGTCGATGCTCGCGCATACCGTTACAATGATGTCTTTGCATATTGAATGGGAGACACCTTTGACCACTGCGTATGCCGATGATTTTTTGCCCGAAGCACTACAGTTTCGGCCTAGTACCCCATTGGTGGACATCGGCGCTAACTTAACCCACGAAAGCTTTGGGCGTGATCTTGAGGCGGTTATACAACGTGCCCAGGCGGCGCAGGTAACTACCATGATCGTTACCGGTACCGATCTTGCCCATGCTGAGCAAGCCGTCGAGTTGGCCAAACAGTATCCTGGCTTGTACGCCACGGCGGGTGTACACCCTCATGACGCCAGCCATTGGGACGCAGGTCTGGAGCGGGCCATGGCGGCCCTGCATGCCTTACCGGAAGTAGTGGCTGTGGGCGAGTGTGGGTTGGATTTTAATCGCAACTTCTCGACGCCTCAGGAGCAGGAGCGTGCATTTGAAGCGCAGCTGGCGCTCGCGGTCGAAAGCGGTTTGCCGCTGTTTTTACACGAGCGCGATGCAGGCCAGCGGATGCGAGAAATCCTGCATGCATGGCGAGACGACATCAGTCACGCAGTGGTGCACTGTTTTACCGCCGATCGCGATACGCTGTTTGGCTATCTCGACCTAGACTTGCATATAGGCCTAACCGGTTGGATTTGCGACGAGCGACGCGGACATCATCTACGCTCATTAGTAGGTGATATTCCATTAGCGCGTTTGATGGTAGAAACCGACTGCCCGTACTTGCTGCCCCGCAACCTCCCGGCGAAGCTAAAGGGTCGTCGACACGAACCGGCGTTGCTGCCGTGGATTGTCCGCGAGATTGCCCAGTGGCACGGTATTAGCGAAGCTGAGTTAGGGGCGGCAACCACACTGACCGCCCAGTGTTTTTTCCGTCTACCCACGGAATCTTAACAGGAGTATTAGCGTGGCCGATTATCCAGGATTTATAGCCATTGAAACGGGCGAAGACGATGGCTTACCGCTCGCCATTGCCTGGTCGCTGCCCGATGGCCGAGTAAAGCAAACATTGATTCAGCCAGACGATAGCTGGATCAAAGAAGATACCAATGCCATGGGCGCCTACAGCATGGAAGAGCTGGAGAGCCTGGGGGTTAGCCCGCTAGAGGTAATCCGCGAGCTGGAGAACGATCACTTCTCCGCTACCCTTTATACCAGCGACAACGGCGACGACGAAGCGGCGCTGGCGCGGCTGTTTGACACCTATGGGTTAGACCCTTTCGTGGAGTTAGCCCCAGCCTCGGTGCTTTACCCTTCAATCACTCCTGGCGAATGGCATCGCCAACGGCGTGAAACGTTCAGCGAGCTGGGCTTGGAGCCGATGCGTCCAGAACATGAGCTTGAGGTTATGCTGTCGATGCACCAGCGCCTAACCGAAGAGGACTAGGCATTAGCTACCAATAGCCTAGGATACGTTTGCACGAAGGAAAATCCTCTGCTAACCCATAATGAGGCTTTGTTTAGAAAGGTAGCTGTAGGACACGCTTTTGAGGACTCCATCTTAACGACATAGCCATTTCTACACAGGAGGTGACAGATGAAGGATTATGTTGAAAAGGGAGATATCTATTTTTTCTATCGGCCCAAGGTCAATACACCGCGGGTCGAAAACATTGAAGACGTTCAGCGCCTTTACTTAGTGCTAGCGCCAGACGATAAAGACACCGCTCGATTATTTCTGGTGGGCAAAAAGCGCATGCCTGAAATTACCCATGGCAAGCCTTCGTCTACCGCGCGCGAGTGGATGATGAACGACATGACAGGCAAGCCAACAAACATTGGCGAGGCGCTAGCGCCGCTCGAATACGCTACCAAGACCCGTGGCGAGCAGGAACAGGGCGAGGCCATTCCTGTTGGAGAGGGGCGCTACGCTATCTTTGAGCGTCACAACAGTTCGCGTTTGGCTTATCGGCTCACCAACCCCACGAAACCCGGCAAAGCGCAGGCGGAACTGGGGATTCTTGCCGAGGCAAGTTATATCATCTTGGTGCGCAACCCCTCCCTTGATGTACCCGGTTTTCCAGACGCTAAACCGAACTACCCCAAGCGCTTAATAGAGAAATTCGCCGACCAACGCTGGTTGGATATTGACGATAGCAAGCTGCTTGACTACGAAGATGCTCAACTTCTGCTCATCGGAGCGCATGACAACCTCGCCGAAGAACAAATTTCCATCACCGGCAAGGCATCCCTATTCAAGACGTTAGGGCTGAAAAAGCGCGAGTGGCCCAATGAAGCGCTGGAAGGTGGCGAGCTCACCGAGCCGCACATGCAGCCAGAAGCCAAGGAACCCGAAGGCGATCGCAGCAAAGGCGGTGAGCGCGGTGGCAAGGCAGCCACTGATTCGACATCGGCGGCTGGCATTACCAAGGCACTCAAGGGCATCGATTTACCGAGCAGCAAGGCGGACCTGATTAAACAGGCCAAAACCAACCATGCCAAAGATGACGTTATTAATGTATTAAAGGAATTTCCCAGCCGAAAGTACAAAACGATGGCAGATATCCAAAAAGCGCTGGGGGAGATACGCTGATGGCACAGTTTACTTGCGAAATATGCGGGGCTGAGTTCGAGCAAAAATCCCTTTACGAGCGGCATATGCTCACTTCTCATCCAAAACAGGTGGTCTCTGCGGCTGATATTGAAAAAGCGCTGAAAGGGGTTGAAGCAGGTAAACTAAAGCGCCACTTAGTGGCGCATTGCCCCCTCACCTTTTCAGAAAAACTTTTTCAGGAAAACTATCTAGCAAAAGCCGTCTAAAAAACTGTCTGCGGTCACCAGCGCCTAAATTAAGCTTGTATAAATCCTTTACTTATTTACTTCGTTTTCCGCCCCGTGAGTTTGTCACTAAGCCTGTCAACCATGCCTACAGACGCACCCACACTCTTGTGGAAGAGTTCTGAATGAGGAGCGCTGGGATGCGGATGCGTCGAGGCCAGTGTTTTGGCCTGCTCTACTTTTTCACCTAGTTCAATAAGTTGGTCACCGGACATATGGGTGCGCATCTTAGGAAATTGCTGTGACTCCTCGTCGTCTGCATGGTGACTTAACAATCCTTTTAGCTTTTCGAGCTGCGCCATGAAAACCGGAGCGACAGCGTTACAATCTTCCAGCTGTTTCATTACTTGAACAATTTCATCGTGCTCTTGTTTGTCGTGCTCAACCTCTTCGGTTCCATTCGGTATGTATTTTTCTATTGCCGGATAAACGTACATTTCCTCGGCAACGGCATGGCGCATTACCTCAGCGATCAGGGTATCCGCCGTATCTCTACGCCATTGTGGGTCATTTGAGCCTTTAATTGGCCTGCCAGCGCCATCATTTCCTGATGATCTGTGGTTAGGATATCAACCACATCCTTGGCTGATCCGTTTGTATTGTGCTGAGTCATGAGATTCCCTCCTTATGATTCGTAACACCTACATAGTAGACAACTTCAACATAGTCGTGTGCATAGCAACCTATCAAGTCCTTGAGCAATGGCTGTTTCAAGCTTCAGCCCTTGTTGATAGTAAGCGTTCAATGCATGGCAAAACGCTTTGGCACGTAGGGGTAAGCCTTCATCTTGGTAGCGCGCTGCCCGAACCATAACGCGCTGCTGGAAAGCGTCCCGATCCACGTTTGTATCGCCCCCCAGATTGTCCACGCTGACATGGAAATGACGGCCACACGCCTGGGTAAATAGGTACTCTAACGCTTGGGGAGCAACCTCTGCGCTCTCAAAAGCAGCTTGTTGCTCAGCATTACGCCCATCCGGCGAATACCAATAGCCGTAATCTTCTAATTGACGACGCTTTTCACCCGCAATACACCAGTGGCTAATTTCGTGTAACGCACTGGCATAATAACCCCGCGCAAAAATAATTTGATGATACGGTGTTTTGCTATCAGCAGGCCGATAGAGGGGTTCATCGTCCCCCCGAATTAGGCGTGTTTGATAATGCTCTGCAAAAATGCCATCGAAGAGCGCGGCAATATCGGCCAGCGTCCATCGATCCTGCAAGTGATTCAAATTGACCTCGTTTATCATTGCCGTTTGAGAAAGTATAACTGCCTCACAGAGGCAAACTAAATACAGGGCAGCAAGGCATAGGCTTCCCTGCTAACCTATCGCTTTTTTATAGCTTAATTCGTCGATCAGGAGCCTTCTCATTGGGCGATTTCACTCAACAAGTTAAATCGGTGTATTGGCCAGAAACTCGCGCGCTGGTCTACTTGGCATTACCCATTTGCGGAGCTCAGCTGGCTCAAGCAGGGATGAGTGTTGTTGATGTCATGATGACAGGCCGACATGATGCAACGTCACTCGCAGCCGTCTCGGTAGGCTCCAGCCTCTGGATGCCATTGATGCTATTTATGACGGGCACCCTGATGGGGCTCACACCAATTGTGGCACATTTGCTGGGTGGACAGCGCCAAACCGCTATTCGCCCAGCAGTGCACCAGGCGCTCTGGGTTGCCCTGCTGCTAGGTGTTGTCGCGGCCTTACTGCTCTGGTCGGCCGTCATACCGATTTTTGAATTAATGAATGTGCCCCCTGCCGTTGCCAGCCAGTCTGCCGCCTATCTGTCAGCTGTCGCCTTTGGTATGCCGGGGATCGCCCTTTTTCAGGCGCTTAGAGCGTTTTCCGATGGCATGAATCACACCCGCCCGGCGCTATGGATAAGCTTGGTCGGTTTAAGCGTGAATATTCCTGCCAACTACCTCTTGATCTACGGCGGCGATGGCTTGATTGATTTATTTGGCGCCTGGATTCCCACTAGCTTGCAACAGCTGCCTGCCTTGGGCGCTCTTGGCTGCGGCATTGCGACGGCGCTCTCCATGTGGACGATGGCGCTGGCGATGGCCTACTACACGCGCAGGGGAAATACTTATAAAAGCGTTGCGATTTGGCACAAACTGACACCGCCCCAATGGCTAGGTATACATGAATTAGTGGTGGTGGGCGTTCCCATTGGCGTGGCTATTTTTGTTGAAGTGACCCTGTTCACGCTTATTGCACTCTTTATTGCCAGCTTTGGTGAAGTCACGGTGGGTGCCCACCAAATAGCGCTAAGTTTCACCTCCATTCTGTTTATGCTGCCCCTGTCGCTGAGCATGGCGCTGACCGTACGAGTCGGTAATACGCTGGGTCAGCAGCGCTTGGCACACGCCCGTAAAGTTGCCTGGAATGGCATTGTGATTAGCGTCATCATTGCCGCTATTAACAGCCTCGTACTGTGGGTTAGCGCCGAGCCAGTAATCGCACTTTATACTTCCAATAGTGAGATACAGGCGTTGGCACTCTCAATCATTGCTTTAGCCGTTATTTTTCAGCTCTCAGACTCGTTACAGGTTAATTTAGCGGGTGCTTTACGCGGCTATAAAGATACCCGCATTGTGATGGTGATTACGGTACTCTCCTACTGGATTGTAGGCTTGGGCGGCGGCCACTGGCTGGGCTCCTATGGAGTGGGCGATAAGGTCGCCCCGCTAGGGGTTCATGGCTACTGGATTGGCTTGATTGCGGGCTTAAGCACTGCGGCATTGCTACTTGGCTGGCGTTTACAGCGTATTAGCATTAAGGGATAAACATGGCTTGGCGGGGCAATCTTTTTATAACACTAACCCTAAGTACCTTACTAGCTGGCTGTGGCGATCACCCTGCTGAGCAGCAGTGGCAGTCCTACCATCAGCAACTTGCGAATGACCTCGACCAGACAGGCATTGAGCGGGCCGCCCCCATGAATATTGGCGATTTCCCGGAGCGCTCTGCTCGGCTTATTAATATCCCCGAAACAAGGGATAGCATGCTGAATATTTATGCACTACGCGAATGCCAAATTACTTCTCTTATAGCGGCACGTAACAATCAACTCGGCCGAGTAGCACCTCCTAGCCAGCAGTGGTTATATGAGCGAACACTATGGCAACGGCTAAACACCTGCTGGAACAGCGATGTTCCCGAAAAGTTAAGCGATGAAGACCGAATGCGCCTGCAACAGCTGACGGCCACTAAAACAGCTCAGTTACCCGCCGTCAGTTGGAACGCTATTTTTGATTCCAGCGAATGGGTGAAAAGCTTTGCGCGCGCAAGCCAGCCTTTAGCTAACGTCGATGAAAACGCTATTGCAAACCAGCTTGAAGCCATTAATTATCTTCAGCAAATGACGGATCACCAGTTTGACCTCGATTGGCAGCAAGACTCCTCAGCCCTCGAAAATCATTTAAAAACCCTACAAGAGCAGCCATTGACCGCCGAAGTGTTGCGCGCCCTGCTACTAGCCACTCAACGCTTAACCGAAGCGAATGCATTATTAGCTCAGCAGAAAGATGCCACACACTGCTTGAGGCGCGGGGAACCACAGTCGCTTGAACGCTTGGCAAACACTGCCCAGCAGTGGCTAACAGCGATCAACCGCTTAATTGACGCGCAGCCGGTAGACAAGCCAATAGCGATTCAGCGCTATCAGGCACGCTGGCTTTCGCTGGAAAACGCCCAAGCGCCCTGGGGCCAGTTCCAGCAAGCGCTCACCGAGCATCATGCGCTACGAGCTCGCTTTCCAACTTGTTCAGATAATTAAAAAGCGTAGAACCCTTAACCTTATGAGCAACTTGTGCTATTGGTTGATAGGTAAGGTGGATAAGCAAGGATAACAATGAAGCAAGCCAAACTTGCTTCGCCAATGTCATGACCACGCAGCATAAGGAGGGACATAATGGGCGCATCCCTGTCACCCCGCTCTGCCCAGGTCATCGACCTGGAAACTGTGCGTCAGCGTCAGCAGGCGCAAAAGTGCCTAGTTCGTTTAGCTCCGGAGCTAGATGGACTAGAGATGGTGTACCAACTCGCTGCGAGTCCCGACACTTACTACGGCATGCCTATTTTAGCCTGGGGACTAAGAGAAGATGGTAGCGTCTTTGGCATGGTGCCGTGGATGGAAACGTTGGCGGCCTGCCATGATCTGAACAGCCAGGAGAATGGCTACTTCGTGGGTTACCGCGACCCTGAAACGGAGGAAATTTTCGATTCACCACCGGACCATAAGTACCATGAGCTAGTCGCCGCAGCTGAATATTTTGATTATGAGGCTTCCGGAGAAATCACTCTCATTCAGCAAATACCCGACACTCTGGGCACCCACGCGCTGTGCATGAATCACCCCAACACTCCTTGGCATATGAAGCCTGTTTACGGCTGGCGTCTCTACAGCGACGGTAGCCTTGACGCGCTCCTTGCCGACGAGAACAAAGCGGCGATGACACCGATTTTGTTAGGGGACAAGTGCCTTTACGGCGCTCACGCTCGCCATCAAACCGTTTACTTTTTCCAGCGCCATATCGCCAATCGTATATTGGAAGAAGATCCGGCAACGCTTGAGGCGCTAGCCATGATGGTCGTGGCAAGCGATTAGCCGAGTGCCTTAGTGCTGCCTTGTGAGCGAGGCCAACATCAATGATGTTGATTTGAGCCTCGCTTGGGTTCCCGCGCTATTTCTAAGGGTTATGCTAAGCGAATAAAGTAGAGGTAGTTACTCGCAGAGGCGGTGTCCTGCTCAAGCAGTTCGTGCCCTAAAAACTGACAAAACTTGGGCACATCTCGTGTAGTGGCGGGATCGGTGGCAATCACTTTGAGCACTTGGCCTGATGTCATGTCGCGCACTTTATTATGCATTAGCATAATCGGCTCTGGGCAGTAGAGTCCTGAGGTGTCCAATACCACGTCAAAGCTGGGTAACGTACCCGTATTATCAGCCATTAATATTCTCGATGTAGGAAACAGAAAGTATGATTAAAGTTATCATCGAACGGCGAATTATGCCTGGTCTTGAAGAAGAATTTGAGCAAGCAGCGCGGGAGGCAATGCGCGTTTCCCTAGGCGTAAGGGGCTTCATCGGTGGTGAAACACTGGTAGAACTGGGTCATACCGATCGGCGACTGATGATTACTAAATGGCGTGACATCCGCGCTTGGAAGGAGTGGCATTCAAGCGAAGCGCGGGCAATGGCCATGCAGCGTATTTTACCGCTATTAACCGAAGATGAAACTATCCGGATTTACGAGCCTGGCTATTAAGCCTGAGGTTTCACTCGCGCTAATCCCTAAGCCTTACATGCACCGTTACCTCTTCCCTATCGTGATAGAGGTGACGGCATGATACGTTGGCATGCACACCCGCTTTTTCCAGCGACTCTTCCAGCGCCGTTAGACAACGTGTCACCTCATCCCAGCGCTTTTTCATGGGCAACTTGAGGTTGAAGATCGCCTCTTTGCACCATTTACGAATCAGCCACCGCTCCACCATGGCTAGCACTCTCACTGGTTTATCAACAATGTCGCAGACCAGCCAATCCAAGCGCTGTGGTGGCTCCCAGGTAAAGCCATCCTCTTTGAGATGATCAATCTGCCCAGTCTTCATCAACTGTGATTCCATCGGGCCATTATCGATGGCATACACGTACATGCCGCGCTGAACCAACTGCCACGTCCAACCTCCTGGGGCGGCCCCTAAGTCAGCTGCTTGCATATGCGGTGCTAGCCGCACATCCCACTCATCCCTAGGAATAAACTCGTGCCACGCCTCTTCCAACTTCAGCGTTGAGCGGCTAGGTGCACGGGAGGGGAAGCGCAGCCGCCGAATACCATTAATCAAATCGCTACGATTGCCTGGGAAGCTCATCGCCAGCTGCACTTGATCACCGTCAGTCCAGAAAATATGTAAACGTCGTGCGCCCGCGCTGCGCCTTAACGCACCACGTTTTTTCAACATACTTTCCAGCGGCTTGGTAAGCGCCTTAATCAGCCCGGCCAGCGCTTTGCCATCGTTGGTATCCGGCGTTTCATGCCAAATCTCTTCAAAACTCCAACGGCTGGCTTTGACCTGTTCCAAGATAGCGGTAAGACGGTCGTCACGTGAAAGAGTGAGCGCAGGCAAGGCCGCTAAGCTCTGGCGCGCGAAAATCAGCTTTTTAAACGCTGCCTGGCGGTGCAAATCATTCACTGCTTCGCCATCGACACGCGTTAAGCTTACCCACCCTTCCCCATGAGATGATTCACAGGCAATGCCCTGCAATGCGGCGTGATGCTGTAGCTCTGCCAGCACATCACTCTCAAACCCAGGACGGCAGTAAACTAACCATGACGTAGGTACCGTTTCACTCACCACTTCACCTCAGTTCCTCCAGCCATCACAAACGGTGACGGCTGCCTCATTAATTGGGCCGCATCATAGCACTTATCCAGGCACTTTTTATTTTCTTCCTCACAACAAAAAACCCCGAGCACAGACTGCAATTTGTCGAAGGCAGCGTTAGCTCGCGATACCGTGGTGTCATCGCGTGAAGCAACACGATCTCTTTTTTGTCATTGCGTATAGGGACTCCTCCCCGGTTGCAAGCTCCGATGATGAACAACATAAGCCGATGCGTGCGTATAGTCGGTCTCTTAATGGGGACGCTATCCCCTGACCCTGATGAACGT
>NZ_JACCDE010000024.1 GCF_013415125.1 Vreelandella glaciei | reverse complement strand
GGAACCCATAGGAAACGTTCCACCAGCAGAACGAGAAAGGACGTATTATCGTCAATTGGAGGAGTCGGGTGAAGCTGCCTGACTCAAACAAACCGGTCTCCGGAATAACCGGGGCGGTTCACGGTATAGACAATACTTCCATGAGGTGTAATGGCACCCTCCTTATTGCGGTGGCCATACGTATGGTAGGCGGGTGTGCCAGGGGGCACTGTGGTCGGACTTGAGCCGTCACCCCAGTCGACAACTGCTTTTTCAACTCTTCTAACGTTCTGTCCACCGTTCTCAAAGGACGTATAAGTGAGCGATACATCTAGCTGGGTTTCTAGGCCTACATACCCATTATTGGGCGTGAACATGAAAGGCCTCTGCCCCGCGTTCTGCACAACTTCCTCTGAACCGGCTGCACCCGATGCCAGCGCTTCAGCTTGGGCAGTGATTCGGTCTACTGGGCTCCCGAAGGAGCCAGTAGATGCCAATACCATCACCACACAAGTAGCTTGAATTAAAGCTATCTTGCCCATGTCTGGTTGAACTCCGATTGTGCTTTTTCCGACAACGTTTCCACGTACTCCGAGAAATCCATATCGCCGAGATCAAGTGCAAGGAACTCGTCAATAGTGAACCCGGTGCAGTCTGGCTTGTACTGACGATCGTAAGTTGTGGAGGCCTTTGTCACACAGCTACCCAAAACCTTTAGCATGCACGGCTCGTATTTCTTTTCTGAGTAGGTGTACCAAGGCTTAGCTGTAAGATTGACTTCAATTGAAGCTCTAAACTCACATTCCTCAACGGAACATCCACCAGTGAGAGTCACTGGTGGACTGTTGCTGACATAGTTATTCAAATTAGTAATGTCATTTTGGATGTTGACTTCATTCCACGCCGCATTGTCATAGCATTCATATGATGAACCGATACACATGCGCAGCCCTCTGGAAGGGGATTCTGAACCTAGAGGGTTTGTATATGCCTCGAAGTGAACATTGTTATGCGCCCAAGAAAACTCGCCCCAGCCATCATTAGGAAAATTGATTGGCCACTTCATATCTAAGGGAATGCGCATCTGACCACCAGCGCCAGCTTTCCAAGCGTGAACTTTGTATTCACAGCTGCCATCTTCAAAACACCCACCTTCTACAACCGAATATCGGTTGATCGCACGGGTGTGATGATCCTCTGCTGCTAAGCGATGGGTTTCCCAGCCTGGGCTAAAGCCATAAACAGGGTGATCAGGCGGTGCCCCGCATGACGTTTCAGAGCAGACCGCTGCATAAATGTCTGGGCTTGAAGGGCAATCGTATCCAGATAACATCGAATTGGTAAAGCCTTCATCGGTAGAGCATTCCTCTTTCCACTGCCAGAACCGCACTCGATTGCTGTTGGCATTTAGCTCGTTCGACCATCCTCCGGCAGAATTGTAAAAAGGAAACTCAATGCGCTTGGTAACAGCTCCACCTGCGTTTTGCGAAGCCAACTCGGCAAGCTGTTCTCGACCCTGTTCTTGAATTATTCTGGCAAGCATCGAGTCAAACTCGCACCAGCGTTGGTATCTATCCACCTGAGTTTGGGTGTTCGCAATCGACCATGGCCTTGTCCAATGTGCGCATATTTGCTTCGCGTAGGACATGTCACCTTTCGCAGGCGCGTTGTAAATATAATTTGCGAACGTGCATAGCGTATTATTGGTGGGAACAAAGCCGGGTGTAACTTGGACGGCTCGTTTCGCCATGCGAGCAGCAGCAAGCTCTACATCTTCGAGGTCACAGTAGTCAGCACCGATTCCTGTAGCCATAGAGATAAATGAGCTGGTCAAAACGACATCTTCTGGGTCTTCCTGACAGCATTGCATGTGCTCAATAGCATTTAGAATGTCTGCCGAAGCAGTGCCAGCCAAGACAGCTCCAAGCGGTCCTCCAAAATACGTTGCCAAAACGGTTGATACGGTTGCGTTAAATTCCATCATGCGGCGGAAATCGCTTGTAATCGCTTTGCACTCGCGCTCCATGCCAGAAAAGATCCGCATGTTTTCATCTAACCCACCCTCGGCAGCGATCATGTCCATGACACCTGCCGCTGCAATAGCGTCTGAGAAGGCGCCTTCATCATCGCTAACTTCAGGCATAATTTCGTAGGAACTAGGATCGCATTTCCCATCTTCGCGACATGTATATGTCTGTTCCTGCCGAACGCATAAACCGTCTTGCTTTCTGGTGCAGTCGTAGCTCGTTATGTTGCAGTTCGGGTCGTTATTGCAACGTGGTGTCTCGCCGATGTAACAGCGCTTAGTTACTTTCTGGCCGACAATATTTCCAGAAGCATCTTTTATATCTGTCCTGCTTATATCTGGGCCACAGCCATACGAAGTGTCGGCACTACATGTAGACTCGCTCTTTTGCCATTCTTCGATCCAACTGTCAGGAAGAATGCGTGAATATTGCGAATAGGTCGCTGGATATGTTTCTCCAAACGTGTTTACCAACTTCCAGTCATCATCGTTCTGTAGTGCTTCGAGATTGCAAGTGTGGCTATATGGATCGCCGTAACATCTATAAGTAACGGCATATTCCCAGCACTCTCGTCTGACTGTTTTACCCATTATCGTTCTGGGGGCAGAATCAATACATGTCTCTCCGACCTTGTAGCACTCTTGGTAGTCGCTTAAAGCCCCAAAGGTAACCTGGGGTATTATTAGGTAGATTAATAAAGCTACTAAATGAATATATTTCATAGTTTATAACTCAGGCCGTCTGCTTTCTAAACCAGTACATTCATCGATCACTCTATCTGTGAATTCGATTCTCATTGGTATAGGGAAGCTATTTGAACCTGCATAGCTTATGTTCTTGCAAGGGTTTTCAAAGTAAGCTGTGACATTGCAGGTAGTGCCATTACAGTTCTGCTCGTAAGCTACTCGAAAACATTTACTACCGCTAAAGTCCTCTATAACAGTTGTTTTAGGTACAGTAGTGTTCAAGCCGCCACTGACAACATTTGAGTGAGGGCCTGTATGACGTGAACCATCTGACTTCTTTACCGTGTCATAGACAACTCGGTAGCCTTGGTCTTGGCAGTAAAAGTTATATCTGAGGTAATCGACGCAGCTAGGGCAGGGGTCGCTCGTTATAGTTAAAAGGTGATCGCCATTATTACATGTCGGTATTTTTATTCCCGTCACCTCAAGTTTTCTAGCGCAGCTAAACTCTGCGGAGTCTCTTCTTACCTCACACTCCCGAGATTCAGGCTCACAAGTAACGAGTCTTGTTGGTATATCGACCACGCAGGAATCGGTTGTGATTTTATCCGGCTTGCATTCTCCACCAGCATTGATGTCAAGAAAATCAATTGTCCTTGGGTCGTTGGGGTCACATGAAACTGGAATATCACCTTCACTGAAAAGTTGGTTTATTTGATTGCCGAGACACTTTGAACGATCATCAGCAAAGTTGCTGCCACGTTCAAAAGTAGGGTTGTCGCGAACATCACTAATTGTATTTGACGGGTGATTGGGATCTTGATTGACTCTATCATTCCCTTTCTGACGCATATCGTTGCCGCCCCATGCATCCCCGTGAAGTTGGTGCATAGTCATGGTGCAAGACGATGAAGAACACTCAGCCTCGACTCGATATGCTCCGTACAGGTTGCCTCCGCTGAAGGCGGCTTCTCCCCCGGTCGGTATTTCTCTTGTGACCGTGTAGCGGTCCTCGCTACACCGTATCCCCTGAGTTAGTGCGTCACATACGGACACACTGATCCGCTCAAGCTCACCATTGTCGCTTTGTTCACACTCTTCGACCAAAACTCGAATGCCGCCTGCAGTGAGGCGAGCCCCGTCGCGGCATCTAAAGTTCCGCTGCTGTTTCTGTTTAACTTGAAGCCCCACCTCCCCTCCAAGCTCGCCAGAGGTTTTTGTATCCTCAAGACCCAGGCTCGATGTAGCTGAACGGAAGGCATTGTTTGGGTTGAAATCTCGAGCCCAGGCTCCCCCAGCATTCATTCCCGCTTGGTTAGGGGTGGCCATTGCCACGTCGCTCAAGGGCGCGAGGGCCGCAAAAGCGGCCCCCATGGCAAACAGTTTTAAGCAAGAGCCCTTCGGCATGTCACTCCTCCCAGAGATGATCAATATTCTGTCCCGCGGGACCAACGGCCGGCCCCATTGGCGTGTCGTAAACTTCGCGATCAGTGCCTTGATAGCGCTCACGGAGTCGTTGTGCGTTGCGCTCAGCTAGCTCGTCGCTCATCGACTCCCACTGTGCTGACGCAACGCCTCCCTGCTCAGGAGCGCTTTCGGCGCCCTCGCCCTTGAGCGCATTGATGTAGACCTCGGCATTGCCGGCACCGCCTTTGTTGAATTGCTCTAAGGCATATAGGGCAGTTACTGACCCTTCAGCCTTCCAGTAATTGTCTGGGTTGCCCTTAGGGCATCCCTGGTACTCGAGCTGCTGACCATCGATTTCGCCTATTTGGCGCTTGGCGGTCTGACACACGCCCATGGGATCTTCCTTGGCAAGGACAATCGTGGGCACGGTCTCGATCTCGTAGGTATCGAACAGTCGCGGGTCGATCTGGATCGGTGCTGTCATGCCTCCCGGACGTAGCACCTTCAGCAAGCGCTCCATGGTGAAGTCACGGAGCGTCATACCCGGCTCCACTCCGCGCAGAACCAGCTCGCCTCCTGCTCTGGCTGCATCAAGTGCATAGCCACGAATCAAGCTTTCGGGCATTGAAAATGAGATGAAGAAATACAGTCGATCCTGTTCACCTAGGTCTAACGAATCCCTCAGTGCTTGCCATTCAGCGGCCATTTCAGGGTCTGCGATCCCCCCGGTCTGACCTTGGGCCCGGACGTTTCCTAGCATCTCAGAGCCGGCTGCTTGGCCAGATGTTGATCCGCTTGTGTCCGCCCCCATCGCCTCCAGGATTGCCTCAGGGCTCTTCTGGCCATCGAATAGGTCAGTAAGCGCCTGTGACCCTTGAAGAGCAGAGAAAGCGTCTTGGGCGGCTTCTACGGTTGTTTGTTGGCTTAACGCAGATGTGCTGAATAGCGTCAAAGTAATAGCGGTCAGAGTGCGCAGCATTGCTTACCTACCCAGATCAAGAATGCGGAATCAGTACGAACAGCGGTGTTGGCGGGAGGCAGCATCCCCCAGCGGAACTCGGACATTCCAAGAACAGCAGTTTGGTTGCTGGCAACAGGGGCCACCGGGTCAATACGGTATTGGCTGCGAATCATGTTCGGCAGGTAAACGGATTGGCATTCAGCCCAAGGGCCGGTCGTTGATAACAGGCCCGCCATGCGTGTCTTACGCTGCATGTACTTGCCAAGGATGTGGAGATTCCCACCTTGGGGGGAGCTGTGAGTGGTGCTTGAACCAGTGAGGGGATACACGACGCCCTGAGAACCCTGACACCAGAACATCATGTCTAGGGGGCGACCCGCTGCAGAAGCTACGGCGTCAGGGATGCACGAGAGAGCACCAACTGGATTGGCGAAGAGAGCTGACTCTGGAAATGCAATGGATGTCCAAGTGTCATCCTGCCAAGTGGCGTCGACCTCAGTGAGGTCTGCAAGGTTAAACCCGGAGGTATTCATGCACCCCAGCGAACTCATCATGTTGAGTACACTGAACAGAGGGTAGATATACCAGTGGATTTGCATCCTGGTAACGCTGCTATCTCCACGTCCCGAGCCATACGTTTGGTTAGAAGTCAGGGAGTCGTATCCGGTTAGTACCTGCGTGCCACCGAGAGTCGACATACAGCCAGGTGTTCGCGCCACTTCAGCGAGGAACGTTGGTTCCCAGAACGTCATGCCGATACCTGGCATGTCGATGCCATAGGGCCCAGGACACAAACAGATTGGGTCCATGTGCATAAGGGAAGGATTAGACCCACCCCCCATGGAAATTCCAGCTACCGTTACCGGAAACATGTTGTTCCAGTTCGGGTCGTTGATGGGATTGAAAATCTCTCCCCGACATGCGGCAGAGCCCGATAACGGGGATGCACTATAGGCGCTCCCCGTTGTGAGAGCTGCAACAGTCAGAACAGAGAGTAGTAACCTCTTCATGGCAGGTGTTCCTCGAGGGTGGTGACATCGTAGGGATAGGCGAAATGGGTCACTTCGATTACGTCAGGATGACTGTCCCGAACGCCAGCTAAAGAGGGGGTATGCGTAATGCCCAGCCGATCGAAATGCCATTCCTCTGCGAAGTACACGGCTTGGCCAAGATCAGACGCCAAACTGCCTGGATCTCCTGCTGTGACGATTACTGTTAGGTTGGCTGGGTGGCGGGCCTTTAACGTCATGGCCAGTTCACGCTGATCATCGGCTCGAAGATCAACAACGAGGAGCCAGTTCTCTGGCTGTATGTGCTTGAGGGGGTTGACCTTGGTGCCGGCCTCATAGATGACTCCCCACTGGTATGTACCATCGGGTTGCCGCTTCAAGGCTTCGATGTCTTCACCTAGCGTATAGGACGGATCTACGAAGTGAGTTTCGGTATGCTCGGCTATCGGGACGAACCAATCGGGGATGTCTCTCGTATGATTTTGAGCTTGCCCTGCTAGGTGCTCATTAACGGAGTCCCAGTCGACACCATGCGCCTCTGCCACGATCGCCAGCCGCATGTCGGGCTCTACGATTTCCCAAGTCGGGCCAAGTACACCTAGGTCCTGATCAGAGGCAAGTGCGGTAGTGGATAAAGCAGCTCCTAAGAGTGCTACCGATAACGCGGCAATTTTACTATACTGTACTACGGTTTCCATGTTTAAGACGTTCCAATCTGCGGTATACGCTGCGCTCGGTCATGTTCGCTGCGGCTGCGATCTCAGCGGGCGAAAGGCCTTCGCAGTGAAGGGCCAACAAGTTTTCATGAGACAGCTCAGTTCGAGCTGAGCGTTTGGGTAGGTCGATGAGGTGCGCTGAAGCCATCGAAGTGGTCTCAACGAAAGCCTCAGGGTCAATGTCGATTTCGTCGTTGAACTCTTCAGTGAAACCAGGGATCTGTTCAGCCATCAGATCAAACTGCTCAGCCCTGGGTTCGCTATCAGCCTGACCGGCTTTATGAACGGTCACTGGTAGGATGGTATGGCGGCGCCATGTGCTGACCGCGAGGAAAGCCGCCTCACCAGCATATTTCATGATCGCATCATGGGAATACGAAGGGTCATATTCCTTAGAAAACCAGGCAACGTATATTTCCTGCTTCATGTCCTCCTGCCATTGCCTGGGGATATGCAAACGGGCTGCCGTCCAACCAACAAGTCGCTGCATTTCAGAAGGCGGGTGACTTGCCAAATATTCATAGAGGTTAGTCATGCGTGACGCACTCCTGAACGACCTGATCAACACGCTCGAGAGGCATGGCTGCGAAATCAAGATCAGCATTCCGACAACCCGTGGGCGTGCTGAACGCAGCAAGACCGACAGTGACTTGGCTCGACATATTGCTACTCTGCGAGACGATTACGGCATGACTCTGGCCAAGATCGCAGAGCACCTGACGGGGAAACTTGGATGCTCTATTTCCGTGGCATCCATTCATACCTGGACAGGGGGAGCGGTCCCTCGAAAGGTCGGATATGACAAAGTGCTCAATGCTCTTAATGAAATAATGTCCGAGCACGTCGCTATCGAAGGCGGTGCTTGGGTCGATTCCAAAGAGATCAAAGCTACTGTAGAGCGCTGGATGGAAGTAATGACCCCACGCCAGATAGCCGTGGCTGCTGACGAGGCTGTTACCTCTGTGCGCAGTTGGGCTACAGGCAATCACCGTGTTCTGCGTACCAAGTGGAGACGTGTTGTTCCCCAGGTAGAACAGATGTGTGAGATCATCCAAGCGCAGCATATCGAGACCTAGTACCCTTATGCCTGGTGCTGCTCACGCTGATGGCTTTGTGCCTCAGCGTGAGATTCGGTTTCAGCTTCACCAGCTGAGGGGCTAGTTCCTGTGCCTCGTTCCTGTTGTTTTGCTTCCAGTTTTTTCTTTCGTTCCTCCTCTCTCAAGAACCGCTTGAATTCACGGTCTCTATCCATGACATTCGTGAGCATTAGGTCCACGAGATCGTTATTTGCAACTTTCTCGCCGAATGTCTGCTGATAAAGTTCTTTGTACAGTTCAAGGCGGCCAAGCGTTGACTCCGGCAACTGCAGCGGAAAGTGTTTTTTGGGATCGTGTTCAATACGGCCGATGAGCATTGCTTACTCCTGGGTTAAGATGTAGCGATGCAATCTTGCCGCTGAGCGTGCGGCGCTGGATAGGCAATAAGTATTAGAATTTGTTATCCGGTATAGTTCTATTTGACTAGATGACATACTGACGTCATATGGGGAGAAAAACTTGGATCAGGGAAAAAATGATAAAGACCTACAGAAGGTCATCGACGCAGGAATCCGTAAAGGGGGTTCAGGCCCTAAGGATGGCCAGAGGGGAAAGCCCAAAGGGCCAAGAACTGACTACCTGCAAATAGAGCCGGAAACGCCTGGCTATAAGTTGGTTCAGGTTATCTTCGAGAAAGCTGTTGGCGAAGGGCTGGCTTCCACAGACCTAGCCGACCACCTTGGCATTGCGCCGAGCACTCTAAGCCACTTGAAAACTGGACGTAGGCTTGCCAGTAGCCTGGGCCGGGATGTGATTGAAAAGTTTGCAGAGTTTCTGAACTATCCGGTGCTTGCGGTTTTGATCCTGGCCGAGCAGGTACATCTGTCTGACTTTTACTCGCCCCGAAATGATCTGGATCGCGCCATTGATCGGGCACTCCAGTTTATGGCTGACGATCCAGAGTGGGGAGGGATGATGCCCAAGGACCTTGAAGGCGCCTCAACGCATATGAAGTTATGGAGTGTGTGGATGTATGAACGCGCTACAAAGACCCGCCTTATTACGGGTGGGGTAGATTACCTGGACCTGCTCAAGAGCATGGATGAATTCAGGGGGGAATATCCCAGTCAGGAATAGGGTCTTCCCTTTCCAAGAAAATGATGCAGTTGCCGTGGCAGTGGTGAGCGTAGCTTTGAAACCGCGGTGACTAGGCATGCCTTAGGCCAGGGACAGGGAACATCCCCCGAACTACCCTGATTTGATTATAAGTCCGTGAATCGTTCGAGTTATACGGCGCGGTCGCTCCGGCTATCTTCGCCCATCTCAATAAAAGATAGTTTACGAGCATCTCTGGAATTGCATATAAACGACTAATTTTAGGCGGTATTCTGTGTTAGCGCGTATCTATTTTAGAAGGTTTTTCTACAACTTTTTGAATGGTTTTATGTGCGGCCTGGTGTGCTTTCTTGTTGTGTTCACCGTTGCGGTTATTCGTTGAGTCAACGAGAGCACATGAGCCGCTACGCGGCTGAATAAGAGCCAGGCCACGACACGCCTAGATTTGCTATAGTTAAAGCCGGAAAAACGCCCCAAGTCACTTCGTTTTGTTAGAGCAAGCAGGACTGCTGTGGGAGAGCAAGCGATCTTTCTTCTGCTGTCCACGAAAAGCACATGGGCCGCTTCGCGGCCTATCACGAGGCAAGCCTCGAAACGCCTAATATTTGCGATTTCTAATTCCTTAAACCGCCCCGATTCAACTTCGTTCTAGCCCGCTATTGTCTCCTCATGCTCACGCATCGAAGGCGCCAGCATAGAGCGCGGTGGCATGGCCTTCCCACACCCCGACAAGGACGTTTTCACCGTTGCTGCTCACGCATCGAAGGCGCCAGCATAGAGCGCGGTGGCGTGGCCTTCCCACACCCCGACAAGGACGTTTTCACCGTTGTTGCTCACGCACCGAAGGCGCCAGCTTGGTCAGCAATGGCGCGCTTGGGATCTCATATATAAGGGAATACATATTGTATTAGGAGGTGCTTTCATGGAGGTTGATTCCCGTATGGGGTATTACCTCTCCCCCACCCTCTCATACCTACCAGCGCGGTCATTTAGTAACTGTCATCCATCCCCCGTACAAGGATACCCAAAGGGTGGTTGCCCATGGGTATAGCTCTCCGTAGGAAGGAGTAACGCGCATAGCGAGTACACATATAATGGGTGAGATGCATCATGGTGCGTTCACCATTACGGTGAACATCTAAGCCCGCTTGAGGCCAGTTCAGCGTCTCAAAAACGGCTTGTAGAGTGACACTCCCAGCCATAGAGGAATCAGTTGGTGCGCAAAAAAAAGAGCGTCTAGCTGTCCTCTTTGCCGCCATGTTGGCCTAGCTCTGGTCGATAGTGACGTGCAGTACCAATGGCCTTATTGATGCGCTTCAAATGGTCGATGAAGCGTGCCCTACGTTCGATCAGCACGAGAGCTTCTGCTATCAGTTCCCGTGCCTCTTGAGGTACAGATTTCGCTCTTGCTGCTACCCCTGGTCGCTGTATTCTCACAGCATGCCAGGTTGATGGAGAATGCCGGCTATGCTGTTGTCGGTTGACCCATTTACGCCATACCGGGTGAGGGCAACCGAGGCATCCATAACCACACCGACTAACATCTAAAAGTACCGCACCATGGGTGCGTGGTTGGGCTTCTCTGATGCGTTCAACGATGTCCAGTAGTTGCCTTGTGTACTCCCCCATAATTGCATCTATATCTGCCGTCAGTGCGCCGACCATTAGCTCGGCCTCGTGAGCTAGTACCTCTCTATCAACTGTACGGCGTGAGCGACGTTGATTAGTGCTTTCAACCAGTAGTTCATCGTCGTCTTGGTGGGCTTCATGCATAACGGTTCCTATCGTCTCCTATCAATCTTAAAGGATATTTTCTGTGTGCTTTAAAGGTGGTGAGCGGGTACGTCTGGCAGGTGTTAAATTGAACGCCTTCCTTGGCGAGGGATTGTCTTGTTCGGTAGCTTTTGATGTGATCGTACTTGTGCCCTTGCCCCGCCCAAGGGGTGCCCGGCCTACCTCTCGGCGCGGCTAGCGTGGGTGCTCGTTTAGGAACACGCGGCACTCTTGTATTGAGGTGCGGGCAGCCTCGGGTAGCGTTACTTTGTAGCGCTTCGCTGCAGACTCAGCAGCAGCTATCATTCTCGCGGTCGGTGCCTGGATCTGCATGTACTTGTCGATGAATGTTTTACACTCCCTGAAGGAGGTCAGCTCTCCATTCAATGTCACCTCATTCTCATCCGCTAAGCGCATCGCCAAGGCCTTCATCTTGTCAGTGGGTGGCGGTGTTTGCTGCATTACTTCGTCCAGAAATGAGCGACACAGCTCGAAGCTCTTTTCGATGCCTTCTGGTAGCGTGAGACTGCGAGCTGCAGCTAGCTTTCGTGCAGCAGAAACCATGTTCTCTGTGGGGCCATTGGCCGTTGCCAAAACAGCCTCGGGTGCATTGCCCATGATGTCGATTGCCTCTTTGATACGGGTGGTGATGAAGTCGCGTTGAGCGGTTATAAAAGTGTCACGGGCATGCTTTGCCGCTGTGTCGTTGGGTGCATTCTGGATCGCATCGAGCTGGCGCTCCCAGGCGGCTGTCACACGCACATCGGAGAGTTCGGAGGGGGTGTTATCGATGAATGCGCGGCCTCGCGGGGTGGAGACAATAAGCAGCTGTTTGCCCTTACGCTTGGTGGTTATGTATTCACGATCAAACAACGTCTGCAAAACGGTATCCCGAGTGGCTGGAGTGCCTATCCCTTCAGCTTTTCGGAGTGCTTCTGCATCTTCACCATCGACGTGCCGGCCTGCATTGAGCATTGCGCTCAGTAAGTCGTGCAGCGTGAAGTGTTTGGGCGGCTCTGTGCGTGCCTCATGAAGCCTTACTGCCTCGACGGGAGTGTTAGCGCCGGTCACCAGTGGCGGCAGGTCTTTCTGCTCTTTGTGGGCCTCGAAAGCAGTCATCCAGCCGGGGTCAATGATGCGTTTGAAGGTGCCAGCAAACAGCGCTGGCTGTCGCTCAATCACGTCCTCAACATCTATGCTGGCGCGGACACTCAGGGACTCGACGGTAGCGGCTGGTAGGAGGGCCTGGATGAATTGTTTTGCGCAGGCCAGGTAAACCTTTTGCTCGGCCTCAGTGCGTTCTGACAGGTTCGGTGTCTTGCGCGTTGGGATGATCCCGTGGTGGTTCATGGGCTTGTCGGTAAAACAGCGTGGACGTGGCGCCTCGGCACCCTCCATGCAATGTCGGCGTCCAGCTTGCCGAGCTGGCGTCATGAGCGTGTCATCAGCCTTTGCTGCGCCTCCCAAAATGGCCAACAGATCGGTCCGGTTATAGAGGCTTGCGGGCAATTCTCCATGCTCTGTTCGGGGGTAGGTCAGGTAACCATCGCTTCGCATTGAATCGGCTGCTTTCAGCGTCTGTGTGGCCGTGAGGCCGTACTTTTTTGACATGTCTCGCTGAAGCGCTGTGAGGCTGTATGGCAGCGGTGGATGTTTGGCTGTTTGCTTTGTCTCGGCCTCCAGAATGGCGGCGTTATCGACGGTCTCTAAGCGCTTGGTGAAGGCCAACATGGCAGCCCTGTCCAGGAACATTGGCTTGCCGTCATCCTGCAGTTGGATGCTGCTGGCGCCAGCTATTGGGGTGGCTGGAGAATAGGTCAGCTCGCCCCCGCCCAGGGTAATCTTTGCCTGGTAGTGATCGACGGGAATAAAGGCTTCGATTGCGCGATCGAGGGTAACAACAAGCCCAAGGGTGGCGGACTGTACGCGGCCGGCCGACACGAGCCCTGCCTTGCCCTTGCCTTTGGCTAAATCGCTACCCATAAGGCCCATGCGTGCGGTTGCCGTGTATGCACGGACAAGGTACTGCCAGAAGCCATCCGCGTTGGCGCGGGCCTGCTGAGCCCGCCAGAAAGATATGGTTTCTCCGGCGTTCCTGAGGCGCTTGGCCGCGGCCTGAACATCGGCCGCTTCCATAGAGCCGGTCAGCCACATCCGCTTCACCGAACCGCGGTACTTAGCGTATTGCAGGATCTCGTACCCGATGGCTTCGCCTTCGCGGTCTGGATCGGTGGCCAACCATACTTCTGTTGCTTGAGAGAGTTCTTTTTTAAGGTTTCCCAGGTATTTCTTACCGCGGTCGGTAGGCGTCTGAGGAAAGGCGGTAGGTAGGGGCAGAAGACTGCGGGGATCGCGCCAATTGGCCTCTGGGCTCACCTCGGAAGGCTCAACAGGCGCCAGCAAATGCCCAGCGGCCCAAACTAAGGTAAGTGTGATGCCATTCCAGGTGCCGGTGTAGGCGTTGCCGCTGCGCGTAAGACCTAAAGCAGGGGCTATTTTGTCGGCCTGGTCGGAGTGTTTCTCACACAGAATGAGTGCTCGTGATGTCATCCTGAAGGTCGTCCTTCGGTAGAGGAAAGTAAGCGGAATAAGCACCGCTCAGAAGCAAACCGACAATACGATGTCTTTCATCTCTAAAGTGTATTGCATTATTAAAAAGTGTCGTCTAGTATAGCAACACATAGGCATCGGAAGCAGCTTAACAACCCTCTGCCGAACGAATTAAGCGGATTGCGCCCGCTATCTCCTCTCTCCCCTGACACGGCTTCGGGGATGCGCATTAGCCGTCTGGTCGTCTCGGTAACGGGGCTACCGGAGAGCCCTCTGAGTTAGCCCTGATCCGGCTTCTCTCTCACTCTCAACTCAGAGGGCTCCCCAGTAGCAGATCCAGAGTTTGTAGTCGGGCGCGGCCCGGGCGTGCTGACAATCCACGCTCCCCAGTAAGAGCCTGTTTCCCTGTACCTCACCCGGCCTCCCCAGCCGGGTTTTTTTTATTTGCGAGGGCGATCCATGGACAACCTTGAGGAATTGAGCGGCGTGATCAGTGCCGTTCGTTTCGTAGGTGAAGAGGGATTTCAGATCCTGACTGTGCGCGATGCTCAGGAACAGGAGGTAACGCTGGTGGCTGTATGTCAGCCGCTCAACGAGGGGGAGTCTGTACAGGCCCGCGGCACTTGGGGCACGCATCCTAAGTTCGGCAAGCAGTTCAAAGCCGATCGGCTCATCACGCAAATACCTCAGGAGTCCAAAGCGCTGGGTGCATACCTTGCGAGTGGCAAGGTGGCCGGCATTGGCCCCAAGTTCGCTGCGCGGTTGGTCGCCCATTTCGGTGATGGGCTGCGCGACGTACTCGGTGACGAAAAGGCCTTACGGGCTGTGTCAGGCATCGGTAAGAAGAAGGCAGTGGGGATAGCGGCGAGCTGGAATGAGTACCAAGAAGCGCGTGATGCATTGATCTTCCTGCAGGGGCATGGTCTGGGCGCTTCACGTGCAATGTCGGTCTTTCGCCAGTTGGGCCAGGAGACCATTGCGAAAGTATCCGCCAACCCCTACCGCACCTTATTGAAGACTCGAGGTATAGGGTTTCGTATAGCCGATGCTATGGCTCAATCTCTTGGCTTCGAGTTGACCCACCGCGATCGACTCATTGCGGGGCTTCGCCATGTCGTTGATGCACGATCAGCCTCGGGGCATACCCTGGCAACCTCGGATGAATTGGCCTCGGAAGGCGCGCAGCTCCTCGGGGTCGATGTAGCACGCATGGCCTCGGTTGTTGAGCTGCTGCTGGCGCATGGAAAACTTATAAGTGTTGAGAGCGGGCTAGTTGGCCTGCCTTCGCTGGTGGAAGCCGAGAGAACCATCGCCACAGCGTTGCTGGCGCGTGCGGTGCTTTGGAATGGCTGCAACCTAGTCCGTGTTAATGGTGAGCTGTCGGATGGCCGGGTGCTCAGTGATGAGCAGCGCCAAGCATTGGAGGCCTGCCTTGCGTATGGGGTGGCTGTGCTTACGGGTGGGCCGGGGGTGGGGAAAACCACCGTGACTGAGGTGCTGGCGCAGACACTGGACGATGCTGGCCTTGAGCTGGCGCTGTGTGCGCCAACTGGCCGTGCCTCTCGGCGAATGTCGGAGGCAACCGGGAGGCCGGCGTCTACTATTCATCGTCTCCTGGGCGCTGGCGCCAGCGGCTTTGAGTTTAATGCTAGCAACCCGATCGAAGCGGATGTAGTGATCATTGATGAAGCATCGATGGTCGATGTGCCGTTGTTTCTGGCTCTGGTGGTGGCGCTGCCTGACCACTGCCGACTGTTCATCATCGGTGATCAGGATCAATTGGCCTCGGTTGGGCCGGGAAACATTCTTCGCGATGTGATCGGTTCGGGTGCTATCCCAGTGGCACGTCTTCAACAGATCCGGCGACAGGGGCCTGGCTCGCAAATTACTGTCCAGGCGCACGCCGTCAACCAGGGCAATAGTCCTCAATCGGTGCCAGATAGCGACTTTGAGATTGTCGAAGTGCCGGAAGGCGGTGACCCCGAGCTGGTGTGTCGTGTGACATTGCGGGTGGCCACTGAAGACATGCTGGCGCGTGGCTTCGATCCTCTTTATGAAGTGCAGGTGTTGACACCCATGCACGGTGGTCCGGTCGGAACCCGTGCTCTCAATGAAGCGTTACGAAGCTATCACGTCCCGGGCGATCGGGGCTCGGTGACGATCCATGGGCGCCAATGGGCGCCAGGAGACAAGATCGTACAGACCGAGAATGACTACAACCGTGATGTCTTTAATGGTGATCTCGGCTATGTAGTGACGGCAGACGCTGAAGACAAAACCGTGCTGGCGCGGTTTGAGGATAGAGAAGTGCTGTTCACCAGTGACGCGCTCGGCAAGCTGCAACTGGCCTATGCAATGACAGGCCACAAGGCGCAAGGGTCCGAATTCCCGGCCGTGGTCATTCCTCTAGTGCGATCGCACTGGCACATGCTTGAGCGACAGTGGCTTTATACAAGCCTCACTCGTGGAAAGCGCCGTGTCGTACTGGTTGGCCACCCTTCTGCTATCAAGCGAGCCGTCAACCATGTCACCGGCCAGCGCCGGCTCACCTCACTACCGCTTTGGTTGCGCCAGCCGGCCCTATCAGTATCACCAACCCATAAAGGAGAGAGCTATGGCCAAACGAGCGCTTGAAGTCGCACAGCAGAAGAGACGTGCTCCCCAGGATCGCGGCGAGCCAAAAACCGCCTGCATTCAAGGCTGGCTAAACCGCAACTCCCAACCCGGGAACGCAGAGGCGACTTTAACCGGAGGTGTGGCATGAGCAGCTTCATCGCCATTCTCTGGGTCGGCGCTCTCGCGTATGCCGTCTTCCTCGCTGTATTGCTCATTCTCGGCCGGGGCAATCTCAAAGATCGTCGCTTTCTAATTCACTGGATGGTCGCTTTCTAATTCACTGGATGGTCGCTTGGTCGGCGCTGCTGGCGCTGACGATCGGTATACGAATGGCTGCGGCGGAGCCTGACCAGCCGCCTCCCTCTGCGCCGCAGTTGGGAACGCCGATGACCGTGGTCACCTCGGAAGGCGGTGAATCCGAACCGGAGACGGACTAGAAAAGCTGTTTACCCCTGCCCTCTTGGTGAGGGGGCTAGGGAGAGTCGGCAGTGTGTGCTTTGTGGAGAGTCAACGTAATGAGCAATCAGTCACCGACAACACACTTCATTGAGATGGTGCCACATTTGCTGGTGCTTGCCGGCGCGATCGCGCTGCTGCAGGTGCATGCGATTCAGTTTTGGACGGAGTTTGTAGGTCCAATGGGCTGGGCCTGGGCTGTTCTCCTAGAAGTCGTTGCATTGTGGCTCTGGTATCAGCGCCAGCTGGCGCGGCGAATGCTGACCATGGTCGCCAGCGTGCTTACGCTTACCGGCCCCATCTATATGGTTTGTGAGCCTCTGGTAGAGGAATGGCTGTCGGCATCTCACGTCGACGCTGGCCGAGGCTGTGTGAAAACGTAGCTGTCGCTATACTTTCCCCATGACAGATCGTGGGAGGTACCGATGAAACGTTTCGTCGCAGGTGAATCCCGGTCCCAAGCTACGTTGTTTCCTGAACTCCTGGATGATTTCGTCTCTGAAGACAATCCGGTTCGGGCCATTGAGGCTTTCGTGGACGCCCTCGACCTCAAACAGCTGGGTTTCAAAGGTGTTGATCCCCATGCCACGGGTCGGCCCGCCTATCACCCCGCTGTACTTCTAAAAATCTATCTTTACGGTTACCTCAACCGCGTGCAATCCAGCCGCCGACTTGAACGTGAAACGCAGCGGAATGTTGAACTCATGTGGCTAACGGAACGTCTCGCACCAGACTTCAAAACGATTGCCGATTTCCGCCAGCATAATGGCAAGGCGATCCAAGCCACCTGCCGAGACTTCGTCTTGATATGTCGACGTCTGGGACTCTTTTCACAATCAGTGATGGCTATTGATGGCAGCAAATTTAAGGCAGTCAACAATCGAGACCGCAACTTTACCTTGGCCAAGATGAAGCGACGCGCAGAGGAAATCGACAAAAGTATTGAGCGTTATTTACGCCAGCTCGACGCAATGGATCAAGGCTCCGCTGTGGTCACAGAAGCACAGACGACACGCTTGAAGGAAAAGATCGCCTCCCTCACAGAAGAAGTTCAACAACTGCAATCTATTGAAATTCAAAGAACCGAGGCACCTGAACAGCAAGTTTCTTTGACAGACCCAGATGCTCGCTCCATGACAACACGAGGGACGGGAATCGTGGGCTACAACGTCCAGACGGCTGTCGATAGTCGGCATCACTTAATCGTCGCCCATGAGGTTACCAATGTCGGCAGTGACCGGCGTCAGCTTTCCCGGATGGCCAAGCAAGCCCGCAATGCTAGCGGCGTCAGTGATCTCCACGTCGTGGCTGATCGCGGTTACTTTACAGGGGAGGAGATTCTTGCGTGTCACGAGGCCGGTATCACGACATATCTTCCCAAGCCCAAAACCTCGCCGAGCCAGGCCAAAGGCATGTTTCCCAGAGAGGCGTTCCGTTACGTGCCCGAACGTAATGAATATCGCTGTCCCGCGAGAGAGCGACTGGTTTGGCGCTTCAAGAACGTCGAAAAAGGCCAGACGCTACATTGCTATTGGAGTTCGGCCTGTCCGAGTTGCTTAATGAAGTCGCAGTGCACCACGGGTATCAATCGGCGCATCAAACGCTGGGAACACGAAGAGGTACTGGAGGCGGTAACCTCACGTTTGGATCAGACGCCGGATATAATGCGCATCCGACGTCAAACGGTTGAGCATCCCTTTGGCACGTTAAAAGCATGGATGGGGGCGACGCACTTCCTGACTAAGCGCCTTAAGAACGTCAGCACGGAAATGAGCCTTCATGTACTTGCTTACAACATGAAACGCGTCATGAATATCCTTGGCACCAAGGGTTTGATCCAGGCGATGCGGGCATAGGGCCTTGATGCTGACCTGGCTCTGCCATACCTGTAGTAGCCAATAGCGCTTGTTAGTAAGTTCTACCTAGGCTTTATCTCGCTCGACTAACTCAGATATTGGCGGAATGAATGAAGGCGCTCTGAACTGCCTTGCTGGCCCGTTAGTGGTGCCAAAACGGCTAAGCACTGTAATCGCCAACTGATTTTGGGTTTTCACACAGCCTCGGCCAAGAGCGGACGCTTAGTGAGCCCAGATGTAAAGAAACCTTGGTTTTCTTTACATCCTGAACCATGTTGGCATTTTAAATGGCATACTACGCCACGGTGCCCAGCGGATAGGCTGCATAAGGCCTCTGCATGGCTTCAGCCTGACATGAGAGCGCTTTATCCTTTATCTTGATTTAAGGCGGCGCAAAGAGCTACCTATATAAGCCAAATGCAGAGGTATTGTTATTACAAGAAGAACAAAAAATGCAACGAAAACGAAAACATGAAGCCACAAAAATACATAGTTTATGGCAAGAAAAAGAAATATTCTAAAAATTATCATCCCTTGCTACTCTTGATTGATACAATTCTTCAAAACTTCAACAACTGTTTTAAAGCTGCTTGAGTGATAGAATGTATCAGCGGGCTGCCCTTCTACAGCAAGGAGGGATGTATCACCTATTTCATGATCGTAAGCATATACCAATATTTCCCCCTGATTGTCGTAAAGGTATATTTTTCCGTCAGACTCTCTACCCAAATAATACAAACAACCTAAATCTATTGGCTCTTCAATCTCACCTGCCTTTTCTATGTAGTCTTCCCTTATTAAAGAAAAAGCTTCTTCAAGCCGGTCGTTACATGAAAAAATCTCGAATATATTTTCAAACTCTTTCTTCCCTAAAACCTCTATCACTTCGCCGAAAGTCTCAGCCATTTCTTTATGAGCAGGATTATGTATTTCCGTTGGCTCGCGTGGCGGCGGCCTACAGATAGCTAATACCATTCCTTCTTCTTCTAACAGCCAAAGCGTCTCCCTCCCTTTTTCGAACTCCTTTATTGATATACTGCTTGATTTATTTGAGCTGACACTTATTTTTTTTAAAAAGTCACTAACATCGACACTTTTCACGAGCGTCAAGTTTTCGCCATTGTAAAATATACTTTCTGACATTTTATCACCTATATATTTTTTTGATCTCTCTTACCAGGGCCGCTCCTGAGTACTTAAGAGCAAGCTGATCTATTTTCGCACTTTTGGCATTGTTACAAGGCGCACACATGGCCTGCAAGTTGGTTATGGCGTTGCTTCCGCCATGTTTTTGAGGAATGATGTGATCAACTTGAATACGGGAAGTAGGAAAAGTACTTTTGCACCCAGCACAGGCATGCTCGTCCTGTTGGTACCGGCTTAAATAAATTTTTCGATACCCACTCCCTGTTTTTGAGTTAATTGTATTTTGTGCAATCTTCAACATTGACTTAAGCATTGCATAACCTCTCCACAGCGGGTTTTATTGATCCATGCGTTTGTTATATCGGCAATTTGTAATGATACTTTAGGAAAAATTCCCGTTTTCTTATCATAGAAACATCCTCTTGCAGCCTTGCTATTAAAAATAGGCTGATAAGAAAGCCCAAGAATCACCGCCACTAAGTAACCCATAAATACTCCGATTTTTCATCTTCCGTGCTATCTAAGCAGCAAGTAGGAAGGCTGTTTAATTAGTCGAGCAAACTAGCTCGCTTTCTTCAATATCACGCACGCTTGCAGCCCCCAGACCACTTATGCGTGTTAGCTCACCGACGCTCCCCCAGGGTCGGATGTCGATGATCTGTTCTGCCCTGGCTGGCCCAACATTTGGCAACTCAGCCAACTGCTCTGCGGTCGCTTCGTTAAGATCAATGCAGTACAACTCTTCATCTACAGCCTCGTATACGTTGCCATTGAATGTCACCAATTCAAGTTCAGCATCACCAATAGCAACCCATACAGGCGCATGATCAGAAACAGTGTTGCGCACGGCAATATGCTCACCCGGTAGCAGATTTGGAAAGCGGATGATGCCACTAGCGGTAATCGGCGCACTGTCGTCGTGCCAGATGTTGTCGTAGAGGTTGGTCCATATCCCGTTACTCATACCAAGTGTCGTAGCACCTTCGGTGATAGCGGGAGTAACACCAATTTTTAGCAGCGCTGACCAGCCTGAATGATCTGGCGGCAGGTTGAAGTCACCCATCAGCAGGCGTGGCGTATCCGGGTACACTTCTTCCAGCCACTGCCAATAGTCAGCCAATGCTTCAATTTCCGGTAGTCGGTCGCTGATGCTATCGCCGTACAACACATGCACTGTAGCAGCGGCAAATTGATGCCCATCCTCCAATGCGGTGAACTTGGCTGAATACGGCTCGCGGGCAAATACGTCGCGGCTATCAAGAAACACAACTGCGCCGCTGTCGTACTCAATTTCGCTTTCACGCCACAAAAAACCATAGTGCTCACGGTATGATGAGCGTCCCAAGTCATCGCTAGCCATGCTCGACCAATTCTCACCACTGACAGCCTCTACAGCCTCCTCTAGCTGTACAAGCGCCATAGGATCCATCAACTCCTGTACGGCCAGAAAATCAACATGTTGAGCGACATGAGCTACTTCCGCTATGGCTTTGTCGTTATTCCACCCCAAGTGGCGAATATTTTTTGCCGGAGCGCCCCAACCAGGCCTCCTGTCTGTCATTTAGAACGAAGCCACTTGGTATCAGTTAGACAGGTGCACCTACTACCTACGTCCCGCACCACGTTCCATCAACTCTCGCCTTCGTAAGCTGCTGGGACGCAGAAGGTGGAGGGAATACTGCAATCGCAATTGGTAATGTTTTGCAACATCCAGATTCAGCTGTACCGCCTAACTTCTGAGTAGCTCAGGGTTCGCTATTGGTGAGAGTATGAAACCAAGAAAAACCAGCCGACACTGTCAGCTGGCTCTTGTTGCATGAACTATCGGCTGATGCCGTAGCTCAGTCTTGAAGATATAAAGTACCTAACCAGGCTTATTGGCGAATACCTTCAAGCACAACATATAACTCGACTTCATGCATGACTTCGGGGAATTGGCTCATATCGATACCGTAATCAGCCAGCTCCAATGTGGTGCTCCCCTCGAAGCCTTGACGGTAGTTGCCCCAAGGATCTTCACCGCCACCAATATGCGTGACATCCAAGGTCACTTCCTGGGTCACACCATGTAGGGTCAGATCACCGGTCAGCTTACCTTGATCTTCGCTCGTAGGCTCGAAATCGGTTGATGCGAAGCTCGCCTGGGGGTACTCGGAAGCACTTAGAAAATCACCGCTGAGGATGTGCTTGTCCCGTTCGGCATGGCTGCTATTGAGGCTCTCCACATCGACATTGAGGTTGATGCTTGAGGCCTCTAGGTGTTTGGTCCCGTGAAGTAGTGGTTCGGGTCGTCAAAAAACCTCTCGGGCTCTTTCTGCCATTGCTCAAGGATGAATCCAATCGGTGTCTTGCCCTTGTGCGCCCTGAGTGGCCGGGCACTGTTATAAGCCCATAGATAGTCCTTCAGATGGGACTGCAACTGCTCCAGGGAGGTGTAATGGAACGCCCGGGTCGTCGCCTCCTTGATGGTGCGATTCATCCTTTCCACCTGCCCGTTGGTCCAGGGGTGGAAGGGCTTCGTCAGTCGGTGCTCGATGCCGTGGCGGTAACAGACGACATCGAAGATATGCGGTTTGTAGGCCTCTGTCCCGGCTTTCTTCGCGAACTGTACCCCGTTATCCGTCAACACCGTATGGGCGCGGTAAGGCAGGGTCTGCAGCGTGTCCTCGAGAAAGTCAGCGGCGATCTGCCTCGTCATCTTCCGGTATAGCTGTGCATGAACGAACTTGGACGTTCGATCCACGGCGACGAACAGGTAGGCCTTGCCCTCGCCGGTACGGATTTCGCTGATATCGATGTGCAGGTAGCCAATCGGGTAGCGCTTGAAGAGCTTCTTCTCGCGTTTCTGGTCGCCAGTCCTGGGTAACTGGCTGATGCCGTGCCGCTGGTAAAGCCGATGCAGACTCGAGCGGGTGAGCGAAGGGATCTGTCGTTGAAGTGCATGAAGGCAGTCATCGAGGGGCAGCAGGGTCTTCTGCCGGAAGGTAATGGCTGCAACTTCCTCCAGGGGCGTCAACGACGTGGAGCGAGGAGCACGGGGTCCCATACGCGTATCTTCAACGGTATCCCGGCTGCGCCACTTGCGTACGGTCTTGGGGTTGATGCCGTAGCGACGGCTCAGTGTCGCGGCCGACTCCGTCGATCGCTGTATTTCTGCTCGGATGGCGTGCGTGGTCGTGGCGCGTTGATGAAGAACCTGAGCCATGGATCATCCTCCGATAATGGTTCGTAAGGTAGACCATTACTCTTCGGGACCACACACGTAAGCCTTGTCTGCATGAAGCTTTCGAGGGCGCTGTCGAGGCCGCCCTGGTCGGCCCGACGACACTGGCTGCACGCTATCGAGCAAGGCCGCCAAAGGGACACTGTCGTTCATGTTGGCTCCCGATAGCAGAATGGCCAGAGGTACCCCCTGACGATCGGTCAGAAGATGGCGCTTTGTACCGGGTCTTCCTCTGTCTGTCGGGTTGGGGCCGATGGCTGAGCCCCCTTTTTTGCCTGTATGGATGCGCTGTCCATGCAAGCCCGCTCCCAGTCAAGCTGTTCAGCGTGGTGCAGGTGTTCCAGCAGTGTCCGATGTAAACGCTCCCAGACGCCCGCCTCGTGCCAGTCACGCAGTCGTCGCCAGCAGGTCACACCCGAGCCACAGCCCATCTCCTGGGGCAGCATCTCCCAGGGAATGCCCGAGCGCAGCACAAACAGGATGCCCGTCAAGGCTGCGCGATTGGAGATGGGAGGCCGGCCACCGCGTGGCCTGGGCGTCGGTGGTGGCAGCAGTGGCTCGACAATGGACCAGAGTTCGTCGGATACGATTTTCTTAGCCATACCGAAAATCTAGGAATGACTGAAGGGGTTTTCAAGGTTTTGAAAGGCACTCTTAGTCATTCGCATCTCTTTCACTCCTTTCACGCAATTAACCAATATCAATACTGAACAAAAGTCAAAATATTCCCACAATCTACCGCCATGAATCAAGCATAAAGACGTCCCACTTTCCCCCTTTACCCTTCTTCAGAAAATGGCTGTGCTTCCACACCCTTTAGGCCAACAACAATCAACCCCCCAATGTTCAGCGCCATTTCAGCTTGGCTGCGCAGACTGACAGCTGACAAGGGTCAAGAAAAGAATCCTTAACCACTTCCTCACTTTACCCTTGAGCAACCCATAGGTTGTATCCTGATAACAAGCTCGCATTCGCAACGTGGCGATAGGTTGACGGCAGACGGCAAAGGACAGCGACGATGAACAGGCTGGTGCTGTTCATGCCACAGGCAGGAATCACCTGAAGCCCCCTCTTCTGAGCTGCACAGGCTATAGTGCCTGGGCTCATAGAATCACCGCAGCACCGTTGACTACACGGTAGAGGCAGGAGAGCCAGACGACTACCGAGGGGCCGCACTGGATTCCACCCACCGAAGACGTGGATCCCGTGTGTGGCAAAACCGTCAGTACCGAACAGGCCAAGCCGAGTGTTCACGATGGCCATGACTACTTTTTCTGCTCCCGTGACTGCCATTGAGGACGAGCAGGACAAAACATGCGCCGCTGTGGGTGCTCGGCGTGAAGGTGCCACTGGCGATTGCCACCGCCCTGGGGCTTCGTCCACTGAAGCAGGCACAGCATGAGGAAAGCGCTCGGGCTTTGATGGCATCTGCCAGCCGGCTGTCATTCATCCCCAAGGAGGCCGAGTGGGTGCAACGACAAGCGTGGGAGATCGGGATTGGAAAACATGGCCAGGCAGAAGAAGCCGGAAGACGGCGCCCCTTCCCGCTTATCCCAAGCCTCGAGGCGGCGCATCCTGTGTGGCGTTGGGCTGCTTGCCGCCTTCCTTGCCACCACCCTGCTGCTGTGGCGCACCGGGACGCTGGAAACCCTGCTGACCGGCGACACCCTCGAGCAGGCAGTGATACGGCTTGGCCCGTTGGGGCCGGTCCTGGTCATCGGCCTGATGACCCTGGCCATCGTCATGAGCCCGATTCCCAGCGCCCCGATAGCGCTTGCCGCCGGCGCGGCCTATGGCCATGCCTGGGGGACGCTCTATGTCGCCATCGGCTCCGGCACGGGGGCGCTGATCGCCTTCTCCATTGCCCGCCTGCTGGGATATGACGCCCTGAGGACCTGGTTGGGCGTGCGCCCTACTCCAAACCTGCTACACCGTTTCATCGGCTCGCAGAATGCCCTGATGGTCGCGGTTTTCGC
Source organism: Vreelandella glaciei (assembly GCF_013415125.1). GTDB lineage: Bacteria > Pseudomonadota > Gammaproteobacteria > Pseudomonadales > Halomonadaceae > Vreelandella > Vreelandella glaciei. The sequence continues at coordinate 62,121 of NZ_JACCDE010000024.1, read as the reverse complement.
GACCCGGCTGATGCCGTTCCTGTCCTTCGACGTCCTCAGCTACGCGGCCGGCCTCACCCCCCTCAAGGCCTGGCGCTTTGCCGTCGCGACGCTGCTCGGGATCATTCCGGCGAGCTTCCTGCTGGCGCATTTCGGTGACGAGCTCGCCTCCAGCGATCTGCGCCGCGCGGGCCTCACGGTGCTCGCGCTCGGCACCATCACCCTGCTCCCCCTGGCCTGGAAGGCGGCTCCGGCGCGCTATCGCGCGACCGTAAGGCGCTGGCTGCATCTCGGGTAGCCGAGTCTCAGCCCCGCCAAGCGCCCTGCTTGAAGCGTCAATGATGGGGTTCTGGCATGGGGTACGGGGACGCCTAACCCGGCATGCCTAGCCGACATCCCAATGACATGACGCCCCAACAGGCTCCGCCCATTCAGGGTTGGTTCAGCTTTGCCATCTAGGCTAGGGGTGAGCCTCACAAAACCGGAAATTGCATGACATCGATCAAGGTTCGGAGCTATCCGCAACCCTGGTGCTCCCCACTCGCTTGACCTTTGCGTTACCCAAGGGCTTTAGGCTTCGAGCAAATCGGCGGCTTCCCAGCGTCCAGGTATCGCCAGAGGCCTAGGGCCGGCGACGGCATCAAGGATGCCCTGGGCCGAAGGGGGAGTAGATCAGTATCGTCATTGCGATCAGCTCGGTGTCGGTGGCGGGCAATGCTCCGCACTTCCACCAGATGTGGATCTACCCGTGCATGACGAAATGGCAGAAGGGAGAGTTTCGTATGTCAAAGAACGAACACCGCCTCGGCGTCTCCGAGGTCAATCTAGTGACTCGCAAGCTGAAGCTCGAGCCCTGCGATCAGGATGAGTTACGCGTCGCCATGGACGAGATCGATGGGCTATACGGGCTCGAGCGAGTCACCTATGACACCGAGAAGCACAAGCTCAGTATGGCCTATGATGCGACGCGGCTGTGCATCGACCATATCGAGGCGATCCTCGCCTGGCACGCCATCGAGATCAGCCATGGCTGGTGGACGCGCTTCAAGGAAGACCACTACCGGTTCGTCGACCAGAACATCAAGGACAATGCCAGCAAGGAGCCATGGAGTTGCCATTGACTGCTCTCTTCATCGCCGCCGCAGCCATGTCGTTCGGCTCGGTATCGGTGATACGACACTCCCTGCGCTCGAGCCAAATGAGGATCTGACCACGAGGTCTGTCGATGGCTATTGATCGATGTCGATCTCATCGACGTTTTCCATAGCCCCGACCGTCTGCTGACGGTCGCCCACGCCCCACAGGGGCCTCAATACTTAGGACATGTCTCTCATGAAGAACTCTCTGCACAGTTCTTGGCTGGCTAGTCTCATGGCCGGCATCGCCCTCGCAGCCTCAACGACCGCCCTGGCGGCGAGCGACCGGGCCTTCGTGCCGATGGGGACGGCAGATGCCGTGGGTATCATCGACCTGGAGCGTCAGGAGGTGATATCGACCGTGACCGATACGATCAATACGCACGGCTCCGCCCTCACTCCTGACGGACGACACCTCATCGTGGGGAGCCTTTCCCCGCAGGATGCCGGTCGCGAGATCGTTCGTCCCGAGGGGGTGACGGAAGACGAGCACGCGGCCCATCATGGCGATGGCGCAACGACCTCCCCGGAGGAAGCGAGTACCGGCCTGCTCTACGTCGTCGACACGGCCACGAGCCGCATCGTCAGAACCCTGGAAGTGCCAGGGGCCGTGCATCATGTGCTGGTCACGCGAGACGGGCGTCATGCCGTCTCGACCCACCCCACGGGCGGAGGCATCAGCATGGTGTCGCTGGATAGCGGCCAGGTCATCGCCTCCCTGGCCACGGGGCCGAATCCGAACTACCTGGTTCAGCACGAGGAGGGGGGTAGCATACTGGTCAGCAACGCCGGTAACGGCACCATCAGCGAGGTGGATCCTCAGCACTGGTTCGTGCGGCGCAACATGCGCGTCGGCGGGAACCCGGAACACATGGTGCTCTCGAAGGACGGTAAATCCCTCTACGTCAACGATCATGCCGGGGGCCGCGTCCTGGCGGTGGATCTGACGACAGGCAGTGTGGCGGAGGATTATGAGATCGGCACGGCGCCTCACGGCATCGACCTGAGTCCGGATGGCCAGACGCTCTATGCGACGAGTCAGGGCGACAACCGCCTCGTCAGGATCTCCCTCGAGGAGGGCACACGGCATGCCGCCGAGCTGGCACCGGCCCCCTACCATCTCGCCGTTTCGCCCACCGATGGGCGGGTGCTGGTCACCAGCCGCGACGAACCCCACCTGTGGATCATCGCCCCGGACACCCTCGAGGTGTTGCAGACCGTGGAGCTGGGGGGCATCGGTCACCAGATATCTCTCGGGGCATCGCCTTCCAGGTGAACCAATGAGTTGGTGACCGCGAAGTCTGCTTCCGCACCTAGGCCGGCGACCCTGACGATCGCCGGCCGATAGCCATTCCCTTCATTTCACCCAGGTAGAAGCTCTGTGGAAACGCTCTCCTCCATCGGCCTGATCGGCGCCCTCTTCGGCGGGCTGCTGTCGTTCTTCTCGCCCTGCACCCTGCCCTTGCTGCCCGCCTATCTGTCGGTGGTCACCGGCGGCAGTGCCGGCAAGGCGGATCGGCGCTTCGAGGCGTTGCTGCTCAGCACCTTCTTCGTCTTCGGCTTCAGCGTGGTCTTCATCCTGATGGGCCTGGGGGTCACCAGCATCGGCCAGCTGCTGCGTGGTTATCGCCAGGAGCTCAACTGGATCACCGGCAGCATCGTCATCGTGCTCGGCCTATTCATGACGGGCGTGTTCCGGCTGCCCGTCCTGCAGCGCAGCTTTCAGTGGTCGCCCGAGCTGAGAGGGGGCTCTCCCATGGCGGCGACCTTCTTCGGCATCTCCTTCGCCATCGGCTGGACGCCCTGCATCGGCCCGATCCTGGGGGCGATCCTGATGGCCACCTCGACCACCGCCAATGCCCAGGCCGGCATGCTCTACCTGGCGACCTACTCCCTGGGCCTGGCCCTGCCCTTCCTGGCCAGCACCCTGCTGCTCAACAGGTTCAGCCACTACCGGGGCCGCCTCGGTAAGTGGAGTGCCTATGCCCGACCAGTCGCCGGAGTGATCCTTATCCTCATGGGGTTGCTGATCGTCTCCGGGACGCTCACCCGGCTCTCCAGCATCCTGGTGGACTGGTTTCCGGCCCTGGCCACAATCGGCTGAGGGCGTTGATCGACATCCAACCGTCGAGTCTCCTGCGACTTCTCAACGTATCGCCCCACGTGTTCCGTGTCAGACGGCGGCACCTCTGCCGGGGAGAAGCACTCGTCATGCCCCGGTGCATGGGCAGATGAGGGTCAATCCAGCACGATCAGATGATTGGGCAGTTCGTTGCGCTCGTGGGTGGCTGGTACCTGCTCCTTGAGATGTTCGCCGCATGCCTCGATGCACGCCAGGAAACCCCGCAGGGTCTCACCTGCCTTCACCTGCTGGGTGAACGCCGCCACGATGGATTGCCAGGTCTCGTCGCTGATACGTGCCGAGATGCCCCGGTCAACCAGGATTTCCACATACCGCTCGGCTTCGGAGACGAAAATCAGCATCCCCGTTCCCCCCTCGGTGTGGTGCAGCTCCTGTTCCAGGAACTGCCGCCGGGCGAGGTTGGCCGCCCGCCAATGACGAACCGATCGCGGGATCAGCCGGGTGGTGATGGCGGGGATGCGAAACACCAGTCCCAGCACGATGAAGGTCGCCCACTGCACCAGCGTCAGCTCGTAGGCCGTCAACCAGCCGGGAAAGTAATTGACCGCACCCGGTACCACCAGGGCCAGCAGGCCGGCCCAGAGCAGCGGGATATAGGCATAGTTGTCCGCTCGCGGAGCCAGCACGGTGACCAGCTCGGCATCGGTGTCGCGTTCGACCCGATGAATCGCCTCGGCTACCTGGCGTTGCTCGTTTTCACTCAGTAAGGCCATGGGGGTTGTGATCTCCGAATCCTGATTGTCATGTCGGTGTCGCCACCGGCGGGAAGGCTGGCTTACCAGCCGCCGGAAGCGCCGCCGCCACCGAAGCCGCCGCCGCCACCGCCGAAGCCGCCGCCTCCGCCGAAACCACCCCCGCCGCCGCCGCGCGACCTGCCGCCGAGCGCACCGCCCAGCAACATGCCGGCCAGCAGGCCGCCGCGACCGCCCCGTACCAGCGTCATGACGATGACGAACATCACGAAGAAGAGAATCGATGCCGGTCCTTCAGGTCCCTGTTCCCGAGCCGGGGCGCTGGCGGTGGCACTGGTGTCCATGGGCTCGCCACCCAGCACCTGGATCATCGCCTCCACGCCCTCGGTGATGCCGCGGGCGTAGTCGCCCTCACGGAAGGCCGGCGTCAGGGTCTGGTTGATGATCACCGAGGACTGGGCGTCGGTCAGTCGACCCTCGAGGCCATAGCCGACCTCGATGCGCACCTTGCGCTCCTTCGGCGCGACGATCAGCAGGGCGCCGTTGTCCTCCTCTTGCTGGCCGATGCCCCAGTGGCGCCCCAGCTGATAGCCATACTCCTCGATGGTGACGCCCTGCAGGTCCGGCAGGGTGGCCACCACCAGTTGCTCGGTGGTGGCTTCTTCGTGGGCCGCGAGCCTCTCGCTCAGGCGTGATTCGGTGGCCGGATCCAGCAGCCCGGCCTGGTCCACCACACGACCGGTCAATTCGGGAAAGTCGAGTTCCTGTTCCTCAAGCTCCTGGGCCTGGAGGCCTTGTGCCTGAAGGCCGAGGCCCCCCGACAGCAGCAGCGCCAATAGCGGGATGCGCAGAAGATCGCTCATTCAAACTCCACCTGGGGGGCCTGGTCCGCGTTCTCGGTCGTGGCTTCGAAGGTCTCGCGCAGCGGCATGTCGCTGTAGAGGATGCTGTGCCACAACCGCCCGGGGAAGGTGCGGATCTCGGTGTTGTAGCGCTCGACCGCGGTGATGAAGTCGCGCCGCGCCACGGCGATGCGGTTTTCCGTACCCTCCAGCTGGGACTGCAGGGCCAGGAAGTTCTGATTCGACTTCAGGTCGGGATAGCGCTCGGACACCGCCATCAAGCGGCTCAGTGCCCCGGTGAGTTGCTGCTGGGCCTGCTCGAACTGGCGCAGCTTTTCCGGGTCGTCGAGCGACTCGGCGTCGATCTGGATGGACGTGGCCTTGGCCCGCGCCTCCACCACGGCGGTCAGGGTCTCCTGCTCCTGGCGGGCAAAGCCCTCGACCGTCTCGACCAGGTTGGGCACCAGGTCCGCGCGTCGCTGGTACTGGTTCTCCACCTGCGCCCAGGCCGACTTCACCTGTTCGTCATAGGTGGGGATGTTGTTGACGCCGCAACCCGTCAACAGCATCGCCATGATCAGCACAAGGACAAACCGCCAGACGCGAGGGTCGGGAAGCGTGGTGTATCTCGTCAGCATGGGGTCAGTCATCCCTGTCATTGCGAATCGATGAGGTCCAAGGTACAGCTCAGCTTGATGCGAAGGAAGCGATGCCATGCCGCCACGAAGCCGACAACGTACATCAGGCCATACCAGTGAATCTGCACCGGCCCGATGGCGATGGCAACCGGATCGATCTGAGGATACTGCAACCGAGGTTTGCAGCGCCATCTGACTTGATCTGGATCAATCGACAGGATCCGGTTCTGGGCTATATGGTGGGGACATAACCTGCCACAGGAGCCCTGCAACATGGCCAGGCATGCCCTCTTTCCCAAGCATTCCACGCGGCCTGACGTCGCCTGGCCGCGCCTTGGGATGGGCATCCTGCTGGGCATGGTGCTGGTGCTTCTCTTCAGTGCCGCCACGGCGGCGCCTGTGCCTTCCTCGACCGCGTTTGGCCAGGTTGGCGTCGAGTTTCTCTCGGACACGCACTCGAGCGCCGAACGCATCGACACGGAACACCCTCGGCCGCGCTGCCACCATGGCGCTCGCCATGCCGGCAGTGCCCTGTTGCGCCTGGAACGCCAGGACCTCGAGTGCAAGCTTCTTCCCTTGAGCATGGCTGCCCCGACCATAGCGCCCCGGGTTGTCACCGCCAGCGGCACGCCACGTGCCCTTCCCGCCCCTTCTCCGGTTGCAGTCTACCTGTTGAGCCAACGCTTCAGAGTCTAAGTCATCCCCATTTCCCCAGCCCCACGACTCCAGACGGATACGCGGGGAGATAACTCGTGCCCGCCCTCGTATCGAACCAGGCGACTGCCGGAGTGGCCGCTGTGCGTGCAGAGACTCTTCCCACCAGACTTATCAGCATCTCGAGCTATAAACCACTGCCAGGCGTCGGGGTGCTTCGCTTTTCAGCGTCAATTCAGTTTCGTTGCGTATGCTTTGAGACACTCCGCGAAACCGAGAGGCGTAGGGCAGCGACTCCGGCCTTGACCATTGTGTCACACATAGGCTCTAGCCTTTCTCTGGACAGCTTCTCGGCATAACGAAGAAGGCGGCCGATATGACACGGGTCCCGATAATGAAATAGCAGGAGAGAGTCCATGAACGAGCTCGTATATTTCATGCTCTGGGCGGGAATCATCTTTCTGATGATGCGCTTCGGCTGCGGTGCTCACGTGATGGGTCATGGTCGTGGCAAGGCCAAGCATGGCGAGGGGGCATCAGAGAGGCAGGCGACCACCGAGAGCCTGCGCTGGATTCCGCCAGCCGAGGACGTCGATCCCGTCTGTGGCAAGACCGTCAGCACCGAAAAGGCCAAGTCGAGCGTCCACGAGGGCCATGTCTATTACTTCTGCTCACGTGACTGCCGAGAACGCTTCGAGGCCGCGCCCGAGCAATATCTCGCCGCTGAAGCCATGAGCCCGCCCGCCCAGCCGGAGAATGAACATGCCTGATGCCGATGTTCCGCCGACAGCCAAGCCGCATTACGGAACCCGCTTGCCGGTTCAAGCCGTGCCGCGGATCCCGGTGATCGCACTGGGTATGAGCCTGGGGCTGTTTCTGGCCGTGACCTTCATCCTGTGCGTCGGCTTCGGCCTGCTGTTTCCCGACCGGGCGATGTATGAGAGCTGGCTGCGCCTGCTGCCTGGCTTCACCTGGTTGAGTTGGCCAAGCTTCTTCCTGGGCCTGGCTGAAAGCTTCGGCTACGGCTGGTACGTGGCCCTGGTCTTCGGCCCGCTCTACAACTTCTTTGTCACACGCCTCAACCGGCGCAGCGGAGCGTAGGCCATGAACGAATCCCTCAACCATACCGGCGCCTGGGGCCTCGCGCTGATCGTCATCGTCTTGGTGTCCTGGTTCTTCTATCGCTATTTCGCACCGAAGAACTGGCGCGAATGGACCGGTGCCGGCGCGGTGCAGGCCTTTATCATCGCGCTTTACGCCGAGATGTATGGCTTTCCGCTCACTATCTATCTGTTGGTGCGTTTCTTCGGTCTGGATAGCGAGTATGTCAGCGCCAGCCTCTGGTCGACGCTGGTGGGGCTGGGAGAAACCGGCATGCTTGTCTCCATGCTGCTTGGCTACGGGCTCGCGTTTACCGGCATCGGGATCTTTATCCAGGGCTGGCGGCAAGTCTACAAGGCACGGCGCGAGAACCACCTGGTGACCGGCGGACTCTATTCCCTGGTACGGCATCCCCAATACACCGGCTTGTTCATCGCCTTGTTCGGCGAAGGTGTGGTGCATTGGCCGACACTATTCTCGATCGGCCTGTTTCCAGTGATCGTGCTTGCCTATACCTGGCTGGCCCACCGCGAGGAACGGCAGATGCTGGCCTGGTTCGGTGACGCCTATCGCGCCTACCAGCGGCGGGTGCCGATGTTCATTCCTCGCTGGGGACAGTGGCGGAAGCTAGCGGGTAGCTCACGCAATACTCACGATGAGCCGGGGGTTCACTGACATCCTGGATTCACACATCAACACACGCGGGCGGCGTTGATTTCATCCCACTGAAGATGCCGAACGTTGACCGGGATCAAGAGCCGCATGCTTTCACCTCATATTATCTTGACCCTTGGGTCTCCCACAGGTTATAGCCTGATATCAGGATGATTCAACTTGAAAGGAGATCCGACCATGTGGGACGACATGACGGCGTATATGGGGAGTTACGGCTGGGGACATATGCTCTTCGGCGGGGTCATGATGGTGTTGTTCTGGGGCGCCGTCATTGCCTTGGCCGTTCTCCTGGTGCGTGGCCTGACCCGAGGCCGGGGCGAGCCATTTTCTCAACGGCGGCCAACGGCCCTGGACCTTCTTCAAGAACGCTACGCCCGGGGAGAAATCGACCGCGAGGAGTACGAGCAACGCAAGCGCGATCTTCTGCTTTGATCGCACCTCCTGATTATTGGATACGGCACTATTAGTTTCGACCCTATCGAGATAGGGCCACGAGGTTGAATCAAGACGCGGAAGCGACGGAGACGATTCCATGACGCAACACCAACACGACCATTGTCACGGGCATGCCTCGCACGAGGCACCGACACGAGGCAGCGGCGATACGGACCAACACGCCGCCGGCAGCCAGGGTGGCGCCCAATACACCTGCCCGATGCACCCGGAGGTCGTCTCCGACCAGCCGGGTGACTGCCCCAAGTGCGGCATGCACCTCGTGCCCGTGGGAAGCGACGACTCGCAGACGCATGACGGGCATGGTCATGGGGCCTCCGCGCCGGCCCACGGCGGCAAGTACGACAAGGTGCCGGCCGGGCATGCCGGTGCCATCTACACCTGCCCGATGCACCCCGAGGTGCGGCAAACCGACCCCGGTGCCTGCCCGCTGTGTGGCATGGGACTGGAGCTTGAATCGGCGGCCGTCGGCGATGAGGGGCCGAATCCCGAGCTGGTCGATTTTACCCGACGCTTCTGGGTCGCGGCCGTGCTCACGCTTCCGGTCCTGATTCTGACGATGAGCCCCTACCTGGGCCTCGGGGCCATTCGCGACTTCTTCGGTGAACGCAACGCGATGTGGATCGAGCTGGTGCTCAGCACGCCGGTGATCCTGTGGTCGGGCTGGCCGTTCTTCGTGCGCGGCTACAACTCCTTCCGCACCATGAACCTCAACATGTTCAGCCTGATCGGCATGGGGGTCGGCGCGGCCTATCTGTTCAGCATCGTGGCGGTGCTGGTGCCGGGCGTCTTCCCCGACGGCTTTCGCCGGGAAGACGGCTCCGTCGGAGTCTACTTCGAGGCCGCAGCGGTAATCGTAACCCTGGTCCTGCTAGGCCAGGTGATGGAGCTGCGCGCTCGCGAGGGCACCGGCAAGGCGATCCGGGCACTGCTCGACATGGCCGCCAAGACCGCGAGGGTGATCCGGCCCGACGGCAGCGAAGAGGAGATACCGCTGGAAGACGTGCAGGTCGGCGATCACCTGCGGGTGCGCCCCGGCGACAAGGTACCGGTGGACGGCATGGTGGTCGAGGGCCGCTCCTCGATCGACGAGTCGATGATCTCCGGCGAGCCGGTACCGGTGGAGAAGGTCCAAGGCGACCAGGTCACGGGGGCCACGATCAACGGCACCGGCAGCCTGGTCATGGAAGCCACCCGCGTCGGCGCCGACACCATGCTCAGCCAGATCGTCGAGATGGTGGCCGCTGCCCAGCGCTCGCGCGCACCGATTCAGAAATTCGCCGACAAGGTGGCGGGCAAGTTCGTGCCCGCGGTGATCGGCGTCGCCATTCTCTCCTTCATTAGCTGGGCGATCTGGGGTCCGGCGCCGGCGCTGTCCTATGCGCTGGTCTCGGCGGTGGCGGTGCTGATCATCGCCTGCCCCTGTGCGCTGGGCCTGGCCACGCCGATGTCGATCATGACGGCCACCGGGCGCGGCGCGCAGGCCGGCGTACTGATCAAGAATGCCGAGGCGCTGGAACGTTTCGCCAAGGTCGATACGCTGATGGTCGACAAGACCGGCACCCTGACCGAAGGCAAGCCGAAGCTGGTGGCGGTGCTGCCCGAGGAAGGGCATGACGAGGCCGAGGTGTTGCGCCTGGCGGCCAGCCTCGAGAAAGGCTCCGAGCACCCACTGGCCGAGGCCATCGTCGCCGGCGCCGAGGAGCGCGGCGTGTCCCTCGCCGATGCCACCGATTTCGAAGCCGTGACTGGCATGGGCGTCAAGGGGGTCGTGGACGGCAAGTCGGTGGCCCTCGGTAACGCCAAGCTGATGGCCGAACTGGGCCTCGATGGCGGCCGGATCTCCGAGACCGCGAACGCCCGCCGCGATGAAGGCGAAACGGTGATGTTCGTCGTGCTCGATGGCCAGATCGCCGGCCTGGTCAGCGTCGCCGACCCAGTGAAGGCAACCACGCCCGATGCCCTGAAGGCGCTGCACCGGCTGGGCTTTCGCATCATCATGGCCACCGGCGACAACGAGCGCACGGCCAAGGCGGTGGCCGACCGGCTGGGCATCGACGAGATCCGTGCCGACGTGCTGCCCGAGGACAAGGCGCGCATCATCCGTGAATTGCAGGAACAAGGCCGCAAGGTGGCCATGGCGGGCGACGGGGTGAACGACGCCCCCGCCCTCGCCCAGGCCGATGTGGGCATCGCCATGGGCACCGGCGCCGACGTGGCGATCGAAAGCGCCGGCTTCACCCTGGTCAAGGGCAACCTGGATGGCATCGTCCGTGCCCGCAAGCTATCGCTGGCCACCATGCGCAACATCAAGCAGAACCTGTTCTTCGCCCTGGTCTACAACGGGGCCGGCGTACCCATCGCCGCCGGGATTCTCTATCCGTTCTTCGGCATCCTGATCGGCCCAATCTTCGCTGCCTTCGCGATGAGCGCCTCCTCGCTGTCGGTGGTGATGAACTCGTTGCGCCTGCGCCGAGTGAGGATCGGATCATGAATGACGAAAAGGGGTGGCTGGAGCGAGGACCAAGCAAGGGCACCTTCTGGCTCATGGCAGCGCTCGCCCTGGCGGTGATGGGCTTCCTGCTCTGGGAGGAGCACAGGGTGCACCTGCTCGGCGCCCTGCCCTGGGTGATCCTGCTCGCCTGCCCGCTGATGCATGTGTTCATGCATGGCGGTCATGGTGGGCACGGATCGGACAGCGATCACAAGGCAACGCACAAGGAGGAACGCGATGAGTAGCGAGGTGCCATCCTATGGCCTGTGGGGCTTGGTGATTCTCAACTCGGCGATCTTCATCTTCTTCGCCTTCAGCTTCTTCAAGCCGCAGACGCGCCGGGACTGGCGCTCGCTCGGGGCCTTCAGCGCCTTCCTGGTGGCGTTGTTCACGGAGATGTACGGCTTTCCGCTGACCCTCTACTTCCTCTCCGGCTGGTTGCAATCACGCTTCCCTGAGGTGGACTGGTTCAGCCACGATGCGGGGCACCTGCTGGAGATGCTGTTCGGCTGGCAGGCCAACCCCCACTTCGGGCCCTTCCATCTGCTCAGCATGGTGTTCATCGCCGCTGGGTTCTGGCTCATCGCCGCCGGTTGGCGAGTGCTCTATGCCGCCCAGCAACGGGGAGAGCTGGCCACCAGCGGACTGTACGCCCATGTCCGGCATCCGCAGTACGCCGGCTTCGTGTTGGTGATGACCGGCTTCCTGCTGCAGTGGCCCACCCTGCTGACCCTGATCATGTTCCCGGTATTGGTGTGGATGTACTCACGACTGGCGATCCACGAAGAGCGCGAGGTAGCGCGCCAGTTCGGCGACAAATGGCAGACCTACGCGGCCTGCACGCCGCGATTCATTCCGCGTCTACGAGCCACTCACCCCAGTGGCCAGCGCCCCTAGGGACACCAGTCGGGAGCCAATCATGACGACTGCGGCACAGCAGGGGGTCGAAGAGCGCACGGCGGGTCTCGTAACCGTCGGAGCCTTGCTCGCGGCGTTGATACTCGCCAACTCACCACTGCGCGAGTTTTACCAACTGCTCCACCACACCCCCGTGTCGGTGCAGGTAGGCGCCCTGGGCATCGACAAGCCGCTGATCCTGTGGATCAACGACGGGTTGATGGTGTTCTTCTTCCTGCTGATGGGGGTTGAGCTCAAGCGCGAGATGCTCGGCGGCCTGTTGGGCTCGATCCAGCAGGTGGCACTCCCCGGTATCGCCGCGGTCGGCGGCATGCTACTGCCGGCACTGATCTATCTGTTGGTCAATGGTACCGAGGGTATCGCCGCCCATGGCTGGGCCGTGCCCACCGCAACCGATATCGTGCTGGCCCTGGCGGTGCTCTCGCTGTTCGGCAAGCGCGTGCCCCCGGCCTTGCGGGTGTTCCTGATGGCCCTGGCGGTATTCGACGATCTTGGCGCCATCGTGATCATCGCGCTGTTCTATACCGAGCGCCTCGCCGGCGAGGCACTGCTCATCGCCGGCATTGCCCTCGCTGGCCTCACGGTTCTCAATCGCTTTCGGGTCACGCGTGCCATGCCTTACGTACTGCTGGGGCTAGTGCTGTGGGTCGCGGTACTCAAGTCCGGGGTTCACGCCACCCTGGCCGGGGTCGTGATCGCCCTGGCTATCCCCGCGAAGACACGGGACGGCCACCAGGAAGGCTCTCCACTCAATCGCACCTACCATGACCTGAGGCGTTGGGTCACCTTCGGCGTCGTGCCCGTGTTCGCTTTCTTCAACGCAGGGATCGCGGTGGGAGCAGGAGGCGAGGGCTTCGGCAACGTCTTCCTCGGCGTCGCCTTCGGGCTCTTGCTGGGCAAGCAGTTGGGAGTGTTCTCTTTCGCCTGGCTGGCGATCCGGCTGCGCCTCGCGCCGCTGCCCGCGGGCGTTCGGTGGCGCCACCTCTACGGGGTGGCCGTGCTGGCGGGTATCGGGTTCACCATGAGCCTGTTCATCGCCGGGCTCGCCTTCGATACCCCGGCGGCCCTGACCGCGGCCCGCCAGGGCGTGTTACTCGCCTCAGCCGTCGCGGCGCTGGTCGGCGCTGCGGTGCTGGCGGCGACGCTGCCCCGGCAGTCTGCACCACCGGCGGAGGATTCGACTATCGATCCTGGGAGGTTGTCATGAAACGCAGACGCTTTCTCGTCGGCGCGACGGTGGTGGTCGGCGGCGTCGGGGCGGCCTTCACGGCGGTGCCGTTCATTGCCTCCTGGCAGCCCAGTGCGCGCGCCAGGGCCGCCGGCGCCCCCATCGAGGTCGACGTCGACAAGCTGGAGCCGGGGCAGCAGCTGACCGTGGAATGGCGCGGCAAGCCCGTCTGGGTCTTGCGCCGCACCCCGGCGATCCTCGAGCGCCTGGCGACACTGACCGACTCCGACCGGCTCCGCGATCCCCTCGCCGAGGTGGAATCACAGCAGCCGACCTATATCACCGGGCCACTGCGCTCGCTCGAGGAGGAGTATCTGGTGGTCATCGCCATCTGTACCCACCTCGGCTGCGTGCCCCTGTTTCGACCGGAGCCAGGCTCGGTCGGCGACGACTGGCCGGGCGGCTACTTCTGCCCCTGCCACGGTTCCAAGTTCGACTTCGCCGGCCGCGTGTACAAGGCGGTGCCGGCGCCGACCAACCTGGAGGTTCCGCCGTACCGCTTCCTGTCCGAGTCCCGGGTCGAGATCGGCGTCGACCCGAAGCCCACGACATCCTGACACCGAGAGGTAATCCACCATGACCGCCAAGACATCGACCACCAAGGCCCCCGCGGCGCGTAAAGCCCCGCGCAAGCGCCAACCCACCGCCCCACCAGAGATGGCCGCCCCGATGACCGTACCCGAGCCCGAAGAGGGCCTCCTCCCGAGCCACCCGGCGACGGAACTGCTCGCCTACCAGACCGACCTGTGGCGGCGCGGCCTGCGCTACCTGGATACCCTGCGTGAGCGCGCGGACAACATGCTCGAGCATGAGCAGGCGGGCAAGCCGCCACTGCTCGACTTCGATTACGAGATGCTCGTGGATGGCCGTCGACTAGCGCGCCCCGCCAACTATGCCCTGCTGCGCATCACCCGCGTGGGGGATGACTGCCTGGAGGACTGCCTCGACGAGACTAGGCCGCCGGTGATGATCGTCGACCCGCGTGCCGGCCACGGCCCAGGCATCGGCGGCTTCAAGCGCGACTCCGAGGTCGGCATGGCACTGCATGAGGGGCACCCGGTCTACTTCGTGATCTTCTTCCCCGAGCCCGTCCCCGGCCAGACCCTGGAGGACGTGCTGCACGTCCTGCGGCGCTTCGTCGAGACGCTGGCCGAGCGCCATCCCGGCAAGCCGCCGGTGCTCTACGGCAACTGCCAGGCGGGCTGGGCCATCGCCCTGCTCTCCGCCGACTGCGAGGGCTTGGTGGGGCCGGCGGTGCTCAACGGCTCGCCGCTCTCCTACTGGTCGGGTGAATCCGGCGTCAATCCCATGCGGCTGGCCGGTGGGCTGCTGGGCGGCGCCTGGCTGACGCACCTGGCGGCGGACCTGGGCGATGGCCGCTTCGATGGCGCCCACCTGGCCGCCAACTTCGAATCCCTCAAGCCGGCCAATACCCTGTGGCAGAAGGACTATCGGTTGTTCGCCGACATCGACGGCCAGCGCGAGCGCTTCCTCGAGTTCGAGCGCTGGTGGACGGGGTTCTATAGCCTGAGCAAGGAAGAGATCACCGCCATCGTCGAGAACCTCTTCGTCGGCAACCGGCTCGAACGCGGGGAGCTGCAGGTCTGCCCGGGCTGCACCGTCGATCTCAAGCGCATCCGCAACCCCCTGGTGATCTTCGCCTCCAGCGGTGACAACATCACCCCGCCCCATCAGGCGCTCAACTGGATCCCCGCGGTCTACCCCGATACCGCGGCACTCAAGGCCGCCGACCAGCGCATCGTCTACCTGCTCAATCCCCACGTCGGGCATCTGGGCATCTTCGTCTCCTCCAAGGTGGCGCGCCTCGAGCACCGAGCGATCCTCGAGAGTGTAGGCGATCTCAACGATCTTGCCCCCGGGCTCTACGAGATGAAGATCGACAACCCCACCGGCGATCCCGATTGCCACAAGCCCCAGTTCCAGGTGCGGTTCGAGGAACGCCGGGTGGAGGACCTAGATTACCCCTCTCAGGCACCGGCGTTCGAGCAGGTGCGCGCACTTTCCGAGCACAATGTGGCCCTCTACGAGACCTTCGTCGGCCCCTGGGTGCGGCTGTACACGACCCCTTGGACGGCCGAGATGCTGCGTCAATTGCATCCTGCGCGGACCAGTCGGCTGATGTTCTCGGAACGCTTCGCTCCCTGGATGAAAGGCGTGAAGTGGCTGGCCGAGATGGCGGAGACCATGCCGACGCCGGTCGATAGCAGCAGCCCCTATCGGCAATGGGAGACGTTGATGAGCGATTCAATCGCCTCGACGCTGGAACTGGCCGGCACGACTCGCGATAGCGTTTTCGAGATGGCATTTGGAACGCTCTATGCCGGGCCCTGGGCAGGTATGGCATGGGTAAAGACAAGCAACGATTGAGAGAAAGATCTTCATTCACGAAAGGTCGGGAGGCCTACCATGCATCAGGAACATCGTCTTGGCGTCAGCGAAGCCAACCTAGTTACTCGGAAACTGAAGCTCGAGCCCTGCAGCCAACGAGAGCTCGAGATAGCGCTCCAGGAAATCGATCAGCTTTATGGACTCGACAGCGTGGCTTTCGATGAAAATAAGCGAATGCTTCGTCTGGCTTACGATGCATCGCGTATTTGTATCGAATGCGTCGAAGAGGTTCTGACAAGACATTCGATCGACATCAGCCACGGCTGGTGGAACCGCTTCAAGGAAGATCACTACCGGTTCGTCGACCAAAACATCAAGGACAATGCCGCCAAGGATCCCTGGAGTTGTCATTGATCCTTGTCTCGTCCAAGACAGAGCAATCGTTTATCAGGAGGTCAGTCAATGTCGACGATGCCAGCCATTCTGGTGGTCAACTGTGGCTCATCCAGTCTGAAGTTTGCCGTGTTTGGTCTGGCTAATGGCCTCAACCGTCAGTGGTGGGGAGCGGCCAGTGGCATCGGTACCGAGCAGGGACGGCTTCGCGTGATGGAAGCCCGGGGGCAAGTACTCGCAAATAGCGATGTGCGGCTCGCGGATCATGCGGCGGCCATCGCCCACCTCGGCGAGGTCCTGCATCAGCAAGGCGAAGGACTCCACCTGGTGGGTATCGGCCATCGAGTGGTTCATGGTGGGCCGGACTGCGACTGTTCGCAGCGCGTCGACGACGCGCTGCTACGCCGCCTAGAAACGCTGATCCCGCTGGCCCCGCTGCATCTGCCGCACAACCTGGCCGGCATCACCGCCATGCGTGCGCATTTCCCCGATGTGCCCCAACTCGCCTGCTTCGATACGGTGTTCCATCATGGCCTACCCGCGGTCGCCCGACACACCGGGCTGCCGCGCGAGTACGAGGCCCAGGGCGTGCGTCGCTATGGCTTTCACGGGCTCTCCTACGAATTCATCGTCGAGAACCTGGTGCGTCGCCACGGCCCTGCGGCACTTTACGAACGTCTGATCGTCGCTCACCTGGGCAATGGTGCTTCCCTGGCAGCCATTCGCGGTGGGCACAGCGTCGAGACGACGATGGGGTTCAGCGCCCTTGGCGGCATGCCCATGGGGACCCGCAGCGGCGATCTGGATCCCGGCATCCTACTGTATCTAGCCGGGCAGCAGGGGCTCGATCCCCAGGCGTTACAGACGCTGCTCTACCGGCGCTCCGGTTTGCTGGGTCTCTCCGGCGTCAGCGCCGATATGCGCGAACTTTTAGCGCGCCGTAATGACATCCCGGAGGCCGCCCAGGCGATCGACTTCTTCTGCCATCGTGCCCGCCTCTTCATCGGTGCCCTGAGCGCCGCGCTCGGCGGGCTGGACCGGCTGATCTTCACCGGCGGCATCGGCGCGAACTCACCGGCGATCCGGGCACAGATCTGCGCAGGAATGGGGTATCTCGGCATCACACTGGAGGAAGGACGCAACCGCACGCCCGGGCCGGTGATTTCCGCCGACGAGGGCCCGGTCCGGGTAGAGGCCGTGGCCACCGATGAAGAACGGATGATCGCCCGGCACGTGCAGCGCACATTAACCAACACCCAGGAGGTGACATGACCCAGATGGCAACGCCAGTGGCCCTTGCGACGCTCGATGACCTGATTCAGCAGGCCGGTGGCGGTGACCCGATCCGCGTCGCCGTGGTCAATGCGGCCCAGGCGGCGGTGCTGGAGACGCTTCGCGAGGCGGCGAGGCGACGCATCGCCGAGCCGGTGCTCATCGGCCGCCCCGCCGAGGTCGTCGAGGCCGCCGCGGCGATCGGGTGGGACCTCGATCCACAAGCGATGATCGAGGCCGATTCGGATGTGGAGGCCGCCCGCATCGGGGTGGAGCTCGTGCAGGCCGGACGCGCGGATGCGCTGATGAAAGGGCACCTCCACACCGATACCTTCATGCATGCCCTGCTGGGCAATGGCCTGCGACAGCCCGGCCGGCGAGTGAGCCACGTCTTTTTGGTGGACGTGCCCGACTGCCCACGCCTGCTGGCCGTGACCGATGCGGCCGTGAACATTACCCCCGACCTCAATGCCAAGGCGCAGATTCTCCAGAACGCCATCGAGCTGATGCACATGATCGGGCTCGAGCGGCCACATGCCGCGGTCATTTCCGCCGTGGAAACGGTCAATCCGGCCATCGTCTCTACCCTGGATGCGGCCTGCCTGACCCTGATGGCCCGCCGCGGCCAGATTGCCGGCGCCGAGGTCGACGGGCCACTGGCCTTCGACAACGCCATCTCGGAACGGGCCGCGCGCGAAAAGGGCATCGACTCCCCGGTGGCGGGGAAGGCCGACATCCTGCTCATGCCGGATCTGGTGTCAGGCAACGTGTTGGCCAAGAACCTCGAGTACCATGCCGGCGCCACGGCGGCCGGGGTGGTCATGGGGCTGACGGTGCCGGCGGTACTGAGTTCCCGGGCCGACCCGCCCGAGGCGCGCCTGGCCGGACTGGCCGTGGCGGCGCTGATGTACCGCGCGGGGATCCGCCTGCCCGTGCCCTCCCCTGACGAAGCGGAATCCACCTTCTGCTGTTCCCCGCAACCCGAGTCGGCCTGCTGCCCCAGGGAGGTGCGCTGATGGACACCACGACCCGAACCACCACCCGAGCCACCATCGACGGGACGACAGCGAGCCCACCGGCGACGACCACCGACGCGCGCCTGCACGCCATGATGAGCCTCTTCACAGGGGGGCTGTCACCGACCGCCGTCCAGCAGGCCTGGTGGGACTGGGCGCAACACCTGCTGCTGTCACCGGACAAGCAGACGGAACTCGTCGGCAAGGCCCTGCGCAAGTGGCAACGTTTCGGCAGCTACTGCGAGCGCGCCGGCCAGGCGCCGTGTGAGCCCTGCATCGAGCCGCTGCCCCAGGACAAACGCTTTCGCGACGAGGCCTGGCAGCGCTGGCCCTTCAACATGCTCTATCAGGGCTTCCTGCTGCAGCAGCAGTGGTGGCATGTGGCCACCACCGGCGTACCGGGCGTCTCGCGCCACCATGAGGCGATGGTGAATTTCGGCGCGCGGCAGATGCTCGACATCTGGTCGCCGTCAAACTTCCTCGCCACCAACCCCGAACTGCAGGAGCAGACGCGGCGCGAGGGTGGCGCCAACCTGGCCCGTGGTGCCTCCAATCTGCTGGAGGACTGGCAGCGACGCCAGGCCGGCGAAGGGCCGGTGGGGGTCGAAGCGTATCGGGTCGGCCGAGACGTGGCGGTGACGCCTGGCAAGGTGGTCTACCGCAACCGGCTCATCGAGCTGATCCAGTACGCGCCCACCACCCAGGAGGTCCATGCCGAACCGGTGCTGATCGTGCCGGCCTGGATCATGAAGTACTACATCCTCGACCTCTCCCCGGAGAACTCCCTGATCCGCTACCTGGTGGCCCAGGGCCATACGGTGTTCGTCGTCTCCTGGAAGAACCCGGGCAGCGACGAGCGAGACCTGGGCATGGCCGACTACCGCCGGCTGGGGGTCATGGCGGCCCTCGACGCGGTCACGGCCATCTGCCCGGAGCAGCGCGTCCACGGCGTGGGCTATTGCCTGGGCGGGACGCTGCTGTCGATCGCCGCGGCCGCCATGGGGCGGGACTGTGACACTCGCCTGGCCAGCCTGACGCTGCTCGCCGCGCAGACCGACTTCAGCGAGGCCGGCGAGCTGATGCTGTTCATCGACGAGGACCAGGTACGCTTCCTCGAGGACCTCATGGCGGTCAGGGGCTATCTGGATACGCGCCAGATGGCGGGCGCCTTCCAGTTGCTGCGTTCCCAGGACCTGATCTGGTCGAAGATGGTGCGCAGTTATCTGGCCGGCGAGCGTCCGCCCATGTTCGACCTGATGGCCTGGAACGCCGACGGCACCCGCATGCCGGCACGCATGCACAGCGAGTACCTCCGGTGGCTGTTCCTCGACAACGATCTCGCCGGTGGGCGCTACCGGGTGGACGAACGGCCCGTATCGCTGACCGACATCGAGATCCCCGTGTTCGCCGTCAGCACGCTCAAGGATCATGTCGCCCCCTGGCGCTCCGTCTACAAGGTTCAGTGGCTGACGCCGGCGGACGTCACCTTCGTACTCTCCAGCGGTGGACACAACGCCGGTATCGTCAACCCGCCCGGCGATTCACACCGCTTCCACCAGATCTCGACCATCCAGCCTGAGGACCCCTTCATGGATCCGGATGGCTGGCAGGCCTCTGCCGCGCATCATGACGGCTCCTGGTGGCCCTGCTGGCAGGGCTGGCTGACCGATCACAGCACCCAGCGCGTGCCCGCCCGGGAGCCGGGGGAGACCCAAGGCTATCCGGCGCTGGACGAAGCGCCAGGACGTTATGTCCTGGAGAAATGAGCCCGTCCTGCGGGGAAGGGGGCCGCTGCCATCGATGGCCCCAGAGCAGCCGTGCCGAAGGGCGCGGCCAATGTCATAGTCAGCGAGGTGAGCAATCATGAAGGAATCCAACGTCGTTCTCTGCGCCCCGGTGCGCACGGCCATCGGCACCTACGGCGGCACACTCAAGGCCACGCCGGCACCCGAGCTCGGCGCCACCGCCATCGCCGAGAGCCTGCGCCGCTCGGGCTTGGCCCCCGAGGACGTGCAGAGCGTGGTGCTGGGTCAGGTGGTCCAGGCCGGCGCCAAGATGAACCCGGCGCGCCAGGCCGCGATCCATGCCGGCTTGCCGGTGTCGGTGCCGGCGATGACGGTCAACCGGGTCTGCGGCTCCGGCGCCCAAGCCGTGGCCAGCGCCGCCCAGGAGGTGATGCTCGGGCATCTCGACTGTGCCATCGCTGGCGGAATGGAGAATATGGACCTCGCGCCCTACCTGGATCTCGCCGGACGCTGGGGCCATCGCATGGGCAATGCCGAAATCTACGACAGCATGCTGCGCGACGGGCTCAATGATGCCTTCTCCGATCAGCACTCGGGGTGGCACACCGAGGATCTGGTCAGCCGCTTCGGCATCAGCCGCGAGGATCAGGACCGATGGGCGGCGCGCAGCCAGCAGCGCTTCGGCGAGGCGCAGGCGGCAGGACGCTTCGACGCCGAGATCGTGCCGGTCGAAGTCAACTCCCGCAAGGGCACGGTGGCCTTCGGGCGCGATGAGCACAACCGCCCCGACGCCACCGCCGAGGGCCTCGGCAAACTCAGGCCGGCCTTCCGCAAGGAGGGCACCATCACCGCCGGCAACGCCCCCGGGCTGAACACGGGCGCGGCGGCGATGATCGTCGCCGATCGCGCCTGGGCGGAACGCCAGGGCCTCGCGCCCATGGCGCGTCTGGTGAGCTACGGCGTCGGCGCCGTCGAGCCCGGCTACTTCGGCCTCGGCCCGGTGCCGGCGGTGCAACAGGCACTAGCACGCGCCGGCTGGCGCATGGGTGATGTCGAGCGCATCGAGATCAACGAGGCCTTCGCGGCCATCGTCCTTGCCCTGATCGGGGAGCTCGGGCTGGCCGAGGACATCGTCAATGTGGAAGGCGGCGCGATCGCCCATGGCCATCCCATCGGCGCCACCGGGGCGGTGCTGACCACCCGGCTGCTGCACGCCATGGCCCGGGACGACGTGCGCCGCGGCGTGGTCACCTTGTGCATCGGTGGCGGCCAGGGGGTGGCGCTGGCGCTGGAGCGCCTAGCGTAACCGCGAATCAACCCGTACGCGCGGCTCGCTATGAAAGTGCCGAGCCGCGCCACTCAAGGAGGCAACATCATGAAAGCACTCGTCTATCATGGTCCTGGCCAGCGTCGCTGGGAGGACAAACCGCGCCCAGGCATCACCAAGCCCACGGATGCGGTGGTGCGCATTACCCATACCACCATCTGCGGCACCGACCTGCACATCCTCAAGGGCGACGTACCCGCCGTGGAGGATGGTCGTATCCTCGGCCACGAGGGCGTCGGCGTCGTCGAGGAGGTCGGCGACGGCGTGAGCCATATTCAGGTCGGCGATGAGGTGCTGATTTCCTGCATCACCTCGTGTGGCCGCTGCGACTATTGCAAGCGGGGTCTCTATGCCCACTGCCGCGACGGCGGCTGGATCCTCGGTCACCTGATCGACGGCACCCAGGCCGAGTACGTGCGTATCCCGCACGCGGACAACAGCCTGCACCGTTTACCCAAGGACATGGACCGCGCCGCGGCGGTAATGCTCAGCGACATTCTGCCTACCGGTCATGAGATCGGCGCCCTGAACGGCGAGGTGGGGCTCGGCGACACGGTGGCCATCGTCGGCGCCGGCCCCATCGGTCTGGCGGCCCTGATGACCTCACGTTTCTATTCTCCCGCACGGATTATCATGATCGACCCCGACGAGAACCGACTGGCCATGGCCCGCCAATTGGGTGCCACCGACACCATTGCCCGGGACCCACTTGAAGCCATCGACAAGCTGACCGGTGGCGAAGGCGTGGACGTGGCCATGGAGGCGGTAGGCATTCCCGAGACCTTCGATATCTGCCAGCGCATCGTGCGCCCGGGGGGGCATATCGCCAACATCGGCGTACACGGCAAGAGCGTCGAGTTCCGCCTACAGGATCTGTGGATCAAGAATGTCACGGTGCGTACCGGCCTAGTGAACACCAACACGACTCCGGTGCTGATGCGCATCGTCGAGGCCGGTGGCGTCGAGCCCGCGGGTTTAGTGACCCACCGCTTCAAGCTTGACGACATCGAGAAAGCCTACGACGTGTTTTCCCAGGCGGCGAAGGAGCAGGCCATCAAGATGCTGCTGACCGCCGAGTGATGCTCACCCGCACCGCGAATGGCGGTCACCTCGAGGTCACCGATATCGATCCTGTCAATCAAGGAGCTCAAGCATGGAGTTGAACGGCAAGACGATCGCGATCACCGGCGCCGCCCAAGGGCTTGGCCGCGCCATGGCGGTACGCCTGGCGCAATATGGCGCGCGGACCGCTCTGCTGGACAGGGATGAGGACGGCCTGCAACAGACCCACGCCGCTTGCGAGCAAGCGGGAGTGCGAAGCCGGTACTATCCCGTGGATATTACCGAGGAAACCCATGTGGAAGCCTGTTTCCAGGCGCTGGCGAATGATTTCGGCGCGCTGGACGGGGTGATCAACAACGCCGGCATCACCCAGGATGGCCTGCTGGTCAAGGCCAAGGATGGCCATGTCGTCAAGAAGATGTCATTGGCGGACTGGGACGCAGTCTCGCATATCGATATGCGTGGCGTCTTTCTGTGCGCCCGGGAGGCGGTGGCGCGGATGATCGAGATGCGGGCGGATGACACCACCCGCCAATCCCCTGGGCTGATCCTTAATATTTCGAGTATCAGCCGTGCGGGCAATATCGGCCAGACCAACTACTCGGCGGCCAAGTCGGGGGTGGATGCGATGACCGTCACCTGGGCCAAGGAGCTCGCCCGCCACAACATCCGTGTCGCCGCCATCGCTCCAGGATTCTTCCGCACGGCCATGGTCGAGGCAATGCCCGACAAGATCCTCGACAAGCTGCGGGCCCAGATCCCGCTGGGACGGCTCGGCGATCCTGAAGAGGTCGCGCACGCGGCGCAGTTCATCTTCGAAAACGACTACTTCAATGGCCGCATCCTGGCGTTGGATGGCGGGCTGCGTTTGTAGACGGGGGCGCAGCAAGAAGGCGTGGTTCTGACTTATAAAGGAGTGAACAGCAATGAAACACGAACAAGCGGAACGGAAGTCTTTCGTGGATCCGGTATGTGGCATGGCGATCAGCTTCCAGACTGCCGCCGTGGGGAGTGAATACCGGGGAAAGCGCTATTACTTCTGTTCAGCGGCTTGCCGCGAACAGTTCGAGGCGGATCCCGAACGGTACGCTCGTGCGCAGTGGCAGCATAGGTCGAGACGTGGGTGAACGTCGAGGCCCTTCAGCCGTGATCCAGGCCCAGACCGTCTGCGCCGTCCCCACGCGCCGGGAGCCCGTGACCGTGATCGGCGCGGGCCCCGCCGGGTTGGCCTGCGCCATCGTGCTGGCGCGCGCCGGGCAGCGCGTGATCGTGCACGAGCGCCGCCGTCGCGTTGGCGCCCGCTTTCACGGTGACTTCCAAGGGCTCGAGAGCTGGAGTGACGACATCGATGTGCTCGATGAACTCGCGAGCGCGGGGATCCGACCCAGCTTCGAGCATCATGCCATCTCGCACGTGACGGCCTTCGACGGCCGGGACGCTCGCCACGAGATTCGTGCGGAGAAGCCATTGTACTACCTGGTCCGGCGCGGGTCGGGGACGGACACGCTGGATCAGGCGCTGCTCGAGCAGGCCCAGGCCAGCGGCGTGGAGGTAAGGCTCTCCTCTCCCCTCAAGAGCGCTCCCGGCCTCGCCGTCGTGGCCACGGGGCCGGTGCTCGCCAACATCATGGCGGTGGGCTACCTGTTCGAGACCGCTATGCCGGACGGCCAGTGGGCCTGCTTCAGCGACCGCCTGGCGCCGGACGGCTATGCCTACCTGCTGGTGCAGGGTGGGCGGGGGACCGTCGCCACCTGTCTGTTCAGGGAGTTCACCCGCAACGACGAATTCCTGGCGCGCACGATCGCCTTCTTTACCGAGCATGCCGGGCTGGACATGCGCACCGCTCGCCCCTTCGGTGGGGTCGGCAACTATGGACCGCCCTGCCGGGGCGAGCACGAGGGACGCCTGCTGGTGGGCGAGCATGCGGGCTTTCAGGATGCACTGGCGGGCTTCGGCATGCGTTATGCCCTGCGCTCGGGCGTCCTGGCCGCGCGCAGCCTGCTGGAGGGTAGCGATTACGACTCGCTGTGGCGACGCTCGCTGCTGCCGGCCATCCGCCAGGGCATCGGCAACCGACTGCTGTACGCGAAGGTCGGTGACCGAGGACGACGGGCCATGTTTCGCCGGCTGGCGGCGGGAGATGCGCGCCCGATGCTCGCCAAGCTATACCGCCCGAGCCTGTTGGGCCGGGTCCTGTACCCATTCGCGCGACGCCACGGACGCATACCCCAGCACGATCCGGACTGCTGCGACAACGCCTGCACCTGCCTGCGTTGCCTGTGCGGGCGTCATATCAACTCGGGGGCCGCCGCGTCGCGGCAGGATCCTCGGCCGCTGGAATTCTAGGGAGATAGAAAACAAACATGGAAACCATTGACATGAAAGGACGCAAGGGCTTGGTCGTGGGCATCGCCAACGAACATAGCCTGGCCTGGTCGGCCGCCCGGCATTTTCGCCATGCCGGCGCGGAGTTGGCGCTTACCTATCTCAACGACAAGGCCCGTCCCCATGTCGAGCCGCTGGCCCGGGAGGTGGATGCCGGGCTCTTGCTGCCCTGCGACGTGACGGTGCCGGGGCAGCTGGAGGCGGTGATCGAGGCGATCCGCCAGCGCTGGGGGCGGCTGGACTTTCTCCTGCACGCCATCGCCTGGGCCCGCAAGGAGGAGCTGCACGGACGCCTCACGGACTGCTCGGCGGAGGGCTTCGCGGAGTCGATGCTGGTGTCCTGCCACTCGCTGATCCGCATGGCCCAGTTGGCCGAGCCGTTGATGGACCGGGGCGGCAGCCTCATGACGCTGAGCTACGTCGGTGCCGAGAAGGTCGTCGATCACTACAACGTCATGGGGCCCGTCAAGGCCGCGCTGGAGGCCTCGGTGCGCTACCTGGCCCACGAACTGGGCCCCCGCAACATCCGCGTCAACGCGCTCTCCGCCGGTACGGTCAAGACCCGGGCGGCCTCCGGTATCGAGCATTTCGACGAACTGCTCAACGAGTCCGCGAAGCGGGCGCCGCTGCGCCGCACCGTGGAGGCCGACGAGGTCGGTCGCACCGCGCTGGTGTTGGCCAGCGACTACACCACGGCGATCACCGGCGAGGTGCTCTACGTCGACGCCGGCTTTCATGCCGCCGGCATGGTATTTCACTGAGTCATGACATTTCACTGCAACTAGCAAGGAGGCTTCCATGATGTTGTCGGCATTTCTCAGCCGCATCGTTCGGGTCGGAGAGCTCACGGTGATAACGCCGTCCGGGCGGCGGCAGCGTTTCGGGCCGGGTGGCGCGCCCGCGGTCACGGTGCGGCTCCACCACCGGGCGCTCTATCGCAAACTGATCATGAACCCCGATCTGTATCTGGGCGAGGCCTACATGGACGGGACCTTGACCGTGGAGGAGGGGAGCCTGCGCGACTTGCTCGAGCTCTGCACCGCCAACGGCGAGGCTCTCGATAGCCATCCGATTCAGCGGGTGCGGCGGCGGCTCGGCCGGCCCCTGCGTTATCTGCAGCAGTACAATCCGCTCGGCCGCTCGCGCGCGAATGTCGCCCATCATTACGATCTCTCGGCCGAGCTGTTCGATCTATTCCTCGACCGGGATCGCCAGTATTCCTGCGCCTATTTCCCGGACGGCAACGAGAGCCTCGAGCAGGCGCAGGAGAAAAAGAAGCGCCATATCGCCGCCAAGCTGTTGTTGCAGCCGGACATGCGCGTGCTCGATATCGGCTCGGGCTGGGGCGGCCTCGCCCTGCATATCGCCGAGAGCGCCGGGGCCCGTGTCAAGGGGATCACCCTCTCCGAGGAGCAGTTGAAGGTCGCCCAGCAGCGGGCGGTGCGCTCCGGGCTGGCCGAGCGTGCGCGCTTCGAGCTGCTCGACTACCGAGCGGAGCGCGAGGTCTACGACCGGATCGTCTCGGTCGGCATGTTCGAGCACGTCGGGGTGTCGCACTATGGGGGGTTCTTCCGCACCCTGAAGGGCCTGCTCAAGCCCGACGGCGTCGCCCTGATCCATGCCATCGGGCGCATGGAGCCGCCGGGGCAAACCAATCCCTGGCTGCGCAAGTACATCTTCCCGGGCGGCTATTGCCCCGCGCTCTCGGAGGTGCTGGCCGCGGTGGAAAAGGCCGGCCTGTGGGTAACGGACATCGAGGTGCTGCGCCTCGACTATGCGGAGACGCTGCGGGAGTGGGCGCGACGCTTCGCGGCCAACCGCGAGCAGGTGCGTGCATTCTACGACGAACGCTTCTGTCGCATGTGGGAATTCTATCTAAACATGTGCGAGATGGCCTTTCGCAACGGACCGATAATGGTCTTCCAGATCCAGCTCACACGCCAGCGGGACGCCGTTCCCTCGCACCGGAACTACATCGCGGATTGGGAGCATGCCCTGGAAAACGACGCCAACGAAGTCGCGTGAGCGGGTCGGGTCGGAAGGTGGTTTTACTGTTGGGAGCGGTGCTCGCCGGATTCCACTGAGGCGAGTAAGGAGACTTCATGGTATTTTTGGCATTCTTCAGCCGTCTGGCTCATGAGTACGGTACCGCATGAGCGAGAACGGAAAGCTAAGTAATGGCGACACCGACGTGAGCCTTGATCTCGGGCATCCGCGAGACCCGAACGGCAATGCGAGCGACCGTTCGATTGGTGTGGTGGCAAAATCTAGCGCTGGTTTCAATACCCTGCTCGCCGCCACTTTCGTCGTCTTCCTCGGCTACGGCACGGTGCTGCCGATCCTGCCGCTGTTCCTCGACCGCGTGCTGGCAGTGACTACCCCCGGGGACGTATCGCTGCACACCGGGCTGCTGACGGGGGTGTATACGCTGGCCTTGTTCGGCTTCGCCCCACTATGGGGAAGTCTCTCCGACCGCCTGGGCCGGCGGCCCGTCCTGCTGTGGGGGCTGGCAGGGTTTGCACTGGCCATGCTGGGGTTCAGCCTGACTCGAAACCTGCCACTCGCCTATGGAGTACGGGCCCTTGCCGGCGCCTTCGCGGCGGCGGTGATCCCGGTGGCACTGGCGCAGGCGGCCGAGTGTGACGATGCGACACGCCGTGCACGTCGTTTCGCTTGGCTCAGTGCCGCCTCCACCCTGGGCTTCCTGTCCGGCCCCATGCTCAGCGGTTGGCTCGCCAGCATTCCGATGGTGATGCCGCAATCCGAGATGCTGCTCGGCGGACCCGTGGCCTGGCCCTTCGTGGTCACGGCGGGACTCGCCGGTGCGGTGTGGCTGTTGCTCTACCATCACGTTCGCGAACAGTCGGCACACCGTCCGCCTGCCGACGAGCCTGCCGGTGAGCCGGCGTCGCCTCGGGCCATCGGTGGCTTTCTGACGCTGACGCTGCTGGCGATGCTGGGCCTGGGGGCCTTCGAGGTGGGCCTCAGCCTGCAGGCGCGACAGTCAATCGGTCTCGACCCCTTCAGGGTCGGATTGCTGTTCACGGAGTGCAGCCTGGTGATGCTGGCGGTGCAGCTGCTGTGGTCGGCATACCCACCGAAACGACTCTCCCCCGGCCATCTGATCGGCGGGGCCTTCCTGCTGATGGCCGGGGGCATTCTCGGCCTCCCCTACGCCTCGGGCTTCTGGGAGGCATTCGTCGTGGTGGGGCTGTTGGGCGCCGGATCGGGACTACTGATTCCTTTGCTGGCCTATCAGGTCTCCCTGGCCAGCGGGCCGGCACAGGGTGCGGCGCTGGGCAAGCAGACCGCCTTGGCCAGCCTCGGGCAAGCCGTGGGGTCTGCGGGCGCCGGGATGCTGTTCGTGGGTAGTGCGCTCGGCACGTACTGGGGGCTTGCGGTCGTGCTTTTCGTTACTGCCATCGTCACTTTCGTTGTTCACTATCATCCTCGCGTGATAGCACTGGTTAAACACGCACCGCGTCAGGATTGAAGGGGAATGTTTCCTGTGTTTTTCAAGCTTGATATGGGTCAATGGGCAGATGGCATCACTGGCCTAAAGTAAGGGGACCGCTTCCCACCAGCGGCTTTCCCTCTCGACGAATTTCGCGTTGTCCCCGGCAGCGTCGCTTGCATCGTGCCGAGACAACCCCCTCTTGTGTGGAGTCATCGGCCCGGCATGTCACAACCCCTCAGTCACTATCGCAATATCCTCAGTATCGTCGGCGGCATCGTCCGAGTACGTGTGCCCCAAGGCGATGAAAACCGAGCCTCCCCGGCGCGCTTTCGCGATCTCGCCAGCCTGCGCAAGGCCGACGGCGAGACGGTGCTCGCCCAGGTGATCCGCATCGATGACGATGTGGTCTCGCTGCAGGTCTTCGGCGGTACCGCCGGCCTGACCACCCAGGCCTCGATCCGCTTCCTCGGTCACCCCATGCGGGTCATCTGCTCCCAGAATGTGCTGGGGCGGGCCTTCAACAGCCTCGGCGAGCCCATGGATCGCGGCCCGGCGCTCGGCGAGGATCGTCGAGTGGACATCGGCGGCCCCTCGGTGAATCCCATGCGCCGGGTGATGCCGAGCCGCATGATCCGCACCGACGTGCCGATGATCGACGTCTTCAACACCCTGGTGGAGAGCCAGAAGATTCCCATCTTCTCGGTGGCCGGGGAGCCCTACAATGCTTTGCTTGCTCGCATCGCCATTCACGCCGATGCGGACGTGGTGGTGTTCGGCGGCATGGGGCTGATCTTCGACGACTACCACTACTTTCGCCAGCGCTTCCTCGACGCCGGCGTGTTCGCCCATACGGTGATGTTCGCCAACCTGGCCTCGGACTCGGTGGTGGAGCGCCTGCTGGTGCCGGACATGGCACTGGCGGTGGCGGAGCGTTTCGCCGTGGAGGAGGGCAAGCGGGTGCTGGTGCTGCTCACGGACATGACCGCCTTCGCCGACGCCTTGAAGGAGGTGGGCATCAGCATGGAGCGAGTGCCGTCGAATCGCGGCCACATGGGGGATCTCTACTCCCAACTGGCGCGGCGCTATGAGAAGGCCTGCGACTTCCACGGCGCCGGCTCGGTCACGGTGCTCACCGTCACGACCATGCCCGGCGACGACATCACCCACCCGGTACCGGACAACACCGGCTACATCACCGAGGGCCAGTTCTACCTGCGCGACGGCCGGATCGATCCCTTCGGCTCCCTGTCCCGGCTCAAGCAGCACGTGATCGGCAAGAGCACCCGGGAGGATCACGGCGCGCTGATGAATACCATGATCCGGCTGTATGCCGGCGCACGGGACGCCCAGCAGAAGCGCGCCATGGCCTTCGAACTCTCCCGCTTCGACGAAAAGCTGCTGCGCTTCGGTGAGCTGTTCGAGACCCGCTTCATGGATGTCTCGGTCTCCCTGCCCCTGGACCTGGCCTGGAAGACCCTGGCGGAATGCTTCGAGCCCCAGGAACTGCTCATGCGTCAGCAGCTGATCGACAAGTTTTTTCCCGGCAAGCAGCAACAGCCCGGCGAGGAGACGCCAGCCGATAGCATGGCGTAGTCATCGGAAAAAGGATGTGGTGGCGTGGCACGACTCTCATTAAACAAGACCGCCCTGCACCGGGAACAGTCCCGGCTCCGGCAGTTCCAGCGGCTGTTGCTGTCCCTGGACCTCAAGCGCCGCCAGCTGATCGCCGAGCGCCGGCGCGCCCGGGAAACAGTGCAGGCCAGCGAGGCGGAGCTGGACGCCCTGGTGGCCCGGGTGCGCGAGCGGCTACCCATGGCCGGGGACGACACCCTGAAGATCGAGAATCTGGCCCAAGTGACGGCTGTGCGGCTGCGCGAGCACAACCTGCTCGGCGTGCATCTGCCGATGCTGGAGGGTATCGATATCGACCTCGCCGACTATCCGGCGCTGACCACGCCCCACTGGTTGGATCGCTATCGGGAAGTCCTGCGCGACGCGCTCGCATTGACGGTGCGCCTGCAGGTGGAGTGGGAGCGGCTGCATCGCCTGGAGCGGGCGGTCAGGCGGGTCACCCAGCGGGTCAACCTGTTCGACAAGGTATTGATTCCGCGCACCCGGGAGCATATCCGCCGCATTCGCATCCATCTCGCCGACGGCGAGCGCTCCGCGGTGGTGCGGGCCAAGCTCGCCAAGCGCAAGCAGGCTCAGGGAGCGCGCCGATGAGCATCGTGTCCCTGCGCCGAGTGACCCTGGTCGGCAGCCACGGCGACAAGCCGGCCACGCTGCGCGAGCTGCAGCGCCTGGGCGTCATGCACCTGATCGACCTGGGAGAGACAAGGCGCGACACCCCCACCGGCGCGGTGGCCGGCGACACCCGCAAGGCGCTGGCCTACCTGCTCGACTGCCCGGCCAAGCGCCATCAGGTGCCCAGCGACCCGGACTTCGATCATCAGGCCATCGTCGAGCGCGCCCTGGAGAATCAGCGCCGGATGCGGGATCTGGAGGACAGCATCGACTTCGCCCGGCGGCGTCTCAAGGATCTCGAGCCCTGGGGAGATTTCGACTTCCCGCCCCTGGAAAGCCTCGCCGGGCATCGCCTGTGGTTCTACGAGGTACCCCACTACAGGGCGCGCCAGCTCGCGGAAGTCGAGCTGCCCTGGCAGGAAGTGCATCGCGACAACCGCAACCGCTATATCGCGGTGATCAGTCGGGAAGAGCCCGCCATGGACGCCCTGCCGGTGCCGCGCACCCATACCGGCAGCGTGCCGCGCTGGCGGCTGCGTGAGCAGCTGCAGCGCCTGGTGGTGCGCCTCGATGAGTGCACCGCCGAGCGAGAGGCGCTGACCCGCTGGATTCATCTGCTCCATCGCCATCAGGCCCGGGCGGAGGATGCCACCCGCCTGACTCAGGCCCAGCAGCTCACCCGCGACACGGATGCGATCTTCGCCGTGCAGGGCTGGGTGCCCGAGGCGGCGATCGAGGACGTTCGACGCCTCGCCGAGCAGCAAGGGCTTGCCCTGCTCGACGAGCCGGTGGGTCCCGAGGATCAGCCCCCCCACTCTGCTCGACAACGACGAGCGCACCGCCGGCGGCGCGGAGATCGTGCACTTCTATCAGATGCCCGGCTATCGCAGCTGGGACCCCTCCCGGGTGATCTTCTTCTCCTTCGCGGCGTTCTTCGCCATGATCCTCGCGGACGCCGGCTACGCCCTGCTGCTGCTCGGCGCGCTGCTGTTCTTCTCACCACGCCTCAAACGCAGTCGTACGGGATTGCGAGTGCGCACTCTGGGTTTTGCCCTGGTCGGCTTCGCCTTCGCCTACGGCGTGCTTGCGGGCAGCTATTTCGGCTGGAGCCCGCCACCGGAAAGCTGGCTTTCTCACTCGAGGCTCCTCGACGTCAACGACTTCGGTCAGATGATGCAGCTGGCGATCGGCATCGGCCTGGCGCACCTGATCGTCGCCAACGCCACCGTGGCCTGGCACCACCGGGGGCGAGCCGCCATGCTGGCGCCGCTGGGCTGGATTGTCGCCCTGCTGGCCGGTGTCATGCTTTTCTACGGCATGACCGGCGGTGCCGTCGCCATGACCCTGGGGCTGATCGGCGTCTTCGTCTTTACCGATACCCGCCCCATACGTGAACCGCTGGACCTGCTCAAGCGGGTCGGTGGCGGTCTCTACGCCCTGACCGACGTGACCCGGGCCTTCGGCGACGTGCTGAGCTACCTGCGCCTGTTCGCCCTGGGGCTCGCCAGCGCGTCGCTCGCGGTCACCTTCAACCAGCTCGCCGCGGACGCGGCGGCGGCCTTTCCGGGGCTCGGCATCCTGCTCAACGCGCTGATCCTGATCGTCGGCCACGCCCTGAACTTCGTGCTGGCGGTGGTCAGCGGCGTGGTGCACGGACTGCGGCTCAATCTGATCGAGTTCTACCACTGGGGCATCTCGGACGAGGGCTACCCTTTTACCGCATTCGCAAAAACGGAGACCACACCATGGAGCAACTGATTCTCGCCCTGGGCTGGGCGGGCCTTTACGGCCCCATGGCCCTGGGGGCCATCGGCAGCATCATCGGCTGCGCCATCGCCGGCCAGGCGGCCATCGGTGCCCTGCTCGAGACCGAGTCCGGCCACGGGCGCTTCATCGGGCTCTCGGCGATGCCCTCCTCCCAGAGCATCTATGGCATCGTGGTGATGTTCACCCTGCAGCGCCCGATCACCCTCGAGACCTCCGCGGGGCTGTTCTCCGTGGGCATCCTCGCCGGGGTGGCCCTATTGCTGAGTGCGGTCTACCAGGGCAGCTGCTGTGCTTCGGCGATCAACAGCGCGAAGAGCAAGCCGGAGATCTTCGGCCTGTCCATCGCCCCGGCGGCCATCGTCGAAGGCTTCGGGGTGTTCGCCTTCATCTTCGCCCTGGTGATCGGCGGCAATATTCCGGCCCAATGAGTTCGAGGAGATCCTCATGAGTCAAGCGGAATCCCTGCAGGGCGCCTCCTCCGGCGTCGAGGCGCTGATCGAGCGGCTGCGCGGCGAGGGGGTCGAGCAGGGCCGGGAGGAAGCCCGGCGCATCGTGGGGGATGCGGAGCGTCGCGCCACCTGGATGATCGAGCAGGCGGATCGCGCCTATTGGGCTGAAACACTCCCCGTCATGGAGATGCTGAGCGAGTTTTTAACGTTAACTCCCGTGCTGCGGCAACAAATAGTGACGGCTAGCACTGATGGTCGGCATCTCTACTTTTGCCCACACTACAGCGCTACCCTCTCCGATGAATCACGCCGCTTTTTACATGCTCATCTCATCTGGCATTGCGTGGCCGGCCATTTAACCGCCCCGTTAGTGGCCAATCGGCATCGCTGGCACCTAGCCTGTGACCATGAAGTCAATGTGCTGCTGATGGCGCTCGGCTTAATACTGCCTTCGAATACGCTGCTATTTCCCGTATGCGTTGGCCGCAGCGCTATCGATGTTTATCGTTGGCTTGCAGGGCACCCTGACACCTCACTGGAAATCACCGCCGACATTCATCCCGCCGCGCTATGGGACTACCTCCCCAATACCAACCCTGACCAACGCATGACTGCGCTTTGGCGGCGTCGAGCTCATTTGATCGCTCGGGATTCCGACGTGCTGCCCGAGAGAGTCGCTAAGTTTTGTGAGGCACGTTAAACTTAATGCTTTCATTTCTAAAACCAGGGTTAGCGTCACTATGTCCGATACGCGCGATACACTTTTTCGCTACTTGGCGCTTCTTCAGCTAATCCCTCGCTATCCTGGGCGGATTGCTACACCAGTACTGAAAGAAAAACTTGCTGAACGCGGCTTTCACATTGATACAAGGTCGTTACAGCGCGATCTAAGCCAGAAGCTCTCCTCATATTTTCCCCTTGGCTGCGACGATAGTGAAAAACCATACCGGTGGTATTTTGATCGCGACTTTCAGTGCCACTTACCGGCGCTAGATGTACCCAGTGCGTTAACGCTGGTACTTGCAGAAGAATATCTAAAAGGGTTGTTACCCCCTGTAGTCGTTGGGCAGTTATCGCCGCACTTTACTGATGCGAGGCGGCTGCTTGATGAGATGAGTTCAAACGGCTTGAGCCAATGGGCGCGGAAAGTTCGCGCCATCCCCAATGGCAAAGCACTTATTCCTGCAGCGCTTAATGAAATGACATGGCAGATTGTCTCTCAAGCCCTGCTGGAGCAGAAACCGGTGGATGTCATGTACTTGTCTCGCACATCCAAAACGGAAAAGCACTTCACTCTTCATCCTCAAGGGCTGGTCAGCCGTCACAGCGTGACATATTTGCTGGCGACGGTAGATGACTATGACGATATTCGTCAGTTCGCCATGCACCGCATCGAAACTGCTATTCTAAGTGAAGCGACCTGGCGACCTTCCCACGGCTTTGACTTAGACAATTACATAGCAGGCGGGGCGTTTGGCTATTTGCAAGGCAAAGTCCCCGTCACCCTCGTCGCCCGTGTCGCGCCACAAGTCGCTTGGCTGCTCAGTGAGACGCCACTGTCGGTAACTCAGCAGCTGACGCCACTGCCCAATAGCAATTGGCAACAGCTAGAAGCCGAGGTGCCCGATGATCAGCAAACTCTGTGGTGGCTGATGGCCATGGGCGCCAATGTCACCGTACTGGCTCCTACGGCGTGGCGAGAAACGCTAAAAACTAATGCTGCGCAGGCACTCGCGCATTACCAACGTACATCTGTCTCGGAAGAAATCTCTTAAAGACATGCCGTCGGCAATCAAACTACTTAAAGTAGATAACGGTGCTCTGTTTTGCTTATGGGTCTAATATGTCAACCCAGCGCTTAGCCGCACGGATCCCCGCACGCTTTATTACCACAGCTCTCCTGCCCGCGTATCGTCTGGCCTTTTATCAGCAAGGCGGAGACGACTCCGGCAAGTGCGATATTGTGCCGGCATATCCGATCAGTCGGCCGTGTATGGCGTGATATGAGATGTCGCTTCACACCACAAGCTGACGCTGGATCGTTACGAAGGTATCAACGTTGCCTACGATGAAATCTAGCTGACCTTTCGGGTGCGGGCAGCTTTAAGTTCAGGCTTATGTGGGGAAAGATCACGTCCATCGGTATGCGTCCCTATATGTGGTACAAGCACCATGTGGTCGCCGGCGCAAGAGAGCATGGATTACCCGCTGCTTATGTCCGTGCATTAGAAAGCATTGAAGCCCGAACCGACCCAGACAATGAACGCCACGCACGCGAACTGGTGCTGCATGGACTCGATGACTTATTAGTTCGGGGGGCATAATGGGCAATGATGATCGCGTTTTACCGCGGGGAAGGACACGATCATCAGGGTCGTCGCCTCCAAGACATCTGGGCACTCTTCTCTTTCTGGCTGGAACACACCCACGACTATATCCAGGGGCTGTTTCCTATCCCGGAAGCGGGCCGCTTTAACGCCTTTGCTCCTCTACTGACAACCGATGTGCAAAGAGTGTTTGCGAAAGAGCCACCCTTACGCCAGCGCCAGCAACATTCCCTAGACGTAATGTTGAATTCCTTTGGTCTAGAACGCGAAGACCGTTACATCTCAGCTCAGTCCGACCTTTCAATCCAGACGCATATTTGGCTGAAAGCAGGTGGCCATAACCATCTACGTATTACGCGTATGATCCGTTCGCTATTCTTTTGCCATCTGCCAGAGCTTGCTCAGGCTTTTCAGCAGTCAGTTATCGATATTGGCACTCAGCATGGCGTTGTGTCAGAGAAATCGCTTAATTATTGGCGAGATGCAATCTAAAGCAGTTTCAGCCGATCGACCAATGCATTCTTACAGGCAATCCAACGTAAAACATTATAAAAGAAGCATACTTAGAAAATAGGAAGGAGAGCCTTAGAAGGTGATAAAGATTTGGCCATACTTTCATGAGTAAGAAGCTCCTGATCCACCAATGCTAACTCTCCTTGCCGTCACGGTAGCTAGCTTAGTTAAAACAGAGTGAGTTATCCCCCATCTGCTCTTGCCACCAACGATAACCTTGAAAAGCGCAAGGTTGTTTTTGTATTACCCCGTCATGTTGATAGTGTCGACATGACGGCTTCTCATGTCGATATTTACCTTAATTTTCGACATGAAGTATAGTTAATCTGTCGACATCACTAGGGATCGATGACTCCCCTTAATTACTAATGGGATTGAGCGAAGCTTTCAGGCTTTGTTTCGCTAAGAAAGCTTCTGCTGTTGAGCGCTGCGGATCTACTTCAGACAGCCAAGCTCAAACATCAGAGAGTCGGTACCTGACATTACGTCCGCGACGCACGAACCGTGGGGCGGGCTCCCCTAAAAGCAATCCAGTAACTCTACTTTTACGTGCAGTCGAAGGGGCCGCTGGAATCAAGGAGGGAAATACGGCGCTCTCAGGCAACTCAATCAGCTCCGGACTGTAGCCTTGATGGTAAAGTCGAAAGGCGTTATCCAAGATACCTTCAATTTTCTTTTTGGGCATGGCGAGGGCTCCTAGTAATTTACCCTTACCATGTTGCCCAATCAATCACCCGTCTTGTTGGGTAAGATCAAATCCTTGATGGCACAAAAGGTGGACGACGATGTGATGATCGCTGTATTCCTGTGAAGCAAAATCAGTGGTAAGCATTGGAATACGCGCGAACCCACTCTCCAAAGGGAAGCAAGAAGATATTTAAGCCAGGTGAAACTTATCGCGGCTTCATGGGTGGGGTAATTAACCCGGGCAGACCAATCATTCAATCGTACGGTCTAATCCCTTACCGCGAAATGCGGGCGGCATTTACCATTGAAAATGTGAGGAGACGGCTCAACAGTTGGTCCCCATTAAACGCTTACCCATTGATTCAGTGGCATATTTAATAGCACTAGACTTAGTCGCCAAAATGTTGAGGCATATCCGCCGATACGTTTCACGATCTTAAGTAGGATAAAAACATGAAACTAAAAGTAATTGATATCCGAATCAAGTTCAATGGCATGTGGTCTCCTCACCCTACACGTCATCGAAACAGGATCCAAAAAATTGCCGACGCTGTAGAGTATAGATTTCCAGAAGTTAACCGTCCTGAAAAAATAAAGTTGAAACATATTCTTTGGTTTGCGGAACACTGGCTTGAGGTGCAAGCGTACCGACCAGCTACACGTGCTGACTACATTAGCTCTTTGAAACTGCTTATTGAAGCGCTAGGGCGAAGTGATTATTGGCTTGGTCCACTAGGCTTAAAGCCGAAGGGGGCAGGCGGAAGACCGAGAACGAGTCAAGTTGTGAAGAGTAAAAAATACTATTGAGAAAAGCGCACTATCAGCCTCTATGAGACTGACAATGCGCCATGTTCATGTCTCAGAACCTGGAGATGTCTACGAAACCTGGGGCGATTCATAAATACAGTCGTGAACGCGCTCGGGCAGTGATGTAGAAGCAGTCTCGAATGTAGCCGGCATAGCGGTGTCGAGGTTGATCGCTAGGTTCATGGTATGCCTCAAAGTCGTGTAGCTGATGACCTTTATAAAAGTGTGCAATGCACGTTATTACAAGCGAGGCGCACACTTTTTTGAGTCTCGAATGAGCTGCTGTAACGAGCTTCCGCAGCCTTATCCCCGCGGCCAAATGGGGTATGGTTTGTGAGGTCTGATGACTTCCAGGAATTGAATTCGTGTGCATTGCACATTAAGCTATCAGCAGTACCTATGAAAATGGAGGCCACATGGCGAACCTCATGGCGTCAACCGTGCAGCTCGAGACGATCAAGGAGCACCCTGAGCTCCAGCGTTTGATTCGCGACAATGAGTTCATTGCTCAGCTGGAGCCCTGGTCTGTCATGGAGATTCACCAAGCAGTCGATGGGCTGGTGGGGATCGACCTCGACCTACGAGACTCCACGCTGTTTGGCGACCTGTTGGCGCACTTCAACCAGGATAGCTCCCCTGCTCTTCCTGGAGCGGACACACAGGAGAGTGCCAGGGTTCGCGCTAGGCGCTGCTGGGGCCTTGAAGCGTAGTCTCACCTTAGATGCGCTGTAAGGCGCCATACATGAACGAGCGTTGCTGGTAGGCACAGTGGCGATATATAGAGAGATATTAATGAGCACTTCCGAGAAACCGACGAATGAAGCCCTCCGCCAGCTTATGGAGAGACATGGTTTGAACCAGACTCACGTGGCCACCCTGACTGGGTATAGCGTGGAGACGGTGAAGGGTTGGTTCGCCTCGCCTGACTCAACCCGCTACCGCGCAGTGCGCAAGCCGGTATTGGAGTCGGTGCGCCGCGCTATTGAGCTAGGAGAGCACTACAAGCTGGAAGGGGTGAAGATTCCCAAAGCTAAGAAGTGAGACCAACACCAAACAAAGGAAATATATTGATCATGTTCATAGCGAGAATGACAGTGTTGGTACTTGCAGGAACAATGTCATCTACCACGATCGCAGATGACCTTGGGACAGCTGAGCCACAGCCAGGTCTTTTTGACGGCATGGCCGAAGACGTGCAGCGCCGACTTGTCGAAAACAACGCTGCTAGGCAAGCAAACGGCTACAATTCAGACCCTAATGTGCATGCTGAACCAGGCCTCTTCGATGGCATGGCCGCTGATGTACAGCGCAGTCTTGACGAAAGCCATGCTGCTCGGCTGGCAAATCGCAACAAATCTGATTTCAAAGTAGATGCTGAGCCAGGCCTCTTCGACACCATGGCCGCTGACGTTAAGCGCAGCCTTGACGAAAGCCACGCTGCTAGACAGAAATAACTCTCGCCAATTAAACGCGACCGGCAACTTAGGAAAATACCCATGAACGATAAAGATATTAATGCACCGATAAACCAGTTTGAAGGCGTGCC
The DNA here is from genome assembly GCF_013415125.1 of Vreelandella glaciei. Taxonomy (GTDB): domain Bacteria; phylum Pseudomonadota; class Gammaproteobacteria; order Pseudomonadales; family Halomonadaceae; genus Vreelandella; species Vreelandella glaciei. The sequence continues at coordinate 23,822 of NZ_JACCDE010000024.1, read as the reverse complement.
GCTGAATGTATTGATGTTCCTAAATCTTCGCGATGGGGGCGGTGGTCCGGCGCTTCGCGCTGAAGCAGCAGCTGAGTTTTATGGAATCACGGTAGCTGAGCTTAAAGCCGAATGCCGCAAAGTAGGTATGGACTGGATAGCGCAGGATGGTGCGTTGATTGAAATCAATCAGCGGGTCTATGACTGGGCGCGCAGCTGATCATGACCTAAGCCGATAGCCAAGCTCCTTATAGGACACATCCATGTCAGCGGTACAGATTGACCTTGAGTATAAGTCCGATCGCAAATGCGTGATGCGGCTAGTGGCATTAGTAGATCGAGATGGCCGACTGCAAGCGGATGAGTTATATGGCTATTCAAAGGAGCGCAGCGATCTCAGTGAGACATTGACCCTCTACCCTCTCCTGCTCACAGACGTGACCAAGGAGTGTCGGCGCTATCAGGCTGAGTGGGGTTTCAGCGACTCGACTGAAACAGTTATCGATTTTCTTGACCGACCCTTAGCAGAGTTGCAGGAAGTTGAACGAGTCGATACCTCCGAGGGCGTGCCAGAGCATTCCATTTACATCATTACCTCAATTGTCCCTTGGCTGGGAAGCGAGGAGTGAGTATGGCCATAAATCACCCTGAACTTGGTGTACCGCCTTGCCCCGACTGTCACGCAGATAAGATGTTCCATCGCTGCGTTACGCCTGTATCAGGGGAAGCAGGTTTTCGACTGAATGGCTGGTATTGCGAGTTGTGCAATGCTGGGCCATATCGGCTCGGTAATGTCAGCGAGCAAGATGCGGCCGCAACGGCATTCTCCCTGGTGTTCGGACATACCTCCACTTCTCTTCACTAATTGAGAAAGCCTGCGCGCCAGCGCCAGCTATCTCTGCTCAGCATGCAGTCGATCTGCTGGGTACTGGCGCATGAATGCCTTGCTCTCTGAGGCTGGTGCTGTCAGCCAGTCCTTTAGCGCCCCGTTCGGCAAGACCACTACCATCCTCTTTTCGCTGCCCTGACGATGGTAGTTTCGCATTAGGGGATGATCGTCGGCGTTTACCGTGGGCATCGAGTAACTATGCACTGTCTCACCGTCTGGGTTGGTCCAGCGTTCCCAAAGACCAGCAATACTCATGAGGCCTCCATCTGCCCGAGTAATTCGAGTCGGGACCGCCTTACCTGAACGCCAATCGGGCTCGTAGATAGCCGCCGCGGGGATGATGCAGTGCTGCGCTTGACGCCACGCAGAGCGGAATGACGGCTTGCTTTCGACCGTTTCCGATCGCGCATTGTAGGTTCTCCGCGCCAGCTTAGTGTCCTTTGCCCAAAACGGCAGTAGACCAAACATTCCGGTCAGTGCCTCAACAGAGGGAGCGGCCTCGTCATCGGGATCGCTGGCCTGTGGGGCACGCAGAAATGGGCCGTTGTACCCTGGCCAGAGTTCGCGTTGCATCTCATGTTCTGGCGCAACGCCAAAGGCTTTCATCAGTTGATTTGCGTCAGGTGCCTCATATCGACTGCACATATACTGCCTCCCTTGGTGAGCCGCATTGGGCTGTAAGGATGTTTACTGTGGATCATCCAGTATGGCCGTATCGAAAGCTCACCCACTGATTATTGAGTTGGTTATGAATCCTCTCATTGTAAAATAAATAAACTGGCGTAATGTATTACTGCTGATACTACAGACTGAGATGTCAGAGCTTCTTCACTGAGATGCCTTGCATGCAAATATCAATATCGATGATGCATTAGCCCACGTCGACCTGCATGCTAGACAAGTGTTCGAGGAATATTGTCTGGTCCAGAATGCGTAGGAGGGCAAGGTTAATTCTGACGACCTCCTACTCAAAGTCTTCTCGGACGCCTAGGCCATCGCCGAATCACAGTTACTCTCTGCTTGAGCGGCCCCTTTGCTCGTGCTGATGGCATTAGCGCCAGCTGGTTTGGGTATGAACGCAAGTTCCTCCAGCTTGGCAGCTAGCAGGTTAATCATATTGAAGTTGTCCAATTCGCCAACGAATTCTGCAATCGCATCCAGCGGCCTTGGAAGTAGCTCCAACGCCATTAACGCAGGATCTTCTACGAGGACATGGTAGTAACGAGCAGTATTCAGCAACTGCTCGGCACGCTGAAGAGCGACAACTGGCTGGTATCCGACCTCCCCAAGATAGCGCTCGATGGCTTGGATTGAGATCCAGTATCGGCTTTGTATGCTCTCACGGGTATAGACGACTCCTAGCAAGGCCACGAGTTTCCACTCACGAGACGGCACCCCGAACATCCAGTCATATTCCGTGCGTGTCTCGACCGCGGTAGGAATGGCTTCCAGGTCCATTCTGTGAATATCTCGTTCGAGGTTCTGCCGGGCCATCGGTAAGCAGAACCGTGTTGATGCAGCCACCTTGCCAGACCGGACACCAATACGCTGACAGGACGCGGAAAGTTCCATGGCGAGATGGCGCATCTCATGAAGATCAAGTTGCTGACGTTCTAGCTCCCAGGTTTTCTGCCTCCGCTGCAGCTCAACCTCAGCCTCGTGTTGACGTGCAGCCTCGGCTTCGCGTCGCCTGATTTCAGCCTGTTTGATCGCTTTTTCTCGCGCCAGGCGTTGCTCCTCCTCCCATTGGCGCTTTCGCTCAGCATGTTTCTTTTCCTGTGCCTGAAAGTAGGCTTCCATCCGGGCATGTTGATCGCGCTGGCGCTGCTCCTCTTGCTCCCTGGCGATCCTCGCCTGTGCTATTCGTTTGTTGGCCTTCTCGATCTGCTGCTGGAGTCCTGGACGTAGCTTTGCCTGCTCCGCTTCGATCTTGGGTTTACGATCCAGTAGGCCCGTTGATAGTTAAATACATGCTCTTCGAGATCGGCCGGTGTTAGGTTCCGTGGTATGTCCCCCAGGTCGATTTCGATGCAGCGCTGGCCACGGGACTCAAGCCGCTGCTGCTTTTCCGCGTCGATGAAATGGGTTACGGCCACCTCTACTAAGATTTCTATCTGGCCCAAGTTCACGATAAGGTCAGGGCGGATGTCCCCTAGGCTGAACTCAAGCTTCGTATCATCCACCGCCTGCCGATCGCGGCCGGGGAAAATGACCTTGGATTCTGTGTGCTTGTAGCCAAGGCTATCCTTCCCCTCAAGTACCGCCTGAAGCAGAGGAATGGGAATTTCCTTTCGGTCTGCGATCAACTGCTTTGCGGCTAGGTGTATTCCGGTTTCAGTGCCCCCAGCGCATGGTCGGGTGCCTCTGGTATGTGCGAAATAGTGACGGACAATATCCCCCATTCTCGCCTCAAGCGGCGTTCTGCACTCAGGACAGACACAGCCGCTACGGCCGCCGCGTTCGGCCCTGGTGAGCTGGCTGATATGCACCAACCTGTTATTGCGGATGCCGTAAGGGATTTTTGCGCTGTTTCTCATATAATTGCGTCAAGAGAGGCCGTGCTGAGGGAGCGTGCTCGATAGCTCTCTCCTGGTAAAGGGACTAGGCGGCGTGAATTACAGCCGGAAGCTAACCGCCCTGCTCGATAGTGGTGAGCTGCTAAGTTGTCAGGTTTGGCTCGCCATCAATCGATCTTAGGCTAGGCGTCCGCATCTAGTTCATCGAGAACGCCGAAGATTGAATAGCCGCGCACTTCGCTAGAATTGGGCTTTGGACTGCCAATGTCACTCACGAGGTCAGTTTTCTGTGTGATCATCACAATGTCATCGGTCACAGCTTGAGCGTTCCGCTTCAGAAGTCGATCATGGAAGGACGGGACCGTATCTATGAGGAAGAGATCGTAGCCGGCTGAATGGGCAACCTCGAAGATGGCCTTAATAGTGCGCTTGCCAAGCCGCTCCCAACGTAGGGCGAGCGGCATTATTATGTTACTAAGCTGAAGCTCCTCGGAGTCGTGCAAGAAGGTGACAGAGAGGACCAAGGTTCTGACAGGAGAATCGGCTTCTTGCTGACAACGGACCTGCAATCTCGCTCTGCCTGTAGGCGAATGGTACTCAAGTTCGAACTGATGCCAAGGCAGGGTCGCGAGCTTTGGCTCCAATAGATCTTTAGCCGCTTGAAGTACGCTATTTTCAAACGCTTGGTTATGATCGGTGGACGTGGACATGCAACCTCTCCTGTTCTTTCGGTCTACTTTACCACTCTCTGTTGGGGCCGTGCTTACGCGATAAGCAATGTTGCGATACTCGCGGAGGGCAGCCCTCGGGCAAGCTGTAGCGCAGAGGGGCTATAGGTGCCCGCGCCTAGATCTGCCTGGAGTTGCAACCGCAGTGACAGTCTTGCGATCTTCTGATACACTGTTGTTATATCAAATGAGTGGAGGAGAGGCCATGGAAGCTGCCATCGAAGAGTATCGGCCGAAGCCTAAGCCCAAGAAAGACGACTTTTGGAAGGCCCTGGGTCTTCCAGCGCGTGGGGCACAACTGCATGAGGCTTTGGAAAAAGGCGTCCCGTACAAGGTCTACACGGAGCTTGCTACTGCGTCTGGCCTGGAAAGCAAGGAGCTGGCGCGTTATGTCGTTATCAAGCCGGCGACATTGCAGCGGAGAGCCACGGCTGGGCGCTTCAAGCAAGACGAAGGCGATCGGCTGTATCGCTTTGCCGAGGTCTACAAGAGCGCTGTTGATCTCTTTGAAGGAGATCAACAGCGGGCGAGACGATGGCTCCTCAATTCAGTGCGCGGTCTCGGTGGTCGGCGACCGGTGGAGATGGTGGCGACGACTGCTGGCGCTGAAGCTGTGCTGGATCTGATCGGACGGCTTGAGCACGGCGTCTTCGCGTGAGTACGGTTCGTGGTTACCGCCTCGTCAAGCGGAAGTGGCTCCAGACGGCCTTCGATGGGGAGGGAGCCCGCTTGTACGGCGGTCGGTGGAATAGCAAGGGGAAGGCCTGTGTGTACCTCGCCAGTGCTGAATCACTGGCCATGCTTGAGGTGATGGTTCATCTCGATGACTACCGGTTGTTGACACACTATGCGCTGCTGGAGGTGGCTATCCCGGAAAATGCCCTGATGCGTCTGCCTGCCGATAGTCTGCCGGAAGACTGGATGGAGGAGCCGGCGCCCGCCTCGACCGCGGAGATCGGCGACAACTGGCTTGAGAGCCAACCGAGCCTCGCGCTGGTGGTCCCAAGTGTCGTGGTGCCTCGAGAAACGAACTACCTGATCAACCCCAACCACCCCGATTTCCAGGCATTGGCCGACAGTGCCAGGGAAGTCTCGTTCATCCCGGATAAGCGCTTGTAGCGCCTTTCCCCGCCCTTGGACAGGGACGGTTTGAGCCCCCCACCTTCTGCCTAGCTTGGGGATACCTGTGCCGATCGGGGTGGCGCCGTCTCGCACTCTCGCAAAAGTGGCCACGGGCATTGCCAAAAAGCAGCCCGCCTTCAAAGGGGGTTTGTGTCCTTGAGGCTGATCATCCAGCTACCCTCGCCATCTGGAACTCATGCACATAACCGACTTGTGGGGTGTGGCCAAACGAACGGGAGAGAAGCTGGAGCGAATGCGAATCCGCACTGCGTTGAATCTGCGCAACGCGGAGCCCAAGGAGATCCGCAAGCGCTTTTAAGTTGTGCTCGAGCGTACCGTTTGGGAGCTACGAGGGGTTGATGTGATCCGCCTTGATGACATCGACCAATATCATGACCAGCCGGACTTTCGGGCAGGCAACCGACAACATGGAGGACCTGCGCGAGGCGGTGCGATCGCATGCCCAGGCTGGCGCGGAGAAGGTGCGGCGCCAGCAGTCGGTCGCTCAGGCCATCATGGTCTTTCTCTCGACACCAAGGTTCCGCAGCGATCTTCCACAGGACTACCCAGCCTTACCCTACCACTGCCGATGCCAACAGATGATAGCCGGGTAATAGTCGGGGCCGCTCAACATGCCCTGGAGATGATCTATCGCCGAGGTTATCAGTACGCCAAAGCCGGCGTCATGATGATTGACCTGGCCGACCGTGATGGGTTGCAGATCGATATGCTGCACACCCAGGAGACTGAAGAGAGGCGTCAAAAGTCGGCAAAGCTAATGGGGGTTATGGATGCACTCAACCGTGAGTTTGGCCGGGGAGCGGTCACACTTGGGGGGATGAGGAGGAACGAACGATGGAGGCAGAGGGATACACGGCAGACGCCGCGTTTTCTTACCTCCTGGAATGAAATACCTGAAATTAAGATGGGGTGAAGCCTGGTAAACTAAGGCCCCTCCCCGAGGCTGCTTATTCGCGGCCTTTCTTCCTTGGCGGGGGGAGAAGTCGGCTCACGAGGCGTTCAGCGAATTCCTCTGCGTCTTCTGGCAGCGTGCCTCCCTCCTCCTCGATTGCGCTGGCGATAGTGGCACGCATCATGTAGGCCTGGATATGAGGAGGAACCGGATAGGTGCCGGCCCGCCACTCGTAAAGCCTGCTGAGACGATACTTGCTCCCGAGGTCATGATTCAGGAGCGCCAGCGCATCCGCGTGCCGGCGATCGCCTCCGCTAGTGATGAACAATAGCCAGCTTTCTACGATGTTGATGAGTCGCCCTCGCAGTTCAGTTTATTTACCGTCACGAAACGCTTTGGCTACCTTGAGATGGCTCTCAAGGTAGTCTTGAGGAACCCCTTCGGACATCATGGCGGCTTCACCAGGCGTGAGAATACCTTCCTCGGTATCAAAGTCCTCTGCGATGCTTAAAAGTCTCCCCATGTTAAAGGGAAGCACTGCCCCCCAAATATGGCCGACAGAACGCCTAGAAGCTCCATTATGCTCGTTATTACCTCGTGAGTGGTGCCGAAAATCCAGCTAGTGGGCGCTGGTCGGTGTAATGATAGGACCGGAAGGCGTTACGATTGGTGTCTTGTGTGGCGCGGTATTTGTGGGTTGTTAGACGGCAAGACTATTGGTGTTGCCGGTGCCAAACTGTGCCATGAGCTGGAGGGGGTGGCACGTGCGCTTTACTGCGATACCACCGGCGAACCTCAGCCCCAGGAAGTGGGCCTGATCCTTAATCACGGTGTGGGCTACTCACCAGGCAGTCTGGTAGACGCTAACGGTCTGCTAGAAATCAAAACTAAGCTGCGCAAGTTCTAAATCAAAGTGCTGTTGAATGGAGAAATACCCGATGAGCACATACCCGAATGCCAGGGTGAACTATGGGTCAGTGAGAGGGAATGGATCGATTTTGTTAGTTATTGGCCGGGGATGCCGCTGTTTATCAAGCGCGCTTATCGAGACGACACCATGATCCGAACCATTGCTGAACGGGTCGGAGAGTTTCATGAAGAGATGGAGCGGTGCATCAGCCAAGTGATTGCTGCTAGACGGAATCCATACATAAAAATTCAACACGCTACCTAACGACATAGATGCCGGGGCCACCACCCTCGGCGTGATTTTATTTTTTTGTTCGCACTCTGCATTATTACTTCATATACCGATATGCCATCATAGCGACCACGTTTTGGTTAAGCATAAAATTGTTAATGAAAATGGTTTTCGTTTTACTTATATCTAACTGTTTGCGTTATGCTTTTCGAAAATATTGACTCGCATGGTTACATAAAGTCAATTGCGAGTATCCGCATGGTGGGGTGTTCGCTGCGAATTGCTGGAGCGCGGCAATCGAAGCTGTCCATTATTTTTATTAACTAATTGAATTTTAAATATTTAATTGCTTTAGATGTTACTTTTATAGAATTTTTGCAATCCTGCTCTTTCTTGGGGCAAGTTGATGCTGAAAATTAGAAAATCCGGAGCCATTAGTGTCACGATTGACCGATTTGATTGCTGATCTAAAAGCAAAAGACCCCAAGCTAGGGGCCGACCTAGACAAGGAATTCAAAGTTCTTTCATCCCGCTTGCCCTTTGGCCTGAATTTCGAGCGACATAGTCCTGAAGCGGTTGAACTGCCCCTTCGGCCTATACGAAAAGGTGACAAAGTGCGCATTCTTGCGCCACGTGGATCAGTCGAGAAAGGTGATCAACGTTTATGGCAGGTTAAAGCGATTCAAAAGAAGAAGAAAATTGCAGGCCTAGAGAGTATCGGGGGAGGTAGCTCGGATAAGCAGACAGCCTCCCTAGATGATCTGGTGGTCGTGGCTGAGTTCCGAGATACGATCTTCCCGGGGTTGGTCAGTACTGGGAAAGAGGAGCGCGCTAACGGCAAGCCGTTTCACACAGTAATTAATGGTGAAAACTATCATGCCCTGAAGGCATTGACATTTTCACACAGAGGCATGGTTGATGTGATTTATATCGATCCCCCTTATAACTCTGGCGCAAAGGATTGGAAATATAACAACAACTACGTTGAAAAAGAGGATTTGTATCGCCACAGCAAATGGCTAGCAATGATGGAGCGTCGTCTTTTGGTGGCAAAGGAGCTTCTAAAGCCAGAAGAATCAGTCTTAATTGTGACTATCGATGAGAAGGAATACCTTCGGCTGGGGCTTCTTCTTGAACAGACATTTCCTGAAGCTAGGATCCAGATGACGAGCTCCCAAATCAATCCTGCGGCAGTTGCTCGTGCTGGCGCATTCGGAAGAAGTGACGAATACATATACTTCGTGAAATTTGGCACCTCTTCCCCAAAGAGAATTGAACTTAATAGAGAATGGGTTTCTGCTAAGGGGCGCACCCACAACGTCGTTGTAAGGTGGGATTTGCTAAGAAGATCTGGAAAAAAGGGTTCTAGCCGAAAAGACTCGCCTGGATGCTTTTATCCGATTTACATAGATCCTACTGGTCCAAGAGTTGCAAAGATCGGCGAAGCTCTGCCCCCTAACGTTTCAGAACCCGAAGGTATTGATGGGGCTGTGGCTGTTTTGCCTATTCGTAAGGATGACTCCGAGGGCCGGTGGCAATGGACACCCGCAACCTTGGCATCCAGGCTTAAAGAAGGCCGTGTGAGAATTTCTGGTTCGCTTGATAAAGGATTTACAGTCTCTATTCTTAAACCGGGCGAGTACAAAAAGATTCTAGATGGTGAAGTAGACGTGTAGGGTACGGAGTCGATGGTTCTGTCATTGTAGAGGGTCAAGGCGACTCGGATAGCGTGCGAGCTATACCCTCTACTCAATGGCGAATAACTTCGCATGATGCAACACAATATGGAACTCGGCTGCTTGATAGTTCCTTCTTGCCTGGTCGTGACTTTCCGTATCCAAAATCTCTTTACGCTGTTGAAGATGCCCTTCGATTCTTTGTTATTGATAATCCTGAAGCCGTTGTTCTAGATTTTTTCTCCGGGTCTGGCACTACAGCACATGCCGTGATGAGGCTTAACAAGCAAGACGGTGGCTCTCGCCAGTGCATATCAATAACAAACAATGAAGTGGCCGAGGAAGAGCAGAAAGAACTAAGAAAAAAAGGATTGAGACCTGGTGACCCTGAGTGGGAGACGCAAGGCATCTGCGACTACATCACCAAACCCCGTATTAGGGCTGCAATTACAGGCAAAACTCCTGAAGGAGAACCGATCAAGGGCGACTACAAGTTCACCGATGAATTCCCTATGTCTGTAGGGCTTGAGGAAAACGCCGAGTTTTTCACGCTGACCTATGAAGCTAAGGATGCCGTTAACTATAACCTAGCCTATAGCCGCATCGCTCCATTGCTATGGCTGCGCGCAGGAGCGCGTGGTAAGCGTATAGACAAGCTTCCCGAGAATGGCTGGGCTGTCTCAGATACCCATGGCTTGCTGACTGAAGTAGACAAGGCCACAGATTTCATACATTCAGTGCGCGAGGTTCAGGGGTTACGAATTGCGTACATCGTGACGGATGATGATCGCCGCTTTCAGGCAATTGCTCGGCGCCTGCCAGAGAGTGTAGAGCCGGTGCGCTTGTACGAGTCCTATCTGACCAATTTCAGCTTTGCTAATGGGGAATAATCAATGAAGTTTACGCTCAAGGACTACCAGGCGGACGCGGTACGTGATTCTCTGGAAAACTTGAATAAGGCGCGCACCTACTGGCACAGCCATGGCGATAAAGCTGCTTTTTCACTAACCGCTGTAACAGGTGCCGGTAAAACCGTAATGGCTGCTGCTGCTTTCGAAGCCTTGTTTCACGGTGATGATGAATTCAATTTTGATGCTGACCCTGGTGCAGTAGTTATCTGGTTTAGTGATGACCCTTCGCTCAATGAACAGACCCGTTTTCGTCTGAAAGAATCCAGTGACCGCATTAACCATAGCGATATGGTGGTGGTGGAAAACACCTTCAATCGGCCAAAATTCGAGGCCGGAAAAATTTACTTCCTGAATACACAGAAGCTGAGTAAGAACAGTTTGCTGGTCCGCGGGCACGACCAGGGCGAGCTGGAAGAAAAGGCGGGCGGATTGTTCCCGGAAACTCGCCCTGACCTGCGCGCCTACACGATCTGGGACACTATCCAGAACACCATTGAAGACCCTGAGCTTACGCTGTACCTAGTGCTGGATGAAGCACATCGGGGGATGGGTAATGGCAACAAGGAGAAAGCCACCATTGTTCAGCGCCTGATCAATGGATTCGGTGCCGTGCCGGGCATTCCAGTGGTCTGGGGCATCTCAGCCACGGTAGAGCGTTTCAACAAAGCCATCGAAACCGCCATTAAGCGCACGAAACTGCCTGATGTGGCTGTTGACTCGGCTAAAGTACAAGAATCCGGCCTAATCAAAGACACTATACTGCTGGATATTCCTGACGAAGTAGGCGACTTCGATACGCTTTTGGTGCGCCGTGCCACGGATAAGCTGCGGGAGTCGACGACGCTTTGGTCAGAATACGCCAAACAACAGCAAGATTCCGGCATGGTAGTACCGCTGATGGTATTGCAGGTTCCCAACACGCCCGACCCGAACGAAATAGGCCGTGCTCTCGATGCCATTTTTGCGCGTTATCCAGAATTACCCAGCAGCAGTGTTGCCCATGTGTTTGGTGAGCATACGACTCAGCGATTCGGCAACCGTGACGTACCTTACATCGAACCACAGCGCGTACAAGACTCGACCTGGGTACGTGTCCTGATTGCCAAGGATGCCATCAGCACCGGCTGGGATTGCCCCCGAGCCGAAGTCATGGTGTCTTTCAGGGCGGCAAACGACCGGACCCATATCACGCAGTTGTTGGGACGCATGGTCCGCTCGCCACTTGCACGCCGCATTCCAGGGAATGAGCGTCTGAATGCTGTCGACTGTTTGTTGCCGAGGTTCAATCGCAAGACAGTTGAAAGCGTTGTAGAAGCCTTGATGAGTGGTGATGACACATCATCTGCTACGCCAGGTCGCATCTTGGTGAATCCGATTGAGATGCACCCAAACCCTTCGGCTTCTGACGCAGTATGGGCAACGTTTGAAGCCCTGCCTTCGCAGACCCGCCCCCAGCGTGTCGCTAAACCAGCCAAGCGGCTTACTGCCCTGGCTCAAGAATTGGCAGATGACGGCATTCTCGAGGGGGCTGGCAGGAAAGCACATGGTCTGCTGCACCAAGCGCTTGACGAGTTTCAGGTCCAACATCAGGACAAAATCAAAGCCAAACGTGACTCTGTAATGACCGTAGACGGCAAGACAGTTGTCGCTGACATGAAGGGCAAGAAAAAGACTTTCGACGAGTTCTGGGAAGATGCTGATATGGCGGTTATTGATGACGCCTACCGACGTGCGGCGCGGGTGTTTACCCCAGATATTTCGCGTACCTACGTTGAACACCTTGCCCGCCAAGTAGCTAGTGTGGATGACGATCCAGAGGAGTTTTTGGAAGCCATCGTTGAAGCCCGTGTCTCCATTGCAGGCTTGGGCCTGGTGACGGAAGTTCAGGACTATTTCGACAGAGTTTCAGATGGGATTGCGAAGGACTGGCTCACTCAGCATTGGAACACGATCAAAACACTCTCTGATGATCGGAAGGAATCTTATCGCCAAGTCATTGAGATGAGCACCAAACCCCAGGATGTGGAGTTGGTAAAACCAGAAGCCAAATTCGAACCGACCAAGGTGCGGCAGGGAGAAAAAGAGAGTGACCTACCCACTTGGCATCAGCATCTGCTGTGCGATGAGGATAGAAACTACCCCTCAGCGTTGAATGCGTGGGAGCAGGAAGTCCTTGAGCGTGAATCCAAGCGCGATGGTTTCTCCTTCTGGTACCGCAACCCTCAGCAGCCGGGGCAGTCCTCGCTGGGTATCGCGTATCAGGAAAATGACCAGTACAAAATCCTGCGCCCGGATTTCATCTTCTTTGCCGAAAAAGATGGTCAAGTAGTCGCCGACATTGTTGACCCTCATGGGCTCCATCTGGCTGATGCTTTGCCCAAGCTGCAAGGCTTGGCAGTGTATGCGGAGAAACACGCCAGCAAATACCGTCGTATCGAATCAGTGGCAGAAGCGAAAGGTAAACTGAGGGTGCTGGATCTAACTAAGGTCAAAGTTCGAGAGGCTATTTTTGCGGCTAACGATGCTGTGAGCCTTTTCAATGCCTCATTTGCAAATGATTACTAGATGGAAAGGAAAGGCGTAGTTAACTAGTCAATGAGCTGTAGCGGAGCAGACATAAAGTCTTATTTTAGGTAGTTAACAGATTTGTAGCCATTGCCAGGACAGCAGGCGTAAGTGTGAAGCTGGCTCATTGATAAAGTCGGGGTTGTCTTGAATTGTGGCTAGAGCACCTTAGTCGTCAACCCAGTAGGGTTGTGACGCTTGGTTTTCCAGCTTTTGGTCGTATCCACGCTGGTTTCCATAACGCTGGTAAATTTCTTGAGAGACATGAAGCTTTGCGCGGATGGCTTTTACATCGGGCCACTTCATGGCGCGTGATGCGGCTAGCCCCTGCCTTGCCTTGTTTAATCTCAACGGCTTCCTGCAGCGATGTTTGGAGTTCGGCAAAAATGTTCAAGTGGAAACCTCCCCTTTTAATTGGTGGGCCAGTGTTTTCAATACGGCCTTTTCAGCGGGCGTTAAGCGGTTCTTCACGCTCTGTAGGTGGTCAGTCGCCTTCTGATGCATTTCCAACGCGAGTTGGCCAAACTGGGTGGCCTTACGCAGCTCGGGACGCGCTTCATTTTGGGTAATGGCCATGCTTATTTCCTTTTGAGGTTGGTTGACTGAACTATGGTTTTCGCTGGCACGTTGTCAGCGTAGATCTCTTTCCAAGCAGTCTGGGGGACTGGAAACACCCATTGGAATGCGGATGGAAACGCTATCCATCGTGTCCATAACAGGCTTCCATGATGCTTATCGTGGTGAGTAGCAAATCGGTATCCGTGGCCCAGATGGAGGCGACAATACGAGACATCCCTGGTACGAGAGTCAGCCAGACGGTCGGTTATCTACAGGGGGGAGAGTTTCGGCGTTGCCTATGGTTGTAGCTCGAACACGTAAAGCAACTGTGAGCGTGATTCACTTCACCCTACATTCACTTCCGACGTCATGCGAAGCCAGGGCATCTCTGTTCACGCTCCCTATGCACCGCTGAGAGAGCCCTTTGAGCATGACTTAGAGTTGTTACGTGCAGGCAAAAGTGTGACATCGGCTTCAAGCAGTTCCCACCGTGTCCACCCACACTTGGGGAAGATGGCCTGTGGGCAGGGTGGTCACCCCTTTAGCCTGTTTGGTCTTAGTGGATGACAGCAGGTGAGCCATGAAATGCCTCTCTCAGGGCTTGGGAACAAGCCTCAAGTATAGTTCTATACATTGGACCATTTCATGATGAAATGGTCGATTTTAGTCACCACTACACAAAGAACTACCGGCGTTACTTAGGGTAGGGGAAGGACGGTCACATAACATCTTTTAGATGCCCCAAGATTGTTTCGCATGCGAAACAAAGCGGTAGTCATCAAACGAAATCGGGCAGCCCACCATAAAGGTTGCTGCCCGATCGCGTACTTGCAGTCTGGCATGGGTTTAACTCGGCTCAGTGTCCTGGTCATCGAGCGTTTCAGAGGCAGCGGAAAGGGCCGCTTCGGCACAGGCTGCCGCGTTCTCGGCGACTTCTTCGGGACTGAGCTTACCCCCTCCCTCACCAAGCAGAATGGCGTGCATGGCAGTCATCGTGAAGGCTTCCAGTCTCGTCATGTCCAAAGCAGACTTATCGAACCGCGAGGTGTTGAGATTATCGTCAGCCATTTTGCCCTCCAAAAGCTGAGCGGCCACTAATAGAGTGGCCGCTGATCGAATCAGATTCGTTCCCAGTCGCCACCGGCATTCTGGCAAGTCGTGACATTCTGATCATTGTCCTCGGGGCCACCAGTGACAGTGATGTGGTAATCAATGCAAGTACGGCCTTCACCATCGACATAAGTATCGCTCTTGACGATGTTCTGTTTCATGTTGGCAACGTCCTCGAACCCGACTTCGGATTCGCCCTGCAATGCGGTGAAAGCGCTTCGCATCCCCTTGTCAGCCAGACCTAGCGCGCCAGCGCCAACAGCACCGTAGGCGGCATCGCTCATACCTGCTTTTCCGCCATTAACCAAACCCTGAACGCCCTGCATGTGACTGGCCGAGTCTGCTCCTGCTGCGCTGACGCTATTGTTGTTGCGACTTCCTAGCACATCAGTGATCGCGCTGACGGCTGAGTTCTGCAACATGCCAGACCCTTGCGGGGCAGCACAACCAGCAGCCAACAGCAGCATTGATGTGGCAGCCAGACCCATGAGAGTACGCTTGATAGTCATTTTGATCCCCTTTTAATCCGTTGTTTTGATGGTTTCAGGCAAAGCTACTTATAGATATATAATTTATACCATACGACGTTTTATATTTAAAACTCTGCGAAGCATTTCCAGACAAAGTATTCTCTACACAATCCCGAATCATCGCAAACGCAGCGCCGTAAATCAGTAATAATGGCAATTAGTAATGGCGGGGAATCCGTAAAAATTGTCACATATTCATATTTAAAAAATGTCGTCTAGTATAATTAAGGTTGGTATTATGGATTCAGGTGCTCTTATTGCGAACGCGCACGACGAGCTTTCCCTACTCTCACGACTTGTCGTAGATAGGGCGGCCCTGCGCGAAACCAACGAAACACTGACGCTGATCATTGATGAGGAGGGGGCGCGGTTACTGACGATGGACCGGGTGCGCCAAGAAATTGAGTGTGCTGTAAAGAAAGTGTGTGGGCTGGAGGTTGCCTATGAGCGGGCCGCGTAATTCCCGCCAGGCGAGACAGCTTGTTAGGCGTCTTGAACGCGACTGTGACCTGGATTGGCCAGGTGGCGCTGACAACGCAGCTCTTTTTCATGACCGCTCAGCCAGTCGGTGGGAACTCCACACACTCGAAGGCCCTTCGTTACCTGTCATCTCTGGCCCTACCCCTCTAACCCACCTGCTTCGAGATGGGTTCGTCCTGATCCGCTGGCCGGATGACAGCATCGAGCTTTTCCACGTTGAAACGGCAGAATCACAATTGAGCCACCGACTGAAAGAAGCGGAGGTGGCAGCAGCCGGGAGATGAAACCCATGATAAGCAAGACCACCTTCCGAGTCAGTCACCGCGCCCTGCTGGGACACTGGTTGCTCGTACCCTTGGGGGCAGCATTGCACTTTGCTCCTCATGCCCCCTTTACCCTCGCTGGGGCAAACGCTCCAGAGACTCTGACGAACATCCTTTCCTGGGCAGGGATGGGGTTGGCCGCCTGGGGACTGCTGAACATCGCCTATCAGCGCCTTGCTCACGAGTACGTCATAGGCCCCGATCGCGTGATAGAGCGGCACGGCATTATTGCCAGGCGTGTTACACCCCTATTTATTCATCACATTCGTTCGACCGAAGTGAACCAGACGATCTTGGGTCGATTGCTAGGATATGGGACGGTGAAAATGTCTGCGGCAGGCACTGGCACAAGCGAAGCTCGATTTGATCGCGTGGCCAACCCGTTGAAGGTCATGGCTTCAATCAACAGTCACTTTCAAAGCCTTGCGGCTGGCACTGGGCAGGAGTAGTTAGATCATGGACTCACAAATTTCCGCACTTGCTGATGTGCTTATCCCAGGCCAGAGCATTGTGTCGACCGATTGCCATCAGTCGCAGGAGCTGCTGCCCCACCGCCAGTTACTCACGCAAGTATTTTTGAAAGCAATTGATGACCTAAAGAGCAACAACCTCAAGCACCAGTTCTCTGCGGCTGAGTTTCTGGCTGGCCCTGTCGCTGAGGAGTATGTCGGCCATCTCGGGCTTCCTGAGTGGACACCCAAGTTGGCGCTACTGATCCATGCTCAATGCGAGCTTCGTTCTTGCCTTGAGATACCCGAGCAGTTGGAGGCTACCCTTAGCCAGTATGCACCGCCCGAAGCAGGCGAGCGCCGCCCCTCTTTGTGACTTGCTGGGCCTATATAGCACCTTCATCCAGGATGTGATGCAGCGGGTTGGCTTGCCAGCCCGCTTCCCCTGTCAATATTCCCCGCCTTAACCTACTACGGTTCTCCTTTCTCAGCGTCGCTGCTGGTTAGTCTTGACCCTCCTTGGCTCGCTAGCCATTCATCCAGCGCCAGCAGCTTGTCCTTGGGCAATCTCACCTCGACTGCCACGAACACCCGATCTACTTCCGCCTGTATTCGCTTTGCTGCCTGAGAAACAGCAGCTCTGGACACGCCATGCATATTGGCTGCTTTAGCGTATGTATCGCACACCTTCATAATCACATCTGAAGCTGCATCACATGCACGACCCTTCATTCTAAGCCTTGCCAGTGCCGCGTATAGCTGTTGAGTGCTGATGTCATCTGTGGACATGGTATCCCCTAAAAAGTGTGCATTGAACACATTTTTACTTGCCGTAAACAGTAATTCTGCATTAAAGTGTTTACATCATAACGAAGGCAGCCGGTCGGCGTCACCTACGCAGGAAGCCAGGCACCTCGGAAACTCGCTTGTAATAGATCACTAAATAGGGAACGGGACCATGATTCACGAAGCCATTGATAGCTATGACAGCACAGAATATCTTGGAGATATGGGGGAGTTCTTCGCCCCGGCCTCGACAGATATGGTCGATGGGCTGGTGGGGCGCTACAACGCAATGCGTAGGCGTGTGGAAGAAGTGGCGGCACTGTTTGATGGTGATCGTAAAGGTGTCGTCAACTACTTCATCCAGGGCAATCGCAAGCACGACAACACACGTTACTCATCACTGTCCACAGAGAATATTTTTATTGAAGAAGGCGCGATCGCAGCGCTGAACGCTGAATATTGGGACCGGGCCTTGAAGATGACCGATGTTCTCGACTTCATGCCTCAGACTCGCCGTAGCGAGTGGTGGGAGCAGATTAACGAGATGAAAACCCCTGACTTCACTGAGGAAACCGTAAGGGCAACCCTGACCGAGCTGCTAATGATGCGCGGCACCTTCCTAGCTGAGCGTGTCGACGGTATATTCCGTGCCCTAAGCCGTGAGCATGTTACCAATCGGCCTGAAGGTTTCTACAAACGGATGATCCTCAATTATGTCGTCACTTCCTATGAGACGGTGAATCATGACCAGGCAGGCCATATCAATGACCTTCGCTCAGTCATTGCTAAATTTATGGGCCGGGATGAACCAAACTGGCAGGCCTCTAGCCGATTGATTGATATTGCACGGCGCACCCCAGGCAAGCGGTTTATGGTTGATGGTGGCGCTCTGTACCTGAAGGTCTTTAAAAAAGGCACGGCGCATCTTGAGGTACACCCCGAAATCGCTTTTCGCCTAAACCAAGTGCTGGCGCATTTGCACCCGACAGCAATTCCTTCCCAGTTCCGCACCCCGCCTAAGCGCAAGCCTAAAGACTTTGTGCTAATGGATCGCCCACTTCAATTTGCGGTCATCAATTTACTCGGTTCCATGCGCAGCGTCCCTACCCGCTGCCCTAGCCACCTTCGACATCTCGAAACACGGTCGCCGAAGACAGAAAACCCTTGGGCGATTGAGTTCGATTATGGAGTGAAGGATAAGGTAGCGTTGGCTGAGGCTGAGCAGGTGCTCAAGGCCATCGGTGGGGTTAAGGTATTCAGTGATAACGGCGCAGTGTCGTGGTTCGAGTTCGACTACCACACCAAGCCGATTTTGGATGAGATTGTTGCCAGTGGTTGCATCCCTGACCATAAGAGCCACCAGTATTACCCTACCCCGGAGCGCTTGGCGTATGAGGTCGTAGAATTGGCCGAGATCAACGACCAGGATACGGTGCTGGAGCCAAGTGCTGGCCAGGGCCATATTGCTGATATGCTTCCCAAAGATCGGACTACCTGTGTCGAGCTGGCACCGCTGCATTGCAAGGTGCTAGCGGCGAAGGGGTTTCGCTGCCATCAAGCCGACTTTCTGGAGTGGGCAAATACGGCCAGAAGCTACACCAAAATAGTCATGAACCCTCCGTACAGCAAAGGTCGAGCCCTGCATCATCTTGAAGCCGCAGCGAGTTGTCTAGCTCCTGGCGGGCGCCTTGTGGCTATCCTCCCCGGCAGCATGCTCGACAAGGATCTACTGCCGGGCTGGGAGGTGGAATGGACTGCTAGCTATCAGGGTGAGTTCGCTGGGACTGGCGTAAACGTGACTATCCTGGTGGCTGATAAGCCCGCCCAGTAAGAAGTAAGCTAGCGCGGTCGATGCGATCGCGCCAGCTTTAGCATTTGGGTTAGCATTCCGAAAACACATCCTAACGGAAAGGTAATGGATCAAGGGTGCTACGAGGCTTACCTCCTGTCTCATGAAATACACAAAACGCTGGGCAACTATCAGCCCTCTCCTTATCGTCCTTGGTCGCCTGAGGATATGGCGTGGCTCGCTGGTGTTGATGATGCCTCTGGAGAGTATTTAAAAGCCGACAATGAGCAAAGCGGCGCCTCCCCCTCTCCTCGATCTAAAGAAACCCAGCTCTCCCTGTTCTAAGCCTCCCTCGATAGTCGTTTTCATCTCCCTCTAAGCCTTGGCATGCGACAGCAAAGCGACTCGCGCAAAAAAATCTCTACTTCCCCCGGTTAAGTGTCAGTGGCTGCCCTATCTACCTGCGAGGCCCATTAAGGGCACCTATGAGAGAGCACCGCTGGGAGGCGGAATTGAGATGATGGCGATGCGAGGCAGCACGCTTATTGGCGTGGCCATATTAGTTTGGGTCGCATGGATTGTCCTGGCGACCGATTCAGAAGCTCGAATTGAGCGAACCTGTCAGCCCGTTCTTTGGTTTGGCAATGTGGCAACTTCACTGACGCAGCTAACCTTTCCTAAGCAACAGGAATCGGTGCATGAGGCGTTTGAATCAGCTGACTATGCTTGTCGCTTTACCGTGTGGCGCTTGCTGCACGAAGACGCCTGGATCGAAAGCCACCAAGGTAACGAATCTAGTGATCAGTCGGGGGAGAGCGACCAATGATTTCCCCTACCCGCCTGCTACACCCCATCCGTAGAATTCTCGGTGTCACCGTGGCCACCTTGGGGCTCGCTGCTGGCGCTCATGCCGGAAATGATCAGCCTCTGGCGCTGGTTGAGTTTGCCAGCTTCGATTGCCCGCACTGCCAGGCCATGGACAAACACCACTCTTCTATTCAGGCAGCCGTCGAAGCGGCGGGCCTGGAGTACCGCTACGCTCCCCTGCCTTCCCATACCGGCCTTGAACGCGCATGGCGTGAACGCGCCTTTTACGCATCTCGCTCTATTCCAGGGGTTGCCAATGACGTTCGGAAAGCCTTTCTCACGGCTGGCGAAACCGGGGTTCCCCTCAAGGACTATGACGATGTGCTGGCGCACCTCCAATTGCATGTTCCCCAAGTTCGGTGGAACGAGTTTGCGGACGACCATATCAGCGATCCCAGCTCTGTCGAGGCGATTGAGCGAGCAGCGAGGCTTGCTGGTCGGGCAGGTCTTCGTGAGTACCCTGCCTTTGTCGCTGTGTCTCGTTCTGAAGTGAAGCTATTGAGCCTGTCGGGAGACGTTGCCGAGAGGGCCGAGGCGGTAATCAAGTACCTGGAGAACCTTTGATGACACTGCGAAACCCTGTGCTTGCTGTCTCGCTGACAGCTGTTCTTGCTGGCTGTGCAGCACATCCTCCGGCTCTGGAGCACGCACGCACGTCAACGCTACCTGATTCGTATAACACGATGACCAGTCGGCATGTGGTGATCCCTGCCTATACGCTTCAAGGGGTCAACGCGACCCGTACCACCAACTGGTACTACGGGGCTGGCCAGGGGCTTGATCGCTACGCTTACGGCGGCACCGTTTACGACGAGGCCTATTGGCAGCAGCGCCATGCCTCAATGCCGGATGACTACAAGGACGCCATGGAGTCTGTGCCTCTGGCGCGCTTCCATTTCGAGTTCGACTCAACAACGCTGACGCCTACCTCTCAGCGTGAAATGGCTTCCTTCCTGGAAGGAGAAGACCTGGCTGGCCGTGTGCTCATTGTTGGGTACACCGACCATATCGGCCCTGAGTCCTACAACATTTCACTCTCACAGCGCCGCGCTGATGCGATCGCGGGACAGCTCCATTTGGCTTGGCCAAAGGCCCGGTTCCTGACGGAAGGGCATGGCATCTATCCCAAGTTGGTTGACGGCACGACTGATGAAGCGCGGGCGGCAAACCGTCGCGCCGAGATTTTTTACCTGGAGGCAGACCAATGAACGTCTTTATCGCCCACGCCCAGATTCTACGAAAAGAGACGCCAAAGGAGCGCGGTCGTTCTGGCCTGATGGTGCTCAAGGTTGGTAAGAACAAGCGAAGCACAGAAGCCCTAATCCAATCTGTAAATCAGATCATTGTCCGAATTCCGAATCATCTATCTGATCGCGCAGCCAAGCTGGATGTTGATTCTTACATTGAAATTTTCGGCCATGTTGGCGGCATTGTGCGCCGTGCACACCACACGGGTGAGCAGCACCTGAGTGCCGAGTTGGTGGCCAACAACATCCAGCCGGCTGCCCCGATGATCGAGGGCAACATCGAAAAACATCTTTTCAATCGTTTCATTGCGATTGGCTTGCTGAGGGGGGTGAAAACTCCCGAGAAGGAGGGACCACCCTCCACAGCGTACCTGCAGATCGGCCCTGACCGACCGGACCTGGGGCGCTCCTTTCAGCATACCGGCGTGGTGTCCATGGCTGCTTTTGGGCGCGTTGTCGATCGACTTGTCGAGTACGAGGCCGGCACCGCCCTTCATGTTGAGGGACGAGTTACCGGCCTATTGCGAAAGATCCCCAAACCAGGAGCAGAAGGCGGCTTCGAGGAAAGTCTGGAGGTCGGGCTGGTGATGGATCGTGTCAGCCCCACTGCCATGGTCGCTGAGCGGATGATGACGCCGTTTGATGTGGCCAAGCCTGAAGCGCAGAACACCCCAGAAGAAACCAACGACGAAGCTGGCGCTGGGGAATCCGCGGCAGTGGCTGAAGAACAGCGCTAGGAGGTGGTCAATGATTGCCCTACCTGATTGTGTCCCTGAAATCGCTGATTACTACCAAGTACCCATCGAGATTGTCGCGGCAGTGCGTCTTCAAGAGAGCGGCAGCCGAGGGCAATTAGTGGGTCGCATAGGTCCGAACAAGAATGGCACTTACGACCTAGGCGCTATGCAAGTCAATACATGGTGGCTCGACCAGGAAACCAACCGGAATTACCTCCAGCAATGGGGAATTACCGAGCGTGAGTTGTTGGAAAATGAGTGTACGAATTTCGCTGTAGGGACGTGGATTCTCTACGACAACATCACGCGCTACGGCGAGTGGGAGGCGGCATTGGCCGCTTACAACGCTGGGTCGCCGAATAGTCCGGCAGGCCAGCAATACGCAAACGAAGTCCTCGCGACATTAGGAGATCAGTACCAATGACTACTTCCGTAGATACCCAGGCCACAACCAAGCAGGGCAAGCTCGCTCATCTAGTCGAATGCCTCCGCATGAACAAGAAGCGAGCAGCAGAGCGCTCACTGTTGGTTGCTACTACCGCTTTCCTGGCGATGCCAGCATGGGCACAGGAAGACTTTGAAGACTTCGCTGACAAGGTTGAAGAGCTGGCGCATGGGCCCTTCGGTATCGGCATTTCCATTCTGGCGCTGATCATCGGTTGCCTGGTGGGCCTTGGACGTCAATCTGCTGCCCCTGCGTTCCTGGGTCTAGGGATCGCCGGTGCCTTTGCGGTCGGCCCCTTCATGATCAAGGAAATCTTCAGCTGGTTCTCAGGCACCTGAGTTAGGAGTCGCGGGTCATGTCTAACGAGTCCTATCGGATACCGCAGGATGTTGATGCCCCTATCCCCATCTTCGCCTGGGAGATGACCGAGGTGGTTGTCGCCATCATGGTGATCGGCGTGGGCATCATCATGCGGTTTTTTATCCCAGGCCTATTTGCGGGGATCTTTCTCATGATGATGGCTAAGAAGATGCGTGCCGGCCAGAAGCGGGGACAAGTGCAGCATGTCTTGTGGCGGATGGGGCTCAAGTTAGACCCGCTGCTTGGCAAATACGCACCTAGGCCAATGCGATTGGAGTACATTCGCTGATGAAATACCTCAATGCATTGCGAAATCAGTGGGTCGCTGCCAGGGGCTGGATGTTCTGCACCCTGCTCCTGACTGGGTTGCTGATCTATGTCTTGCAGAGCTATGTCCAGCTCAGCGCCAATATGCCAACCCGGCTGGTTCCCTACAACCTGCACGTCGTGGATGGGCCGGTCGAGGTGGGCGCCAGCGCTGGTTATACCGATGCGAGCTACCTCACTGAGATAGCCATGGCGGATGCCCAGCTGCACAGCTCTTGGACCCCAAGGAACGTGAGAAGCCAATACGCTCGGTTCCAGAACCGGATGACGCCGGCCCTCTATGCCAAGGTCGGCAATGATCTACAAGCACGGATTCCAGACCTGGAGAAATCTGAGCGTACCCAGGCCTTGTTCATTGAAGGGACCCAAGTCCTAGACGGCACAGTGCGAGTTTATGGGCGCTTGCGGGCTTGGCATGGCACCGAACAGATCGAAGACGAACCGATTGCTTACCGTGTCCGCTATTCCTTCAGCGGTGGCGTTCCGTATGTCGCTGGTTTCTCTTTGGAGGACGAATGAAAAAGCCTAAGATGCAGGGGCTGGTCATGGTGGCGGCGCTTGCCGTCGCCACCTTTGTCAGCGCCAGCGATGATGTCCAGAAGGTGGTTGTATCCACCGATGCTTATAACCGGCTGGTATTCCCAGAGCCGTACTCTACGATTGTTATCCCCCCCGAGGCCGAGTTGCGTGACAACCCTGTGCCGACTGATGGCAAACGTGGTCTCCTCATCCGTCCTGCAGACGAAGCCGACCCGTTCTCTATCTTCATCCAGCTGCGAAGCGGCGAGGCCTTCACGGTGAAGCTAGCGCCGGAAAGCGGCATCGATGCCCAGGTGTTCCGGTATCGAAACGCCCCTGACCTATCCGCAGAGCCCGAAAGGGAAAGCCGGCCCAAGGATCGTTGGATTGCTGACACTATCCTGTCCGCTTTCCAGGGGGCTCGCCCTAGCGGGTTTGAGCCGGCTGGCGCCCCGCCTAGTGCCCGACTTGAAATGCCTAATGGCGGCACGCTCAAGCTCACAGCGGAAACCCAGTACCGTGGTTCCGGCCATGTCGTGAATATTTACCGGCTGTCTTCTGATACCTCCCTTGAAGTCGAGCCTCGTGACTTCTACCGCGATGGCGTCGTTGCTGTTTCCTTGGAAGGGGACACGGTAAGTGAGCGCGATCAGCCCCGAATGATCGTCGTGGAGGTTGACCGTGGCTGAAGATCAGAACAACCAGCAGCCGAATGAATCGGGCCAGGACAAGCCTTCTAGCCCGGATTTCTCACAGGGTATAAAAGAAAGCGGCTGAAAGTGTTAACGTTTCAGGGCCTTACACCAAAAACCAACACCAACAGCCGCTTCCAAAATGGTACCTGAAAAGCTGACC